>CAVXHW010000001.1:0-166529 GCA_963761585.1 uncultured Verrucomicrobiae bacterium
CTGACGCCATCAACCTGGCTGATGCGCTGGCCGATGATTTGATCGGCGAGATTGTAAACCTGCGACAAGGGCAACGCGTCCGACGTCATCGCGAGCACCATGACCGGCGCATCGGATGGATTGACTTTGCGATACGAGGGCGGCTGCGGCAGTCCGGTGGGCAATTCTCCAGAAGCCGCATTGATTGCGCTCTGCACGTCGCGCGCCGCGCCGTTGATGTCCCGATTCAGATCGAATTGGATCGTTATGGACGAACCGCCTAACGAACTAACGGAAGTGATTTCAGATACGCCGGCGATTTGCGCAAAGCGGCGCTCGAGCGGCGCGGCGAGCGATGACGCCGCGGTCTGCGGATCGACGCCCGGTTCCTGCGCGTTGACCGAAATGGTGGGGAAATCCACTTTCGGCAACGGCGCCACCGGCAAAAAATAATAGGCCACGGCGCCCAGCAATAGCACTCCCGCTGCCAGCAGGGATGTGCCGACTGGTCGACGAATGAATGGCTCGGAAATGTTCATGACTGAGGTAGCGCATGCCTTCGGCTTGCGTTGTCTTGCACCGCAAGCGAGACGCTCGCGCTACAGTTAAAATCCCAAGCGATCATCTTCACCGTTTACTCCAGCGAATTGCGGCTCGGGTTCGTGTTCCAGAACTGTCGACGTTCTTAGCGGTAGCTCGGCTTGAGCAACCTCACCGCGGCGACGGCGTTCCTTCATCCAACCTCCAAACCGATCGAGATAAAGGTAAATCACCGGCGTCGTGTAGAGCGTGAGAAATTGCGAGAGCAACAATCCTCCGACGATGGAAATTCCGAGCGGTCGCCGCAGTTCACTGCCAGTTCCACTCTCGAGGGCAAGTGGCAATGCGCCCAATAGTGCCGCCGCCGTTGTCATCATGATGGGCCGAAACCGCAGCATACATGCTTGATAAATCGACTCCTCCGACGACATCCCTTCCTTGCGTTCGGCTTCGAGCGCAAAATCGATCATCATGATCGCGTTCTTTTTCACGATGCCGATGAGGAGGATGATGCCGATAAGCGCGACTAACGAAAAATCGATGCGGCAAATGAGCAGCGCGAGCAACGCGCCGACGCCTGCAGATGGCAAGGTCGAAAGAATCGTGATCGGATGAATGTAACTTTCGTACAGAACGCCGAGCACGATATAAATCACCACAACGGCCGCCAGGATCAGCAGTGGCTCGCTCGTTAGCGATGAACGAAATTCCGCCGCCGCGCCGGTGAATGTAGTTGCGATTGTATCAGGCAAACCGATTTCGCGTTCTGCTTTTTGAATTGCCGGGATCGCGTGACTGAGCGAGCTCCCACTCTGCAAGTTGAATGAGATGGTGGCGGCCGGAAATTGCCCCTGATGCGGGATGGAGAGCGGCGTGTTGCTCACGTGCATCGTGGCGAACGCGCTCAGCGGCACCGGCTGACCGCTGCTTGATTTGACATAAATCTTGTCGAGCAAATCGGGCGACTCACGAAATTGCGGTTCCACTTCGAGAATGACGCGGAATTGATTGAGCTGCGTGAAAATGATCGAGACCTGCCGTTGTCCGAATGCGTCGTAAAGCGTGTCGTCGATTGCTTGTGTTAGTACGTTTAACCGGGACGCCTTTTCGCGATCGACATCAACGTTCAACTGCAACCCGTTCACCTGTTGATCGCTTGCGACGTCAGTGAGCTGCGGCAGTTGTCCAAGTTTTTGCACCAGTTTTGGCGTCCACTCTGCGAGCTCGGCCGCATCCGCGTCTTGCAAAATGTATTGGAATTGTGTGCGGCTGACGCGGGCATCGATCTGCAAATCCTGCGCCGCTTGCATGAAGAACGAGACGCCTTCGACATCGCGCGTGGCATCGCGCAACCGTTCGATGATTTTTTCGGCATTCGCGCGCTGATCGTGGGGCTTGAGCACGATGTAAAGCCGGGCGGTATTGATGGTCGCGTTCACTGTTCCAGCGCCGACCGAGGCTGACACGCTCACGACGTCCGGGTCGCGCCTAACGATATCGGAAACGGCGTGCACGCGCTCCAACATCGCCTTGAAGGAAATGTTCTCCGCGGCATCCGTCACGCCGACGATCACTCCGGTATCCTGTTGCGGCAGCAGCCCTTTCGGCACGACGATGTAGAGCAGGATGGTCGCAACGAGGGTGAGGATAGCGACGACCAAAACGAATCGCTGATGGGCGAACACCCAGCGCAACCCGCGTTCATACAAATTGCTAAACCGCGTCCAGTATTCTTCGGTCCGGCGATAAAACGCGCCCTGGTGTTCTCTATCTTCTTCCGTTTCGGAGCGCAATAGCTTCGCGCACATCATCGGCGTGAGCGTCAGTGAAACGAACGCCGATACACCAACCGCCACGCTCATCGTGATCGCGAATTCGCGGAACAAGCGGCCGACAATTCCGGTCATGAACAGCAGCGGAATGAAAACCGCGACAAGCGAGATACTCAACGACACCACCGTGAAACCGATTTGCTTTGCGCCTTTGAGCGCGGCTTCCAATGGCGGATCGCCCGCTTCGATATAGCGGACGATGTTTTCGATCATCACGATCGCGTCATCGACGACGAAGCCGGTCGAGATGGTCAGCGCCATCAACGAAAGATTGTCGAGGCTGAATCCGGCCAGATACATGATGCCGAACGTCCCGATGAGCGAGAGCGGAAGCGCCACACTCGTGATCACCGTCGCCCAGAGTTTTCGCAGGAAGAGGAACATCACCATCACGACGAGCGCGATGGTCAGTAGCAACGTATATTGCACGTCGCGCACTGACGCGCGGATCGTCTCGGTGCGATCAGCCAGAATGGAAACGTGCACGGACGGCGGCAGGGTGCCGGTCAATCGCGGCAGCAATTGCTTCACGCGGTCCACCGTTTGAATGATGTTCGCGCCCGGCTGCCGCTGAATGTCGAGCAGCACCGCGGGCTTCTCGCCGCCTTTCGTGCCGACCCACGCCGCGAGCTGATCGTTCTCCACGCTGTCGATGATGTTCGCAACATCGCCGAGTCGAATCGGAGCGCCGTTTTTGTAAGCGACGATGATCGGTTTGTAAGCGTCAGCGGAAAAAATCTGGTCGTTCGATCCGATAGTGAACGATTGCCGCGGCCCGTCGAAGCTGCCTTTCGGCGCGTTCACGTTCGCCTGTCCGAGAACTGTTCGCACATCTTCCAAGCTGAGCCCGAGGGCGGAAATCGCCGCCGGATTCACTTGCACGCGCACGGCCGGTTTTTGATTTCCCTGAATCGTGACAAGGCCGACGCCGGTGACTTCGCTAATTTTCTGCGCGAGCAACGTGTCGGCGAAATCGTTTACGCGATCCAAGGGCAAACTATCGGACGTGATCGACAGCGTAAGGATCGGCGTGTCGGCCGGATTGACCTTGTTGTATTTCGGCGGGTTCGGCAGATTTGGCGGCAGAAATCCGCCGGCGACATTGATCGCGGCTTGCACGTCCTGCGCGGCAACGTCGATTGGCCGGTCGAGAACGAACTGCAAAGTGATTGTCGATGTACCGAAGGAGCTGGTGGAATTCATCGACGCCAATCCGCTGATTTGCCCAAACTGCCGCTCGAGCGGCGTAGTGATCGACGAGACCATCACGTCTGCGCTCGCTCCGGGATAAAATGTCGTCACTTCGATCGTTGGAAAATCAACGGTCGGCAGCGCTGAGATCGGCAGCAATTTGTAGCCAAGTATCCCCAGCAAAACCACGCCCGCCATCAACAGCGAAGTCGCAACTGGTCGCCGAATAAATGGTTCGGAAATACTCACGGTTTTCCTGTGCTCACCGTTTTGTGGCTCGATTGTTTCAGCTGTGGAGTTCGCGCTTGCTGCGACGGTTGCGGTGTCGTCAGCTCAACATGCGCGCCAGGTTGAAGTTTGTATTGACCGTCCACTACGACCTGCTCCCCGGCTTCCAATCCGCTGTCGATCAAAGCAACATTTGCCTCCGTTTGCGCGACCTTAATTGGCCGCATCTCGACCGTTTTGTCTGTCTTGATGACGTATGCGTACGTTCCCTGCGGGCCGCGTTGCACAACGCTTGAAGGAACGACAGTGGCGTCTTTGCGCGTGGTCAAAATTAAACGCGCGTTGACAAATTTTCCCGGCCAAAGTTGCAACTGATCATTAGGAAACGTCGCTTTCAACTTTGCCGTGCCTGTCGTCTGATCAATTTGGTTGTCAACGACGGCGAGCGTACCCTCGTCGAGCACATTCGTGTTTCCGCGATCCAGTGCAGAGACATGCAACCCGCCATTCGCGCCGCCTCGGCTCAGAATTTCCTGTAACTTTTGTTCGGGCAGAGTGAACACGACCGAAATCGGGTGCAGTTGCGTGATGACGACGATTCCTGTTTGATCGGCCGCGTGAACAATGTTGCCAACATCGACCAGTCGAACGCCGGTGCGTCCGTCAATCGGTGACTTGATTTGCGTGTAATCAAGCTGCGTCTTCGCGGCCTCGATCGCCGCCTGGTCCGCCTGGACTGCAGCCTGGAATTGATCGCCCTGATACTTGGATGTGTCGAAATCTTGCTGATCGATCACCTTCTTTTTCACCAAATCAGTGTTGCGTGCCAGCGTGGCCTTGGCGTTGGCGAGAGCCGCTTCGTCCTGCGCTTTTTTTGCGATTGCCTGATCTAAAGCTGCCTGGAAAGGCCGCGGATCGATCACCGCCAGGAGATCACCCGTTTTGACATCCTGCCCTTCGGTGAAGAGCACCTGCTGCAATTCGCCATCCACGCGGCTGTGCACCGTAACGGTGTTGAACGCCTGGACCGTTCCGAGGCCATCTAGGTAGATAGGCGTATCTTTCTGCTCGACCTTTCCCGCGACCACCGGCACCGGGCCGCCGCCGCCTCTAGATCCGCCGCGTCTTCCCGAAGTTCCTGCTGTGGCCGTTGACCCGGTTTGATCAGACGGAGCGCGATGATGAAAGCTCCACCATCCGATCAAAACGACGGAGCGCGCTGACGATTCCGATAATAAGCCGTTTAGACATTTTTTTACATACCTCGTGCGCATGCGAAGACGCCTATAGTTGTGACCTCCGAGAACGGTATTCGGTTACAACGATCTAATCGTATTTGTTTCGGAGTTCGGACACCTTGTGCGCTTGGTACACAGACCAAGTAGGCTGCAAGATATTCAAAGCCCCAGCATACTCTTTCGAGGGAGGCGTGAGGCTTTAGCCCAAAGCGCCAAACGCAAGTCCCAGCCCGTACGTGACGACCGCGACGATGACGCCAATCCACGTCATCTCCAAGCCTGACGCCCACCACGAACGGATCGTGATCAGCGATTTCAGGGCGCCGACGGCAAAGTGCGCGACGAGACTGATTCCGAAGGAAGCGATAACGGCATCGAGACCGCCGGAGAAAAAGAACGGAATGATAGGAACAAACGCGCCGATTGCCGTGGAAACACCGGCTGAAAAAGCAGCGGTCCAGTGGTTAGGAAACCGATGCTCGGACAAACCGAGCTCGCTTTGCGCCATCACCTGCACAAATTGCTCGGGTTGTTCCGCCAGGCGCTCCGCCATTTTCTGCGATTCTTCAGGAGTGAATCCCTGCAACTGATAGAAGAGCGACATTTCTTCGATTTCTTCTTCAGGATTCTCTTCCACCTCAGCGCGTTCGCGTGAGATTTCCGCTTCATACACTTCCGCTTCACTCTTTGCGGCAAGATATGCGCCTGCGCCCATCGACAGAGTGGAAGCGAGCATGCCCGCAAGACCGGAGATCAAAACATAATGCTGCTGATTATTTGTGGCGCCGGCGACGCCCGAAACAATTCCAAACACTGCGCCAAGCCCATCATTTGCGCCGTAAATCGCGTCGGCCACCCAACTGCCGCCGCGTCCGTGCCAGCGTTCGCGCTTCAGGATTTTATCCAGCGCAGTGCGCGGGCTCACCGGCGGCACCATCGTGCTCAGCACTCGCGCATGAGCTTTCTCTTCGAGCGCACTTTTTCGCAGAAATTCCTGAACTTCCTTTTCGCCAGCGAAAGCGCGCTCGGCTTGATCGTGAAATTCTGCTTCCTGCCGTTCTTCCGTCGCTTCCATACGGCGAATGGCAATTTCCGCTCCGGCGATTTTGTTCCACCATCGATTTAGACGGCGCCCAATGGTGTCCCTGTAAACAGGCGCCTCGGCACCGAGATCCTTCAGCGTTGCTTCCCATCGGTGCGCATGACGCTCTTCCGCTTCGGCCATGCGCAAAAGAATGCCTTTGCGTTTTTCGTCGCGCTCACGTTCCGCGAGATCGCGGTAGGTTTGCGCGGTCTCGACTTCAGCCTGCCAGTTGCGTCTTGCAGCATCGATCGTTTGGTGACGATCTTTCTGCTCTGCGGCCATGCCGCATTAAAGCGCAAGAAGTGCAGACTGCTCACGAAAATTCGCAGCTTCAGTCATAAGCGCTAGCGGCATATCGCTGGCTTGTGCTTCGGACGACCATTCGTTAGTCGCCAAATAGAACGAGCACGAATCCTCTTCGCTGCACACCGCAAATAGGCGGCACCCGCACCATCGCGACGCTCTTTCGCATTGCGCTCCAGTAGCACGTCCAATGGAGCCGGTGAGCCGCCCGCACCGCAATAGAGCGCCCGAAACAGCCCGAGGGCGGGCCGTCTCCGACTTCAATCAGCAGGCTCCAGCGCAGCGCTCAAGGCCGGCTCGACGCGCGCTCGTAGCTGCTGGGCCGTGATTATGAGTGCCACTGAACCGATGATCAGAGCAGCGGCAACCAACGTGCGTACGGTGACAGTTTCACCTGCAAAGAAAGTGCCGAGCAGGACAGCGACAATAGGATTCACATACGCGTAAGTGGCGACCTTCGGCGGATCGCAGTGGCGCAGCAGCCAAATGTAAGCGGTATACCCGACCACGGCGCCGATGATTACGAGATAAACAAATGAGCCGAGCGATAACATGGAAATGGAACCGGGATGAAACCGCGGCAGTTCGCCGGTGACGACGCCCGCGAGCAAAAGCAATATGCCGCCACAGATCATTTGTTGAGCAGCAGTAAGAAATGGTGAGGCTGCGTGTTTCGCAGCGCGCGAGTAAAGCGAGCCCGCCGACCAAATGAAACTTGTGACAAGCAGGATCGATATTCCGATCGCGGGATTTCGTCCGCCGACGGAGTGAAAATGCAGGCCCGGTCCGAATAAAATTCCCACCCCAACAAAACCGCCGGCGAGCCCCATCCACATGATTGGCGTCGGCCGGGGCGCCATTCCCGTGGCCCACCCCAACAGCACGATGTAAATCGGAACGATCGCCACGATCAGCGCCGCCAATCCGGAGTCGATATATTGTTCTGAGATCGTTACGCCGCCATTGCCGCCGAGCAGCAAACACGCTCCGATGATGAAGGACGTCCGCCAGTTCGCCCAAGTCGATTTGCCTATCCCCTGTGACCAGGCAATCGCATACATGATCATGCCGGCCAACACGAATCGCGCGCCTGCCATCAGAAACGGCGGAATCGTTTCGATCGAAAACTTGATTCCGAGATAAGTGGAGCCCCAGATCACGTACAGCGCGGCGAATGCGATGATAACGAGCGTTTTCTTCGGGACGGCCATTGAGGAAGTGACAATGTCGCGTTCGCCGCGCAGAGCAAACGCGGGTGCAGAATCAATGCGATAACTGGTAGGGACGGCGCGCTGCGCCGTCCGGACATCGCAGCGCGATGTCCCTACCTACGCGCCGCGTTTGAAAATGAATCGATACAGCAGCAACAGGATCATGGCGCCGATGACCGACATGATCCAGCCGGCGATGTAATTCTCGCCCGCGAAGATGCGACCGATCCACGTCCCAACGAACGCGCCGGCGATGCCGAGCAGAATGGTGATGATGCAACCACCGGGATCTCTTCCCGGCATCAGCAGTTTCGCGATCGCACCGATGACAAGACCAACAAGAATGGTCCAAATCCATGAATGAGCGCCAAAGTCCATAAACCGAGTTGTATCGAGTTGATTCGTGCTCGGCAAGAAAATTGATTTGGAATTGGTAGGGACGGCGCGCTGCGCCGTCCGGACATCGCAGCGCGATGTCCCTACCTACAACTGGATCACTTGCGCCGAGTGAATGTCTTCGCTCGCGTGAATTTCGCGGAGCAACTCTTCACTCGGGGCGGTGTCGAGATTCAACACCGTGAGCGCGGTGCCGCCGGCCTGATTTCGACTGAGTGACATCGTGGCGATGTTGACGCCATGCTCGCCGAGCAGCGTGCCGATCCGCCCGACCATTCCGGGACGATCCGTGTTTTCCAGCACGAGCACCACGCCCTGCGGTCGGGCTTCGACTGGGCGGCTGTTGATGCTCACAATTCGCGGCGTGGCCCCGAAGAATGCGCCACCCACTGAAACGGTTTTCCCTTCGCCAGCGGCGGAGAGTTCGAGCATGTCGGTGTAATCGCCGGGCGCGCTCAGCCGTGATTCGCTCACCTTCAAACCGAGCGTTTCAGCAAACGCGGGCGCGTTCACTTCGTTGATTTCGCTGCCACCGGCGATTTGCAGGAAGCCTTTCAGCGCTGCGCGCGTGATCGCAGTCGTATCAACTTCGTTCACCTTGCCGCTGTAGTTAATGTTTAACGACTCCGCGCGTTTCGGCGCGATCTGCGACAGAAATTTACCCAGCTTTTCGCCGAAACGGAGATGCGGTCCGATGATTGCCAGCGTCTTCGCGTCGAGGTTCGGCATGTTCACCGCGTTACGGATCGTGCCTTCGAGCAGCACGGCGCGGATCGATTGCGCAATTTCAATGCCGACGCTCTCCTGCGCTTCCGCGGTCGATGCGCCGAGATGCGGCGTGAGAACAACATTAGGCGCACCGCGCAAAGGCGAATCGGCCGGCAGCGGTTCAATTTCGAAAACATCCAGCGCTGCGCCGGCGACTTGCCCGTCCAGCAACGCCTGCGCCAGCGCCGCTTCATCAACCAGACCGCCGCGAGCGCAATTGATGATGCGGACGCCTCGCTTTGTCTTGCTTAACCGCGCGGCATCAAGAATGTGGCGTGTTTCAGCAGTAAGCGGCGTGTGCAGCGAGATGAAATCGGCACCGGCAAGCAAATCGTCGAGTTCATCCACGAGTTCTACTTGCAGACTGCGTGCGCGTGTCGCGGACAGATAAGGATCGTAAGCAACCACTCGCATACCAAAACTGATTGCACGCCGGCTCAATTCGCTGCCGATGCGGCCCATGCCGATTACGCCCAGCGTTTTGTTGTACAGTTCGACGCCTTCGAAATTCTTTTTGTCCCAATGTTTGCTGCGAACGTTTGCGTCAGCCTGCGGAATCTTGCGCGCTACCGAGAGCAACAACGAAAACGCGTGTTCGGCAGTCGAGATCGTATTTCCGCCCGGCGCGTTCAACACGACGACGCCGCGGCGGGTCGCTGTCTCGACATCGACGTTATCCACTCCGACACCCGCGCGGCCCACGACACGCAGTTTGTTACCGGCATTCAAAATTTCGGCGGTGACCTTGGTCTGGCTGCGCACCACCAGCGCGCTGAACGCCGGAATCAACTCGACAAGTTCGCGCTCGTTCAAGCCGGTTTTGACCGTGACCTGCAGCGCGTTCTCGCGCGCGAGTTCGTCCACTCCGCGTTGCGAAATGGAATCGGCGATGAGGACCTTCGGCGGAGTCACGGCAGTTAACTTTTAAGCGCTCGATCAGATCTCACAAATGTCATTCGGAGCGAAGCCGAAGAATCTCTGATTATTTTCTGAAGTCGACTTTTCGCAAATGAACGGGACCAGAGATGTTTCGCTTCGCTCAACATGACAATGTTTTTTTGAGCCGGCGCACTTAAATCTTAAAAGTTAAAACTGTTCTGTTTAAGCTGTGGGCGCATGCAAGAGCGAAGAGCGTTCTACGTTGTTTTTGCCATTGCCGCAGCACTCATTATTCCGGCTGCGCTCACGTTGCGGACGGTTGTTCACCCCGTCGTGTTGCAAGCAACATCGGATAATCCGACGCCGCTCGGATACACGTGGAGCCTGCTATTGTTTATCATCCCGATCGGCGCGCTCGGGTGGTGGTTTGCTTGTCGACCCGATTTGCAGTTTCCGCGAAAAGCATTCTGGCGAACGATTGCGGTGCTAACGCCGCTCGGTTTCCTGCTCGATCTTCTGTTCGGCAATGCGTTTTTCGTTTTCCCGAATAAATTGGCCACACTCGGTTGGGAAGTACCAGCGTTTGGCGGAGCGATTCCCATCGAGGAATTCGTTTTCTATCTCGCCGGGTTCATGCTGGTGCTGCTGAGTTACATTTGGTGCGATGAATATTGGATGGGGGCGTACAACGTGCCCGACTACGCGGCGACGGCCAAAAACATACCGCGGATCGTTCGTTTTCATTTTGCGTCTGTCGTGCTCGGCATTTTGCTGATCGCAGCTGCGATTGTGTATCGAAAGTTTTTGTCAGGCGCGCCAGAAGGTTTCCCCTGGTATTTCGTTTATCTCGTTTGCGCGTCGCTCATTCCATCGGCTGGCTTTTTTCACACTGTTCGGCCATTTATTAATTGGCGCGCATTCAGTTTTACATTTTTCCTGCTGCTGCTGATCAGTTTGCTTTGGGAAGCGACGCTCGCGTTGCCTTACGGCTGGTGGGAATACCGGCCGCGCACGATGATGGGGCTGCACATTGGAGCATGGTCGGGCCTGCCGATTGAAGCAGTTTTTGTTTGGTTCGCCGTGACTTTCACCACAGTTATCACCTATGAAGTGATTAAGATCTGGAAAGCGCTCGGAACGCATGCGCTCGAAGCATTTTTCGGGATCAGGAAATAACTCGTCTGCGCCTGTGGCCACGGCTCGATGGGCCGTTTACTTCTTCTTATTGACCCGAGCAGACCGGTCAACAAACCGGTGACTACAACTCAACCGTAAATCATCAGGTGAATCGATTCGGGCAGATGCTGCGCCACGTTTGTGGCAACGCTACCGCGGAGGAGCTTCACCATCGCCGGACGTTGCGAGGCACCAATGACGAGGAAATCCATGCCCATCGTTGCGGCAAGATCGACAATTGTCGTGGCGGCGTCCTGGCTTACGGCGTAAAGCGGAACCACGTTGATGCCGCGCTCGTTCCCGAGTTTGCGCATCGAACACATGATAGCATTTGCCTCCGGATCGTCCTCCCAGTTGGAGCGGCCAAGCCGTGTGCCGGCTGCCGTGTAATAAACAGCGACTTCCTTAACGTAGAGCACAAAGAGCGTGGCTTTGCGCAACTGCGCTTCGTCCAAGGCAAAGCTGAGCACCGGTGTGATTCCACGGGCCGCGACCATGATTTTTTGGCCTTCCTCCAAATGCGGCCGCATGCTGGTCATCAGGTCAGGCGTGACCATCCGGGCGACTTCGCGCGTAACGGTGAGAGTGGTGAGGCCCTGACGCTTCAATGTGTATGCGCGCAATGCCAGCCCGCCGATCAAAATCGCGAGCACAAATTGAAGCGCATCGACTTTCGTATGAGCCAGCGTCAGCTCGACGAAAGCCAGAATCACGAATGTGATGCCAAAGAGCACACGGTCGTACCAGGTGAAATCTACGTTCCGATTGAATGTGCAGGAACCGAGGTTCACCGTGATCGCGCCGACTACGCCAATTGCATATAGACCGGCAAGCGAGGCGAAGTTCGCGGCAAAAAGCAGCACGACGATGGGCAGACCAACAGCGATGACCAACGGCCACAGCGGAACGCCGTGCCGGTTGAGCTGACGAAATTGCCGCGGCATCTCGCGATCGCGCGACATCATGTAAAGCAAACCGATCATTGCTACGATCGCAGTGTTAGCAGCGCTCAATAGCAGCAGGCAAAAAACAATTCCGACGACCCAGCCGAAGATTTGTCCGATCGCGGGCGAAAACGTCGCGGCGGCAAATTCTTCGCCAACGAAGCGCAACATGTCTTCGCTCCTCTGTCCCAGCACCGCGGTGATCGCGCCCTCGTCACTTAAATGCAGGGTTTTCTCGAGCACGGACGGCAGCGAAAGCATTGCCCATCCAAGGAGCGCCGTGCCAATAACGACTTCGATTGCCACGGGCAAAATTGCCTTCAACGACTCACGCGCGACCCGCGGACGTTCCATCGTCGATCCCGGATCGAGCTTCATCACGCCGGTGAGATTCGCGATGGATTCCGCTCCGGATAACGCCAGGATCACACCGACGAACTGCACCCAGACAGTGGTGAAACTCTGATGCCGCGGCTCGAGAAATCGCGTGGTCAAATGCGGCACGCTGAGCGCGATCAGAAGGACCACTACCACTATCGTCGGCAGCGCCAGCGCTACAGCGAAACTCCCGGAATGTTTCGGTCCGAGACAGTTGATTAAGCCCATGACCAAAAGCACGCCGATCGTTGTGAGCGCGATATGGTCGCGCAGAAACTTGATCCAAACGATATCCTCAGCGCCGGAAGTGACGTAGCTCATTGCCGACCAGCCGCTGAGAGCGGCCGTTACTGTCAGATCGGCTACGAGCAACAGGGCCCCTACCACGGCCAGCAAACGTCCCTGTGAACGCGCGGATGAATAAACACCCCCGCCATCGGGGAAGTGACGACAGATGACGATGTAATTGATGCCGACGAGCGCGGTCACGCCGCAGACTGCAAGAATGATAGGTAGCGATGAAAACCCGGCGGCGAGAAACGCGAGACCAATCACATACGCCTTGCTGGTTCCCCAATCGCCGTAGAGCAATGCGGCAGCGCGCTTCCAATCCAGATTGCGCGGTCGATGTACGCCCGCACTCGCGTCGAGAACAAGATCTTCCACTAGCTGCGCCATCGGTATTGGCAGTGACTCTCGATTGTGCGCTCGCTCGCTGGCAAGCGCTTTCTCGGGCAATGCCTGTGAGTAGTTATCCAGTGAATCGGTAGCCGATTCCTGGCTGCGTCTGTATCAACGATGGTTTTGCTGGATCCCGCTCGATTTTTTGGCGCAGATGCGTGACGTAAACCCGTAAGTATTGCCGATGCTCCTCGGACTTCGGGCCCCAGATTTCGCGCAGGATGTGGCGATGCGTGAGAACGCGTCCTGGATGTTTCACGAATAAGCGGAGCAAAGCGTACTCGGTGGCGGACAATTTGATTTCACGGCCTGCGCGCGTGACCACATGCGCCGTGAGATCGACGATCAAATCGCCATTTCTAAATACAGACACCTCCTCGGCTGGCCGTGTTTTCCGTTGCGCCGCTCGAAGGCGCGCGAGCAATTCCGGGGTGCTAAATGGCTTGGTGATGTAATCGTCCGCGCCGGCATCCAGGGCCGCTACTTTTTCCTGCACATCATCACGCACCGTCAGAACGATGACCGGTACTTCGCTCCATTCCCGCAAGCGTTTTAGCACTTGCAGTCCGTCAAGGTCCGGCAGCCCGAGATCGAGCAGGACCACGTCCGGTTTGCGCGTGGCGATTTCCATCAACCCCAGTTGCCCGGTCTCGGCTTCATGCACCTTGTAGTTCTCGCCCTCGAGAACAAGCCGCAGCAGCCGGCGGATCTGAACCTCGTCGTCAATGATTAGGGCGACGAGATTCATTTAGCGGATGACACACGCGCCGCTGCGGCCTTAACGGCGGATGCCTCCGCCTCAATAGTTTCTCTCGGCGACACGCCTGTCGCCACAGATTCCGCGCCAGGAAGTCGCATTGTTTCACTGATAGGCAAACGAATGGAAAACACCGCACCGCCCCCCTGGCGGTTCTGCGCAACGATCTCGCCGCCATTCGCCTCGACCAATTGTCGCGCAATCGACAGACCGAGGCCGATACCACCGGGACGAGTGCGCGGACCGCGATAGAACTTTTGGAATACTTTTGTTTCCTCTCCCGGTTCGAGACCAACGCCGCGATCGGCCACGGAAATGATCAGCGTGGAATCATCGCGGGTGGCGCTCACTTCAATCGGTCGATCGCTTTTGCCATAACTCATGGCGTTGGAGAGCAACGCATTCAGCGCCTGCTGAATCAGGCCCGAGTCCACGGAAACTGCCGGTAGGTTCTTCGCGATGTTGATTTGCACGTCACCTTCTTTCAATCCGGAAGCAGCAACTGCTTCGTGCACAAGCTCGCCTGGATCGCACCACTCGCGCACCGGTTGAAGAAGGCCGGATTCCAGACGCGTCGCGTCAAGCAAATTATCGACCGTGTGGGTGAGGCGCCGCGCTGCTTGTTGTAATTCAGCGGAATTGGGGCGCGGTTGTTGCAATGCGGCGCTCATCGCGGCGAGTGGCGTCTTTAACTCATGCGACACGGAATCGAAAAGCACCTTTTGCAACTTCTGCGATTCGCGCGTCACCTGAGCTTCGCGGCTCTCTTGCAGCGCACGTTCCTTGTTCATAAACACAGCAAGCTGCGCAGCGAACGCGTCCAGCAATTCGCGCTGCTCCAATGTAGGCAACGTCTTGAGCCGCACGCTTAGCACGCCCTCAGCACGATCGCCGGCGACCAGCGGAATGTGCAGGCACTCTGAATCAGGAAGCGTGTCTGTTGATTTTCCGGCGGCTTGTTTCTTTTGAAAGGCCCACATCGCGACGCTCTCGTCCTTTTTCGACGGCACAAAGCGTGCTGGCGGGATGTTGCGTCAGGCCATTTTCATCGCGCAACCAGACTGCGGCATCCGCCTGAAAGAAATCTCTGATCAACTGTAAAACTTTCGGCAGCGCTTGACTGAGATCGCGGCTGGCGGCCAGCGTCACGCGTTAGACGATACAAAGCAGTGGCGCGTTCTTCGCGGCGGCGCTCGGCTTGTTCGCGTTCGTGCAATTGGGTTGCCAAGATGTCCGATAACGACGGCGATGACAAAGTACGCGCCGAACATCATGAAGTCCTCGAGCTTGCTGATGTAAAACGTGAAGCGTGGCGGAATGAACAGAAAATTCCAGAGCAGCGCGCTGAGGGCAGCGAGAACGAACGTCGGCCAGCGGCGCAATCGCATTCCGGCGAGTATGACTGCGAACAAGTAGAAGAGCGCGACTGCGCGGTAATCGATAAAGTCGACGATCAGCAATGAGAAGCCGGTAACGCCAGCAGCGATGCCGAGCGCGATTCCAAACTCCTGCCAGGGCGTGCGCGCCAGACGTTCTTCGAGCGATTCACGTCTTGGCTGCGCCGATTCCTCGGACCGGGGATCATGTGGATGTCGATGTTGCCGCTGTGGCGCATCAGCCAGCGCAACAGATCAGGCTTGAGAAAACTGAACCACGGCGTCCCCAGCGGTTTCCCCATTATGATTTGCGTAACATTGTTTTGTCGGGCGACACGCAGCAGCGCTTCGGCAACATCCCTGCCCGGCGTCGTAATCACCTCCGCTCCGAGCTGGCGCGCCAGCGCGATATAGCGAGTCAGTCGCGTCTGTTCCTCCTGCGAAAGCGCTCGAGGCCCTTCGATGTTTGCCACAATCCATGACGCCTCCATCGATGAGGCCAGCCGGCGCGTGTAACGAATCAATCGCTCCGAGTACGGACTCGCGCTGACCGCGACGAGCAAGCGATCGCCACTCTTCCAGGGGCCCGTGATCTTTTCTTCCGACATGATCTCGCGCAGAGTCGCGATCGACATGCTCGGCAACCACGCGCAGCGCCATTTCGCGCAACGCTGTCAGGTTGCTCTCGCGGAAAAAATTCTTTGCCGCCCACTCTGCGCGTTCGCCGAGATAAACCTTTCCTTCAGCCAGTCGCGCGCGCAGCTGATCCGGAGTTAGATCGACAAGAACAATTTCGTCGGCGAGATCGAGAACCGAATCGGGAACCGTTTCACTGACCGGCGCGCCTGTGATTTGACGAACCGTGTCGCTGCGACTGCCGACATGTTGAACGTTAAGCGTTGTATAAACATTGATGCCCGCATCCAGCAGCTCGAGCACGTCCTGATAGCGTTTTGGATGACGCGAACCCGGCGCGTTGGTGTGCGCGAGCTCATCAACAACGGCAAGTCCGGGATGCCAGGTTAGAATGGCATCCAGATCCATTTCGGTCAGTGTCGTGCCGCGATATTCAACCTGTGAACGCGGCATGATTGGCATGCCTTCCAGCAACGCCTCGGTCTCCTTGCGGCCGTGCGTCTCCACAATTCCAACGACGACTTCGCATCCCTCGGCCTGCTTTTGCACGCGCGGCTTGCAACATGGCGTAGGTCTTTCCCACGCCCGGTGACATGCCGAAAAAAATCTTCAGCTTGCCGCGAGTCGATCGCGCTTCTTGCCGCTTCATCTGCGCGAGCAACGCGTCTGGGTCGGGCCGCTCGGGGTCCTTCATACACGAGAGCTTACGCCAATTCTCTGATAGGAAAACGCGAAGCGCGCACCCGCCATGTTTGTGCTGTACCTGCTTTTCTTCAACGGTTCGGCCGTCTCAAAACTTCGACACAGTCCGTGAGAGCTTGCGTTTGGTTTCCCGTTGTTCCAAAGGTGAACGTGTAGGTAAAACAACGTAGCCAAAGAGATCGTGCCCAAGCGCGTTGTTAACGTTGCACGTGAAGCTGATGGTGGACGAGTTTCACCGCGTTTTTGGAACTTGAGAAAGTTACAGGTGTCGCCTTAGGCCAGAAAAGGTGATTCGCCTCGTCTGTTCATGCATATGAAGCCCTGCGAGATCATCGCTGACAATCTCTCTAGTCCCTTAACCTACCGTTGACCCTCATACGGGCTTCATCGATTGGTTGGATCCGCAATCTGCAACGTCAGTGTCCAAGGATAAACATGATTGCGACAAGCAAAAACCACGCGCTAAGCAAGAACAGACCTAGTCCAGTGCGACGAACCTGTCGGACTGTGATGCGGCCTTCGTGCGGCTGAATAGGAAGTGCGAAGTGTAGCAACTTGGGCGTGCGCCGTTCAGTTTCATTGGCCCGACGAACGATCATGCCGGGCTTGAAGGAGTAAACCGCCGCAAAGAAAGCGGTCACCAAACCAAACAGCAATGCGAGTATGGTCGAGATTGCCATCTACGAGACAGAGATAAGCCACGGCAGGGTGTCGTGGCAGACACGCTAAAGTTGTTTCGCAACGGGGTCGTTGGCTTCATCGGTCTGGTCAGGCGTTTGGGGCGTTAAGTCGCCATAAAAGATAGCCCCATCGAAGAGCATAGATAAGATAAATGCAGTAGAACGAAAGCAAGATAGCACCGAGAGGATAGCTGCTGGCGAGAAGGATAACTAGTGCGGCAACGAGCACCGCATAAGGCACGAATGCGATGAAGCTGGCGCGAAGATCGCGCCACCGGAAGAACAGCACGCTCCAAAACGCGTTCGCGAGTAGGAGCACAACCGTCAGCACGAGTCCAAAAATCTCTGAGGGCGACACAAGCGCAGTGCTGAGCACATGGCGCAAAATTACGAAGCACATCGCATAAAACAGGAAACCGATGACAAGCCAAAGTGCGAATGGTGGAGAATAGGGCGGCATGCGAAGCTGCGACAGCCGCTGACGAGCCCCTTCGCCGGCGAGTGCGGCCTCCAAAACTGCTGCTGCGGCGCAAATAATCACACCGAGAAGGGTTGCACTTAGCATGGGTCCTCTTCAGAACAGCGCGACAAAGAGCAACGCAATGCCAACGAAGGCTGTGTTCCAACATACAAGCGAACGCACGAGACCTAAACCGATTGCCGCGGCGATTAAATATGCTAGGCGCGCCCAAAAATAGAGATGCACGCCCCAAATCGTAAGCGCGCTGTGATGGTTGATGACGTGCGCAATAAGCACCAGCGCGGCGAAAAACGGAAATGTCTCAAGGAAATTTGTCGTCGCCTGATCCACACGATTTGCCAAGCCGTGAAGTGGCGGAACCGTCTCTTCGCGGCTGCTAGCAGTCCAACGATAGCCGCGTTGCCAACTGATGAGATGCGAGCTGGCGATAAGATGAATCATGCCCAGGGCGATGCTTGCCACTAGCATCCATAATTCGACCGTCATACGCAATTTGACCGCCTAACGGGAAGATGGCTTCTCCGGTTGATTTTGATCTTTCAGAGAATGACCGACTTCGAAGAACGTTTTTTTATCATAAGAATCGTCTTATTTCGCAGGTGTGTACCAAATGGGGAGATCACGTCAGTGGTAACACAAGCATGGTTATGCATGCTAAACTAGAACGTGAGAATGCAATCTACGCCGACAGTAAACTGGTCGACGTCACTTGACTGATTGAATGGATGCGTACCATTTAACGCGCGATCGTAGCGCAGTTCCGGACGGATGTTGAGACCGGAAATCGGCTTGGGCATCGGTGGCTTGATGTTCACACCGGCGGTGATTGCACCGTAGGTAGTATGCCCGCCACCGACCGTGCGCGGATCAATGGTCGGTTCGCCTTCCAAAGCGCGCATCGGGTCATGCGTGTTAGCAAACGAGATCACGTAAAAGCCTTGTTGATCGCTGAAAACTTCGCCGCGGATTCCGGCAGTTAACCAACTGTTGATAGCATAGGTAAAATATTGGGCAACGCCGTAGGCGTCAGCATTGGCGCCGTCGTCGCGCGCATAGTTGAGATCAGTGATGGACGTAAGCTTGTCGGTGATCTTCCATGTAGTGGTGATGCAGTTGAGGTAGCGCTGATCGTGATTGTCGTTCGGCGTTTCAGGACCGATGGAAGTGGCCGCAAGAATCGTCAGTTTGCCATCCAAAAGGTTGAGTCCGATGCCGCCGTGAAAGGAGACGCTGTCGTTGTTATCCTCAATGCTGGTGTTAACGCCCCGCGTAATTCCGGAGTAAACATCGAGCCATTTGGTCGCATGAAAGGTCGCCAGGCCGCCGGTGTGGTTAAACGGGATTCCAACATTAAAAATGTAGGTATGTGAATAGAAGAAATTCGTGCGCGGATCGATGGTTTCCGCTCCTTCCAGGGTGACGAATTTGCCAAGCTTCAAGTCGAGACCGCCCTCGGTGATAATGGGAAAGTGAAGGTTGAGATATCCTTCGACCAGGTCCGGCTGGACGGTCGAGGTGCCCGCCGTGTTGCTGAACAGACCAAGTGAATGAATGAAGCGCGCGTCACTTCCGTACATGAATTGCAACTTGAAACCCCAATCGAACTGACCGGGCTGCGGCGCCAGCACACGCTCGAAATTGATTACGAGTTGGTTCAGTAGCGGTTCGTTCACTCGATCGTCAAAGAACCGTCCAAAGTTCTGGTTATCTGCCGGGCTGGCAGGATTAAAGGTAACGCCGCTGTCGATCCATGCGGTAATTTTAAAACGTGGTTCCGGCGTCGGCGACGGTGTCGGCACCGCGACTTCGCCGCCCAGGGCGCTAGCGGCGAGCGAAAGCGAGGCAGCCAGCAACTGAAGGGTTTTTAACATGATCCGTGGTTCAATGGAAAATTCACGTCAGGCAATTCGAGCCGCAGCGGCGTCCATCTAGTCAGTGCGGGGTGGCAACTCCATCGAGTGCAAGGTTCAGTTGCAGAACATTGACTCCGGGATCACCAAAGACACCGAGATCACGCCAATCGGTGTTTTGCTGGACGAGTTCGCGAACTTTTTCTTCGCTTAATCCCCGAGCCTTAGCCACGCGCGCGACTTGGAGCTCGGCATTACGCAAGCTGATCTCTGGATCGAGTCCGCTACCCGACGCGGTAACTGCATCCGCAGGCACCGGCTCGGTTTCGCTCAAACCATTTTCAGCGCGATACGCTGCTATTCGTTCCTTGATCGCATCCTTCAGTTTTTGCGACGTCGGCCCCAAATTGCTGCCGCCTGAGCTTGTGGCGTCGTAACCGTTGCCTGCGGCGGAAGGACGCGGGTGAAAATATTTCGCGTCAGAGAACGACTGGCCTAACAATTTCGAGCCGCGGACGCTCCCGTCCGCACCGGTAATCAAACTGCCGTTCGCCTGGTCGCGAAACAACAGTTGCGAAATTCCGAACACGATGAGCGGATAAAGACCGCAGCAGACTACTGCCAGCACAAGCGTTGACACGACTGCACCGCGAATATGGGAGAAGAATTGTTTCATTTGTTAGGCCAGGTGAAGTGCGGTGATGATCAGGTCGATCAGTTTGATTCCGATAAATGGAACGATGAGACCGCCGAAGCCGTAGATCAGCAGGTTGCGTTGCAAGATCGCGAGCGCGCCCATCGGTTTGTAAGCGACGCCGCGCAGCGCCAGCGGGATCAGCGCGATGATGATGAGCGCGTTGAAGATGACGGCGCTGAGGATCGCGCTCGTGGAAGTGCTCAAGTGCATGATGTTGAGCGGCGCAATCTCGGGAAATGTGGTCATCAGCATCGCCGGGACGATTGCAAAGTATTTCGCGACGTCGTTCGCGATGCTGAAGGTGGTGAGTGAACCGCGCGTGATCAGCATCTGTTTTCCGATTTCGACGATGTCGAGCAGCTTCGTTGGATTGGAATCGAGATCGACCATGTTGCCGGCTTCGCGCGCGGCTTGCGTGCCGGTGTTCATGGCAACACCCACGTCGGCCTGCGCCAGTGCCGGTGCGTCGTTCGTGCCATCGCCCGTCATGGCAACCAGGTGACCCTCGAACTGCTCCTGGCGGATACGTTTTAATTTTTGTTCGGGCGTCGCTTGCGCCATGAAGTCGTCGACGCCTGCTTCAGCTGCAATTGCCGCGGCGGTCAGCGGGTTGTCGCCGGTGATCATCACGGTTTTGATTCCCATTTTTCGCAATTGCGCGAATCGTTCCTTGATTCCGCCCTTGACCACGTCCTTGAGCTCAATCGTGCCGAGCGTCAGCATGTCGGACGCGACGACGAGCGGCGTTCCGCCGCGATGCGAAATTTCGTCCACTGTTTTCGTCACCGGCTGCGGAAATATTCCGCCCGCCGATTCGATAAACCCGCGGACCGCGTCAGCCGCGCCTTTGCGAATGCGCATTTTCGGTTCCGCGCCGTTGGCGTGAAGATCGACACCGCTCATCCGCGTTTGCGCTGTGAAAGGCACAAACGTGGCCTCCAGTTCGTGCATATCGCGCGCGCGCAATCCGAATTTCTCTTTCGCCAGCACGACGATCGAGCGTCCTTCCGGCGTTTCGTCGGCCAGCGAGCTCAACTGCGCAGAAGCCGCGAGATCATCGGGCGAAACGCCTGGCGCAGCATGAAAGGCGACCGCCATCCGATTGCCGAGCGTGATCGTGCCGGTTTTGTCGAGTAACAACACGTCAACGTCGCCCGCCGCTTCGACTGCACGTCCACTCATTGCAAGGACATTGCGCTGAAGCACACGGTCCATTCCTGCGATTCCAATGGCGCTAAGCAATCCGCCGATCGTTGTGGGAATGAGACAGACAAGCAGCGCGATCAGCACCGGAACCGAAAAGTTCGTCGCCGAATAAATTCCGAATGGCTTCAGCGTTACGCAGACCAGAAGAAAGATGAACGTCAACGCGGCAAGCAGGATCGTAAGCGCTATCTCGTTCGGCGTCTTCTGGCGACGCGCGCCCTCGACCAACGCAATCATTTTGTCCAGAAACCCGGCGCCTTTGTCAGCCGTGACACGGATCACTATGCGATCGCTCAACACGCGCGTGCCGCCGGTCACCGCGCTGCGGTCGCCGCCACTCTCACGAATTACAGGCGCGGATTCCCCGGTGATCGCAGCCTCATCTACGCTGGCGATTCCCTCTACGACGTCGCCGTCTGCCGGAATAACGTCGCCTGCTTCGCACACGACGAGGTCGCCTTTCTGCAACGCCGGGGCTGGAACTTGCTGTTCGCGTCCGTTCCACAGGCGGCGCGCAAGGGTATCCTTGCGCGCCCGTCGCAAGCTGGCGGCTTGTGCTTTGCCGCGGCCTTCCGCAACCGCTTCAGCAAAATTGGCGAACAGCACCGTGAACCAAAGCCAGATCGCCAGTTGCGTTACAAACCCGCGCAGTCCCAGTTCGGCAGTAAAAATTCCTACTGTCGTTAGGGCGGCGCCGACCATGGTCACGAACATGACCGGATTCTTCACCATCAGCCGCGGGTTAAGTTTTTTGAACGCGTCGCCGATAGCAGGGCCAACAATGTTCCAGTCGAAAAGAGATGCAGGTTTTTGCGTCATGAGTTTCGAAGCCCTCCGTTAGAAAAGTTTTCCGCCCTGCATGAGGAAGTGCTCGACGATCGGTCCCAGAGTCAGCGCGGGGAGAAAATTGAGGGCCCCGATCAAGAGCACGGTTCCGAGAAGCAGAATTAGAAACGTGCCGCCTGAGACCGGGAACGTGCCGACGCTTGGCGGCGCGACTTTCTTTTGCACCAGCGAGCCCGCCAACGCCATGATCGGCACGATCATGAGGAATCGGCCGAATAACATGTCGAAGCCAAGCGTTGTGTTATAAGGAGGTGTATTGCCCGAGAGACCTGCGAATGCGCTGCCATTGTTACCAGCACCTGAGCTGAATGCGTACAGAATCTCGCTCAAGCCGTGTGGGCCGCTGTTATTCAGTCCAGCCAGACCCCATTTGGCAACAACGGCCCAGGCAGCAAAACCGAGAATGGAAATGGCCAGGATGAGCAACGAGAGCATCGCCATCTTCACGTTGTACGCTTCGATTTTTTTGCCGAGGTATTCGGGCGTACGGCCGACCATCAGGCCCGCGATAAAGACTGCGAGCACGACGAAAACCAGCATCCCGTAAAGCCCGGCACCAACGCCGCCGAAAATTACTTCGCCAAGCTGGATATTGAATAACGGCACAAAGCCGCCGAGCGCGGTGAACGAGTCGTGCATCGAATTGACGGCACCGCAGGAGGCATCGGTTGTGACCGTGGCGAACAGCGCCGAATTGAAGATCCCGAACCGGACTTCCTTTCCCTCCATGTTGCCGCCGGCAACGCCGAGACTTTGGTGGATCGGATTCCCATTCGCCTCTGCCCACCAGCACAACAGCACTCCGCCAACAAAAAGGATCAGCATCGCAGCCCAGATGGTCCAGCCGTGCTTCTGATTCTTAACCATCCGGCCGAGGTAGTAAGTCAGTCCGCTGCCGATGGAAAAGATCGACAACATCTGGAATGAAATTCGAAAGCGGCGTTGGATTCTCGAATGGGTGAGCTGCGTTTGCGTTCACGTAGCCGCCGCCGTTGGTGCCAAGCATCTTGATCGCGACCTGCGACGCCATCGGGCCTTGCACGATGTTCTGATCGGTCACGGTTTGCTCTTCTGTGACCGCTTTGCCGTCTGGTCCTTTGATCGTCTCGCCTTTGTCATTCTTTTTCTCCACCTGGATCTTCATCGGCTCGACCAGCGTGGCCTTGGTGTAAGGCTTGAAATTTTGAATCATTCCTTGCGACACCAGGAAGACTGCGAACACCAGACAGATCGGCAGCAGCAGGTAGTAAGTGACCCGAACCAGGTCGACCCAGAAATTGCCGAGTGTTGTTGCCGAATGCCGCGCAATTGCCCTAACAAGCGCAGCCGCGATGGCGATCCCGGTGGCGGCCGAGACGAAATTGTGAAACGCCAGCCCGACCATCTGCGAGAAGTACGACATCGTTGATTCGCCAACGTAATTCTGCCAGTTGGTGTTGGTGGTAAAACTCGTTGCGGTGTTAAACGAAAGATCGGGACTGACTCCTGCCAGTTTTTGCGGATTCAGGGGCAGAAAATATTGCAAGCGCAGGATCGCGTAGGTGAACAAGCAGCCCACCAGACTGAAAAGCAGCATCGCCAGTGTGTATTGCTTCCAGTCGTGCTCTTTGCGAGGGTCAACGCCCATGGCGCGATAGGTGAACCGCTCGACTGGACCCAGCACCGGATCGAGCAACGTTTTGCCATTCGGGTCGAGAACGCGCATCAAATAGAGGCCCATCGGCTTTGTCACCAGGGCGAGCGCGATCAGATAAATCGCGAATTGAATCCAACCAGACGTTTCCATTCGGACGTTAGAATTTTTCAGGCCGGATCATGGCCATGAGCAGATACACGAAAAGGAGCAGCGCTATGACACTAACAATGACCGTTTCCATTTATCCTCCTACAACTTCTCGCAAAGCACCGTATACAAAGCGCCCGAGAGGAAAAACGCGATGATTACTCCTATGAAGATCAAGTCACTCATACGCGTAAGTATGAGCGCGATCTAATGGGACGGTTAATTAAACCGTGTGCGAAATGCGTTAAAAAATCGTTAACGCCCCAAAACGAATGTCAGCACCGTGACTCGAGATGGGCCAGTACTTCGATCTCGGCCGTTTGCGGAAACATGTCGAGCGGCGTGACCGAATTAATCGCGAATTTGTGCTGCAACTGTTTTAGGTCACGCGCAAGAGTCGGCGGATTGCACGACACGTAAATCAACGTTTCCGGCGCGAGATCGCTTATCGCCTTGCGGACTCCTTCGGAGAGTCCTGTTGCGGGTGGATCGATGATCAGCGTCAGGGAACGACGGCTTCCCAGCCGTCGCGTTTTACCCTCCACGGCTAAGAAGCCGTCGCTCCTTGTTAGTTCGTTTTCCACGTCGCCGGCGATATAGGTTTCTTTGTTGCTCGCGTTCTGTTTAGCGGCGGCGACAGCGAACCGGTCCCAATCAATTCCAATCACACGCTCGAATTTGTCGAGCAACACTTTTGCGAAAAATCCCGCGCCGCAGTAGGCGTCGATTAACAGTTCCTGATTTGGCGGAACGAGGTCGATAATTAGGTCCCGCAGAGCCTGTGCGACCTCGTCGTTTACCTGCGAAAACACGCGCGGCTCGGACGCACTTCGCAGTGTGTAATGCCCGTCCCGCACATGTTTTCGTTCGCGCAACTCGGCCAAGGCGCGATTGATCTCGTCGCGCGAGATCGGGCAGCATTCGATATCAATTAAACGATGCGAATCGCGCCGAAAAAAACCGATCACGTCGTCCTGCGCGTGCACGGTGATGCGGTTGCGATATGCGTACTGCCTCGACGACGGAATTATCGGACGCATGGCAACATCCTTCAGTTTGCCGATTCTCTGGAGTGCGTTGCGCACCTGTCGCCATTTAATCGCCAACTGGTGTTCGTAATCGATATGTTGATACGCGCAGCCGCCGCATCTGCCGAAATATGGGCACTGTGGCGCGACGCGATCCGGCGAACTCTGCTTAACTTCGACCAGCTCTGCTTCGGCGAACTGCTTCTTTTCCCGGACGATTTCGGCAGAAACCAGCTCATGTTCAATCGTGTAAGGAACAAAGACAGCCTTGCCTTGGTCCCGCGCTACGCCTTTCCCACCAAAAGCAATGTCTTCGATTTTCAGATCGATAACGCGCATATCATTAACACCCTGCTTCAGCTGGGTGTCTCCCACAACGACACAGGTATTAAATTGCTCTAGCAGTTTTCCACGCTAAGGAAACCGCTGAAGCGGTTACACCGACCACCGGCGCTGAGCAACGCGCTAAAGCGCGGTGTTAATGAGAGGCTAGACGAACCATTTTGGGACAAATAAAGGTTCAGCGACCACGCGATCCAACGGACGCCGTTGTTGATTTCCTCAGCCAAGTGTTACGTCGCGCCAAGCGTCCGTTCGATGGCGGCCTCAAGGTTGTCGAGCTTTATAGGCTTAATGAGATGCTCGGAGAAGCCAGCCTGCAAACTTCGCCCGATGTCGCCGTCATTGCCAAAGCCACTAATCGCAATCCCCGGAACATTGGCGATCGCGCGCAATTGCATCATTAGATCCATTCCGGTTCCATCGGGAAGGGCAATATCGCTAATGAGGAGATCGAATTTGTTGCGAACAGCAGCTTCCATGGCCGATCGCACGTCGTGCGACACCGCCACCAGATGCCCGCGACGCGCAAGCAATTTCTCCAGTGCAGCGCAGGTGTCTTGATGATCGTCGACCAGAAGAATCTTCAGACCTTGTCGTGCCGAGTCAGTGACCGTTTTTGATGCGACGCCGACGGCCTCACCTTGCGGAAGAGCTTGCATCGATAATGTAAAAGTTGAGCCGCGATTGGATCCGTCGCTTTGTGCAGTCAGCGTGCCGTCGTGGGCTTGCGCGAGAGATTTTGAAATGGCCAGGCCCAGACCGAGCCCTCCAAAACGATGCTCGAACGAGCGGTTGCCCTGTTCGAAAGGATCAAAAATGCGCTGCATGACTTCAGGCTCTATGCCGATGCCGGTGTCGGCGACGCTAACGGCGAAAACTGTTTCGGACGGATTGTCCGAGGAGATTGTGATATCTCCTCCTTCGGGGGTAAATTTGATGGCATTTTTGAGCAAATTCCAAATGATCTGCTGAAATTTCGCGGTGTCGGCAGTCACGTGATAAGTCTTGGCTCGCAAATTGAGATGCACACTAAGTTTTTTGGATCTCGCCTCGGCACGACAAATCTCGACCACGTTCGACACAGCCTGGTGGACATCGATTGGAGCGAAACGCAATTGCATTTTGTCTCTGGCAATTCGGGTGAAGTCGAGCAGGTCATCGATCAACTGCGTTTCCAATTCGATATTGCGACGGATCATCGCCAGCGATGCTTTAGTGTCCTGAGTTTGTGACGCCTCTGTTTCGAGCGAGTCCAGTGCAGAAATGACCGGAGTAAGTGGCGTGCGCAGTTCATGCGAGAGCATCGCCAGAAAATGGTCTTTGGTGCGATTCGCCGCTTGGACGATGCTTTTTTGCTGCTGAAGCTTTTCCTCAATACGGCGTCGCTCAGCCATGCCAGCGGAAAGTGCCATCGCCGTTATGGCCAGCACTGCCGTCCACCACTGCACATTGAGAAGAGACTGATTCTCGCTTTGACCAACGAATGGCCCAAAGCCACGCACGGTTCCCCACACGGCTATTAGGGACAGAATGAAAATACCCGTGGCAGTTTCGCGTTGAGTGAAGCGGAAAGCTGTCCAAATCACAATCGGGCCGCAAATAAAAGCGATGGGATAATTTTTGGCAGAGATCTCCAGCCATCCGCCAAACACAACTGCACTCAATAACGCCAATAAGAGAAGGACGACGCCAACTTCTATCGTTTCCTCTTTTTTCCAGGTTAATTTCCACCTAACGCCCCAGAGAAGAACCAACGGCGTGAAAATGAGGTCCCCCGCTATATCGCCGAGCCACCAAGTGACCCAAATCGCGCCGTATTTCGTCCAGTCGGCAAAGCCGTTCAACGCAAGACTGGTCACGCCAAACACCGGGCTTAGGACAGCGCTGATCGCTGCGACGAGCGCGAATTTGAAAACGCCCTGTGGGCGATCAAATACATTCTTGCCGCCCGCGAAGCGGTTCACCAGCCACGCCCCGGCTACAGCTTCAAGGGTGTTGCCGGTCGCGATGGCGAACGACGTGACGACGGTTCCCGGTGTCGTTAGGTTTACGAGGAACGCACCAATAAAGATTGCCGGCCACGCTCGATACCCGAGCAAGAGCATTGCAGCCAGCGCGATTCCTGCCGGCGGCCACACCGGTGATGCACTCGCGTTTAATGATGCCAGGTGTAAGCCAATCTTGCCGGCAATGAGGTAGATGATTGCGAATACGCCAATGAGCGGCAGCCCGGAAAAACGTCGCGATTGCATGGTGCCAACTGCCTTAACGTCAGCGATTTTGCTCCTGACAACAAGGCAGATCAACGCCTTGATTCGCGCGAACTTCGCTCAACGCGCCTAAGTGTGACTATTTCTCTGCCAGGAACTGTATTTGTTTGTCCCTAGATAGCCATACTCCAGAGAAATTCGCTTCCTTGCGGGAAAGGAAAGCGTTTGTGCAAATAGATAAACACCGGGCTTGATGGATCCCGCCCGTAAGGCATCCCGCAAATCGGGAGCGAAGCTAATTGAAATCGTGGTGCGTATCTCGCACGTACGGGTATTTCGACTCGTTACCGACTTCAGGCGGAAATTCCGCGTAACCGCCATGGATGTAAGGAATGTCTGAGGGCAGCAAAGGTTGATAGCTGTTGCGCCAAATTGGAAACGGAAACGTCAGGATCTCAACAAGACCGGCCACTTGGCGCGCCGCGGTGCGTCCCGCTCCCTTCCAAACGCCGTAGCCGGCTCCGGCAGAATTACCTTCGGTTTGGTTGATCTGGTTAACAGTCGTAAAGAATTCAGTCGGAGCGATGACAAGGTTCGAGATACCGCGGCCGAGCTTGCGCGTCGGACCATAATCGTTCCCGGGCGGGTCTTGAATATCAGCGAACGCTCCGATGGCAAGGCTCACAATCGCAGCAGAGGCAAGAATAGTTTTCATAGGGGTTCGTTAGCAGTTAAATGATTCCGAACAGCAAAGGCAATACTTTATTTTTGGTGTTCCGACGCAGCGTCGTTTTTCGTTTTCAACATGGAAAGCCAGATAGTAATTCCCAGAATAAGCATAATGATTCCCAGTGAGATGATTCTGGGAAACGGCAGATATTCTGCGGTAATCATTTTGAGCCCCACAAATCCAAGAACTAATGCCAGTCCGGTTCTGAGATAAATGAAACGGTTCATCAGACCTGCCAGCAGGAAGTAAAGCGATCGCAAGCCAAGGATTGCGCAGATGTTCGACGTATAAACAATGAATGGATCTTGACTAATCGCGAAGATGGCTGGGATCGAATCCACTGCGAACGCCAGGTCCGTGATTTCAATTACGATCATTGTCAGAGCAAGCGGCGTGAACATCCAGCGGCCATCCATGCGCACTCTGAAGTCTTGATTGTGAAATTCATTTGTGATCGGAAGAATTCGACGACAGAACCGCATCACACGCGTTTCCCTGAAATCTTGTCCAAGATGTTTCCCGAAAAGCATGCGCGCTGCAGTAATCAGCAGGAAAAGACCGAAGATGTACAAAACGAAGTGAAACCGCCGCACCAAAGCGATGCCGAACAGGATCATGGTGCCGCGCATGACGAGAGCGCCAATAATTCCCCAGACCAATACCCGGTGCTGTGCGCGGGGTGGAACCCGGAAATGCGTGAAGATCAGCACGAACACAAAAATGTTGTCCATGCTCAGGGAATACTCGATCAGGTAGCCGGTAAGAAAATCGAGCCCGTGATGCGGCCCTTTCACACGCCAGACGACGGCGTTAAACGCCAGCGAAACGATCACCCAAAGAATGCTGCGCCGCGCCGCTGCGGCCATGCTCAATTCGCGGCCGCGTACGCGGAAAGTGAACAAATCGATTCCAATGGCAATGAACACGCCAACGTGAAACGCGATCCAGAACCAGATGCTCGTCGTCACGCGGGGGAGGGTTTCATGCACAAAGCCGTGCGGCAATCGCAAATTGCGCAACAGGCCGATGGGACCTATACGTCAATGTATGCACTTTGTTCCCATAAATGGACGCTGAATTAGAAAAACTCGTCGAAGCTGGCAAGCTCACTACGAAATCTGCCGGCCAACTGGAAAAATTAAAACCGGGTACATTTTGCCTGCACAAAAGTTGGGGGTTCGGTCGCGTCCGCGAATGGAACCTGTTGCTAAATCAGATCGTCATCGATTTCGCAACCAAAAAGTCTCATCCGATGCAGGCGCAATACGCGGCAGAGAATCTGATGCCGCTAGCGCCGGAACATTTTTTAGTCCGCAAGTCAACGGACATCGAATCGATGAAAAAACTGGCGAAGGAGAATCCAGTGGCCTTGGTGCAAAACATTTTGGAAAGCCTGGACGGCAGTGCCAGCGCACAGCAGATCGGAGAATGGCTCATTGGCGATATCTTTACCGAAGCGGAGTGGAAACGCTGGTGGGAATCAACGAGGAAAGCGCTTAGAACAAGCGGCGGGTTCTCAATTCCTGCAAAAAAGACGGACCCGATTCAAATTCGCGGCGAAGGAGTGTCGCACACCGATGAGCTACTGGCAGCATTCCATAAGGCCAAGCAGCCGAAGCAACAAATCGCAGCAGTCGAGCAGATCATAAATTCTTACGAGCAATTCAAGGAACCTGAAAAACAACTTCAGCCGATCGTCGTCGCGATCGAGAACGCAGCGGCGCGCAACCAGAAATTGCATCCTGAGCTTGCATTCCAGCTCATCATTGGGCGGGATGATTTGCTCGCGGGGATTCCGTCACTGCACACCACACACGTCGGTTTGACTCTTCACAAGATGATTGTGGACGAGGAAAAGCGCCTGAGCTCGATCTTGCCAAATTTGCCAGCAGCAAAAGAGAAACGCGTTTTGCAAGCGCTGCCGGCCGCGTTGGGAACAGGGTGGACAGAGCGGGCTTTGCGCCTCATGGAAGCGAGGCACGGTCGAATGGTGGCGCAAATTCCGCGCATCTTGAATGAAACCGGGCAACACGCTGAGCTTCGGACGATGCTGGAGCGAAGTATTCGCGAACATTCAGCCACGAGCGAGATGCTGATTTGGTTGTGCGGCGAAAAAAAGAATTGGGGCGACCTGATTACTCCGGATTTGCTGTGGGCGATCCTCGCCGCGCTAGAGCGCGAACAGCATTATGCTACCCCTCGCGCCAGCAGGTTGTTGAAGGCGTTGGTTGACGACCGGGAACTGCTTGGGGAGATGTTCAAAAAGGTCGATGTCGGTTTGGCGCGCGATGCGATGCGACGTCTCCAGGTCACGCCATTGTTCGATGAGTTGACCAAACGATCGCTCCTGGCACGGATGGTCAAAGTTTATCCGGAACTGGAAACGATGATCGCCGGTGCAGAAACGCAGGAAAAAACCGCGCCGCTCATTGTGTCCTGGAGCAGTTTGGAAAAGCGCAGAGCAGAACACGAAGAGATCGTGAAAGTAAAAATTCCCGCGAACACCAGGGAGATCGCAATTGCCCGGTCCTACGGCGATCTGAGCGAGAATTTTGAATTCAAAGCGGCGAAGCAAATGCAAAGCGTGTTGATGCGGCGCAAAGCCGATTTGGAGCAAATGCTGCACGACGCCAGGGGCACTTCATTCGAAAATCCCGATACATCGCGTGTTTCCATCGGCACGATTGTCACCTTGCGAAATGCTGAAACAAACAACGAAGAGACTTACACCATCCTTGGCGCATGGGACGGCGATCCCGATCGTCACATTATCTCGTACCAAACCGCCATCGGTCAGGCCTTGCTCGGGCATGAGGTTGCTGAAGCCATCTCGCTAAACACTGAGGACAGCGTCGCCCAATTCATCATTGTCTCGATCCAGCCGGCACCGCCGGATCAAACCGCGCCGGCGCCCGAGCTTCCGAGCGAATCCGCCGTCGAAGCGGCGGTGGCCGAGTAGGCTGTTGTCATTGGGCGCTGGCGTACCCTCTGTTAAATCAGCAGCTCGTAGGAGAGAACACTCAGGCAATAGATTGCCGCGGTTTCTACTCGAAGGATGATTGGTCCCAGCGTGATCGGCTGACAGCCGTGACGGCGCGCGAGGGCAAGCTCTGCGGGAGTGAAATCGCCTTCCGGTCCCACAAGCATCAATACGCTCCGCGGACGATCACCGTGCTGGCTCGAATAGGTTTTCAGAATGTTTTTTAATTGCTGCGCATCAGGCTGGAGCGATCCGATCAGGCGAAGATCGAATGGTTGGTCGGAGGTTGAGAAGAATTCGGCTAATTTCTTCGGAGTGTGAACGCGCGGTAGCCAGTTCTGGCCGCATTGCTTGGCCGCTTCGATGGCGATCTGCTGCCATTTCGTCTGTTTTTGCGAGGCACTTCCAGAATCGAGCTGCACAATGGTGCGGTCGGAAATGATCGGTGCAATTTCTGCTGCGCCGATCTCGACTGCCTTCTGCACAATGAGGTCCATGTTTTTCCCTTTTGGGATTGCCTGGCCCAGAACAATTCTGCAACGCAGCGGCGCCGTTTCCGATTCGTGCAATTTCCGTAATCGGATTTCGTGGTCGGCGATATTTGTAATTTGTGCGGTGAGTTCGCGGCCTTCTCCGTTGAAGAGGACAAGCTTGTCGCCGGCTTGCATGCGCAAGACGTTCCGCGCGTGGTGCGCCTCGGAGCCGCGCAACGCGAGCCCCTGAGGGTCCCAGCTTCCCGGCGCGATGTAGAAACGATGCATGGGGGCGGTTGGGTTGAACCGACCTACGAGTAGTCAGCCGCGATCAGCGAGTTTAGTGACACCACACTTTGGAACGCATTACTCACCGGCAGCTCCACGTCGCGCTGTTTCAAAGCGGCGAACAAACATTCTGTAGAAATGTTTCCAACCAATGCATCCTGCGCAAATGGGCAGCCACCGAGACCGCTGACGGCCGAATCAAAACGACGGCATCCGGCGTCATACGCGGCGAGTACTTTGGATTCAGCCTCGGCGGGCGCGCTGTGGAGGTGCACGCCAAGACCGCGGTCCGGGTACTCACTTGTCACTGATTCAAATACACTTCGAATCAAATCAGGACCCGCCATGCCGACGGTGTCAGCAAGCGACACGGATTGTATATCGAGATCGACAAGTTTATTGAGCGCGTCGCGAACCTGCGTCTTATCCCACGGATCACCATACGGGTTTCCAAACGCCATCGAAATGTAAGCCACGGTGTTCAGCCCCGCGTCATCTGCTTTTCTCTTGATCGATTCCAAAACTTTATAGCACTCGTCTAGCGTCTGATTCTGGTTTTGGCGCAGAAAGGTCTCGGAGATCGAGCAAGGGAAACCAAGAGTTGAAACAGCTTGGGTGGCAATGGCACGCTCAGCGCCTTTTTCGTTCACTACGATTCCGATGATCTCGACATCGTTAGGCAGATCGATTTGTTCCAGCACTTTTTCGCTGTCGGCCATTTGTGGAACTGCCTTGGGAGAAACAAAGCTGACAGCATCGATGTGTTTGAACCCCGCTTCGATCAGGGCGCGCAGGTAACGGGTTTTCAGTTCGGTGGGAATTTGCCGGCTAAGGCCCTGCCATGCGTCGCGTGGGCATTCGATCAGGGTGACGGCGTTGCGAACCACGGGAATTGCGCCGCTTACTTAAAGAATTCCTTTGCGCGGTCGAAAAAACTTTTGCGCATGGGAGTGTTTTCCTCGCCGCAAAGTGCGGCGAACTCTTCGAGCTTGCCGCGTTGCTCTGGATTAAGACGCGACGGCACTTCAACGATCAGCCTGGGGAATAAATCGCCGTGGCTCCGGCCGTTTACGTTTGTTATGCCTTTGCCACGGAGCTTAAACACTTGGCCGCTTTGCGTGCCTGCAGGAACTTTAACAAGGGCCTTGCCTTCAAGCGTCGGCACGTCAATCTCCCCGCCCAGCGCCGCAACGGAAAACGGGATTGGCACGTCACAATACAGATCGTCGGCTTCGCGATGGAAGATGTTGTGCTCCTTGATGTGGACCACCACATAAAGATCACCGGCCGCACCGCCGCCGATGCCAGCCTCGCCATTTCCCGGCGAACGTAATCGCGTGCCCTCCCGGATTCCCGCGGGAATCTTCAATTTGATTCGGCTTAGCTTTTCGACACGCCCTTCGCCTTGGCAGTTCGGGCATGGCTTTTCGATGATTTCACCGGCGCCGTGGCAACGTGGACATGTTTGCGACACGTGAAAGAAGCCACGCGAACTGATCACCTGCCCTCGCCCACCACATGTCGGACAACTTGTTTTGCGAGAGCCTGGTTCGGCGCCGCTGCCATGGCATTTTTCGCAGGCATCGAGCTTCTCAATCTCGATCGTCTTCTCTGCGCCGAAAGCCGCCTCTTCCAATTTTATTTCCATGTCGTACCGCAAATCCGACCCACGGCGCCCATCGTCGGAGCGCGCTCCGGCGTTGCCACCAAAAAAACTCTCGAAAATCCCGCCGCCGAATCCGCCGCCACCGAACACTTCGCGGAAAATTTCGAACGGATCGTGAAAACCGCCGCCGAAACCGGCACTGCCATGCGCGAACGCAGCGTGACCGAAGCGATCGTACGCCGCGCGTTTGTCTGGATCCATAAGGACGTCGTACGCTTCGCCTAATTCTTTAAATTTTTCCTCGGCATGCGGATCGTCCGGATTCTTGTCAGGATGGAACTTTACCGCGAGCTTGCGATAGGCCCGTTTGATTTCCTCACCGGCGGCGTTGCGTTCGACGCCGAGCACTTCGTAGTAATCGCGTTTCTCCGTAGCCATCAAAGCGAAGGTAGTAAGTGACCAATCAGACTAATCTGCAGCAAACAAGAATGCTCCCTACTTCGCCGGGCCGCTGGAAACAACGACGCGCGCAGGTCGCAGCAGACGATCCTTGAACCGATAACCTCGCCGGGCTTGGCGAATCACTGTTCCTTCGGGGATCCCGCTCGGCTCATGGGCAATCGCTTCGTGCAGGTTCGGATCAAACTTTTGGTTTTCGGCTTCGATCGCTTGCAGTCCGTTTTCCTCGAGCAAATCGTTCAGCTGTTTTTGAACAAGAATCATTCCGGAATAGATCGGAGATTGCGTGCTTTCCGCTTTCGCGGCCGCCAAACCCAGTTCAAAATTGTCGAGAATCGAGACCAAACGCTGGAGTAAGGAGCTATTGGCGTATTTCACCGCATCTTCTTTTTCGCGGGCAGCGCGTTTTTTGTAGTTCTCGAAATCAGCCTGGCTGCGTAGGGCAAGATCGCGAAACCGGTCGAGATCGGCTTGCAAGCCGGCCATTGCATCGTCGGAATCGGCGTCACCTGCAACCATTGGGGAGGGTTGCTTCGCCTGCACTGACGACTTCATTTCTTCTTCGCGTTCACGGGAAGGGGTTTTTTTCATGTTTTGCGGATAGCTATCACAGTAATGTCATCGTTTTGCGGCACCGAACCGGTGAACTCGCGCACGTCCTCGATAATCGTCTTTACAATCGCTGACGCGCCATCGTTCGCGCTGGCGCGAACCGACTGCATCATGCGATCAACGCCATACTCGTCTCCTTCGGAGTTAAGCGTCTCAGTCACACCGTCGGTGTAGAGAACGAGGCAATCGTCGCGCTCGAGCGGTACCGAAAAATCGACGGTAAGCCTATCGAACACACTTCCGCTGTCAATTCCCACCACCATTCCCGGCGACTTTATTGGTGTTATTGTTTGCGACTTCCGCTGGTACAATAACGGCGCATCGTGTCCGGCCCGCGCAAGCGTGACGCCATTGTGCTGATGATCCAGGACCAGGTAGGCCATGCTGATGAACATGTCTTCTTTAATGTCTGGATAAAGCTGCCGATTAACTTTTCGTAACACATCCGCCGGAGATGGGTTCCGGGCCGCCTCTGCACGCAACACGCTGCGGCAAATCGCCATGATCAGCGATGCAGGGACGCCTTTGCCGGAAACGTCTGCGATTGCAACACCAAGTCGATCTTGATCGACCTGGATGTAATCGAAATAATCGCCGCTTACCTGGCGAGCCGGCACATTAATCCCGCTGATTTGGAACCCATTGATGGCCGGCGCTTCAGATGGAAGCAGGATGCGCTGAATGTCTCGCGCGATTTCGAGATCGTGATCCAGCCGTTTTTTTTCGTTCGCCATCGAATAAATGATCGCGTTGTAGAGCGCAAAAGCCGATTGCTCGGCGATGGATTTAAAAACGACAAAATCAGCCTGCGAAAATGGGGCACCCATTGGACCGTTGGCGACCGCCAAAACACCGAGGTTCTGGTCGCCATACTGGAGCGCCGTGACCACGACTGACACGCTGCCAAAAGCGCTTCCTCGCAATTTGGCCAACTCCGGCGCTTCCGAGAATTCGTTGATACAAACAGGCTGACCTGTTTGCCAAACGCGGCCAATGAGTCCTTCATTCGCACTAACCATGTGGAGCCGCAGGAAAGTCTCAAGGGTAACGGGATTGGCAGCCGCTTGTTGTAGAATATCTTGCGGGACATCTACCAGCGGCGGACAGCCTTTCGAGATGAATCCGGGCATGAGCCTGCCGCCTGTCCGATCCGCAACGTAAAGCGCACCGCCCTGTGCATCGAGAATCCGCACGGCCCCCTCCACAATGAGCCTATGCAATTCCTGAGGTCTAATTGTTCCCCGGAATGCTTCGCCTAACCCGTGGAGGAAATCGAAGACGAGCGTCTCCTCGACCTGAATCTCCTCATGCGAGCGCTCCAGTCTGCGAATTCGCCGGCTCTGAAGATAGGTAGTGATACCCCACCCGGCCAGAGACGCGACAAGCAGTCCAAGGAAAAGAGTCGGCCACATTGCGGGAGGCCAGCTTACTTCGAAGACGTCTCGTGATGAAGATCTTGTTTTAAGAAATCGAGAACGTCCTTAAAGCGAAAGATATTTTCGGGCACCGCCTCACAAAGCGCTTCGTGCGCTTCGAGCATGGTCTCTGTCTGCTCCTTTTTTCGGGAATCTTGCGTGTGGCTTCTGGCGGCTTGTTCGAGCGCTTCACATTCCGGTGCACCACTGCCATCGGTGTGGATATCGAATATTTGATCCAATCCGAGCCCGGAAAGAAGTTGCTCACTGCGATTGCCGCAATGAACGATGTGAAGATGACCGCGGCCGAGTTCCTTTAATCGCAACGCCACGCTGGCCATAGTTCCCATGAATGTGGAATCCATCATGGCGCAATCCGCCAGATCCACCACAAATTCGCGATACCCGCGGTCCAGCATTTCGCGCGAGAACTCCTTGAGATTGCCGCTATTGAGGAAGCTACCTTTTCCCTCCACTTTCACCCAGACGGCCGGCCCTCTTACCCCAACTTGAATAGATGAGTCCACAGTTACTCTTCAAACGATACCAGTCCGAAACCCATGCTGTCAAACTTGCCCACGCGTGGGAAAATCTCTCATGAAGTGATTCGGAACGCAGTTCTTAATGAGTCCCATCGCTTCGAGGCACGGCTTGCGGGAGCAAAAACACCAACGCGCGCGCTGTGCCGCCATTTATTCCCACAGAAACGAGCGGTTTTCCGCCACGATTCGGCCGTTTGCGATTAATAGGCAGCGCCAGGCAATCACGCGGCCATCATCAAAATAATCGTCGCCGATCACCTTGAATTCAGTCTTGTTAGTGCCGCGCACGTTTCTATAAGTGATCTCCTGGGCCTGGGTGTGTTCGTGCAATTTCTCCTGGCGATATTCCAGACGCACGGTGACATCCGAGGGGCGTTTGACCCGCCAAAAAAAATCGAAGTAATTACCGAAACGCTGCCGTTGATCGACCCCGCTGACTGCGCCGTAAAGACGGTATTGCCTCTCAAAAACGATGGGCGCATCCTGAAGCACAGAAGTTTTCTGGTTCGGCGTATTTCCCTTCCCGCTAACCTTGCTGGTCGAATCGTGCGCCCTTTCATTCGGCTTTAGCCCCCCTTTCTCACTCATGAAGAAGAGGCTGGTTTTTCGAAACTCGAAATTTGGATCCAAGGCCACGGGCAGCGCCGTGACTTTCTCGATGACCCTGGGTTCCTCGCGTGCGCTCTTCCCCGGAGCGGAAACAACCAGGAAAGTCAAAATTAGAAGTGCGGCAGCAAATCTCATTTCCCTAATAAAGCGGGTCCTTGAGGCAGGTGTCAACGCGCAACCCACAATGCTCATCGGCAGCATCCGTGCTATGGAACTCGCGCAATTGCCAAGTAATTTTCTGCGTGATCGAAGTTCGCTACGAGCGCGGTGTTTACCTGCCACAACAGGATTTCTGGCTGGACCCATGGGACGCAAAACGTTTTGCGTTCGTTTCCCACGCGCACAGTGACCACATTGCGCCGCATCAGGAGGTCATCTTTTCTGAGCGCACTGCACACCTCCTGCGTGCCCGTCTGCCGGGCTCGCGCATCGAACATCCACTGCCATTTGGGGAAAGACGATCTATTCGCTGCGTCGATCTCATGTTATTGCCTGCCGGGCATATCTTTGGTTCAGCGCAGTGCCTTATTTTCGCTGGCGAGGAGACGCTGCTCTACACTGGTGACTTCAAGCTGCGTCCCGGCAAATCCGCCGAGCAGGCGGAATGGCGTCATGCTGACACGCTTGTGATGGAAACAACCTTCGGCGTGCCGCGCTATCGGTTTCCACCCACGAAAGAGGTGATTGACCGAATGATCGCGTTCTGCAGCGAAACGATTGACGCAGGTGAAGTGCCGGTGTTGCTCGGCTACTCGTTAGGCAAGGCGCAGGAAATCCTCTGTGCGCTCGAGGGCGCAGGTTTGACCCCCATGTTACATGGCTCGGTTTATCAAATGACGCGCATCTACGAACAGTTGGGCCAATCCTTTTGCAAATACGTGCGATACAATCGGAACGACGTCGCCGGCAAAGTGTTGATCTGTCCGCCCAGCGCGAATCGCTCAATGATGCTGGAGAAGATCCCGCGAAAACGGGTAGCGTTCATCAGCGGATGGGCTGTAGATCCTCATGCAGTCTATCGCTATCAGGTCGATGCGGCATTTCCTCTATCGGATCATGCGGATTACGACGATTTGCTTCGGTACGTCGAATTGGTGCAGCCGCGCCGAGTGTTGACGCTCCATGGCTTTGCCGCAGCTTTTGCCTCCGATCTTCGCGCACGTGGCCTCGAGGCGTGGGCGCTAACCGAAGAAAACCAGATGGAACTGCACTTCGAACGAAGAGACGTCGGACTGCAATCTCTGCCGAAAAATTCCACGGCAGCGCGGCTTCCCTCCGAGTCTACGCAGCACTCTGAATTTCTGGATTTCGCGAATGTCGGTGAAGAGATCAGTGCGATTCCGGCAAAACTGGAAAAGGTTCGATTGCTGTCGGATTACCTCCGCAGACTAACAAGTGAGCAGCTTCCGATTGCAACAACGTACTTCACCGGAAGAGCATTTGCCCAAAGCGATCCGCGCGTATTGCAGGTCGGATGGGCCGTAATCTTCCGCGCGCTGCACGATGCGACTAAAATCGACGATTCGGAGTTTCATGGAATCGTCAGCAGACATGGCGACGCTGGCAAGAGCGCGTTTGAAGTTCTTGATGGCCGAACGGCGCCGCAACCATTCACCATTCTCGAATCGGCGGAGTTGTTCCAAAATCTGCAGCGCGCCCGCGGCCCGATCGCCAAGGCAAAGCTGCTGCGGGAGCGATTTTCGATTTTATCCGCGCGTGAAGGCGAGTACGTCGTCAAGATTTTGACTGGCGACCTGCGTATCGGTTTGCGCGAGGGTCTTGTGGAGGAAGCCATTGCCAAGGCTTTTGACGTTTCGCTCGAAGAAGTGAAACGGGCTAACATGTTGTTAGGCGACATTGGCCAGACGGCGCTCCTGGCCTCACGAACAGAGCTGCACAATGCCGAGCTATCAATGTTTCGTCCTATTAAATGCATGCTCGCCACTCCCGAACCCAGCGCAGATGCCGTCTGGAACCGTTTTGTTGAAGTGGTCGCCAGCGACCGGTCTGGCTCTTCGATCCCGGGACGGTGTACGTTGAAGACAAATTCGACGGGATTCGTGCACAGCTCCATCGCAGCGGAGATAGAGTCGAGATTTTCTCGCGCGATTTGCGACGAATTAGCGGGCAATTTCCGGAACTGGTCGACCACGCCAGGAAGTTCGACCAGGAGCTAATTGCTGACGGCGAAATCATCGCTTTTAACGAAAGGCGACGACTGACCTTCTTCGATTTGCAGAAGCGGCTTGGGCGCAAGGAGCACACCGCTGATCTGTTTGCCGTAGCCGCCGCGGATGTGCCGGTCGCCTTTGTGATTTTCGATCTTCTCTGGGTGAACGGACGCTCCCTCTTGAAAACTCCTCTTCGTGAGCGACGCGAACAACTAGGCACGCTTATATTGCCGCCCCAATTTCAGAGAGCGAACATCACGCCAGCGCATTCTGCGGCGGAAATTGAGCAAATTTTCCAGGGTGCGCGTCAGCGTTTGAATGAAGGTTTAATGATCAAAGACGCCGAAAGTTTTTATCTCCCCGGCACCCGCGGAATGTTTTGGTTTAAATTGAAACGCGAACTAGCGACGCTGGATGTGGTGGTTGTGGCGGCGGAGCTTGGCCATGGAAAACGCAACAATGTGTTAAGCGACTATACGTTTGCCGTGCGCGACGAAACCACCGGCGAACTCTTGCCTATCGGCAAAGCCTATAGCGGATTGACCGATGTAGAAATTGCACAGCTAACCGAACATTTTAAACAAAACACAATAGCCGACCACGGCCGCTATCGCAGAGTGAACCCAAATGTTGTGCTAGAGGTGGCTTTCAATTCAATCCAGCCCAGCAGTCGCCACGCAAGTGGACTCGCACTGCGTTTCCCTAGAATTAAGGCGATTCGACGCGATAAGACCGTCGATTCCATCGACACCCTTCAATACGCGCGCGAGCTTGCTACGCAGTCGACAAACTCACCGAATTCTTTCGGAAAGAGCGCCTAACCAGTCTGAAAACTACTCTGGCGTAGGCGACGGACTCGGCTGAGACGCTTGTTCTGTGGCAGGAACCGTTGCCTGGCTACGTCGTGACGCGGGAACCCTCCTTTTTTGTAGTTCTTCCATCTTGCCGATGAGGTTCTGGAGATCGGGATCCGCGGGAGCTGTTCGAGGAACGGGGGCTGTTCGAGGAACTGGAGCAACTCTCGGTTTCACTACCGATGCCTGTCGCTCCGCCAATGCTTTCTCTCTTTCGTCCAATGCTTTCTCCCGGGCATCTAATTCCGTTTTCCGTTGAGCCAGTTGTTGTTCGGCCGTTGAATCTTGTTTTTGGCACGAGCAAACCAGCGCAAAAGGAATTAGTAAGGATAGAGCAAGAGTTTTTTTCATATCACCGGTGGATTAGGTCTTGTTTGGTGGCGAACGAACAAATCGGAGAGGGTTTCGATGTCAAACGAATGTTAACGCTCTTGAGGCGTAGGCGAAGCTGTCAATCTAACTGTGACTACTTCGACGGCATCGCGCCGGGAACGCTGGACATTGGCAAAAACTGCCAGCATCGCCAGACAAATCACAATCACTGCCATTAACAAAACCGCTGTTTTTGGAACTCGAGGTGTTGGCGATTTTTCGCTAATTTCGTTTGGCAGATTCACTACCCAGTATCCAAGTGAACATCGCAAGCGCAAGCGGGCCAGTACGCATCACTCCAGGCGCAGCGCAGAGATGGCGTTCATAACGCGATCGCTTAGCTGAGCGTACAGATTTTTGTCTGACCGCTGAAGATCGGCTGCGCTGAACGAAATCGGTTCCCCAATCATAATCGTGATTGGCACAAACCGAAGCCGGCCGCCGCCGCGCGGTAGCGCTTCGCGAGCGCCGAAGATTCGCATCGGCACGACCGGCGCGAGCGTTTTGGCGATTATCAAACCCAATCCCGGTTCAGCCGCTTGAAGGTTACCATCGACGGTGCGCGAGCCCTCCGGAAACATGAGAACGCCGTTACCGGCCTGTAAAACGCGGATCACAGCTTTGATCGCGGTGCGATCAACGCCTTCCTGATTGACCGGGATCACGTTTAGCTTTGGCAAAACCCGCCCCAATAGCGGTACGTCCAAAAGCGTTCGGCGCGCGAGAAAATAGATCGGTCTGTCACACGTGCTTCCAGCCAGCGGCGGATCGAGATAGCTCTGGTGATTCATCGCCAGAATCACCGGCCCGCTTTGGATCATGCGCTCCCGATGAATGACCCGAAACCGAAATAATAATCGGCCAGCCAGCCGGCTGAGATTATAGCCAACCCAATAATAGAAATTCATTCGCCGGGCGCGCGATTTGTGATCTGAACATTGCCAATCGGCAAACCCGCTTGCTCAAGCCGCATCATTATCTCCGTCACCACTTGTTCGACAGTCACATCGGAAGTGTCGATCAGCTGCGCGTCTTTCGCTTTTATTAGTGGCGAAACGGCCCGTGAGACATCATCGCGATCGCGAATGGTAATTTCGTCGCGTTCACCTTGTGCGGCACGACGTTGCAGACGCACCTCAGGAGAAGCATCGATATAGAATTTGTACGGGGTGTCGCGGAAAACGACCGACCCAATGTCCCGGCCTTCGATTACGACGTCATGCCCCTCAGCACAGTCATGAAGTTTCTCTGAAATGATTTCGCGGACTCGCGGTAATTTGCTGACACGAGAGACGCTCTCGTTCACCCGGTCGTCACGCAAATGCTCGGCGGGATCGACGTCATCCACGACGATGCGAGCCTCACCATCTCGAACAACACATGCAAGAGCTGCTGCATCCAGCGCCTTAGAGATGCGCTCGTCCTCGTCCGGCCTAATCCTGTTTTGAAGAAGATGCCAGGTGATCGCTCGATAGATTGCACCCGAGTTGACGTAGGTAAATCCGAGTTGTCGGGCGAGCTTCCGCGCGACGCTGCTCTTGCCCGAGGCAGCAGGACCATCAATGGCGATCACACGATGTTGGGAAGCGTATGATCCCATGTGTAGTTCTTGCCTAACGAAACTACTCCTGTGCGGGCACAGGAGCGAGTGATCCGATTACCGGCGTGCTGACCTGCATTCGCTTCGGGTTGGTAAACTCTTCAAGAACTGCTTCGAATCCGGGATACGATTCGCGAATACATTCGGCGTCCTGAATAATCGTTTCGCCTTCGGCAAACAAGCCCGCTACAGCAAAAGCCATGGCAATGCGATGATCGCCAAAGCTCTGCAGACGCGCTCCGTGCAACGGCGCTGGTCCATAAATTTCAAGTCCATCACTTAGTTCGGCGACTTGCGCCCCCATGGTGCGCAGATTGTGCGCGATTGCCGCAATGCGATCGGTTTCTTTAACGCGCAGTTCCTCTGCATGCCGGATGGTCGTTTTGCCGCTCGCCAGAACGGCTGCTATGGCCAAAACCGGCAACTCGTCAATGAGCTGCGGCACTTCTCTCCCCTGAATGACTGTCGCTTTTAGCGGCACTCCGGTGACTTCCACCACGCCGCGCGGTTCAACGTGCTCGATATCCTCGACGGCTTCTCGAATGTGCGCACCCATTCGGAGTAGCACACCTAGCATCGCCGTTCGCGTATCATTTAATCCAACTTCGCGAATCAGCAGATGTCCACGGCTCTGCGCCGCAGCGGCAACGAGCCAAAACGCTGCCGAAGAGATGTCGCCGGGAATATCGAAATCCCGTGACTCCGGAACCTGCTCTCCGAAAACGCTGACGCTGCCGTCATCTTCGGTTGTCGATCGCACAAGGAAATAGTTGAGCATCTTCTCCATGTGATTTCGCGTCGGCACTGGTTCTTCAACGGTGGTCTTGCCTTTCGCAAAAAGACCGGCCAGCAGCAGTGCGCTTTTCACTTGTGCACTAGCGGCCGATGGGCGGTATTGAATTCCATGAAGCGACCCGCCGTGGATGCGCAATGGCGGCGTACCGTCAGGGCCTTCGGCAACAACGCTCGCGCCCATCTCGCAAAGTGGCGCGATCACGCGATCCATGGGCCGTTTGGACAAGCCAGGATCCGCTACCAGCCGGCTCTCAAATTTTTGCCCAGCCAGCAGACCCGCGAGAAGCCGCATGGTCGTGCCCGAATTGCCGCAATTAATATCCTGGTTTGGCGCGGCGAGAATCCGTTTCTTTCCATGAACGACTAACACGGTTGGATCAGGCTGTTCGATTTTGATTCCCAGCGCGCGCATTGCATTCACCGTATGCATGCAATCTTCGCTCGGTAGAAATCCGCGCAGCGTGCACACGCCATTGGAGAGAGCGGCGACGATCACCGCGCGATGCGAAATGCTCTTATCGCCCGGCACAGTGATTTCGAGATCGATCCGAGGCGCCCGTTTTATCCGCAAATCCATAGAATCAATCTAAACCTCCTGATATTCCTGCCGGATGTTCGCATAAAGGCCGTGTGGCGTTGATCCGGCATTTACTCGCCGCATGAGCGCAACTCCGGAACCGCTCGCGTTACGGCACAAGGAAAATCTTGTCGGTGTAAGGATCCTTCACTTCAGTGCCGGGAGGGAATCCTTCCACATCGATATATTTCCCGGGCGAATACGGGCTTTCCACCAGATGCGGTTTGCCAGGGACGGGAATTCCGTAAGGATAATCGCCCTTTGCCACCTTTGTCTGCGGCGCGGCCGCGGGCGGAGGTGAAGATGCGACCACCGGCGGCGGCGGCGCCACTGGCTGAGCCGGTCCATTCGGGTTAAATGGCTGCTGCGGCGGTGGGTATTCTTGAGGTTGGGGCGGGGCGTAAGCTGACGGCCGATGGTGCTGCGGCGGTGGTGGTGGCGGCTCCTCAGCGCATGAGGCCAAAAAGAAAACCGCGAGAAGAGCAAGCGGGATTGAAAATTTCATAATGAAAATTTGGCTAATCGTATCCGGAGTCAGACTCGTTGCCAATGATTAAATCACGCTTTGTTCCAGCTGCTTCGATTGTTGACAAAGCGAAGCACAAATACAATACGCCAGTGTGCGTAATCCGAATCCGAAGCACAGATGCGAGATAATTCACATCCAGAGATTTTAGTCGTCGATGATGACGCGATGAGTCGCAGGGTATTGGCCCAACTACTCAGCGCTGCTGGTTACAATTGCCGCGTCTCAAACGATGGTTCTGAAGCGCTGGAGGCAATTCACGCGCGTCCACCCTCGCTTTTGCTGCTCGACTTCGACATGCCAGGTCTAAACGGCGCCGAGGTGCTTAAGCGCCTTCGCTCCGACGAGGATTCAATGGTCGCCCAAATCCCTGCGATCATGCTGACGGCACATGGCAGCGAGCAAAGCGAGGTATCATGTCTGCAGGCAGGTGCGGACGATTTTGTGACGAAACCTGTCAATGCATCGGTGTTGCGGGCACGAATCGAGACGCAACTTCGGCTTCGTTCAATGCGGCGACAAGTGGAGCAGCAAAATGATGAACTGGAGAAATGGCGTCGCGAACTGGAGCGAGATCTGGCAGCCGCGCGCCTAACGCAGCAATCATTGATACCACAGAAGCCGCTGCAGCTGCCGGGTTGGCAGATTGCAACGTGCTACCATCCTGTCATCCAGGTCGGAGGTGACATCTATGGCTGGGTCCGAATGAAGGACGGCCGGGTATTATTCTGGATCGCAGATGGCACAGGGCACGGTGCGGCTGCCGCGTTGCTTACAACACTGGCAAAACTTCTTTTTCAACACGGCAGCATCGACCACGATTCGCCGGCGAGCCTGATGGAAGGGGTGGATAATGATTTTCGCAGCATCTTCGGAGCGACCTCATTCATGACTGCGATGTGTGTTGCCCTTGATCCGGCGACCGGACGAGCTCAGGTCGTTGGCGCAGGGCACCCATCGCTCCTGGTTTTTCATCGCGACGGCACAATGGAATCCATCGCTTCGGTCGCGCCGCCACTGGGCTTGATCAAACGAACGGAATTCACTGAAACAGTGATCCAACTTGAGCCCGGCGATGCTTTCCTCCTCTACACGGATGGCTTGTTCCGCTGGACGAAAGATGAGCGCCATCGGGTAACTCCCGGTCAGCTCGAAAAAGTTCTGGATCATTCTGCGCCCACTGCGGAGGCGTTGCTGAACCGGATCGTAGCGCAAACTTCCAAGAATTCTGCGAAGACTGCTCCCGATGATGTGGCAGCAATCGTCGTGCGCCGGGAAGACCGGGAATAAAAAATTTTTATTTAGCTCAAATTTAGTCTTGCTCTCCCACAGGCGAAACGTTAGTCAGCGTGCATGCCGAAAACCAAAAAAACTTCCAAGCGCAAACCGAATCCCGCCTTCATGAAACCGGTTCAACCGGACGATAAGCTTGCTGCTGTCGTCGGTTCGACGCCGCTGTCACGGCCGGAGCTTACAAAAAAGCTTTGGGCATATATCAAGAAGCGCGGTCTGCAGGACAAAAAGAAAAGAATCATGATCAACGCCGACGACGCGCTCAGGCCGGTATTTAATGGCAAGAGCCAGGTGAGCATGTTCGAGATGACCAAACTCGTCTCGAAGCATCTGAAGTAGATCAGGATTTCCTTCGATAGCCCGGCGTTGCCTCGTCGGGCTATTGCAGCGCTTAGAAAAATAACAGCTGCCCCGGGCGGTGCGTTGTATCGCTCTTGCGCCGGGCTGCAACTGCATCGAATATGGTCGAGTGAAAACGCCCCGATTATTTCTCTTTGCAGCCGCGGTCTCGCTTGTTTTCGCTGCCTTCGCGCGAGCGGAATCCGATTGGCAGCATGATTACAGCAAGGCGCAGGAAGAGGCGAAGACGAACCACAAACTTCTGTTCCTTAATTTTACAGGATCTGACTGGTGCGGATGGTGCATCAAACTCGACAAGGACATTTTCTCGCAACCGAAGTTCAAAGACTTCGCGCACGATAATCTTGTGCTGGTGGAGCTAGATTTTCCTCGCAAGAAATCCCAGCCTACAGAAGAGAGAAAGCAAAATGTGCAACTGGCCCAGCAGTACGAAGTTCTTGGATTTCCCACCATCGTCGTGCTGAACAGCAGCGGCCAAAAGGTGTGGCAGTTCGATGGTTATTTCCCCGGCGGCCCTGAGGCGTTCATCGAGCAGCTGCAAAAATTGCCAAAAGGTTAACCACATCCCGATCCAGATCTCTGTCGGAGAGATTCCGCGCTAGAACAGATTTGCGCGGGTATTGTTAAAATATCAGGCGGATTCTTTTGCTGATTTCTTCTCAGCTGCTTTCGTCTCGCCGGACGAAGAAGTTTTTGCTGGCTCGGTTTTTGAGGATTTGTCGCCGCTTTCAGATGCTTTCGGCGCAGATTCCTTTTTGGCACCTGCTTTGTATGATTCGCTGCGATAATCAGTGCTGTAGAATCCCGAGCCCTTGAAAATCAGACCCGCGCCCGTGCCAAGTAAACGTTTCACCTTCCCATGTCCCCACTTTGGCAACCGGCAAAGCTCCTTCGGACATTCGCGAAACGCTTCATCGCGCATCGACTGGAATGCTTCGAAAGTCTGCCCGCACTTCTGACACGAATAATCGTAGGTTGGCATGAGCAATCTAGCTGGCTCCCGGCTTTCAGGAACGACGCTGGGAAGTCTGCATTAAACAAACTACAATTCAACCCGAGCTGATGCCTCAATTGACCATGGCTGGTCCAAACGCATGCTGTTAGGTCAGCGACATGAATGTCAGTCCGCATCAGGAGTATCACCAAATGAGAAGGAAAACGACGGCCCAAAAAATACTGACGAAACACCCACTGGGTAAAAGTGGGAAGAATATCGACAGAGAAAAATACGACACGCTCAAAAAGGCTATTTTGTCAGCCCTGGGAAAAAATGACCTGACTCACACCGAATTGTTCAGCCGCCTTAATAAGAGCTTAAAAGGCAAGTTCTCAGGAAATATCAGTTGGTACGGCGAAACAGTTAAGCTTGATTTGGAAGCGAGAAAAATCATCGAAAGAACCGCTTCAAAGCCTCAAAAATATCGACTGCCATTGGGGTGATCATCATGACAACAAGCGAACAGAAAAACTACGGCGTAAAACAAATCGCGGAGCTCTTTCCGCCTTTGATGAAGATCAAAGACAAATCATTGCGCGAAAAAGTGGCAGCAGTTTGGAACGAAGCGATTACCACCGGATGCGGCGGGAAGGGCTGGACTTTTGACGAGCTGCGCGCCGTTAAGTTCACGCTGCTGGCTGGCGATATCGACATGACTTTTGTCGAGCATCTAAATTCGTGTGCGCGGCAATGCATCGCTATCGCGGATGTCTTAGAAAAATCGTTCCGCTGTGGCATTCCTGTTCAGCGGGACTATCTCATCGCCGGTTCGCTGCTAGCCGACGTGGGCAAACCACTCGAATACGACAAGGACGGTTCCGGCAAAGTGGTCCAGGGACAATTCGGACAGCAAGTGCGTCACCCGTTTAGCGGCGTTGCGCTGGCTTACAAGCACGGCATACCCGGAGAAGTCCTTCACATCATCGCAACCCACAGCCACGAGGGTGACAAGGTGGAGCGCTCTATCGAATCAATCATTTTTCATCACGCCGATTTTGTGGACTTCGACATCGCGAAGCTTCTCGGTAAACGCGCCGCGAAAAAATAATTTTGCCCGCGAAACACACGGATTGACGCGAATTTTCCGCTTTATTAATTAGGATTGTCATGTTGAGCGAAGCGAAACATCTCGATCTATTCTGTTTGGGGAATCGATCGAAAATTGCTCAGAGCTTCTTCTCCTGCGATTGCGGGATCAGAATGACATTTTCGCGTGATTTGTGTCGGTCGCGGATCACCCCAAAGTGATATGGCATTCACACTTGTTGAGAAAATCGCAGCGCGCCACGCGGATGGACTCGCTCCCGGAGGAGTGGTGCGTTCGGGCGATTTCATTTCCATCCGCCCGCGCCATGTGATGACGCATGACAACACCGGCGCGGTAATTCCAAAATTCAAACAGATCGGCGCGACATCGATTGCCGATCCGGCACAGCCAGTCTTCGCCATCGACCACGACATCCAAAATACTTCGCCCGAAAATCTGGCGAAGTATGCGAAGATCGAGGCCTTCGCGCGCGAGCACGACATCGATTTCTACCCAGCGGGAACCGGCATTTCCCATCAAGTGATGATCGAACAGGGCTATGTCGTTCCGGGGTCGATGGTGGTCGCCAGCGATTCGCACTCGAATTTATATGGCGCGATGGCGGCACTCGGAACGCCTGTCGTGCGCACCGATGCCGCAAGTATCTGGGCAACCGGAGTCACGTGGTGGCAGGTTCCGCCGGTGGCAAAAGTCGTGCTTAAGGGAAAGCTTTCGCCCGGCGTTGTGGGAAAGGACGTGATCATCGCGTTATGCGGACTGTTCAATAAAGACGAGGTGCTCAATCACGCAGTAGAATTCGTCGGCGACGGAGCAGCCAACCTTCCGATGTCAGCGCGAATGACGATTGCGAACATGACTACGGAGTGGGGCGCGCTGGCAGGCGTTTTTCCGTTTGATGAGATTACTGTGAACTACTTGCGGTCGCGGGTTCCTGAGTTCACCAATCCGAAACGTCCGGGAAAACGTGGCGCGAAAAGCCGGTCCGGTTATACAAACGCCGATATCGACGGGTGGTGGAAGAATCGCAGCGAACTCAGTGCCGATCCCGGTGCCGAGTATGCGATCGAGCTTGAGTTAGATCTCGCGACGGTGGTTCCACATGTGTCCGGGCCTAACGAAGTAAAAACGATGGTTTCGCTACCGGAAATGGAACGCAAGCGAGTGTCGATCCAAAAGGCTTATCTGCTCTCGTGCGTGAACGCGCGCTTCGAAGATTTGCGCGACGCCGCAGAAGTCATTCGCAACCGGGGCGGACGCGTAGCCGACGGCGTTGAATTTTATCTTGCCCCTGCAAGCGCTGAGACACAGGCGCGCGCAGAGTCTAGTGGTGACTGGCAGACGCTGATAGGTGCGGGCGCAATTGCGTTGCCGCCCGGTTGTGGCGCGTGCATTGGACTCGGTCGCGGACTCGTGCAGAAAGGCGAGACCGCCATCAGCGCCACGAATCGGAATTTCAAAGGCCGGATGGGCGATCGTGACGCGTTCGTTTATCTCGGTTCCCCCGCGGTCGTCGCCGCTAGTGCGCTGGCCGGCTTCATCTGCGCACCCGAAAATTTCACCGACAAACCCGCAGCCACAGTGACCCGACGCCCTGAGAAGAAACCGAGGCCCGCGGCGTCGGTGCAGATCATGGAAGGTTTTCCCGCGAGCGTGCGCGGCCGGATTCTCTTTATCGATAAAGACAATTTGAACACTGACGGCATTTACGGGAGCAAACACACTTACCGCGACGATATGACGCCAGAGGAGATGGCGGCAGTGACATTTGAAAATTACGATCCCAACTTCAACACGCTTTATCAAAAGGGCGACGTTGTCGTGGGCGGACTCAATTTTGGAAGCGGCTCGAGCCGCGAGCAAGCCGCGACCGCGCTGAAGTTCAAAGGAATCCCGTGCGTCATCGCCGGCAGTTTTTCCGAGACCTACAAGCGCAACGCATTCAATAACGGCTTCGTTGTTTTCGAATGCCCAGAGTTGGTGACGCATCTGCGCACGACACTCACGAATCGCGCAGCCCACTACGGTCGGCCCGGAAATAACTATCGATTACGCCAAATCTGTTTTGACAGTCGATGGAAAATCATTCCCCTTCCCGCCGCTCAGTCCCGCCGCTCAGGAATTAATTGTCACTGGCGGCGCCGAGAAACTGGTCGCGTCACGTCTTCGCGCGAAAGGTCTAACTGTAGCCACGGCGCTGTGTCGCAGTGCACGCTGCGCCTCGACACAGCGAGGCGGCTACAACTTGGGCCGGTATTTCACCGCAGAGGACGCAGAGACCGCAGAGGATTTTTCCTGAGTTCCTGGCTTTTTAATAAACATTCCTCTGTGAACTCCGTGACCTCTGCGGTGAACTGCTGAAGGTTGCTGGGAGTTGCAGGCTGGAATCTCGCCGATAAAGTCGCCTTCCTATGGCTAAATACAGAATTGCGTGGATGCCGGGCGACGGCGTGGGCAACGATGTGATGGAAGCAACGCGCATCGTCCTCGATCGGATGAACTTTGATGCGGAGTACGTCCCTTGCGACATCGGCTGGGAATTTTGGTGCAAGGAAGGTAACGCGCTTCCCGAGCGTACGGTGAAGGCGCTCAAGGACACGACCTGCGCGCTATTCGGCGCCATCACCAGCAAGCCACAGGATAAAGCGAAGGAAGAGCTGAGTCCGGAACTCAAAGACAAAGGACTCTCCTATTTTTCGCCTATCGTGGGACTGCGTCAGCTCTTCAATCTCCACACTAACATGCGCCCGTGTAAGAGTTATCCGGGCAACCCGCTGAATTACCGCGGTAACAAAATCACGAATCCGGGCGGTGAAGACGTGCCGATCGATCAAGTCGTGTTTCGAGAAAACACCGAAGGGATGTACGGCGGCGTGGAGTTTTTTCCATTACCCGAGTCGGTTTACACCGCGCTGTGTGCAAATCCGAAAATGAAGAAGTGGAAGGACAAGGCTGGTCTGGAAAACATTGCCCTCTCAACGCGTATCATGAGCGTGCAAGGTTGCACCAGCATCTGCAAACAAGCGTTTGAATACGCGAAAAAAACCGGACGTAAACGCGTGACGCTAATCGAAAAACCGAATGTGCTGCGCGAGACCGGTGGATTAATGACAAACTGTTTCCGCGATGTGGCGAAGGGTTACCCGGACATTTGGGCCGACGAAGTAAACATCGACGCCATTTGTATGTGGATGTTCAAGAATCCGCAGGATTACTCAGTGCTCGTCGCAGAAAACATGTTCGGCGACATCGTCAGTGATCTTTGCGCCGGTCTGGTCGGCGGCCTCGGCTTCGCCCCCAGCGCGAACCTCGGCGATAAGTACGCCGTATTCGAACCGACCCACGGTTCTGCGCCGAAATACTCAGGCCAATACAAGGTCAATCCAATCGCGATGCTCTTGACTACGAAGCTGATGTTCGATTGGCTCAACGAAACCGAGCGCGCCGAGCGCCTCGAATCCGCCATCGCGCGCGTGATCACGGAAGGCAAAGTGCGCACGTATGACATGGGTGGCAACGCTTCCACGCTTGATGTCGCGAAGGCCATCGCTGATTACGCTGGGTAAAACAATCAGCCCACAACACAGATAAAAACAACGCCAGTCTGTCTAGCTTCTGATCTCAGCCCTTTGATATCTGCGTTTAGCGTGATTCGTGTGATTTCGTGGGCAGGATTTGCTCCAGCGATGCTGGTGTTCTCTCTCGTCACACGTCACTCGTCACTTTTATTACCGTTCTGACGTGATCAATAGAATCCTGAAGTGCGTCTAGTGCCGCATTGATTTGGGAGGCGTCGAGATCGACGACACGCAATGTCTCTGGCGGAAATCGAAGTTTTCCGCTGCGCGCGAATTCGATGAGTGCTGGAAGTTCAGTCGCTAGGTGATCGGAGACGCCGATGATCTCCGCTTCTTTGTTGATTAACTCAGTGTACGGATGAATCGACATCGATTCGGCAGTTAATCCGACAAGAGCGGCGCGACCGAGAGGGCCGAGGCACAGCACGACCTGGCGCATGGTTTTTGCAGAGCCGATCAATTCGAGTGCGACATCGACTCCTCTTCCACCGGTTGCCTCTTTGATTTGCTCGGCCGGATCTGCGGATCTGGCGTCGATCGCGATAGCTCCCATGCTGGCGGCTGACGCGAGCTTGGCAGGATTGATTTCAACCACGTAGACGTCTCCGCAATCGAAAGCGCGTGCCAATTGCAATGCCGAGAATCCGAGGCCGCCGAAGCCAAAAACTGCAATCGACTCGCCGGCTTTGAAGCGGGCCTTGTTCAGAGCATGAAGCGCAGTTGCCGACGAGCACATCATGATTGCGCCGACTTCGAATGGAATCTCGTCGGGAAGCGGAAACGCATTCGCGCCGGGAACTTTGATGAATTCCGCGTAACCGCCGTCCCGATGTTTGCCAATCATCTGTCCGCTACGACAGAATTGTTCCAAGCCGCGCACACAAAATTCGCAGCTTCCGCAGCTGGACCAAATAATGCACGCAAACGCGGTCTCCCACTGAGAGGTGCGTCACATCGCTGCCGACTTCCTCCACGCGACCGGCGACTTCGTGCCCGAGCGTCAGCGGTAAACGATCAATTTTGGAAATGCCAGCGCGATAATGCGCATCCGAGTGACAGATGCCGGCAGCGGCCACGCGAATCAAAACGTCCGACGGGCCAATCTGTGGAATTAGAACGTTTGTATTTTCTAGCGACTTTCCAATCTGCGTGAGCTGGACCGCTCGCATGATCAGAACTCGTCACTCTTCACACGTCACTTGTCACTTTTGGTCCGTTACACGAGTGACAGTAAAAGTTTCGCTCGGAAGGACCTGACCTTCGGGCTTACCTGGTCCCTCCTGTAAAATGATCCGAGACTTAAAAATCTTTTCACTAAGCTCGATGATTTCTTCCACAGACGAAGAATCCTCAGTTTCATCGGTCAATCGCCAGGTCTCGATTAACCGGCCATGCTCGATCCGCCATTTCCCGCGCGTGTTGTCGCCGTCGTCCGGCGGATCGAGGACCCACGTCCCATCAGCGCGGTATTGAGTGTCGTGTCGTGGACCCTTCCACGTCCCAACAAGTAGCTGCGATAAAGTCGCATCGTCCGGAAGAGCCAGCGCGATGGCTGGTAGAATCAAAGCGGCAACCAAGCAGCTTCTACGCATCAGACCTGATAGCTTAAACAACGGCGTCATCTTGAGGTTCCCAACACGCTTGGCGTGATTTTTGGTGGGGCGATAACACAAATCGCTTGGTTCGGCAAATGGTAGGGTCGGCGCGCTGCGCCGACCGGACACCGCAGCGCGGCGTCCCTAGTGTTGTTCTTACAAACGATGTCATTAGCAGCGAAGCGAAACAACGCGCTTTAGACCGTTGCATTTAATCAGAGATTTTTCTCCTGCGACGGCGGGATCAGAATGACAGCCGAAATGGTTTCTAATGCTTCCGAGTAACGTAGGCGTAAATTTTTTCGTTATACCGGCGGGCGTATTCTTCCTGTCGTTCTCGAAGTGGTATGTCGTTGGTGACACAACCTATTCCAGCGTTCGCCTTGGGATAATTTTTAGCTACCTCGAATGGGACACCCACTGGCCTGGACGCAATACTACCCGCCCAATAAAATTTGATATGCCCTGCGCGAATGTCCTGTTCGGCTTCCTTCACGGCGTCAGCCGGATTCCACGTTGGTTCCGCTGCCAGGCAACATACGACGAGGAGCGCCGACCCGAGGACATGCACAATCTTCATAACGCGACAAAGATCAGCCAGTATGAGCAAAAGCGAACATTTTTAACGCGGGCGATTATTCCACAGTGATGACCACTTTTCCTCTGGCGTGGCCTTGCTCGACGTAACGAATTGCGTCGGGCACTTGTTCTAATTTGTAAGTGCGGTCGATCACCGGTTTCAGCTTCCCTGCCTGCATCATATCGGCGAGGATGGCGAGATCGTTGTGATTCGCGTCGGCCATCATCATGCCCATCTGCTGGTTTACGAATTTTGAGAATACCATCGCCCAAAGCGCTTTGCCGAGTCCGCCGAGAAAGCCTTGATCGCTTGCTCCGCCGCCGCCAATAAGGACGTATTTGCCTGTGGGAGTCAGGACGCCTTTGCACTCCGACAACGAATGATTTCCCACATTGTCGAGCATCACGTCGTAACGTTCAGCGCTCTTGGTGAAATCTTCTTTGGTATAATCGATTACGTGATCGGCACCGAGCGATTTCACAAGATCGACATTTCGTGTGCTGCAAACGCCCGTCACCTCCGCGCCCAACGATTTCGCGATCTGGACTGCAAACGTGCCAACGCCGCCGGATGCGCCGTTGATCAAAACTTTCTGTCCCGGTTGAACTTTTCCCTTATCGCGCAGCGCCTGCAATGCGGTGATTGCCGCGATGTTGACCGAAGCTGCTTCCTCAAAACTCACATTCGCCGGTTTCAACGCGACTGCCCGGGTTGCACGCGGACAAACATACTGCGCGAACGCGCCGCCGCGGCCGCCGAAGACTTCATCGCCGGGTTTGAATTGTGTAACGTCTTTGCCCACGGCTTCCACCGTCCCTGCAAAATCGACACCCAGTCGTGTGTCCTTTGGTTTGCGAAGACCTATTCCCATCGCGCGCATGACGTAAGGCGTACCCTCGACGAAGTGCCAGTCGTATGGATTGATGGAAGCGGCGCGAACTCTGACCAGGATCTGATCGTCCGCAGGCGTCGGCTTTTCGATTTCCTGAAGCTTAAGATTCGCGATGCCATAGTCGCAATAAACAACGGCTTTCATCGGGTTGGCTGGAGTAGCGGCGTTGTGGTCGCAGTCATTCGTCGACGTCCAGTAGGCAATAAAGCCCCATAGGACTAGCGCAAGAAAAAGCGTGACTAGAGTCCACCTAAGGACACGTCTCCATCGTTTACGCGGACGCTGTGTTTTGGGTTCGTCGTTCATTTCCGTCGTCATTCCTTCTTCTTGTCTGTTGCATCGGTGTCACCTGCGCCTGGTTTCTGATCCAGAAGTCCGAGTTGTTTCATTATTGAAAGTTGATCAAATGCAGACCACTCCTCTTTTATTTTGCCGTTCACGATCCGCCAGATCGTGATCCCGGACTGTTCCACTTTCTTCCCGGTGGCGGGTAAGCTGTTACCCGCGCCGGTGTTGGTGCCACGCGCAATCCAATACACCGCGACCAGGTCATCGTCGGCGATCAACTTCTCGGGGACGATAGATAGATCAGGAAACGCCTGGTGCCAGCCTTTCAAGGCCGCCTGATCTTCGTCCAAGCGGATATCTCGATGGATCCCGTGATTGACGAAGTCTTTGGCATAAAGTTGTTCAGCGAGTTCAAGGCGTCCTTTGCTGAGGAGTTCCTCGAATGCACGTTTCGCGACTGCCTTGTTTTGTTCCTGCAAAGAGGAAGCAAAAATGACGCCGACAAGTAAAAACAAACAGGTGCTAATAATGCTGATTATTTTCATGAGCTTTGTTTTGTTGAGGTTTGTTGTTATTCCACATTGATTACGACGTTCGCTCGCGCCGCAGAACAATAGTCGCGGGATACTTCACAAAGTGTTTTAATCTCATCGAGCTAAAGAAGCACCGGTAACCGCGCCGGCGCCGACGTACTTGAACGCGATCCGACACGATTCGGTTTGCTACGAGTTGATACTCCGATTCCTTTAAACAAGAGCCAAAGACTGACCACGAGTTCAAAAATGGCCATCGGCGAATCGAACCAGTAGTCATTAACGACTTTGTTGAAGTTTGGGAAAACCAGGAAAATAAAGGCGGAGATCACGCACCAACCAGATGAAATCACACCGAAAGCAGCCAGCGTTTTTGGAATGTATCCCGACCTGAGCCATAGGTACGCGCATATGGTCGCGGCCAATCCGAAAAATGGCAGACCGACATAGTAATCGTCGAAATTTGCCGCGATCTGCAGCCTAGCCAGGGCTTGTAGGTGGTCCGGTTGGAATACTTGAAGGTAGGGTGCGGTTCCGAGTAGTCGCAGCGAGCTCAGCAGATTAAGTGTCGCAAGGAGCCATAACACCGCAAATACCAGACGGAACAGCGCTCCTATCAATGCAAGGATCCGATCAACTGGCTTAAGAATCACATAAAGCGCTGTGAGCAGGACAACGACATTTGCGCTGTACAGCAGGAAACAAATGAGCGCCACTCGAGCCTGCGTTTCGTGTGCCATGATGTTTCGAGCGGTTTCTGCAGCGTCGCGCGGGACGATTAGCGGGCTAAGCAATACGTAATTCCCAAAGACGACAATCGCTACGGCGAGCAGGCCTGTAACTCCTGCGATTTTTGCGGCTGTGCGTTGCGAATTGTCGATCATGTTCATGCCGTCCTCATCTGGACTGTGGCTAGCTCGAGCGGCGGCGCCTTTGCGCCTTTAATCAACAGCCAAAGCATGATTGCCAATTCTCCAAACAAGACTGGTTGGAGGTAGCCAAAAGCAGCGCTGTAGTAAGGCTGAAAGAACAAAGCGATTACGCTGAGAGCCACGTAGCCGAAACAATTGATCATCAACCAGAGCCCGATGAAGCGAGGTAAAAATCCGGACCGAAAGACTAACAACCCAAAAGGGAAGAGCCATACCCCCCAGAAGATTTCGTCGATAAAGATTCCTTGGGAATGCAGACGAATGAACAGCATGCCCAAGGCGTTGCGCTGGGCCGTGTCGAACACGCTGAGAAATTCGCCGCCCCGAAAAAGAATAAGACCAGCGATGTTGTTTAGTGTGTTGAGAAAACCGACGGCTGCCGAGACCAGAACAAAGCCAACCATCAACAACGCCCAGGTTCTATTTACGTTGCTCAGTAACCGATAGAGCGCGATGGCGAGGCAAATGAAAATGACCTGCCCAACGAGATCACCGAGGATCGAAAGCCTGAAAAGCGTTTCGTGAGCAAGGATGTTGGCAGCAGTCGCGGTGGCGTCCCCCCGTACGATGAGCTTATTGGGAACATAAATGAGACTGAAGGGCGCGGTAAATACCATTGATAAATACACCGCGCCCGCGACGCGTGCGGCTTTGTTAGTTGGATGCATGAGATTTCGTTAGGTGATTGCTTCAGGCTGCGCTGTACGGGGAACCGTTACCTTCCCAGGGAAGCTGTCAGCTTCCCCTACAAAATAACGAGGCGTGATGGCATCAACGGTCATATGAATTAGAGCGGTCCGCGATAACGGCGTAACCGGATTGCCACGACGAGAAATGCCGCGGCAACTATCAGTCCGAGCCAAAGACCGGGCGAGCTCAGATATGTCGCGGGCGTGAGTTGTGGGCGGTCTACGGAATGCATGTTAAAAGCGAAGGCCGCCGGTGCGAATCCCATCAAACGGTCTTTCAACATCGAGGCGAAATGCCAGGTGCCGAATGTGATCTTCTCGAAAAACGCTATCGCGAAAAATGGCAGGATTGCCCAAAGAAAAGTTGCTCGCCGCGCCCAGCCTGAAATTAAGAGAGCCCAGCCATAGATCGGCGCGTGCCAAAGAGCAATCGCGGCTAATCCGTAAAGAAGAATGAACGAATTCCGAAACAGCGGAACATATGTCCAGGTCGATGCAGGGCTCATGCCATGAGTTATCAGTAGCGCGCTGGTCCAAAGCATCATGAGCAACTGCGTCGCCACTACGATCGCAAAGGTTACCAGCGGCAGAACGACCAGCGGGATTGTGGCTTTTGAGAGCAATGTGATACGATCGGATACCGGCAGCGATTTCCAGAACAGGATGCTGCGATCGCGGCGTTCGCCGTGTAGCGCGTCGAGACAATAGAACACACCAACCATGAAGGCAGTCAGTATTAACGTGATTGCCGCCGTGTCATACGGCGCTTCGATTGCACCTCGCGCTGTTGTCGGGTGGAGCAACACGTCGCGGCGGCGTTCCGGTAACCCAATCGTGCTAATGAGAAAACCGAACAACACAACAATGGCAACAAGTATCGGCGCGACGTAAATTGAACGGTTCTCCCAAAGTTCCCGCCACACTGACCAATAGAACGGCTGCGTCGCAGCGGGTCTGTAGCTGGGGTCGGTGACGCCGGGACTCGCGATATTCGGTTCGCTATTCATTTGATAAATAAAGATGATGCGTCGAAAGCGTTCTGGGGAGCGCACGCTTGTAGCGTGCTGGTTGCCGCATTTTGCGGCAACGAACTTTTCTTTTTTCGTGGCTTGTCAGCCCATGGAAGCGATTGGGAAGTTCGTGAAGGCAGAATGCCTTCACCAGCACGCGATACGCGTGCGCTCGCCAGAACGCCATGCGCCGACTGCTAAACGAGAAATAACAACGATTAGTTCGATTCATTTAGCTGCTCCTACTTGATTTGCCTGACCTGCTGCCTCGTCACGTCGAGGTGAACCGGAGAGGGAAACGTCTTGCGAGTGCGGACTCATCACGGCAACAAACAGATCGGCGATGCTCGGACGGCGCACCTCGCCCATCGTTTCGAGTTGGTCGCGACCAACGTGATCGAATAACAGCACGCTGCGCCCGAAAACCGGCCGCTCGTGCATCGGTTTGAGGGCGCGTGCGTCGGCAAGGTGCTCGGGATTCACCATCACTTCGAGGTAGCGCGAATCGAATTCTTCCATGCTGCACTCGAGCACGATGCGGCCACGGTCGATGAACATCAGGTCCGTCAAAACATCCTGGACCTCTTCGACCTGATGTGTTGTCACGATAATCGTGCGGCTGCGATCGAAATAATCATTTAGCAGAGAGTCGTAGAACTGTTTGCGATACAAGATGTCGAGGCCAAGCGTTGGCTCATCCAGCACGAGCAATCGCGCGTCGATTGCCATTACGATGGCGAGATGCAACTGCGCCACCATTCCTTTCGATAATTCCCTGACCTTGCTCGTGCGTTTGATCGTTGTTCTTGCCAGAAATTTTTCCGCTTTGGCGCGATCGAATCGCGGGTGCACACCGGCGACATAATCGAGTAATTGTGAGACGCGAATCCAGCGTGGCAACACCGCGACGTCGGCAATGAAAGAGACGTCGCGCATGAGCTCGTCGCGGTTCGTCCACGGATCGCGACCGAGAACTTTCAATTCTCCCTCGTACGATGTTAGGCCAAGAATCGCATTAAGCGCAGTTGTCTTACCCGCACCATTGGGCCCGATAATCCCGAGGATCCTACCCTCCTCGATATGCAAATCGATGCCTTCCAACGCTACCGTCGTTCCGAACGTCTTGCGAAGACCGCGTGCTTCTATCGTCGCCATGGCATTAACGTTTTTTCGACGAAGAGCGGCGCGCTGCTGCGGCATCCAGCTCTCTTTGTGTAAGACCGAGTCTCTCGATCTTTTCCGCGATCCGCGGCCATTCGTCCGTTAGAAATTTTTGGCGTTCGCCTTTCAGCAACTGATCACGCGCCCCCGGTTTAACAAACATACCCAGGCCGCGCTTCATCTCGACCAGGTCCTCATCGACCAATTGCTGATAAGCCTTCAGCACGGTAAGTGGATTGACCCGGAACTCAGCTGCGACATTGCGCACTGATGGCAACGGATCGCCTTCATTGAGCACGCCATCGAGAATCATATGCACGCCTCGATCGCGAAGCTGGCGATAGATTGGTTGGGTGTCATTCCACTCACGATTCATTCTTAATGGTTCACTTCCCTCATTCGACCAACGCTGCGCATCGTCTCAGTCGCCCAGAAACCGGTCGCGGGGACGTATTCATCCGACGTCGGCTCGTCTGCGCTGGTCACGACATCGGCGATCTTGATGACTAATTTCCCGCGGGCGTGCCCCTCCTCGAAATAGCGCAGCGCCTCTGCGGTTTGATCAAGCGAGTAGGTTTTCTCCACGAACGGAGTCATCTTGCCTTCCGCTACCAAGTCACTAAGGAACTTCAGGTCCGCCTGGTTCGACGTGGTGACATAATTCTCAAACTTCTGGTCCACAAAGCGGGATCGCCATGCAGCCGTGAAGTTCCCAGCGATCCGTCCCAACTGTCCCTTGTGCAATCCTGCGCTGCCAATCCCGGCGAGGACGCAGATGCCGCCGGGCTTCAGGATGTGGCGCCGTTCCGAAAAGGAATGATTGTTGACGTTATCGAAGATCAGATCGTAGCGCTCCTCGCGCTTGGTGAAGTCTTCTTTGGTGTAGTCGATGACGTGATCGGCGCCGAGCGTCCGCGCCATCTCCACGTTGCCCGTACTGCACACAGCTGTAACCTCGGTGTCGAATGCCTTCGCGATCTGCACCGCGAAGGTCCCGACGCCGCCAGACGCGCCGTTGATCAGCACTTTCTGGCTAGCGTGGATTTTTCCTGTGCGCAGCCCCTGCAGCGCAGTCAGCCCCGCGAGTCCAACCGCACCCGCTTGCTCGAAGGTAATGTTCGCTGGCTTCAAGGCCACGCGGTCTTTGCGAGCGCATACGTACTCCGCGAGCGCGCCCCATTTTACCCCGAAGACTTCATCGCCCGGTTTGAACTCAATGACATCCTTACCGGTCGCCTCGACCACACCTGCGAAGTCTCGCCCGAAGCCGGTGAACTTTGGTTTTCGCAAACCGGTTATGAATCGGAGGATAGACGGGCCGCGCACCAGGCCGGCGTCAATGAAGTTAAGTGAGGCCGCGCGAACTCTGACTAGAAGCTCATTGTCCTTTGGGACCGGCTTCTCGATCTCCTCGACCTTTAGAACATCGGGCGGGCCGTATTCGCAAAACTTAATTGCTTTCATGCGCTCACCTCCCTGAGGAATGCTCTGCTGGCAGTCGTTGGTAGAAGTCCAATAGGCGAATTGAAACCAGGCGAAGAGGAGAACGAGAACTACAAGCGCGCTGCGTTTCAGGATTCGCTTCCATTTCATAGAACACGTGAGCACCGGAGCCGGAACCGCGCGCCATCTTCCCTTGTCATAGTGTTATAGTTAACTATATCACTATTGCACGCACAAGCTTTTTTTTGAAAAAATTTCTCGAGGGAATTTCTTTGCCCTCGAATGTGAAATCTCCAATGGGAATGAAAAGTCGCTGATCGCGAGGCACGATCACGCCGAGCGCGTGTCCACTCGCCTGCGCTTACTTGGATTCCACTTAAGGCAACGGCAGAGAAGCTTGGCCGAACACGTAACGCCAGCCCGTTGGAGTTCGGACATAAGTGTCGCTAAACCATAGTTTGTAGTCGACTGGCTTAACTCCCTGCACCGCCTTAATCCAAAGGAGAGCAGTCACGACTGCGGTGTCACCCCACACTCTGACTTTCTGCGTTCCAGGTTCCTCGTCCTGGCGTTCGTAGGTGACTTCCTTCTTTCGAGCTGATTCAATCAGATCGGCTTTCCTCAAAACTCTGCCGCGCCCGGTCACAAGAACGAAGTCGTCGGCTAAGATCTGATCCATCGTAGCAGCGTCATTGGATTTAGCTGCGGCTTGATATTTCGTATCCAAGGCGGCCACAGTCTTTACGTCTTCCTCTGACGAGGCATTCAAGTCAGTCGCGGTGCCCAACGACAACGCGCTTATCATCACGATCAGCTTTCCATTTCCCGACAGCACTTGGATGAACTCGCGCGTGTATAAAGTGAATGAAGTCATAATTTCTGTTTAATGATGTCGCCAGACTTTGCCAGTTCTCCTCAGCTAATTTCACCAGAGTAAACAATGCGTGATTCACCGGCACGGGAATACCAAGCTCGGCACCGCGGCGGGAAATGTAGCCGTTGAGTGCATCGATCTCCGTCGGCTGTCCGCGATTCAAATCCTGCGCGGTTGAAGAAAACGCGTCCGCCATTTGTGTGGCGAGTTCCATCGCAGCCGCCATTCCGGATTCGCGGTCATGAACACCCGGCAAAACGACGCGAGTCGCGCGAGCCACAGCCAGCACTTCGTCCACAATCTGTTCCATTAGCCTTTTTGCATCATTATTTTGCGTGATTTGGCCGTAACGGACGTGTCCCAATGCAGAGATTGCGTTCAGTGCGCAATTACGCAGGAGCTTCAGCCAGAGTTCACCTTCGATATTGTCGGACACCCGGCATGGAATGCCGGCGCGAACGAAAAGATCTGCCAACTGCGTTATTCGTTCGGACAGCGGTCCGATGATCAAATCACCACGTGCGAGATGTTTCACGCGACCGGCTTCGGGGACCGACACCGCGACATAAACGACGGCTGGCACCGCCACCACGTTCGCCACAGCGCGAACCTGGTCCGCATTATCGACGCCGTTTTGCAAACAAACTACCGTCGCATCTGGCCTAACGAATTTAGCCATTTGCGCCGCGGTCGTTGACGTATCGTTCGCTTTGACACAGAAAAGAATGAGCGAACAATCTCGCAGGTCGCTCATGTCAACACTCGCCTTAATCGCGATTCGCTCCTGGCCTTCTGATTTATCGAGAACAAGACCTTTCGAGTTAACTGCATCAGCGAAATGTTTTCGCCCGATGAAAAGAGTGGGCGCGCCAGCGCGGGCAAACATTCCACCGAAATACCCACCTACCGCGCCCGCGCCCACGACCGCAATCCGCGGCCATTCTCGAGTTTCGCTCATTAGCTGTCTTTACGCGCCACGACCTGCTCCAGGTCATAAGTCGAATAGGCCGTCGGCTTCTTGCCTCTGGCGATGATGTCGTCAACAACCCCAGCAAACGCTTCGGTGTGCCAGTGCCTGCGTGTCTGCCACCATTCCTGGATTCCTTTGTAGGCGAGGAAATCGCTCATGGTCCGATCAATCTCATCCCACAACTCGGTATTTAGTATCCCTTCACGTCTTGAGTAATACATGCCCTCGAAGTTCTTGAAGAAACGGTTTTGAAACGCGCTGAAGCGGAGCTTGGACACGGCATCGAGATCATGGAACGACTGAACACCGCGCAGAAACAGCGCCGTAAATTCCGGGTTTTCGTGCAACGCCTTGGTCAGCTCACCCCATTGCTCAGTAAGAGCATTCACAGCCGACTGACGGCGTTCCCTGTTCTGCTCACGTAGCTGGATGGCAAAGTAAATGATCGAAGGAACTCCGATAATGACCGCAGCGAGTTGACCGATGGCTGTGAGCATTGCCCAGTTCATTCAAATCTGTTTCGCTTTTAGACTAAAGCAGACGGTTCTCCACTTCCGGCAAACTAACGAAGGTGACAGGACAGGCTATTTTTCTAAGGTGCGGGCGCGGACGCTGTGAGATCGGAATCCCACATGTCGGCGGCACATTTCCAATTTCCATCGGTTTGTTTTTCCCAGACCTCGAGGTATTTCCCGCGACCATTAATCGGCTTACCGCTCGCGTCGTTCATCGTCAATTCGTACGTGCCGCTCACCCACCCCATCTCGCCTGACTTGCCGACCCTCACTGTGGTCGGTTGCCAGGTGATGACGAAGCCTGGACTGGCGAACATGTCTTTCCAGCGATTTCGAATCGCCTCTTTCGTCGTCGCGCTCGATGCGTTTGGGGCGAACACGATCGCGTCGTCCGAATAGAAGGCGATTGTTTGCTCGACATCTTTACCTGCTGCCGTTTTCGCCCAGTCGCCATCAAGACCACGAAGAAGTCGCTCGACGGGTTGGGTACCGCTTGGTTTTTCGGAAGGCGATGATTGCGAGATCGAAAGCGGCTCGTTCTGTGAGAGGTTCCGCGCTGGCGCGGGAAACAGCAGGTGGTAAGCAGAAAGACAAAACGCAGTGCCTGCCACGCCAAAGATGAATGTCGCGAACTTGCGACGGCTCCAATAAGGAATGACCTCGCCAGGCGAAAGATCCTGAGTCCGCTTCAGGCCCTCCGGTGTCATTTCAAAAGACCACGAAATGAATACGGCCACGGCGAATCCAAGCGCGAGCAATACCACGAATGCTGTGATGAGTGACTCTGGTGCGTCGACCAGGGGCAAAAGAACCGACGCAATCTCAATCAGTAGCCACGCCACCACGGCATAAGTGAGTGCGACCCTGAAAACGTTCCGTCGCCTTAGCTCGGAGAATAAAGAAGGCTTTGTATTCATGGCGTTGTAGGTAAACCGACTTTGGCGACCAAGTTCTTGTATCGAGGATCATCGCGCAAGCCGCGCAACAACGGATCTACCAAAAGGCCCAGCATCCCGGCATCGCGATCGGCAAATGCGATTTCCAACCACTCGAAAGCTTTATCTTTCTCGCCACGCAACGCGTAAACCTCGGCGATTTGATAGGCGAAACCCTCTCGAGCATTGGCGATCAGGTCCGCCAGCGCGGCGTCGGCTGCCGCTTTATCACCGCGCACGTAATGTGCCACCGCCAGCTCGAACCGGCGAAAGCCGGGGTCGGGTTCCAGTTGTGCCTCGCGCAACGCCGCTTCGCCGTCACCGCGTTGGGCAGCGATGAGCACCTGCCAGCGATGGTTGGCAGCACCGGCCGGCTGCAACTCTGCAGCCTTGCGTGCAGCGACGGCTGCCTCATCCAGTTTTCCGGCATAGAAGAGAACGCGAGCCAAATTGCCTTGGGTTACAGTAGATAGAGGGTCGAGTTCCACCGCCTCACGCGCCTGTCGTTCCGCTTCATCGAATCGCCCCAAATAAACGATCAGTCGGGCAAGCAAGTCGTTAGCGGTGGGATTTGCTGGAGAAAGTTCTTTGGCGCGCTTTAACTCGGTCATGCCTTCGAGAAATTTCCACTCCGTAAAGAAGCGGACAAAGCCGAGCGCTGCGCGTGCTTCGGCGAGCGTAGGCGCGATCACAACGGCTTTTTCCGCATCGCTTCGCGCTTTTGAATACGCGGTCGGGCGTTGGCCGGTGAGGTCCCCCAAAATAGTCCAGGCTTCACCGCGTTCGGCATATGCCAAGGCATATTCAGGGTCGAAATCGATCGCCTGATCGTAGTAACCGATAGCCTTGCGAAAATCTTCGACATTACGGCGCACGAGATGGAAGTGGCCCTGAAGATAAGCATTATGCGCCTCCACGTTGTTCGTCGCGATCTGACTTGGCGAGTTCTCCGTACCGAGCAACTTCACTTTGAGTGACTCAGCAACGGACTTGGCGATTTCCTGCTGTACCGTGAAGATATCTTCAAGTTGGCGATCGAAAGTTCGCGTCCAGAGTTGAATTCCGTCGGCAGCGTTCACCAGTTCGGCTACGATCCGCACTCGATCGCCTTGCTTCCGCACCGTGCCATCCAATAGGGTGCTCACCCCCAACTCTTCGCCAATTGTTTTCGGTTTTTCTTTCCTGTCTTTGAAGCGGAACGAAGAGCTGCGACCGATGACCTTCAGGCCGCTGATTTGAGCCAGAGCTGCAATCAATTCTTCCGATAATCCATCCGAAAAGTATTCGTCCTTTGGATCGCCGCTTTCATTTACTAACGGCAGCACTGCGATCGATTTCTGCGGGCTCGCCGTCGTGACCTCGCTGACTCGAGACGTCCCATGTCCAGCAGTATACCGACCGACAAAGAACAAACCGACCGAGAGCGCTACACCGATCAGGACAACATAAATCCACGCGACGCCGCGAGATCGTTGTCCCGCTGCATCGGCAGCTTCCGTGCTTTTGATCCCCTCGGACGTCACTTCAAACGCCCATGCGATGATGAGCGCTATCGGAAAACCGATGACGAGAAGGAGAATTACTACACGCACCACCCAGTTGGGGATTTCGAAAAATGGAAAAATCTGGCTGGCAACCTGCATCAGCAGCCACGCCACGACCGCATACGCGACTGCCACTTTGTAAACGTTGCGCCGCTTCAGTTCTGCGAAAAAATTCGGTTCGTTCATGACTTCGTCGGGCTTGAGGGCACTCGCACATTAAGCTTCTGGCACAATGCGGTGAAACGCGGGTCGTCGCGATAGGGGAGGAAGAAGGGTGTAACGGCGAGCTGGGTCAGGCCGGAATCCCGGCTGTCATAGGCAGTGTCGAGCCACTTGAACATTTGGTCGGGCTCCTTGCGAATTGCGTAGAGTACAGCGACCTGAAATGCGCCGCCGTTCGAATCCTTGGCGATAAAATCCTTGAGCCTGGCGTCGGCTGCCGATTGGTCGCCTTGCGCTTGTTGCACCAAAGCGACAGCATAGTCGCGCCAGAAACCTTCGTTCTCTAATTGTGCATTCGCCGTGGCCTGTGCTGGACGGTTTTGTAAAACATCGAGCGTGGCGAGGTAGGTATGAAAACGCGAAGCGTTCGGCTGAAGCTCAAGTCCTTTGCGAAACGCTTCCCCGGCTTCCTTGTAACGGCCAGTTCCGACCGTGATTCGGCCGAGATTGAACCACAAGTTCGTAAGGAGAGGGTCTAACAAAAGCGCCTGTCGACAAGCTTCCTCGGCTTCGGTGAGTCGACCCTGAGCCAGGAGGGAAAGGGTAAGCCCATTTTTGGCGGCAGCGTTGTTCGGAGAGGATTGCAGGACTTGGCGGAATTCTTTTTCGGCGGCGGGGAAATCGAGTCCGGGGTTCATGGCCAGCAAGCCAACTGTCATTCGCACATCAACCAAGTCAGGCGCGAGGCTAACGGCCTTGTCCGCGGCTTGGCGAGCTTCGTCGTACGCTTTCGATGCATCGTCTATGGCAAAGCTGGCAGCGTACTGACGCCAGGCCTGGCTGAGTTTGGAATAAGCAAGCGCGTAGTTGGGATCCAAACGAACCGCCGCTTGCAGGAATGAGATCGACTTTCGGACGCTATCAGCCGTCTGCTGTTGAAAATAAAAGTCTGACTGGAGGACTGCGTTATGAGCCTCAGGATTTTCGCTTGAACCAACCGCCTCAGTTCGCGTGGATTGCCCTAACAACTTCACTTTCATTTGATCCGCTACTGCAGTGGCGATCTCGTTTTGCACGGCGAACACGTCTTTCAATTCCCGATCATAAGTTTCCGACCAGACTGAGCGCCCGTCGACCGCATTGATCAGCTCGGCCACGATCCGAACGCGGTCACCCTGTTTGCGCACGCTCCCTTCGACTAGGTGAGCGACACCGAGTTTTTCTCCGATCGCTTTGCTGTTGTCTGATTTGCCTTTGAAGAGAAATGACGAGCTGCGTCCGATGACCTTGAGGTCGGGAATCTTGGCGAGCACTGCGATTAATTCCTCGGAGAGACCGTCGGAAAAATACTCGTTGCTGGGATCGCCACTGGTGTTGACCAGCGGCAACACCGCGATCGATTTCTGTAGGTTAGACGTTGTAGCCGCCTCGCTCTGTCGAGGCGTGCCACGGCCAGCTGTGTAGCGGCCGAGGAAAAACAAGCCTAACGAAAGCGCCGCAGCGATAAGGACAACGCCGATCCAAACAACGCCGCGCGAATGCTGTCGTGCCGCATCCGCATCTTCGGTGCGTTTGAGTCCCTCAGGCGTGAGCTCGAATGCCCACGCAATAATCAGCGCGACCGGAAAACCGAACGCGGTTAGAAGAATAACAAGCCGAATCATCCAGTTCGGAATTTCCAGGAACGGAAAAACCTGGGTTGCGACCTGAATCAAAAGCCAGCCGACGACGGCATACGCGACCGCCACCTTGTACACGTTGCGCCGCTTCAGCTCGCCGAAGAATATCTTCGGATTCATCGCACGAATTTACTTGCTCTGATCTTTCGGCGCGAGTGAGTTGACGATCTTCTCGAAACGCGGATCGCCGCGGAGCGGATTCCACATGGGATACAGTTTGAGTCGGGCATAATTAGTGTAGCCCGGCATTGTCACCAGCTTTTGCAACAGTTCGATCGCGCGATCAGGTTCACTGGTCCACGTGTAGACCTGCGCTAATCCCTCAAGCACTAACGCGCCATCGTAAATGTCTTTGGACACCGGCATCAAATCGACGGCGTGTTTCGCCTCTTGAATCGCCAATTCTTTGTGGCCGAGACCGGCGTCCACTTGCGCGAGAACGGCAAGCGTTCGCGCATCTTCCGGCTTAACCGCCAATCTCTGTTCCAGGATTGTGCGCGCGGCGGCGAAGGCAGCAGTCGCACGGGCGGAGTCGCCTTTTGCCCTCGCGATCATCGCCTCAAACCACGCCTTGGGATAATAAAAGGTATAATCGATGTCCTGAAAATCTTCGCGGGGTGAAGCAGCAAGTGCGCGTTCGGCTTCGGCAAAATTACCGTCGATCAACGCCAGGAATACTCGAGCCGGAGTTTGTGCGCCGCCGATATCCATGTCTGGATTTTTGGCCAGTACATCGCGCAACTCTGTTGAATTTCCTGTTCCGTTGAAAATGGGGGACGCCTTTCGAAACAACACAATTGGCGTGCGCTCGCCGGCAGCAAGGACGCGCTCGTAAACTTGCGCCGCAAGCAGATGCCTGCGTTGCAGGTTGTAGGTATCTGCGAGCAGATTGTAAGCATTAGGGTTTAGCGGATCGAGCGCGACCGCATCCGAGAAATCTTTTTTGGCTTGTCCCCAATTGTTGCGACGCCGATTGATGTAACCTGAAAGAATGAAAAACGCGGCATCATTCGGCAAACCGGGACGCGCGATCGCGAGCTCCTTGAGAGCGCCATCGTAATCGCGGTGGCAACGGAACAGAAAATCAGCCATGGCAAAGTGTGCTTCGGCTGAATCGGGGCGAAGTCGCAGCGCCGCTTTTACTGCTGCTTCCGCAAGAAGGATTCGATTTGGTGTTGGATCGAGATCGAAAAAGTAGAGGAGATCGTTCGCGCGCGCGATATAGCAGTACGCGGAGACAAAGTTAGGGTCGCGTTTTATTGCCTGATCCAGCGATTGCAGAGCGGAAAGTAGCGCAGCTCGGACGTCGTCAGCGATGGTATAACTATCGACGATTTGCTTCGCGCGAAGGTAAAGCTCGAATGCCACCAGGTCCTGCGTTGGGCGCTGCTCGATCTCAGCCTTTTGTTGCGGCGAAAGTTTCGTCTGAAGCTGCGCCACGATGGACTCCGCCAACTCAGTTTGAATCGCAAACAAATCCGCCGCAGTCCTGTCGTACGTCTCGGCCCAGATTTGGGAATCTGTGCGAGCATCAATTAACTGCGCAGCGATACGTAGCCGATCACCTGCGCGTTGAACGGAACCTTCGAGAATGTGAGTTACGCCGAGCTGTTGACCGATCTCGCGCAGATTTCGTGGCTCGCCGCTCTTGTATTGGCGTACGGTGGTGTGGCTGATAACCCTTAGATCGGAGACCCGGGCCAGATTCGTCAGGATCTGATCCTGCACGCCGTCTGCGAAGTACGTGTTTTGTTTGTCGTCACTTAAATTTTCAAACGGCAGAACCGCGATCGATTTTGCCGAAGTGTCGACCGCTGTGTGTTGCGCAGGACCAGCGCTGTAGCGGCCAAGGAAAAATAATCCGATCGACAAAACAGCACCGATAACGGCGACGTAAATCCAAGCGTGAGATTTTTCGCGGGGTCGCGCACAATCCGCGTCTTCGGTTCGTTTTAGTCCTTCGCCGGTCAGCTCAAACGCCCACGCCAGAACGAGAGCAATCGGAAAACCAATGACGATCAGCAAGACAATCAGTTCAACGATCCAGTTCGGAACTCCGAACACAGGAAAAACTTGCGCGATGCCTTGGGCAAGCGCCCAACCGGCGACGGCATAAGCGACCGCAACTTTGTAAACATTGCGCCGCTTTAGCTCCGAAAAGAATTTTCCCAAATTTCCCGAATTCAACGTTGAGTACCGGATTTTCCAAATTCCCGTGCCGGAAGAATTTGGTCGGCCAGCGCTTCAAACCGCGGGTCGCCGCGGAGCGGATCGAGCATCGGATCGGCTCGGATCCAGGCAGTATCAATGTTATCGTGATTCTGGTATTCACGTTCCAGATAATCGATGGCTTTTGTTTTGTCGCCCAGCCCGATGTAAACCAGCGCCATGAGATATCCCCGGACGAATTGTTGCGTGGCCCGCGCTTCAAGCTCTCGAACCAACTCCAGCGCCTGGTCCTTTTGGCCGGTATCCGCATAAGCGCGCCCGAGTAGTGCGACAATTTGCGGATCGTCGTCGAGCGTTCGCGCTTTTTGGTATTCGGCAATTGCTGCGGCTGTGTCGCCTTTTAAGTAAAGCGCTTGGCCGAGATTCCAATGCGTGTAGCCGAATTTGTTATCCAGAGTGAGCGTCCGCTGCAACTGCGCGATAGCTTGATCATACTGACGCGCCAGCATGAACGTGCTGCCAAGATCCGCATTGATGATGAGCGAAAGGGGGTCCAGCTCCACAGCTCGTTTATTTTCACTGATCGCTTCGTTGAAGCGGCCGAGCGCCACCAGAAGAGCATTGCCATACCAGTGGTGCGCCGTTGCGTAATTCGGATTCAGCTCAATCGCGCGCTTAAATTCCTTCTCTGATTGGGCAAAGTTTACATCGGAGAAACAAAACAATAAGGCGAGGGCGGTGTGTGCCTCAGCTGAAGTCTCCTGCAATTCAATCGCCCGTTCCGCTGCAGCTTTCGCCTTCGGAAAATAATCCTGCGGGGATCCGGCATCGAACAACGGTATTAGTATGTAGCTCTCAGCCAGACCGGCGTAGGCGGTGGCATAATTCGGATCGATGGCGATAGCTTGCTGAAAGTAATCGCACGCGGTTTTCAGATCCTGGCCTGTGCGTTTGTTCCAGAAAAACCGGCCCTTGAGATAAAGCTCATAGGCCTCGGGATTCTCCGTCGGCTTGTTTGACATCGCCGTGCTCTCTGAGCCGGTGAGCTTCGCCTGCAGAGTGTCGGCAATTGTTTTTGCGATGTCGCTTTCGACTGAGAAAAGGTCGGTCAATTTGCGATCGTAAATCTCCGCCCAGAGATGCGCGTCGGTCAGTGCGTTAATAAGCTGCACATTCACCCGTACCTGGTCCTTCACTTTCTGAACGCTACCCTCCAGGATATTCGTGACGTTGAGTTGCTTCGCGATCTGCGGCAAATTTTCCGGTACGCTTTTGAAATGCTGCGTCGAAGTGCGCGAAATCACTTTCAGGTCGGCGACTTTCGCCAGGCGCGTTAGAATTTCATCCTGCACGCCTTCCGCAAAGTAGGCATTGTCTGGATCGCGGCTCAAGTTATCGAAGGGCAGCACTGCGATTGATTTCTCTGGAACCCCTGTAGCCGCTTCATTGTGTCGAGGCGCTCCGCTGATCGCACTGTAGCGGCCAAGAAAGAACAACGTGATCGAAACAATAGCTCCAACGACAACAATATAAATCCATGTGTGTTTTTTCCGTTGAGCGGCCGCAGGCATACGGTCGGCCATTTCGGTTCGCTTAATTCCCTCCGGCGTTATTTCAAATGCCCATGCGAGTACGAGTGCGACCGGCAGACCGATGATAATCAGCACGACAATCAAACGAATCGTCCAGTTCGGAACATCAAAAACCGGAAGAACCTGCGCAATTCCCTGAGAAAGCGCCCAGCCCGCGACAATGTAAGCAACCGCGACCTTGTAAACGTTGCGCCGCTTCAGTTCGGCGAAAAAAGACGGCCTTTCGCTCATGGTTTCGGGCTTCCAGGCGGCGTGTACGGCAGGGCTAGTTTTGCAAGGACCGCCTTGAAGCGCGGATCGTCGCGCAAGGGATCGAAAGTCCGATTCCAGAGCAAATTCACGAATCCGCTGTTGTGCTTGACCGCATAGATTTCGAGTTCGTCCAGCGCACGGCCCTTTTCTCCCAATGATACGAGATAGAATGCGTAAAGAATGGAATCCCGCCGGAGATCGGCGTTGTCCGGCGAAGTCTCCAGGCTCGTTACCGCCGCGACGCGTTGAGTCGGTTCGGCCACGCCGCGGGCGAGCAATGCTTTGGCGTCTCCATTCTGGCCATTCAGCTTGCCAAACACACGCAGCTCCGCTTCCGCCTCCGGGTACATTTTGCGTTCGATATACTCAGCACCGGCCCAGCCATGCGCGGCCGCGAATTCGGGGTGGGCTGCGAGAACACTCTTCAGTTGTGCATCGGCGGCGTCATCGCGCCTCAGAGCTCCGAGGAGGCCGGAGCGAATAAGACTGATAATAGGCGATAACGGATCAAGTTGCTGAGCACGGTCGATCTCGCGCAAGCTCAGCTCGAGCTGTCCAACGGCCGAGAGGAATTGAGCATATTGATTGACGGCTTCTGCATCTCCGGGCGCGAGGGCAAGGGCGCGGCGGAATGCCTGGTCGGCTTCCGGCCAGCGACAGCGAAACGTGTTCGCGAGGCCGATCGCGACGTAGGCCGACGCGGTATTGGGGTCGAGTGCCAGAGCGCGTTGCGCGGCCGACTCGCCGCGCGGGAGCGAAGCGTCGAACGAGTCGAACCCATAAGACGGGAGAAGCAGTTCCGTTACGGCCAGCGCGCCCCAGGCCTGTGCATAACCGGCGTCGAGCTTTACTGCCTGTTGAAATACATCCCTCGCTTCACGTAATCCGGGACCTCGAGCGGCCAGCAAACTCAGTCCGCGCAAATAAAGTTCATGCGCCTGCGGATTGTTCGTGCTGTCGACGACAAGTGGTTGCCCGGCGCCGCCCGTGAGTTGGACGCGCAATTTGGTCGCGATCGCCTTGGCAATTTCATCCTCGACCGCGAATACGTTGTCGAGTTTGCGATCGTATTTTTCTGACCACGCCTGCAAGCCGTTTTGCACATCGACCAACTGCACGTTGATGCGCACCTGATCGCCGGCCTTCTGCAAACTCCCATCGAGAATATGTGCCACACCGAGCATCTTGCCGATTTTACGCAGATCGAGATCGTTGCCCTTGAACTGGAAAGCCGATCGCCGTGCCGCCACTTTCAAGTTCGGAATCTGTGCGAGTGCATTGAGTATTTCCTCAGTAATGCCATCACTGAAGTACGCGGTGTTCTTATCGTCGCTCAAATTTTCAAATGGCAACACCGCGATTGACTTGGCCGGGATGGCTGCCGGCTCGGATCGGGTTGAAGCGGCATCATATGTTGCCGCACTGTAGCGGCCGAGCAAAAACAAGCCGATCGATGCGATTGCGCCGATGACGACAACGTAGATCCAGGCTTTGCCGCGTGAATGCTGGCGCGCGGCGTCGGCAACTTCCGTGCGCTTGATTCCTTCGGGCGTAATCTCGAAGAACCAGGCGAAGACAATGGCAATGGGAAAGCCAAGGATGATGAGAAGAACGATTGTGCGAATCGCCCAGTTCGGAACCTCGAAGACTGGAAGAACCTGCGCAATTCCCTGAGAAAGCGCCCAGCCCGCCACAACGTACGCGACCGCAACTTTGTAAACGTTGCGCCGCTTGAGCTCGGCTAGGAAATGGCTTGGATTCACGCAGGGGTAGTAATGAACGGCTAATTGTACAGAAGGAAGAGCGAAGTCCAGACCGACGTGACTTGTCCCTGTGCTCTTGTTATGCGGCGTTGAATCAGATAAGCCGAACGCATGGAGATCGAACAACCGCGTGCTAATACGAGCTCGCTTGGCAAAGAACGGCTGCTTCGCATTCTCGGAGTGACTTTTGGCGTCGCGGTAGGCATCGGCGGAACAATCGGGATTGGCATCCTGCGGATTCCAGGGAGCGTCGCGGCCCAGCTCGGCCACAGCGGACTGATCATGGGCGCATGGATAGTCTCCGGACTCTATGCTTTCGCCGGTGCGAATACCTACGCTGAGCTGGGCACAATGCTGCCGCTGGACGGCGGACCTTACGTTTTTGCTCGTCGGGCATATGGTGAGTTCGGTGGATTTCTGGTCGGCTGGAGCGATTGGCTCCTCCGGACGAGCTCGATGGCATATTTGGCGGTTGCGTTAACCGAATACGCCGCTGGAGTCTTCTCTTACAATTCCAGTGTCATAACACCGGCGGCAATTGTCGTGCTGATACTTCTTCACTGCGTTTCACTGGCTCGGTCTGCGTGTCGGCAGTCGGGCTCAGGAAATCATGAGCTTGTTCAAAGTCCTCGCATTCTTCGTGATTATCGCAGCCTGCTTTTTCTTCAGCCCGAAGCTAAGCGCAGCGCCAAGCACAAACCCGTCGCTGTTTTCGGACCCTAAGCTTTTGTTTGTCGCCATCGCTTTGTCGATGCAAAGCATTCTTGGCACTTACTCCGGCTGGCATGCGCCGGTTTACTTTTCGGAGGAGAACACCGATCCGGCGAAAAGCATTCCTCGTTCGCTCTTTACCGGCGTCGCTTTGGTGACGGCGATCTATGTGCTTATTAACCTCGGAATACTATATGCCTTGCCAATATCAAAGCTGGCAGGCTCGAAACTGGCCGCAGCAGATGCCGCTCAGCTCATCTTCGGCGGCCATAGCAGCCAGATCGTGACTGGCATCATGTTAGTGTCCCTGCTTGGGATTATTAATGCTTCCTTCCTTTTCACACCGCGCGTGATGTTCGCTCTCAGCCGCGATGGGCTCTTTTTTCGTTCCGGTGCGATGGTAAATACCGGAGGCACACCTACCACGGCTTTGTTCATAACTGCTTTGGTAGCGATCCTGCTCGCGGGGATCGGCAGTTTCGACAAGCTATTCGCCTTTACCGCATTGTTTAGTGTGCTGGTAGATGTGGCGGCGTTCGGCACGATATTTGTTTTGCGTTGGAGAGAGCCGGATCTACCGCGACCGTTCAGAGCCCGCGGCTATCCCGTGCTTCCAGCAATCGTGTTTGTTGGAGCCGGTGTACTTTTGATTGCCTTTCTCGTGAGTAGCGCCGAAAACAGCCTCTATGCTGTGATAGGAATTGCAGTCAGCTATCCTGTTTATCGCCTCGTCAAAAGGCTGGTGAAAGCGGTAGCAATCTAAGCAGCTGTCACCGGACGCTTGCGCGGTTTCGGAAGATCGACCGTTGCCGACGAAAGCGCATGGCGATCAATTCTTTGCCCGTCTGTTTCGCACCGGCTTCAGGCACGAGCAGCAACCTGGGCCGTCGCAGGTTCTTCACCTTTCCCGCCAGCACAATGGCGTTACGCTCCGCGCCCGGGCTATCCAAAAGACGCACGGACCAGCCCCTTTCTTTGAATCCCGCAGCAATTTTATCTGCCGTCGGATCTGACTTCCGGTGCAGACAAACATTCACCAGAGCCAGGCCGTTGCGTCGCAGGCAGCGGCCCGCCGCTTCAAAAAATGCCGCATCCTTCATGTGAGCGGGAATATTCTCGCCGGTAAAAGCGTCCACAATGAGCACATCGTAGTGCCGGCGTTTTTTTTGCATGAATGCCAACCCATCGCCCACATGACATGCGATGTTTCGCGGCAGACCAAAATAGCGCTTTGCGAGCCTGATTGAGACCGGGTCGATCTCAACAATCGATACCCGCCTGCCTGCTCGAGCCAGCATGGTACCGAGAGTGCCGCCGCCGCACCCGATCATTAGGACGCTTTTCCCGCCGTGTTGTAACACCAGCCCGTAGAGCGCATGGATATGCGCATGAAGGCTGACGCCGTTGACGTCCGCCGTGCTTTGCCAACCGCCTCTTTGTTCGTAGGTAAGGGTGCGGGTTCTTTTTCGAAAGTGAAGCTTGATCACACCGAACTTGGAAGCGTGCTTGGATGGCGGCGGACGCATTGAACAGATGTTTCGTGGAGAAGAATTTACGAATGTACTCGTCATGGCAAACAGGAGTCAGTTAAACGGCCAGGCGGAACTGTTCTGTTTCGACATCTTCCGTGCTTTTCAATCCCTCCGGAGTCAATTCAAAGACCCACGCGATAATGAGCGCAACTGGAAACCCAATAACAATTGCAAGCACGACGAGTCGCACCGCCCAGTTGGGAATTTCGAAGAAGGGAAAAACCTGTGTAGCAACTTGGATTAGCAGCCAACCAACGACCACATACGCGATTGCGACTTTGTAAACATTGCACCGCTTCAGCTCGGCGAAGAAGTTGTCGATCTTCACAGTGTTTCGCGAAAAACGTTTCGGACTAGCGCCTGGAAACGCGGCTCGTTGCGCACACTATCGTAAATCGGGTCAACCTTTAGATACCAACAGGCGCTCTCCTGATTCTCATAAGCTATTTCCAGCCAATCCAGTGCTTTCTCCTTTTCGCCAAGTCCCAGATGAATGTCAGCGAACGCTGTCGAGTTGACGTATTGCCGTTTTGCCATCTCTTCGAGTTCGCGCAAGATCTCCTCGGCTTTCGGTCGATCTCCAGAAATGGCATAAGCGTAACCGAGGAGTCCTTGATACCACGCACCGGCCACCATTATTTTACTTCGTTGAAATTCTGCGATTGCGCCGGCCGTGTCGCCTTTCCACAGAAGGCAGCAGCCTAACAAATGACGGGCAAGGGTTGAAGTGGGATCCAGCTCGAGCGTCCTTCTGATTTGGACAATGGCATCGTCATATCGACGTGCGTGATACAGAAAGTAAGCTAGAGCGGCTTGAAAGAACGAATTCAGCGGATCGAGTTCGATCGCTTTTTTGTCTTTCGCAATCGCCTCGTCCAAGCGACCAAGCCCGCCCAGAAACCACGCATATATTTCATATGCCCAGGCCAGATTAGGATTTAGTTCGATGGCGCGGTCGAATTCAACTTCGGCGTTCCGCCAATCAAAAGCGCCGGCGAGTGCGCAAGCGAGGGAAAGATGCGCTTCTGCGAGCTGCGGTTCGAGCTGAATCGCTCTTTGCGCGAACTCCTTCTCTTTAGCCACCGCTTCTTTGCTCGGCATCACTACTCCTCCCATGTAGGCGTAGGTGTCGGCGAGGCCGCAATAGGCCAGAGCATAGTTGGGATCGAGCTTCAGCGCCTGCTCGTAGTAGCGGATCGAGCTGCTCCAGCCGGCTTCGCTGTATTTGCCAAATTCATAGCGTCCCAGCAAATAGAGGCGATGAGCCTCCGGGTTCTCGGTCGGCTTTTTCGCCAAAGCACGCGCCGCTTCGACGCCTAACTTGATTTGCAGGGCTTCGACTACGCGCTGGGCCACGTTGCTCTGAAAGGTAAAAATATCTCTTACGTCGCCGTCGTAATCTTCCGACCAGAGATGGTAACCGTCAGTCACGTTGATGAGCTGCGCGGTGATGCGCAGTTTCTCGCCGGCTTTGCGCACGCTTCCTTCCAACACGGTATCGACATGTAGCTGATCACCGACTTTCCGGAAAATATCCGTTTCGGTTTTGCCCTTGAAAGCGAAACAGGATGTTCGTCCGGGCACACGCAATCCTGGCACCTTGGCTAACGAGTTAATTAGTTCCTCCGTCATGCCGTCGCTGAGGTACTCGTCGGACTTGTCTGCGCTCATGTTTACGAACGGCAACACGGCGACAGATTTTCCCCAATCTATTTTTTTCGTGACCGTCCTGCTTCGGTTTGGCGATTCTGACGAATCGTTCTCCGGAATCGCCAGACCCGCCTTGCAGAGACCGTTCAGTAGTTTCTCGATCATCTCCGGCTCCCACCACTTGGCGAGTTCCTCGCGGGCTTTCATCGAAAATTCCGGCCTGTCCACGAGCAGCGCACGCACGGCGTTGTAGCCAGCTTCCCGGTCGCCTAACTGACCGTAGATGGCCGCGAGCGCGACATTGGTGCGCCAGAATCCTGGCATGTTGATTCTGAGAGCAATCTTCAGGGCGCCGCGGTAGTCATCCTTGCGGTAGGCATCGAGCGCTGGCGGGAACCAATACCATCCCGGATGATGGGGATTCAGGCCCCGAGCCCGCTCTGTCAGCGCACAACCAGCTTCCCAGTCGCCACCATAGGCCGTGAGAAAGCCGAGATAAGCAAGCGTGAATCCGTCCATCGGGTTGAGTGTAATCGCCCGTTGCGTCGCGCTCTGAAAGGCCTCGCGTTCGCGCCGAAAGAAGAGAACAGACGCCAGCGCGTGATAGGCGAGATGATCGGAGGGTGCGGCCTCGACCGCGCGTCGCGCGGCCGCAAAGGCACGCGCCAAGGGGTCGGGACGGACATTAAAGCCGTGGTTGTATTCCTCGCGATAAAGGATGGCTAGCATCGCCCAGGCGAGGGCGTAATCCGGCGCTTTTTCCACCGCCCGTTCCAATCCGGCTCGCACGACCGCGTGATCTTCTGCGTTCACCCGGTGAAAATAACAGAAGCTACGAATGACAGCCTGATAGGGGCTCATCAGACTGGGATCCTTGTTTCGAAGAGACTCACTCATCTTATGCGGCAGAACCCCGTTCATATCAGCAACCGTCGAAACAATCCGCGGAACCAGCTCGTCCTGTAATTCGAAGAGCGCCTCCGGGCTGAAGCTGCGTTCATAGTTCTCGGCCCAAAGATTCGCGCCTGAAATCGTATCAACGAGCTGTACTGCCAGACGCAGTTTGGTCCCAGCATGACGTAAGCTGCCTTCCATCACGTAGCGCGCGCCCAGTTCCTTGCCTGCGGAACGAATGTCAATCGACTCACTGGCGAAACGTGCAGTCGAACTGCGCGCAATCACCTTGAGATAAGAGAATCGCGACAGGCCAGTGACGATGTCCTCGGTAAGTCCTTCAGCCAGTGCAGTCAGATCGGCGTTACTGCCCCGGTATTTAAACGGCAGCACAGCAATCCAGAAACCTTCTTCACGGCGCACAGAAACATCAGACGTGGTAGTTGTTGTCTCTTCCTTATTCTGTCGCATTTTCGCCGGCAGTTCCGGATTGCCAGCGTTCTCGTCATAAATATTCAGGAGCGAGATGCATAACCCGTGTTTTACTTCGCATTCGCCGAGTTCGTGCAGAAGCGAACGCCATTGCGGGTAGTGCTCCAGGTCATCGGCGACGCGTCTGGAAATCAGAATGTGCCCGGCATCGCCGCAATCCATCACCCGCTGCGCGATGTTAATGCCGGCACCGGCAATGTTGGCCTGCTCGTTGAGGTCGGTGACTTCGTTGACCGGCCCGCTGTGAATTCCCATGCGAACGTGAAGTTCGGGATGATTTTTCAGTGCCTTGCTAATCTCCAATGCGCACAAGACAGGCGCTTCGGGACTCGTGCGAAAAACGAGCGCGCCGCCATCGCCGGTAGGCAAACGCACCAACTTCCCTTCTGCTTCTGCGATACGGAACTGTTCTGTTCCGCGCACGATCTTTTTGAGCGTTTCGAGCCGCTCACTTTGCTCGGTGATGAGTAACTTCGAGTAACCGACAATGTCGATGAACAGGACATGCCCGATTTCGAATTTCACTTCTGATGATTGAGACGGCGTGGGATTCACGGCAGCTTTGCGTACTCCGCTTTCGCTTGTGTTAGAAGGGGAACATCCGCATCGGCATTTTTCCAAAGCGCGAGGAAATCCTGATACGCAGTCTTAGCTTTCACCGTATCGCCAGACAGCGCATAGGCGCGGCCAAGACCGAGGTGCGCCAGCGCGCCGATCGGCTCATTTCCCACAATGCTGGCATGATCGAGGATCTTTTGGAATTCGCCTGCAGCGCCTGCGGCGTTCTTCGCCGCGAGATAAGCCTGGCCGCGGAAATAAATAGGATAGAGCGCAAAGGTGAAGTCTTCGTTCGTGTGTCCTAGTTCGTAAGGCGCAGCGGGGGACAGAGCCTCGATGGCGGCTTGGGCGTTTCCGCTGTTGAGGGCGAGAGCCGACCGAGCCATCGGCAGATATCGAGTTTGAACAACAGTGTTTTGCGGAAATCGCTTTGTGAGGTCATCGATCGCGCGATTGGCGTTGGCGACATCGCCCGCGAGTGCGAAGGCGATAGCGGAAAATCCTTCGCCGTGCTTTCCCTTTATTGTCGCCAGAGCGGATTGTGCATCTTCTTTGGCGACGTCCATCAGTCCGACTAATCCTTCGCGGACGGAATTATGCCCCTCGTATTCTGCCGCAGTTTCCTTTTCTTGCGCCCGTCGCGCTGAGTCGGCCGCGCGGCGCGTGAGTTCGCGAGCCTGGCCAAACTGGCCGTGATCCGCTGCGGTCTCAGACTCGAGGAAAAACATTTGATCCTCCACCCCTGGGATTCCCTGCGCCTCGGTGGCTTGTTTCGCCATGCCGCCGGGATCGTTCTGAAGAAAATCGACGACATAAAGGACCATCGAGTACCAGGGAGAACTGAGCTTCTTGGCGCGCGATTCCGCTGCCGCGGCTTTGGCTTGATCGTAGCCGGCCCAAGTACTGGTCGCAAAACAGCAAACTGACATAATTGTTTGAACTGTCGGGATTGATCTCAAATGCCCGCTTCGCCGCCACGTCTGCCCTGGCGTAATCTCCGCATATGAGATGGATGTACCAAAGCATGATCTGCACAGTCTCATCGTGCGGGTAAGTCTGGGCGATGAGTTCGTAGGAGCGGCGGGCAGCCTCCAGATCGCCGGTAACGACGATCTCGTAGAATGCTGCGATGTCTCAGTTTTTCGTGGTCGCTGGTTCGCTCTCGCAACTCATAGGCCTTGCGCGTATTTTCAGCGGCGAGCGCGAGCTCGCCTTGAGGCTGATAAGATTCGCCTAACGCCAAATAGGCCATGGCGAAATTCGGATCGAGCGTGACTGCGCGCTGAAAAAACGGGATGGCGGCAAGATAATCGTTGTCGATATCGGTCGCTTTATTGCCGAGGGCATAGGCCTGCAGTGCTTCGAGTGATGAGGTTGTGGTGTCTGCCGGCAATGCATCGTACTTCTGGATCGACGCCAGCGACTCACCCAATTTCTTCCGCATCTTTGCTGCTGCCTGGCCGAGTGCGTTAAGCACTTGTTCCTTGCCGGTTGCGGTCTCCTGTTCCTGCGCGAGCAAATTCCCATCACGGCAGTTCACTGCCTTTAGCGACACGACATACTGCGAGCCGAGGGCGGAAATGGAGCCTTCGATTGTGGCGGCAGCGCCGAGCCGCTGACCAACTTCGCGGGCCAACTCTGGGGTGAGCCTCGCGTCCCTGGGTCTCGACATCCGCGTCAGAGTTTGGGCGATGATCGAATCTGAGACCAGAGTGAGAAATGGTGTCTGCTCGAGCTGCGAGGCGAGTCCTTGTCGTAGTGTGCCGTCAAAAACAGGATCACCAGTCGTGTTCGTGAAATCTGCCAGAACAATGCGGTCCTTGTCGGTGAGAGGCTTGCTTTGATGCGATCTATAATAAAACCCGCCCGCTGCCAACAGGGCGAGGAGCGCAACGGCAACCACAATCTTCCACAGCTTTGCCATCCGAGCCGTTTTGGCCTTCCGAAATTTTTGTGGAATCTGCGCATTGCCCAATGTTTTTGTATAAAGATTGAACGTGTGAATACGCGCGCCGTGCTTGACTTGACATTCGCCTAACGAATGCAAGTGCGGCCGCCACTGTGGATAATGTTCCAAGTCGTCGACGACACGCTTGGAAAGCAGAATGTGACCGGCATCGCCACAATCCATCACCCGTTGCGCGATGTTGATCCCAGCTCCGGCGATGTTTGCTTGCGCGTTAAGATCAGTGACTTCATTGACCGGTCCGCTGTGAATTCCCATGCGAACATTAAGGTCGGGATGATTTCTCAGTTCTTCGCCAATCTCCAACGCGCATAAAACCGGAGCCTCCGGGTTAGTGCGAAAAACGAGTGCTACGCCATCACCGGTTGGTAACCGAAGAAGTTTGCCCTCAGCTTCGGCGCTGCGGAACTGTTCGGCGCCGCGAATAATTTCTTTTAACTTTTGAATTTGCTCACTTTGTTCAGTGATGAGCAACTTCGAGTAACCGACGATGTCGATGAACAAGACATGGCCAATCTCGAATTTTACATCTGAGGCAGACTCGGGGGGCAGCATCGCACATATTTCTACGCGGAAACCAGAGACTTAACGAGTCGAATTAGTCGACTACGTTCGCGACGACGACTTTGTAAACATTACGCCGTTTCAGTTCGGCGAAGAAGTTGCTCGGGTTCACGGCGATGGCGACGGCGATTCGGTTGTGTAGGCTGGGAAGACTTTGGCGACGAGTGCTTCGAAGCGTGGGTTACCGCGCAGCGGGTCGAGCGACGGGTCAACCTTAATGTACCTCACAGCCTCTCCGGAATGATCCTGATACGCTTTTTCGAGAAGGCGTAGCGCCTCCTCCTTATCGCCGAGTCCGAGATAGACAAGGGCCAGGCTGTAGGATGAAACATATCGTTGTTTAGCGAGCGCCTCCAATTGGTCCCGTATCTTTAGTGCCTCAGGCCGGTTGCCGGAAACGGCATAAGCGCGTCCCAGCAGTGCCAACGCTGACGGGTCGTCGGTCAATGCGCGCGCCTTTTGGTATTCTTCAATCGCTGGCTGAATCGCGCCCTTGGCCATCAGAGCCGAGCCCAGGTTCCAGTGCGCATAGTAGAAGTTAGGATCCATCTCCAACGTTTTGCGCAGCTGTTCGATCGCTTCGTCGTAGCGCCGCGCGCGGTAGTAAGTACCGCCCAAATCTGTGTTGATCACAAGCGAGAGCGGATCAAGCGCAATCCCACGCTTCACCTGCGCGATTGCTTCATCGAACCAGCCCAGGGCAGCCAATCCGGAACTCCCGAACCATTGATGGGCTGTCGCATAATTCGGATTTAGCTCAATCGCGCGCTGAAACTCCCTGATTGCCTGCGGATAATCGAGTTTGTAATAGCAACAAATCTGCGCCAGCGAGGTGTGGGCCTCAGCTGAAACATCGTCGAGCTCGATGGCTTTCCTGGCCGCCGCCTCAGCCTTCGGATAACAATCTTGCGGAGCGCCAGCGCCATAGAGCGGCATTAACAGGTAAGAATCGGCCAGGCCTACGTAGGCCAGCGCGTATTTCGGATCTGCGGCGATGGCTTGATTGAAATAGTCGGCTGCCTTGTTCAGATTCTGTCCGGTGCGTTTATTCCAGAAAAAACGTCCTTTCAGGTAGAGCTGGTACGCTTCCGTATTTTCAGTGGGCCGTGCGGCAATCGCCGTCTGTTCGGAACCGGTGAGCTTAGCCCGAAGAGTTTCGGCAATCGTTTTGGCGATCTCACTCTCGACCGCGAAGATATCAGTCAGTTTACGGTCGAAGGTGTCGGCCCAAAGATGGGAGTCCGTAGTGCCCTTGATCAGCTGCACATTTACACGCACCTGATCGCCGGTTCGTTGCACGCTTCCTTCCAAAATGTTTGCGACTCCGAGCTGTCCGGCAATGGCCGGGATATCGTCGGGTGAACTCTTGAAACGATGCGTCGATGTGCACGAGATCACCTTCAAATCCGCGATCTTCGCCAGCCGGGTGATAATCTCGTCTTGAATACCAGCCGCGAAATAGACGTTCTCCGGATCGTGGCTCAGATTCGCGAACGGAAGCACGGCAATTGATTTCTCGATCGCCGCAGAGCCGGGACCTGCGTGCTGCCCGGCATAACGACCAATAAAGAACAGTCCAACGGAAAGCAGCACGCCAACAATCACAACGTAGATCCATGCGTGGGATTTCCTTTGTCCTTGCGCAGCAAGATCGACATCCTCCGTGCGTTTCAATCCTTGCGGAGTCAATTCAAAGGCCCACGCGATAACGAGCGCAATGGGAAACCCAATCACAATTGCAAGCACGACGAGTCGCACCGCCCAGTTTGGAATTTCGAAGAACGGCAAAACCTGTGTAGCAACTTGGACTAGCAGCCAACCGACGACCGCGTATGCGACTGCGACCTTGTAAACATTGCGCCGCTTCAGCTCGGCGAAGAAGTTGTCGATCTTCACTTCCTTGACTCTGCTTTGATCCTGTCAACCTTTTCTACCAGCGCCTCGAATCGCGGCGCACTGCGCAGACTGTCATAAAGCTGATCGCCATCGATCCACCAAAAAATAGGGTCCCGGTCTTCGTACGCTTTCTCCAGCCAATCCAAAGCTTGCTCCTTTTCGCCGAGTCCTAAGTAAACTGCCGCCCGGTTCGCGGGTGAGACATAGCGCTGCTTCGCCAGCTCTTCTAAGTCGCGCAGGACCTGCTCGGCTTTCGCGCGATCACCCGAGACGGCATAGGCATAGCCGACCGAACTGACATACCATGGCAGGTCATCCAGCGTCGCAGCTTTTTCGAACTCTGCTGTAGCCTCAGCCTTGTTCCCTTTCGCGATCAAGCACCAGCCCAGGATCGAGTGGGCGAAAGCGTTGTTAGGATCTAATTCCAAGGTCTTGCGGATTTGCGTTGTTGCCTCGTCAAAACGGCGCGCCCAGTAGAAAAAGAAGGCGAGGTTTGTGTTTAGAAAAGGGTTTAGCGGATCGAGTGCGAGCGCTTTCTTTTCCGCCGCGATCGCGTCGTCGAACCGGCCCATTGCCGAGAAGGTCCAACCGTATTGATCATAAATCAGAGCCAGGTTGGAATTCAATTCCGCGGCACGATCGAGTTCCTTTTCGGAGGCGTGCGGACCGAGCACGCTGAAGAGAGCTGTTCCCATGGACAGGTGTGCTTCGGCGAGATTCGGATCGAGTTCCAGCGCCTTCTGCGCCAGTTCCATTTCCTTGGCCCAAGCTTCCCGGCCCGGCATTAATTGTCCCCCCGCCCAGCCGTAAGTATCAGCTAGTCCGCAATAAGCTAAAGCGAAGTTGGGATCTACTTGCAGCGCCTCTTCATAGGAGTGGATGGCGTTGGTCCAACCAGCGCGCGTAAATTTCGCGAAATGATAACGACCTAACAAGTAGAGACGGTGCGCTTCCGGATCCTCCGTCGCCTTCTTGGCAAAGGCGCGCGCTTCATCGACACCTAGCTGGACCTGTAATGCCTGAACGACGCGTTTCGCCACGTCGCTTTGCACAGCCAGGATGTCTTTCATGTCGCCATCGTAGGTTTCGGACCAGAGATGAAAACCGTCGGCTACATTGACTAGCTGAGCAGTAATCCGAAGTTTGTCACCAGCTTTGCGCACACTGCCTTCCAACACCGTATTTACGTGAAGTTGTTCGCCGACTTTGCGAAAGATGTCGTCCTCATTCTTGCCTTTAAAAGCGAAGGACGAACTGCGCCCTGGCACGTGCAGGCTTTTCACTTTCGTCAGCACGTTGAGCAATTCTTCGGTCATCCCGTCGCTTAGGTATTCGTCGTTCTTATCCGCGCTCAGGTTTGCGAACGGAAGAACGGCAATCGATTTCGACGCTGATTGATTTGATGAGGCCGCCGGGGCCTTCGTTCCCGCACTGTAGCGACCAATAAAAAACAAACCGATGGAGAGCAATGCGCCAGCAATGACGACGTAAATCCATACGTGCGATTTCCTGTGTCCTTGCGCGATGAGATCGGCGTCTTCCGTGCGTTTCAATCCTTCCGGCGTCAATTCAAACGCCCAGGCGATAACGAGCGCGACGGGAAATCCAATCACGATCGCGAGCACAACGAGACGCACAGCCCAGTTTGGAATTTCGAAGAACGGAAAAACCTGTGTAGCAACTTGAACTAGCAGCCACCCGACGACGGCGTACGCGACCGCGACTTTGTAAACGTTGCGCCGCTTTAGCTCAGCGAAGAAGTTGCTCTCGCTCATTTCGAACCCGGCGCGGGCTTGGACAGCAATTTTTGGAACCGCGGATCTTCGCGGATCGGGTCCCACATCGGATCGTAATTTAAGTTCGCGACGGTGAGGCCGGCGGGAACCTGCAGAAGATGCGGTAAGGCCACGATGGCAGCGTCTGTCTGGCCGAAGCGCGCCTGGATTTGCGCGAGAACAATTTCCGCGGCCGGTTTGTTCACGGCGTCGGTTTCGTAGTCTTTCACTGCCTGACTGGCTTGTTGCAGCGCTTTCTCTTTCTCGCCCAGTCCGGCATAGGCCAGAGCCAAGGTCGATGGGAGACCATTCGCCTCCGGCTTCACGATCGTGTCAGGAGTCGGCTTTGTCTCTTGCACCACGCGCTCGAACAGCTGCCGCGCTTCCTCCTTCTGGCCTAACCACTCGTGGCAGAAAGCCGCCTGAACCATAAACAACCTGACCCATGCGTCGGCTGGTTCATTGGTCGGGAGCGCTTGAATGCGGCGCTGCATAAAATCAGTAGCCTCTTTAAACTTGCGTTCGTACAAGAATTGATTCAGGCGGTTGTTGACAATGAAGTCGTCGAACGCGTTGGCCGGAATTTTGGCGAGCTCCTGGTCCGCTTCCGCCAGCCGGCCTTCGTTCATGAGAACGCCGGCTTTGACCGCGCGCGCGTTGTCAGCGTCAGGCGCTATCTGAATGGCGCGGTCGAGGCCGATGTAAGCTTCCTTGAAGCGGCGGAGATAGACGTAGTACTCAGCCCCGACGGAACTGAGCAATTGCACGTCCAGGGGATCGAGCTCAATCGCCTTGCGATAGTACGGCTCCGCTTCTTCCCACCGGCCAAGCCGGCGCAGAACATATCCGAGGTACTCATTGACCAGGGCGCTATTGGGAAGGAGTTGCTGTGCCTGCTTATAAGACGCGAGCGCGCCTTCGAAATCGCGCAGGACGCGATAACGATAACTTCCCTGTGCCACGTGGGCTTCGCCGAGGTCCGGTGCGAGTGACATGGCGTGATCGGCTGCCGTCTTGACTGCGTCGGCCGAGTTGGTTTTCGGATCGATCGTGTTGAAGTAAAGAAAACTGCGGAGGATGGAGAGTCGCGCCCAAGCCAGGGCAAAGTTCGGATCTAGCTCGACCGCCTTGGCGTAACTAATCGCGGCTCTTTGGTAAGTATCGTAGCCGTAGCTGGTGTGCTCAATGGAGAGGCCGCGCAGAAAGGCATCGTAGGCGGCAGCGTTCTCCGTCGGTTTGGCGGTGACGGCTTTTTGTTCGGTGCCGGAAAGCTTGAGACTGAGCTGTTCAGCGATGGCGCTGGCCACTTCGCCCTCGACGGCAAAGACATCATCGAGCTTGCGGTTGTAACTCTCGGCCCAGACATGCTCGTCGGTGGCGGCGCGGATCATCTGCACATTCACGTGCACGGCGTTCGCGATTTTTTGCACGCTGCCTTCAATGAGATTGGCGACGCCGAGCTGCTGACCGATTTCGCGCAGGTTGTCAGGCGCGCTTTTGTACTTCTGAGTCGAGGTTCGGGAGATCACCTTCAGGTCGGCAATCTTCGAGAGGCGAGTGAGGATTTCGTCCTGAATTCCTTCCGCGAAATAGGCGTTTTGCTTTTCATCGCTGAGGTTTTCGAAGGGCAGGACAGCGATCGATTTTTGAGGGACGATCGAAGCTGTCGCCGCTTCGGTGCGAGGCACACTGGCAGTATTTCGGGCCGTGTAACGACCGATAAAAATCAATCCGATCGAGATCGCGCCGCCAATCAGGACAATGTAAATCCAAACGTATTTCTTTGGCTTTGCAGCTGCCGGCATCGCGTCAGCCGTTTCCGTCCGTTTAATTCCCTCTGGTGTGAGCTCGAACATCCATGCCAAGACCAGCGCAACGGGCAGGCCAAGAATGATGAGCAGCACAATGGTGCGAATCACCGAGCTGGGAACATCGAAAACTGGAAAAACCTGAGCGATTCCCTGCGAAAGCGCCCAGCCTCCGACGATGTAAGCAATCGCGACCTTGTAAACGTTGCGCCGCTTCAGCTCGGCGAAGAAGTGGTCGATCTTCATTTCGAGGACGCGCGGAATTCGCGCGTCGGCACAATCTTCTCAGCGAGCGCTTCGAAACGCGGATCACCGCGAAGCGGAGCGAGCAGCGGATCGACACGTATAGGTCCGATGTTAAAGCCGTCGCGCTCTTGATAACCCTGCTCGAGCCAGTTGATCGCCTCATTGCGATCACCCAGGCCGAGATAAACCAAAGCCAGTGAGTAAGCCGCGGTGTAATGTTGCTCTCGCCGCTGGCGCAGCTGTTGAAGGATTTTCTGTGCTTCATCTTTTCGACCCTGCGCAGCGTAAAGCCGGCCCAACATTCCGAGCGGAACGGGATCCTCGGTGATGGCAATTGCCTTCTGATATTCCGAAATCGCTTCCGGAATGGCGCCTTTCAACTCCAAGGCCAACCCTAACGCGTACCGGGCGTAGTAGAATGCACCGTCCATCTCCACCGTCTTGCGCAACTGCGCGATGGCCTCATCGAGACGCCCCAAATGAATGTAGGCCCACCCGAGATTGCTGTTGATGACGAGCGAAAGTGGGTCGAGCTCGACTGCGCGTTTCATTTCGGTGAGTTCGCGCTCGTTCTGACCGACGTTTGCCAGCGTATCATTGGCGAACCATTGATGCGCGGTCGCGTCGTTCGGATTCAATTGCAAAGCCCGTTCGTACTCACTGATTGCGCCGGGATAATCGAATCCGTTGAGTCCCTTGAGTGAGGCCAGAGCAGCATGGGCACTGGACGACGTGTCATCCAATGCGAGCGCTTTCTTCGCCGCGGCCTCAGCTTGGGCAAAACAATCTTTCGGCGCACCTCCATTGAAAGCCGGGAGCAGCTTCCACGATTGGGCGAGACCGGCATACGCCTGGGCATAGTTCGGATCCTTTTCGATCGCTTGATTGAAGTAGTCGATCGATTTCCGCAGATCGTCCGCGGTACGTTTGTTCCAGAAGAACCGGCCTTTGAGGTAGAGCTCGTGCGCCTCCGGGTTCTCCGTCGGCTTTTTCGACATCGCGGTTTTCTCCGAGCCGGTGAGTCTTGCTTGCAACATTTCGGCGATCGTCTTCGCAATCTCGCTTTCGACCGCGAACATATCGGTCAGTTTTCGATCGTAAGTGTCGGCCCAAAGATGCGCGTCGGTCAGCGCATTGATCAGCTGCACATTCACCCGGACCTGATCGTTAGACCTCTGCACGCTGCCCTCGAGGATGTTCGCCACGCCAAGTTCCCGCGCGACATCGCGCAAATTTTCCGGAGCACTCTTATATTTCTGCGTTGAAGTGCGGGAGATCACCTTGAGATCTGCGATCTTCGACAAGCGCGTGAGGATTTCGTCCTGGATGCCTTCCACGAAATAGGCGTTGTCAGGGTCCCGGCTCAGGTTGCCAAACGGCAGGACAGCAATGCTCTTCGCCGGTATCGCCAAGGCTTCAGCAGGCGCGCGTTTTGCCTCTTCGTTTGAACGCAACATCCCCGGCACAAACCGCGATACGAAAATGGCAATCACCAAGAGCGCTCCGATTCCAATCGCAAGCAACATCGGCTTGCCTAGCTTCGGCTCAGCCTCCGTAAGTTTCTGCTGGGCACTCTCAAATTTCTCTGGCAACGCAGGATTGCCGGTGTCGCCGGTGTAAAGGTTAACGACCGAAACGCGAACGCCGTGCTTCACTTCGCACTCGCCAAGATCGTGCAAGTATGGCTTCCAGCGAGGGTAATGCTCGAGGTCTTCGGCGACGTGTTTTGAAAGCAAAATGTGACCGGCATCGCCGCAATCCATTATCCGCTGCGCAATATTGATTCCGGCGCCGGCGATGTTCGATTGTTCGTTCAGATCGGTGACCGCATTGACCGGACCACTGTGAATTCCCATTCGCACCCGAAGTTCGGGATGTTTTTTAAGTTCTTTGCTGATCTCCAGTGCGCACAACGCCGGCGCTTCAGGAGTAGTTTGAAACACCAACGCAGCCCCGTCACCTGTGGGGAGTCGCAACAGCTTGCCTTCGGCTTGGGCGGCGCGGAACTGCTCGGTGCCATGCACAATCTTGCGCAAAATATCGAGTTGCTCGCTCTGCTGATTGATCAGCAACTGCGAGTAACCAACAATGTCGATGAACAAGACGTGCCCGATCTCGAACTTGAGTTCCGAAGGAGCTGGGGAGGACATGCTGCTCGTCATCTACTTTTCCTGACAGAGCTTCTCGAAGCGCGGGTCTTTGCGGAGATTGTCCCAGTCTGGATCGATCCGCAGAAGCGCCCGCGTCACCGGGACTGCCGTGTAGGAAATACTGAGCAGGTGTTGCAGAGCGCCGATCGCGGTGTCCTTCTCGCCGAAATGAGCCTCGATGCGGGCGAGGGTGTCTTCATATCCAGGGCCGACGACGGCGTCTTTGGACGCCGGCAACAAAGCAATCGCCCGTTGGATGTGCGCGATTGCGCCGGCCTTGTCATCGAGCCAGGTCTCGGCCCAGGCCAGCTGATTCAGTAACTCCGTATTGTCAGGCTGCGTGCGCAAAAGCTCGTTCACGGTTTGCTTTGTCTTCTCGTAGGCCGCGGTCGCTTCGGCCGCGTGGCCGGCGTGTCGCTCCAGATCGCCGAGACTATTCTCGAAGGCTCCGAGAGAACTGCCCAGGGCTTTGGGGTCTTCCAGCTGCGCCTTAAGCATCGCGATCGCGGAATCGTATTTGCGCATAAGTATGGCGTTCATCCCGGCTATGCCTACATAGATGCTATCGCCTGGCTTCGGATGGACGGTGTCGAGAAGCGTTTGGGCCCGCGTGAGATCGCCAGTCAGCTGAAAGCTCGCCGCAAGAAAACTGATGACGGTCGAATTTTCCGGACTCAGATCCAAGGCTCGCCGGAGATGTTTCTGCGCCGCTGACGGCATCACGCGTCGCCAGGTCAGTCAACGACGCATCAGTGAGCAGGAAAATATTCTGTGGGTCGAGCTCGATGGCTTGCGCGTAGAATCGGCGGCTGTCTTCCCACCGACCCTGCCGGCGAGCAATCCCGCCGAGAAATTCCGCAGCTGCCGCATTGTTCGGATATTGCCGGCGGACCGCTTCGAGTTGGGCCTTGGCGCCTTCATAGTCACGCTCGACAAAGTATTTATAGGAGCCGTTTGCCAGTTGCGTCTCGACCAGGTCCGGCCCGAACTTCTTTGCCATGTCGAGGGCTTGACGGGCTGCTTCCCGACGTTGCGGTGATTGGTCGACATTAAGAAAAAGCAGGCCGTTCTGACGGCATAAATGGGCCCATGCGACGGCGAACTCAGGATCAAGCCGCACCGCGTCTTCGAATGCCTCGATCGACTTCAGCACACTCGCTCGAAAATCTTCCACGCCGCCCTCGAAAGCCAGGCCACGCAAGTAAGCATCGTAGGCGTCCGGATTTTTGGTAGGGCGAGCGGCTCAGTTCACGCTTCTCGCTCCCACTCAGCTTTGCATTTAACTGATCAGCGATCGCCCCGGCGACTTCGGCTTCCACTCCGAAAATATTTTGTAATTCGCGATCGTAACTCTCCGCCCACACGTGCTCATCGGTCGCAGCTTTGATCAACTGCACATTGATGTGCACCGCATTGCCGGCTTTTTGCACGCTGCCTTCGAGTAGATTAGCCACGCCGAGTTGCTGGCCTACTTCGCGCAAGTTATCCGGCGCACTTTTGTATTTTTGAGTAGAGCTACGGGAGATGACCTTTAGATCGGCGATTTTCGACAAACGGGTGAGAATCTCGTCCTGAATACCTTCAGCAAAGTAGGCGTTCGATTTGTCTTCACTAAGGTTTTCAAATGGCAAGACGGCAATGCTTTTTTCCGGGATCGCCGAACTGGTAGGGGGTGGCTGGACCGCGGTTTTTTTCTTACGAGAAAGTTCGCCCTGCAACTCATCGGTGATCTGCTTGGCGACTGCGCTCTTAATTGTATCGGCCAACGAAGGGGGCGCTGTGGCGGTCGACTGAGGCAGTGCCGCTGATCGGTGTTGGTCGAGCGTACGCATAATCGCGGGCGCGAAAATCACTGACACGATGCAAAGCACGAAGATGAATGCGATGACTAACCCGACGATAATGAAGATGGCTCGGGTAAGCGGAGAGAGTCCTTTGCGCGTCCCAACTCTGGAGCCGGGGATGCTGCCATGCGTTTTCCCGAGTCGCGTCGGCGGCGTGGGATTGCCAATTGTCTCGGCGTAAAGATTAACTAACGAGACAACAACGCCGTGTTTCACTTCCACGTCGCCCAGTTCGTGAAGGTACGGCTGCCATCGACGCTGTTGCGCCAGATCGTCGGCCACGCGTTTACTCACGAGGATGTGGCCGGCGTCGCCGCAATCCATCACTCGCTGCGCGATGTTGATGCCTACGCCGGCGATGTTTTCGCGCCCGTTTGCATCCTTCACATGATGGATCGGGCCGCTGTGGATTCCCATCCTCACAGGCAGACTCGGCTGCGCGCGCAAGGCTCGGCTAATCTGCAAAGCGCATTCGACCGGCACTTCCACGGAACCGGTGAAAACCAGCGCCATGCCATCGCCCGTCGGCAAAATGGTAAGCTCTCCTGCAGCCTCGGCCTCGCGCGCCGCTTCGGTGCTGCGCACGACCTGGTTCAACTCCTGAAGCGCTTCTGATTGTTCGTCGGTCAGCAGCTTGGAGTAGCCGACGATGTCCATGAAGAGCACGTGCGCAATCTCCAGGCGCTTAGCCTTGTGTTCGTCAGCCATGAAGCGGGAACTCTAGTGGCTGAGCGCAACCCTCTCTAGCCTATTCTTTTGCCGCGAACGAGACGACCCACCTTCGCCAAGGTTACACCGTCGTTGGTTGGTAGGGGCGATTGACCTCAATCGCCCGCAGGGCGGTTCAGTGAACCGCCCCTACCTCTTTCGGCGCGAGCGAGGCGATGATTTTAGACACGAATTTCACGAAACCAAGAGTCGTCGGCGATTGGTGACAATTCGTGAAATTAGTGTCCCTCTTTCGGCGCGAGCGACTCTACGATTTTTTCGAAGCGCGGATCGCCGCGGAGCGGGTCCCAGAAAGGGAGCAGTTTAAAGGCGCCGTAGCTCAGCATGAGCGATGCGACGGGAGCACGCAGCCCGGCTTCCAGTTGCTGCAAGGCAAGCTCCTTGTCACCGGCCCAGGCTGCCGTGATGGCGAAATATTGAAGGACGCGGCTGCCGTTGACGACGTCTTTTTCCACCGGCATGAGTGCGATCGCTCGACGGCCTTCGTCCAAGGCCAGATCTTTCTGGCCAAGAGCAGCGTCGATTAAGCCGAGGACACAAAGTGTGGGGCCGTAGTCCGGCTGCGCCTGCACGAGCTTCTCCTGCCGGGCGCGGGCCGCTTCAAACGCAGTGCGCGCTCGTGCCTCATCTTTGGTCATCCGCGCCAGCAGTCCTTCGCCAAAGCTGTGGCTCAGAATGATCGCGCCTTCGTTCCAGCATTGATTGTCTCCCAGCGCGACGAGTGCTCGTTCGGCCGCAGCCTGATCGCGTTCGGCCAGAGCGCAAAAGAACCAGATGTCTGCGGCGCTGACAATGGCGCCTGACCCTTGGGCGAGAATTGCATCAATTGTTTGTTGAAGCGGTCGAGTGTCCCCTTTCCAGCACATGTACCATAGTCCACGATTGGCCCGCGTTTCGACGTTGTCGGGCATGATCGCTGACGCCCGATCCAGCGCAGCGATCGCCTCGGCATAACGCCCCAGGAACTGGTAACTGAGTGCGATCTGTTGCAGAGTATAAAAGTTGCGCGGGTCCAGCTCCACCGCGCGCTCCAGATTGTGCAGACCTTCCTCCTGCTGGCCGCGCCGCCGCAGAATGTAGCCGGTGAGTTCAAAGAGACGCGGGTCATTGGGTAACGCTTGCCGCGCAATCTCCAATTCGGCCAGGGCGCCGGCATAGTCGCGCAGGCCGTAATAGAGATATTGTGCGCGCGCCAAATGCGTTTCGGCAGCATCGGGTCGCAACCGTGTCGCGGCTTGCACCGCAGCTTCAGCCAGGGCAAGCCGGGCGGGAGTGTGATCATACCCCCTTATTGCGTAAGCGACTTCGTGGGCATAGGCGAGCTGGCAGTAAGCGTCGAAAAATGAGGGATCATGCTTCACCGCTTCATCCAGAAGTTCAATTGCCTTGCGCTCGTCTGGCTCGGACGTCGCGCTGAAACCTGCCGTGAGGAGAAGTGACCTGGCCCGGCTGTAAAGGTCGAAAGCCGCCAGGTCAGTGGTGGGCGGCTGCTCAATGGCTTTCTTCTCGTTAGGCGATAGCTTCGCCTGCAACTGATCGGCAATCGCCTTAGCGATCTCGCTTTGGATGGCGAAGACATCGGCCAGATCGCGATCGTAGGTTTGTGCCCACAGATGCACGTCGGTCCGCGCGTCGATCAACTGCGCATTCACCCGAATCTTATTGGCAGCACGTTGCACGCTGCCTTCCACAACATGTCCCACGCCGAGTTGCTGGCCGATTTCGCGCAGATTGCGCGGTGCTCCGCTTTTATACTGCATGACGCTCGTCCGGCTGATGACTTTCAAGTCGGCAATTCTGGCCAGATGGGTCAAGATTTCATCCTGGACGCCTTCGGCGAAAAACTCGTTTGCTTTTTCTTCGCTCAGATTTTCAAAAGGAAGCACCGCGATGCTTTTTTCCCCGGCAGTGGCGAGCGAACGCGCCGGTGCCTTGCGCAAAAAAGAGAAAACCGCAGCGGCGAGCGCAGCCACCACCACCAGCCCGATCGACACTGCCGCCCAGCGCACATGGGTGCGATGTTTCCTAGCCGCTCTGCAGTTTCTTCGGTAGCTGCGCATTACCGACTTCGCTGTCGTAAAGGTTAGTAAGGCCGACGCGCACTCCGTGCTTCACTTCGCATTCGCCCAAGTCATGGAGATAGGCCCACCAGCGCGGGTACTCTTCCAGATCTTCCGCCACATGTCGGGAGAGAAGAATGTGGCCGGCATCACCGCAATTCATCACCCGATGCGCGATGTTGATGCCCGCGCCAGCAAGATTAGCTTGTTCGTTCAGGTCGCTGATTTCATTGACCGGGCCGCTGTGAATGCCCATGCGGATGTGAAGTTCGGGATGACTCTTCAGCGCCTTACTAATTTCCATTGCGCATAACACCGGCGCTTCCGGCGTAGTCCGAAACACCAGTGCTCCACCATCGCCCGTGGGCAAACGCACCAGTTTGCCTTCTGCTTCGGCCAGGCGGAATTGCTCGGTTCCGCGGACGATCGCTTTTAACTTTTGAATTTGATCCCGCTGCTCGGTGATGAGCAACTTCGAGTAACCCACGATGTCGATGAACAAGACATGCCCGATCTCGAACTTCACGTCTGAGGAAGACTCGGAGGGCATAAGCTTCGTTCTACCCAGAAACTCTGCCTCTAACGAGTCTATTTCGGCGCGAGTGAAGCGACGATTTGCTCGAAGCGCGGATCGCCGCGGAGCGGATCCCAGACCGGAAACAGTTTTAAGGCACCGTAACTCAACATTTCCGATGCTTGGGGAGCACGCACTCCAGCTTCCAGTTGCTGCAAGGCGAGTTCTTTGTCGCCCGCCCACGCTGCTGTAATGGCGAAATATTGACGGACGTAACTACCATTAATGGTGTCTTTTTCCAGCGGCGTGAGCGCGATCGCTCGACGGCCTTCGTCCAAGGCCAGGTCGTTGCGTCCAAGCGCGGCGTCGATCATCGCCAGGACGCAGAGCTTAGGTCCGTAGTCCGGCTGAGCCTGCACGATTTTTTCCTGCTGTGCGCGAGCCGCTTCAAACGCAGTGCGCGCTCGCGCCTCGTCTTTCGTCATTCGCGCCAGCAGACCTTCACCAAAGCTGCGGCTCAGAATAATCGTCCCTTCGCCCCAGCAGGGGTTGTCACCCAGCGCGAGGAGTGCTCGTTCGGCCGCAGCCGGATCGCGTTCGGCCAGAGCGCAAACGAACCAACTGGGCGCCGCACTAGCTATGGCGCCGGAGCCTTGGGCGAGAATTGCATCAATTGTTTGTTGGAGCGGCCGGGTGTCCGCTTTCCAGTAAATGTAATATTCTCCACGAGTGGCCCGCGTTTCGATATTGTCGGGCATGATCGCTAATACGCGATCCAGCGCAGCGATCGTCTCGGCATAGCGCCCCAAATTTTGATAACTGACCGCGATCTGTTGCAGAGTAAGAAAGTTGCGGGGATCCAGCTCCACAGCGCGCTGCAGATTTTGCAGACCTTCCTCCTGCTGGCCGCGCCGCCTCAAAATGTAACCAGTGAGTTCGAAGACACGCGGGTCATTGGGTAACGCTTGCCGCGCAATCTCCAATTCGGCAAGGGCGCCGGAATAGTCGCGCAGGCCGTAATAGAGATATTGTGCGCGCGCCAAATGCGTTTCCGCGGCATCCGGCCGCAGCCGTGTCGCGGCTTGCACCGCAGCTTCGGCCAGCGCCAGCCGGGCGGGAGTGTGATCAACCCCCGATACCGCATAAAGCTGTTCGTGCGCCCGTGCGAGCTGGCAGTAAGCGTCGAAAAACGAGGGATCGCGCTTCACTGCTTCATCCAGGAGTTCAATTGCCTTCCGCAGGTTTGGCTCGCTCGTCGCGCTGAAAGCTGCGGTCAGAAGAATTGACTTCGCCCGGCTGTAAAGGTCGAAAGCCGTCAGATCTGTCGTGGGCGGCCGCTCGATGGCCCTTTTCTCGTTAGGCGAGAGCTTCGCCTGCAATTGGTCGGCAATCGCCTTGGCGATTTCGCTTTGGATGGCGAAGACATCGGCCAAATCGCGATCGTAGGTTTGGGCCCACTGATGCGCGTCATTGCGGGCGTCGATCAACTGCGCATTCACCCGGATCTTGTTCGCTGCGCGCTGCACACTACCTTCGAGGACATGTGCCACGCCGAGTTGCTGGCCGATCTCGCGCAGATTGCGCGGTGCACCGCTCATGTAGTGCATGACGCTCGTGCGACTGATCACTTTCAGATCAGCGATCTTCGCCAGATTCGTTAGGATTTCGTCCTGAACGCCCTCGGCGAAGAAGGCATTCGCTTTTTCTTCGCTCAGATTTTCGAACGGCAGAACCGCGATGCTTTTTTCCACGGCAGTGGCGAACGAACGAGCTGGTGCTTTACGCAAAAACAAGAAAACTGCAGCGGCGAGCCCTGCCGCCACCAGCAGCCCAATTGCCACCGCGGCCCAACGCACTACGGCGCGATGTCTCTTAACCGCCTGCAGCTTGCTCGGCAGGTTCGGATTACCAACGTCATCGGAGTAAAGGTTGGTGACACGTATCCGCGCGCCGTGTTTCACCTCGAAGGTGCCGATGTCATGCAGAAACGGTCGCCATCGTTCGTATTCCGCGAGGTCGTCGGCCACATGTTGGGATAGAAAAATGTGTCCGGCATCGGCACAATCCATCACCCGATGCGCGATGTTGATGCCCGCCCCGGCAAGATTGGCTTGTTCGTTGAGATCACTGATTTCATTGACCGGGCCGCTGTGAATGCCCATCCGGACTCGAAGCTCAGGATGATTTTTCAACGCTTTGCTAATTTCCATCGCGCATAGAACCGGTGCTTCCGGATTGTTGCTAAAAACCAACACGCCACCGTCGCCGGTCGGCAGGCGCAGAAGTTTCCCTTCCGCTTTCGCGATGAGGAATTGCTCCGTTTCGCGGACGATCTCTTTTAATTTTTGAATTTGATCCCTCTGATCGTTGATGAGCAATTTTGAGTAAGCGACGATGTCGATGAACAAGACGTGCCCGATTTCGAACTTCACATCTGAGGGAGACTCGGACGGCATCAGAGTTCGTTTTATCTCAAAACTCGCAATTCAACGAGCGATTTAGCCAAGACGCTGGACCTCGAGCCAGGTGCATTTCGTTTATTCGCTAGCGACCTATGTGATTCCGGGTTTGAACGAGATTAGCTTTATCGTCGTCGCTGATTAACAATTCTCCCCGAATGATAAATCAAAAAATAGGAGGTTTTCATGACACATAACGCAACCAAATCGAAACAGTTGTTGTCGCACACCATCGCGGAGTGGGCTTGCTCGCTTCAGTATGAACATCTTTCGTCGGAGGCAATTCAGGCCGCGAAGTTATTCTGGTTCGATTCCATCGGATGCGCCCTGGGCGGAAGTCAGCAGGAAGACGCGACGATTTTGCTCAAACATTATCGCGCAATGGGCGGCGGAAATGGAAAAGCAACGGCATTCGTCTCCGGCTTTAAGACCAATCCAGTCGACGCAGCTTTTTTGAATGGGCACATGATGCGCGCGATGGATTACAACGACATCTATTGGAAAGCCGATCCGTGTCATCCGAGCGATCTCATCGCCGCGCCGCTGGCGCTCTGCGAAAGCGAAGGATTGAGCGGCAAAGATCTAATTCTCGCCACGATCATTGCCTATGAAATTGAGATGCGGCTTTGCGAGATCGGGCGGCCAGGCGTTCGCGAATATGGATGGCATCACGCAACGTTGAGCGCGTTCGCAGCGCCCGTAGCAGCGGGACGCGTGCTCAATCTTACGCGCGATCAAATGGTGTCAGCGATCGGCATTAGCGCCGCACGCACGTTTTGTCCGGGCGCAGTAACAGCCGGCAAGTTAACCAACATGAAGAACACGGTCGATCCGTGGGCCGGTCGCATGGGTGCCGAGAGCGCGTTGCTCGCGCGCGAAGGATTCTCCGGACCCGAGCACATGATAGATGGAAAAGAAGGTTTGTTCGCAGTGTTCGGCCATGTGCAATACAAGGGACAACCGGCCAGCTTCGATGGCGAAGGCCTGGTCAAAGATCTGCCAACCTCAACGACCTCGCATTACCGGATTCTCGATTGCGGGATGAAAAGTTTCCCGATTGAAGCGCTGAGTCACGCGCCGCTCACTGCCATGATGAAAACGGTCAAGGAAAACAACGTTAAGGCTGACGAAGTGAAAGAAATCAAAGTAGAAGTAATCGCGCGCGCCGCGGATATCCTTGGCGATCCGCACAAGTATCGACCCGACTCGAAGGAAACGGCAGATCATTCCCTCCCCTATTGCATGGCGGTGGGACTCGTTGATGGAATGGTGACGCCGCTGCAGTTCAAAGAGGAGCGGGTGCTGGATAAATCGCTGATTCCAATCATGGACAAAGTGAAAGTGGTCGCGAACGACGAGTTCGAAGCGCTATTTCCGAAATTTCAGCCGAGTCGGGTAACAATCACGACGAATGATGGAAAAGAGTATTCGACGCGCGTCGATGTCCCGAAAGGCGATCCGCGCGATCCCATGACCGAGGATGAAATCGCGGTGAAATTCACGGCGCTTGGCGGCGACGTGATCGGAAAAGATCAGTGCGAAAAATTGCGTCAGTGCATCATGAATTTGGAAAACGCGGGAAAGCTCGATGAGCTTCTAGCGCTGACGATCGCGTAACACAGGCATCCTGCCTGTCTCGTAGCGCAGGCATCTTGCCTGAATAATTTTAATTGTAGGGCGTCTGTGTCAGACGCCACACATGCAAGCTGGGAAGCTTGCATGACAAGAACAGGCTGGAAGCCTGTGTTACTTACGCCGTCGCGCTCCCCTCGCCCGCGCCGAACTGAATTCCCTGCGCCAGCGGCAGCTCGGTTGAGAAATTGATCGTGTTCGTCTGACGCCGCATGTAGCTCTTCCAGCAATCACTGCCGCTTTCGCGGCCGCCACCGGTTTGTTTTTCACCACCAAACGCGCCGCCGATTTCTGCACCACTCGTGCCGGTGTTTACGTTGGCGATTCCGCAATCGCTCCCGACGGCGCTCACGAATTTTTCCGCTTCGCGCACGTCATTGGTGAAAATCGATGAGGTCAGTCCTTGCGGCACATTGTTGTGAATCGCCATCGCTTCGTCGAAATCGCGATACGTCATCAGGTAAAGCAGCGGCCCGAAGGTTTCGTGTTTCACGATTTCGTAATCTGGTTTCGCAACCGCCAGACACGGCTTCATGTAAGCGTGGCCAGGAACGGTGAGTCGCTCGCCGCCGTAAAGCACCTGGCCGCCTTCATCTTTCAAGCGCTGAATGGAATCTTGCACTGTGTCGACAGCCTGCCTGTCGATCAGCGGACCCATAACGGTCTTGCGATCCAGTGGATTCCCAATCGGTAGCGTCTTGTAACCGCTAAGGAGTTTGTCGCGGACCTTTGACGCCACTGACTCGTGCATGATGACCCGACGTGTTGAAGTGCAACGTTGCCCCGCTGTACCCACGGCGCCAAAAAAGATCGATTGCACCGCCATCTCCAAGTCCGCGCTCGGCGTGACGATCAGTGCATTGTTCCCGCCGAGTTCCAGGATCGTTCGACCCAGCCGTCCGTTAACCGCTTTGGCGACATTAAATCCCATAATGGTCGAGCCAGTAGCCGACACCAACGGAATGTGCGGATCGTCTGCCAGTTTTTCCCCAACCGTTTTACGATCGCCCACCAGCAGCGTAAAGATCGCCGGATCAGCGCCGGTTTCGCGACAGACGCGCTCGGCAATCTTAGTGACCGCGATTGCGGTGAGGGGCGTTTTCTCCGACGGCTTCCAAATTGTCGCGTCACCGCACACGGCAGCGAGCGCGGCGTTCCACGACCAAACTGCGACCGGAAAATTGAACGCGCTTATCACTGCGATGACGCCGAGTGGGTGCCATTGTTCCATTAGACGGTGGCTCGGACGTTCGGACTGAATCGTTAGGCCATAAAGCATCCGCGATTGGCCGACGGCGAAATCGCAAATGTCGATCATCTCCTGCACTTCGCCTTCGCCTTCAGCGATGATCTTCCCTGTCTCCAGCGTTACTAGCTGGCCGAGCTCATGTTTCAATTCACGCAACGCGTTGCCGAGACGGCGAACCGTGTCGCCACGCACTGGGCCAGGGGTGACGCGCCATTTCAGAAACGCTTCGTGCGCACGTGAAATTGCTTTGTTGTAATCGTCATCGGAAGCGGTGCGGATGCCCGCGAGCCGGCGGCCGTCGATCGGCGAAATTTTGTCAATCGTCGCGCCGCCGCCGCGCCATTCGCCATCGAACACGCCCGCGTTGTCGTCGGTGAGACCCAGTCTTTCCAGAGGTGTTTTCATATGCGCCGCGTAACACAGGCATCCTGCCTGTATTCGTCGAGCGGGCATCCTGGCCGCCCGCCAAAGAGCAGGCTGGGAAGCCTGCACGACGCATCAGGCTGGAAGCCTGAGTTACAATGGTTGCTGCTTTGTCGCTTGGAGTTCATTTTCGCTTGCTGCAATATTTCCGCATCAATTCGATCGCTTCGTCGATCACCTCCGCAGTAATGTCCAGCGCCGGACGAAATCGAATCGAGTTTTCGCCGGAGCGAAGAGTCAAAACACCGAGGTCAAAGAAGCCGTGCCAAAATTCTTCGCGCGTTTTCGCATCGGGAAGATCGAACGCGAGAAATACTCCGCGGCCACGCGCGGCGGAAATCAGCGGCTCTTCGTTCTGCAAATCGCGCAATTGATCGAGAAAATACGCACCTATTTTCGCGGCGTTCTCAACCAAACGTTCCTGCTCGATAATGCGCAGATAGTGTGTCGAGCGCACCATATCGGTGAAGTTTCCGCCCCATGTTGAATTTAAACGGCTGGGTAAACGAAACGCGTTGTCTTTCACTTCATCGATGCGCGGGCCGGCCATCACACCGCAGACCTGCGCTTTTTTTCCGAAGGCCATCAGGTCGGGCACGACACCAAAATGTTCGCAGCACCAATTGCGGCCGGTGGCGCCCATGCCGCATTGCACTTCGTCAAAAATCAGCAGGATATCGTTTTCGTCGGAAATTTTTCGCAGTGTTTGCAGCCATTCACCGCGGAAATGGTTGTCGCCCCCCTCGCCCTGCATCGGCTCGATGATGATGGCGCAAATGTCGATGTTGCGTTGTTCGATGAAATCGCGGATCTCGCGCTCCGCTTTTTGTTCGCGCTCGATCACGTCCGCTTCGCGCTTTGATTCCGGAAGCGAAAAATCGATGGATGGACAGGAGACGCGAGGCCAATCAAATTTCGCAAACAAATCCGTCTTGCGCGGATCGGTATTGGTTAGGCTCATCGTGTAACCGCTGCGCCCATGAAAAGCGTGTCGGAAATGCAACACTTGCGTGCCACGTTCGCCGTGACCTGCGGCCATGTTCTTCCGAACTTTCCAATCCATCGCCGCCTTCAAACAATTCTCCACCGCGAGCGCGCCACCCTCGATGAACAAATAACGTTCGAGTGGCGGCAAACCGACCACCCGCTCAAACGTAGCCACAAATTCAGCATAGCCGGCCGAATAAATATCCGAGTTCGCAATCTTAACCTTCGCCGCGCGCAACAGATCGCGCTTTACTTGCGGATCATCGAAATGCGGGTGGTTAAATCCAACCGGCGTGGATCCAAAGAATCCGTAGAAATCGATGAGCCGGCGATTATCGACACTATTCTGCAGATATGAGCCCCGACTTTTGTCGAGATCTACGACGATCTTGAAACCATCCACCAGGATGTGCTGCTCAATGGTATGGAGAACTTTCGAAGCGGCCATTGGCTTTTCTGCTTCACGCTTTGGCGTGCGGTTTCGAGTGGGAGGTGTCTCCGCGAGGACGGGTGCGATACTCATTGGTGATCGTAATCTGAGGCGTCCATGCGGTCAACGGAGCACAGGCATCTTGCCCGGTCGCCAGAATTGCCAGTCGGCAGGCGAGACACCGCCGGCCCCACACGCAGGACGCGTGTGCTACACCATGCCCTGCCGCAGCAGCTCGTGCTTTCCGGCCAGCAAATCCTGCACGAGATCATAACCGCGTTTGTCGGCGTTGCGCATTGTGCCGGCGAAATGATGATCGATTCTCATGCGAGCCGACCGGCAGAAATAATTTGCTATGGAAAGAATTTCGTCGGCTGGTTTTCCCTGGCCGAGCAGCCATTGCGCGTACGAACACGTCGCGCTGATCGCAAACAACTCCGTCGCTGCACCGACAAACCTTGAAAGAAGCAGTTGCTCGCGGTCGAGCTTCGGACCGAACCGCGCCATGGCGTGAAACAATCCGCGTGCAAGTCGCTTGCTCGTGCGCGCGGCATAATTGACGTGACCCGAAAGTACTTCGTGCAAGTTGTCGATCTTGCCAGCGCCATTTGGCAGCCACTGGCGCGGATACCAGCCGGCGTAAAATTTGCCGGAACTCAGAACGGCTTTCGCGCGATCGGACATCGGCAGTTGCGTGTTGAAAATCCCGCCGCCTACTTTCAGATGAGGATCAAGCGCTTCGCGTGCGATGAAGAGACGCATGATTTCGCTCGAGCCTTCGAAGATTGTATTGACTCGACAATCGCGCAGAAATCTTTCCACCGCGATTGGTGGCTCGCCGCGTCCGGCCAACGATGCCGCAGTCTCGTATCCGCGTCCGCCGCGCACTTGCATTGCTTCATCGGCAATTCTCCAAGTCGTTTCCGTGGCCCACATTTTGCACATCGCAGTTTCGATACGCAGGTCGCCCACCTTGCTGTCGAGCAGCGACGACGTGAGAAAGGTCATCGCTTCCATGGCGAAAACGTTGCCCGCCATCTCTGCAATTTTCCCGGCAATGGCTGCATGTTTGCCGATGGGCACGCCCCATTGAATGCGCTTCGGCGGCCCATTTCCGACAGATCTCCAGCAAGCGTTTCGACACCCCAACGCACGCCGCAGGCAACGTGAGCCGTCCAGTATTTAACGTCGTAAGCGCGACCTTGAGTCCGGCACCTTCCTTAAAAATGATGTTCTCCCGCGGAACGCGCACATTGGTGAACCTAACGACTGCATTGTAAAGCGCGCGCAGTCCCATGAACCGGCAGCGATACGCGATCTCCAGTCCCGGCGTATCTACATCGACGATGAAGGCCGTGATTTGCTTGCGTTCTTTTCCGCCGACCATCTTCGACGGCGTGCGCGCCATCACGACTAGCACGCCGGCTTTCACGCCGTTCGTGCACCAAAGTTTTTCGCCGTTCAGGACGAACTCCGAGCCGTCTTCGCTTGGCTCAGCTTTCAAGCTCAGTGCCGCCGGGTCGGATCCTGCATGGACTTCTGTCAGCGCGAACGCCGAAATTTCGCCGCCGGCGACGCGCGGCAAATATTTTTGTTTCTGCTCTTCGGTGCCAAATAAAAGCAACGGTTGCGCGACGCCGATGGACTGATGCGCGGACACGAGCGCGGCGACATTTCCATCCCAACTGCCAAGCAACACTGCCGCGCGTCCATAATTGGATTGGGATAAGCCGAGCCCGCCATATTTCTTCGGCACTTTGATTCCAAACGCGCCGATCTCCGCGAGTCCTTTGAAATTTTCCGGCGGAATTTCACCGGTGCGATCGATCTCGTCGGCATCAACATGTTCGCGCAGATAAGTTTCAAGCTTGCGCAAAAACTCTTCGCCAGCGGCGCGATCCTCGGCGCTCTGCGCTGGATAGGGATGGATTCGATTAAAATCGTAACGTCCGACAAACAGGTTGCTGGCGAAACTGCCGCGGTCCTCCAGTGGATCGCGCGCGGCCTCCGCGAGCTCGAGCGCTTCGCGCTGGCCTTTGATCATCTTCGACGTGTCGATAACGGCAGCAGGCGTCGGCTTCTCGGGCTTTGCGCTCGTTTCCTCGGCGATTTGTTTTTCGGGTGCTTCCAGCGGCGATTTCATATCACTCACGTAACACAGGCTTCCAGCCTGTTTCGTCGAGTAGGCATCTTGCCTGCTCGACTGCAAACAGTGCAGCCAGGATGGTTGCAAGACAATCAGGCAAGATGCCTAAGTTACTCATAAAATTTTGTCCCATCACGCGCATGTTTCTTCAATATTTCGCATGGAGTAAATTTCTTTTCAGTTCGGGCCAGCCGTTCCAATTCCTCCACGGTCCTCTTTATTCCAAAGTGTTCGGCAAATCGCAATGGCCCGCCGCGGAATGGCGCAAAACCGGTTCCTAAAATCATTCCATAATCTGCATCCTCGGGAGAATCGACGACTCTCTCTTCCACGCAACGCGCGGCCTCATTCACCATTAGAAAAATGAGCCGGTGAGTCAGCTCTTCTGCTGTAGCCGTCGGCGTTGACGCCGCCTCAGGACGAGGAAGCGAGTCGTTAGGCGTCTGCGCTTTGCCTTCATATTTGTAAAAACCTGCGCCTGTTTTGCGGCCTAGCATCTGTTGGTCGCGCAGCCGGGTCAGGACACTTGGGACGTGATCGCGCTGCCCATAAGCCTTCTCGAGTGTGTTGCCGATATCGATCGTGATATCGACGCCGATTTCATCGATCAGTCGAAGCGGACCCATCGGCATCCCCCATTCCACCAACGCGCGATCGATTCGCTCCGCGTCGGCGCCGCTCTCAAATAGCTCGGCAGCATCGAGCAAGTACGGAAACAAAACGCGGTTCACCAGGAACCCTGGGCTATCGCGCACGATGACCGGCAGTTTTCCGATCTGCCGTACAAAAGCCAGGCTTCTGTCCCGCGTTTCGTCGGACGTTTGCTTCGCAATAACAACTTCCACCAGTTTCATCCGGCTCACCGGGTTGAAGAAATGCAATCCGATCACGTGCTCAGGCGAAACCGTGACTTCGGCGAGTTCGCTGACCGAAAGAGCTGAAGTATTTGTCGCCACGACTGTTTTCGGGCCGGCTTCCATGGCCAGCTCGCGGAAAACCTCTTTCTTGATCTCCATTTTCTCAGAAGTCGCTTCGATCACGAATTGCACATCCCGCAACTCCATGGGCGCAGTGGAACCACAAATCCGGGCGCGACCCTGTTTCGCCTTTTCCTCATTCATTAAACCGCGCTTCACTGCATCGCCGTAGATTTTTTCGACGTTCGCCAACCCGCGATCGATCTGCTCGCGCGCGACGTCGCGCAGGATCACAGTGACGCCACGGGAGCTGAGCCATTGTGCAATGCCTGAGCCCATCACGCCGGCACCAATCACCGCGGCGTGCACGATTTTTTCAGGCGGCGTTCGCGACGTTCCTTTCTTGTATTTCTCCGCGAGGAAGAAATTGCGAATCAGGTTTTGCGTCGACTCGCTCTTACCAAGGTCGACAATCCCGTCGAGTTCCAAGCGCAACGATTCATCAGGCGAAATCGACTGGGTCTTATTGATGATTTCGTAAGCACGTGCGAGCGCTGGATTTCCCGTCGCCGAGGTAGGGACGCTGGGCTGTCCCGAAAGCTTTCGGGAGTCATCGCGGCGCGATGACCCTACCATTGATCCCTCCTCCATTTTGCGTTTGCCAGCGCCCAGCTTTTCGCGTGCGCGACCGAGAAGCTGACCGGGCGGCGCGATTTCATCGACCAGTCCGATTTCTAAGGCTTCCTGAGCGGAATAAAGTTTGCCTTTCAAAATCACCTCAGCGGCCTTTTCAGCGCCGATTAATCGCGGCAATCGCGTGCACCCGCCCCAGGCGGGAAGAAGTCCCAAGCCCGTTTCGGGCAAACCGATCCGTGTCGCTGGAGCATCTGACGCGACGCGGTAATCGCAGGCAAGAGCAACTTCGTAGCCGCCGCCGGCGGACGCACCGTGGATGATGGCAATCGTTGGAATTTTCAAATCGGCCAGGCGATTGAAAACCTGTTGCCCGCGCTCAATGAATTCATGCATTTCACCGCTTTGGGCTCCTTGCAACAACGTCTTCAAATCCGCGCCCGCGACGAAAATGGATTTCTTTGCCGACGCGATGATCAGGCCGCGCAGCGAAGCGTCTTTTTCTACAGCATCAAGATGCTCATTTAATTCATCGAGAGTAGCAGCGTCGAAAATGTTTGCGCCCGAGTTGGGGCGATCAAAGGTGAGCACGCAAATGTGATCGTCACCGGTCTCACGCCGAATCATTGGAGCTGCAGCAACTATGGGCATTAGGCTAATTTTGGAACGTTTCCCGCAAATGCCAAGTGTAGAAGACCAGCGTTAGGCATAAAGCGGCCAGCATTTGTAACGTTTTGAAGAAGCCTTGGCGAGGCGTTGCTTTGCGCAAGCGCGAGTGCTAGAAACGCAACATGGTCGGGAAGATCTTAGAACCGGAGATCAGGAGTCTGATCGACGCCCGTAACTTCGCGGCGCTCCGCGAAATCTTCCGCGAATTCCCGCCGGCGGATGTCGCCGAGGTAATCCTCGATATGCCAGAAGATGAACAGGTGATCATCTTTCGGGTCCTCCCAGCCGCGCTCGCGGCGGACGTTTTCGAATACATCGGGATCGAGGAACAGCAGAATTTGTTACGCGCAATGGCACACGAGCAGGTGGTAGCCATTTTGAATGAGATGTCGCCGGACGATCGCACGGCGCTGCTTGAGGAATTGCCGAGCGCGGCGGCGCGCCAGTTGATCCGCCTGCTCACGCCGGAAGAACGCCGCGTGGCCACGGCGCTGCTCGGTTACCCGGAAGACAGCGTTGGGCGTTTGATGACGCCGGACTTTATCGCGGTGAAGGAGGATTGGACAGTGCAACACGTCCTCGATTACGTGCGCGAGTATGGCCACGACAGCGAGACGCTGAATGTTATCTACGTCGTCGATAGCCTCGGCAAACTAATCGATGATCTGCGCATCCGGGAAATATTGGTCCGGCCGCTGACCACTAAGGTCAGCGAAATTCGAAACGACACGTTTGCAGCACTTAACGTGAACGATTCACAGGAAGCAGCGCTTAACGTTTTCCGCAGATACGATCGCGTGGCCTTGCCGGTGGTCGATTCCAATGGTGTGCTCGTTGGCATTGTCACCAGCGATGACATGCTCGACGTCGCAGAAGCGGAAGCGACGGAAGACATCCAAAAACTCGGCGGCATGGAGGCGTTGGACGAGCCGTACACGACCATTCCGCTTCTGCGGATGGTAAAGAAACGTGCGACCTGGCTGATCATTCTGTTTCTCGGCGAAATGCTGACCGCGACCGCGATGCAAGGTTATAACAGCGAGATCGAGAAGGCGGCTATTCTTGCGATGTTTTTGCCCTTGATCATCTCCAGTGGCGGCAATTCCGGATCACAGGCGACGACTCTGGTTATCCGCGCCATGGCTCTCGGCGAATTGCATCTAGGCGATTGGTTTCGCGTCGTGCGCAAGGAATTGCTATCGGGCATTTCACTCGGCTTAATTCTTGGAATCATCGGCTTTTTCCGAATCACGCTGTGGCAATACTTGCACATTTTTGATTACGGAAAATATCACTGGCTGGTTGCGTTCACGGTCGGAGTTGCCCTTGTCGGAGTCGTGCTGTGGGGAACGCTGAGTGGCGCGCTGCTTCCGTTTTTGCTGCGTCGTTGCGGGCTTGATCCGGCGGCGTCATCAGCACCATTCGTTGCTACCCTGGTTGATGTCACCGGGCTGGTAATTTATTTCAACGTCGCGCTCTTCATTCTTCGCGGGACGCTGTTGTAATTTGTTAGGTTGTGTACTGCTATCGAAGTATTCTCTGTATCCATCCGAGCGCGTACTGATCTACAATCAGACGCGACTCTTCGATCGACGGCTACAGTTTATCCAGGTCTTCAATTACTTTCTCCATGGCACTGACCACCAGCGTGAAACGATCGTAATCAAGTTTGTCGGGCGTGTCGTTCGACGAGTGATAGTACGGATAACGAAATGGCGCGGTGTCAGTGACCATGATGGCTGGGTAACCATGCTGCCAGAATGACCATTGGTCCGACCAACTCACGCCCGGGATGAACGCCGGAAGCGAGGCGCCTTCAGATGGGATCTTCGCGTGTTTCCGGAACAGCGCGATAACGCGACGTAGCAACACACGCGAATGAACATTGCTAACAAAGCCGATGAAATTGCCGACGTTCGGATAAAACAAGCCGAGGCCCGGCGACGGATATCTTTGCGAGTTCGGCGCATCGGAAAAGTAACCGATTGTTTCCAGGCTGATCATCGCAGAGATCTTGTCGCCGCGTTCTTTGCATCTGCGGGCATAAACCTGGCTGCCCATTTCACCGGACAAAAAATAAGGCGGCTCCTCATTCACGAACGCAACGAAGCGCAACGTTTGCTTCGACTTTGCACTGGCGAACCGCCGCGCCAACGCCAGAACCGCTGCGACCCCGCTCCCGTTATCATTCGCCCCAGGCGAACCGAACACCGAGTCATAGTGCGCGCCGATTACGACGATCTCCGGACCATTCCCGGAAATTTCTGCCTCGATATTGTGACACGGCTGTCCGCCCGTCTCGTAGCTGTCTCGCCGGGTCCGCAGCCCGGCTCGGGAAAAAGAATCTTCGATGAAATCGGCGGCGGCATTGAGCTGTGCGTAATGCCACATGTTGCGCTCGCCGATTTCTCCCGCGAGCTTCTGCACATTCGCGCGGAGCTCTTCGCGCAAGACAACTTCATCCGGCGACAGCGGCCCCGCCTTGGAAACATTCTTCCCGGGCATCCTCATTCCAAACCACCAGAGTAACACCAGAACGGCGACGATGACGATGGTGATGCGGAGAGCGCGGAAGAAGATTCGTCTGGACACGTTAGGTTAAATTACGAAAGCCGTGTCCTATGAAACGCGTGCGCTACCCAGAAGCTTGTTCGCGTAACTTCTGGGGAGCACACGCGGCCCGCGTGCTAGTTTCGGCGGCCCGCCGAACAGCTCTTTGGGAGACACGGCATCTCGCAGACCTCTCGAAAATCGCGCCTCTCACACTCGCGAGTTTTCGGCCGAGCGGCCGAACAACAGCACGCCAGGCGGCGTGCGCTCCCAGGATCACATCGCTCATGCGAGCTTTTTGCGGAAACGCAGAGCGCACAGACTAAAAAGCAGATTCGACATCACAATAAGCACTAGGAGGTTCGGCCAGTATTCGAAAAAATTTGCGCCGCGCAGAATGATCGCGCGCATCAGTGCAATGAAATACGTCGTGGGAAAGAGCGCACCGAGCGCATAGAAAATCCACGGCATGGTTTCACGCGGAAAAATGAACCCGGAAAAGAAAACGCTCGGCAATAGGAACACCATCGACATTTGCAGCGCCTGCATTTGGTTTTCGGCTCTGGTCCCAACGAGCAAGCCGAGGCTTAGCAGCGCGAACACATACACCAGCGTAGAAAACATCATGGCTAACACACTGCCCTCTATGGGAACGAAAAACACAAAGCGCATAATGCTGAACAAGACAATCGCCATGGTCATGCCAATGCACAGATACGGAACCAGCTTGCCGAGCATGAGCCCGGCGGGACTCAATGGGCTTACCAGTAATTGTTCAAGTGTGCCGCGTTCGCGTTCGCGCACCAAAGCCATGGCCGCTGCAACTGTTGTCCCAATTTGCAAGACGACGCCGATCACGCCGGGCACAAAGAAATTCGGCGCTCGCATGGCCGGGTTGTAAAGCATCTGCGGACGAACATCGATTGGCATCCCTTTCCGGCCAGTATCGCGCATCAGCATTTCCATTGATTGCGTCAACGCCACGCCGAGGCCGGTTTGAAGAGCCTGCAATGCGGTGGTGGAATTGGATCCGTCAACAAGCAATTCCACCTGTGCGGAGTGCCCTGCCATTAGCTCGCGCGTAAAGTTCGGTGGGATGTAAAGCGCGGCGTACGCGCTTCCCTTTCGTAGTTCGCTCTTCAACTGGTCCAGGCTTTGCACTTCGCCGACTACGCGGAAGCTTTGCGTGTTGACGAATTGGTCGATCAAAAGACGGCTTTCGACCGTGCGATCTTCGTTGAGAACGAGCATCGCCATGTGCTTCACGTCGTTATCGAGCGCATAACCGAACGCGACCATCTCGATCAACGGCGGGAAAAAGAAGAAAAAGAGAGTCAACGGATCGCGCCAGACGACGATGAACTCCTTGAACAAAATTGCGCTAAACCCTCGAAATGGTTTGTGTTTCATGTTGCTGCTTTACAAGGAGCGGCGGCTTTCCACGCCGACCGGGGCGATCTGGAGATCGCTCCTTCGCTTGGTTCTCCTTCGCTTCGCTCAGGATGACAGTCATGTTATGCGGCTTTTTGTCGTTCAGCAGCGTGTTTGGCCGAGAGCTCCACAAACACGTCTTCGAGCGAAGGACCCATTTCATGAATCTCGGCGTGAGCGACACCAACTTTGCGCAGTTGTTCCTCGATCTCCGCACGGTTCACTCTGTCATCGACGAGCAAATGCATGGATTGGCCGAAAACTGTGGCGCTGCGCACTCCGGGCATCTCGTGCATGGCATGGAGCGCCGCGGTCACGTGATCGCAAGTCACGTCGAGCCGGCGCGTTCCGGGTGGATTCACGTCCGGCAGTTTTTTCAACTCGTCCGGTTCACCGCACACGATCAATTTCGACAGGTAGATGTAGCCCACGTGATCGCAGCGCTCGGCTTCGTCCATGTAATGGGTCGTCACGAACAGCGTCATGCCTTTACCGGCGAACTCGAAAAGTAAATCCCACAGCTCGCGCCGGGCGACTGGATCGATGCCGGCGGTCGGCTCATCAAGGAAGAGCACACTCGGCTTGTGCATGAGCGAACAAGCCATGGCCAGACGTTGACGCCAGCCACCGGAGAGTTGGGCAGCGCGCCTGTCGATGTACGGCTCCAGATGCGTCGTGGCGATCATTTCCTCGCGCCGCTGATTCAATTCGCGGCCGCTCAAGCCATAAAGTTTTCCTGCAAAGATGAGATTCTCGTTCACGGTCAGTTCGTCGTAGAGCGAAAATTTTTGCGACATGTAGCCGATCATTTCCTTAATCGGCTCCAAATCCCGCACGACGTCGTGGCCGCCGATTCGCGCCGTGCCCTCAGTCGGCTGCAGAATTCCGCATAGCATCCGGATCACAGTTGTTTTTCCCGAACCATTCGGGCCGAGAAAACCGAAGATCGATCCCTTCCCGACGGTAAACGAAACATGATCGACAGCCGTGAAAGCGCCGAAGCGCTTCGTCAGTCCTTCCACTTCGATCATTGGTTCAGGCATAGAGAACGAATCAGGAAAATCGCAGAAGAAGTGGATCGGCTTGTCCCCAAGCCGATGGCTCAGGCCCGTGATAACGCGTTGGGGACAACGCGTTCCACCTTTCCTGCTTTCCTGATTCATTGATTCGAATTCCTCATTTCACATTCGGAAAATAAACGTCCGCCGCCATTCCGGCGCGCAAACGATCGTCGTCGCTCGGCAAACGAATCTTCACGCCGAATACCTGTTTGATGCGGTCAGCGACGGTTTGCACATTGCGCGGCGTAAATTCGGCCTGCCGATTGATCTGCTCGACAACGCCGTCGAAATCCGTGTGCGGAAACGAATCCACGCGGACGCGCACCTGCTCGCCCAGCTTGATCAAACCCAGCCAGGATTCAGGGACATAAACGCGCACCCAGAGATGTCCGGTCATCAACAGCGTGGCCGCCTCGCGATTGGCCGGCAGCACATCGCCCACTTTTACGCTGAGCACCTCGAGAATGGAATCCGCCGGCGCGATGATCTGCATTTCGGCCAGCTGCGAATCGATATCGGCCAGTTGCGCACGCGCCTGTGCGACGCGCATCTTCGCCGCCGCCACATTTTTCTCCTGCGCTTTCGCCGCGCTGTCGGCGCGCTCCGCGTCAGTGGCCGAAACGACTCTGCGGTTGAGCAAATCCTGCTGGCGCCGCGCATCGTCGCGCAGGAATACCAGTTGCGCTTCTTGCGCGTCTGCATCGTGAGCAGCCGTATCGATTTGCGCAGACGCAAGATCGCGACGCGCTCGCAGCTCTGACGCATCCAATTGCACGATCACCTGACCTTCGTGCAAGCGATCGCCTTCCCACGCCAAAATTTTCTCCACGCGGCCGCCTGACCGCGGGCCCACGTGCGCTTCGTCCACTTCGATCGTTCCGGAGACGGCGTTCTTTCGAGTGCTGCAGCCAGCCAACAAGAGCAGCAATGCGAGAGCTCCCGCCGGGCCAAGTGACTGTGCACAGCGCCTAACGAACAATGCGCGCATCTTTTCGTCCTTTTGGTGTAAGCGCACCTTGGAGAACAATTTTCAGGATGCCGGCGAAACCTTCCTTCGGCATCATCCCGAGTTTTTCCATCTTCGCCGGATTCATGATCGCCTGAACAATCGCCAGTAAAATCTCGATGATTAGGTTCGCCGGAACGTCTTTTCGCACCATTCCCGCCCGTTGCCCGGCGAGGAGAAGGTTTCCGAAATACCGCTGAAACAGTGCAGCCCGGCGGCGCTCGATAACTTGAAACACTTGCGGCGCTTTCTGGCGCATATCACGCACGAACGGCGGCTTTATCTCATCCAATTCGCGTTGCGTCCCGGCCAGCAACTCGCGCAAAGTCGCCGGGAAATCGTGCGGTTGTGCGCGCGTCACTTCTTTCAGCATCGCTTCCACACCTTGGAATTTATCGGCCAGCACAGCCTCGAGCAGATCGAACTTTCCCGGAAAATGAGCGTAAAGCGTTTTCTTGCTGATCCCCAATTCCTCCGCCAGATCGTCCATGGTCACACTGCGGAATCCGTGACTGAAGAAGTGCGCCCGCGCCGCATCCACTATTCGTTGTCGAATTGACGAGTTCTTTCGGCTTCGTGATCGCGATTTCTTCGTGCTGTTCATTCGTGTCATTCGACAGCAGCCGTCGCTTCAGTTATCCGACCCGAGTTCAATCCTTCTGTTAGGCCGCTATCGAAACACAAACGACTGACTGTATTCCCCGTGGAAACCAATATGGTATATTTAGTTTCCTCAGCAAGAGAAATATTCAGACGGCGACGCTGCCTAACCTCCCTTCGGATTTATTGCCGATCAAAGAGCTAGGCGAAACCGGATAAGTCTGTTGCGCCGACTGTTTACAGCGTCGCTGGAGTCCTCGATCTGAAGGGCGATGGAAAAGTCGAAGTGATCGTCCATTCGTTTTATACGAAGGCGGGCAGACGATGATCTACCACTGCCAGCCGGACAAGCTCGAGGAAGTGCTCTCGGTCAAGTGCGGAGCGTGAGAGATCGCACGACTGGCGGATGTTGATGGCTTGGACGCCGTCACTCCTTGTCGGGCAAATTCGCTGTGCAGAATACGCGAATTCTTTTAGTAACAAGTCGTGGAATTGCTCAGCGCACTGAAGAAACATTTCGGCTACGACCAGTTCCGGCCGTTGCAGCGGGAAATCATCGAAGATGCGCTCGCCGGGCGGGATCTGTTTGTGCTGATGCCGACGGGCGGAGGGAAGTCGCTTTGCTTTCAGTTGCCGGCGTTGATGCGCGATGGGTTAACGATCGTGGTGTCGCCGCTCATTGCGCTGATGAAAGATCAAGTTGATGCGCTACAGACCAGTGGCATCCCGGCAACGTATTTGAATTCAACGCTGGATCGGGAAGAGGCAAAGGCGCGCTGGCGCGGTCTGCATCGTGGCCAGTATCGAATGCTCTACGTCGCACCGGAGCGGCTGATGCTCGACACGTTTCTGGAGCGCGCCCTCAACTGGGACATTGCGCAATTCGCAATCGACGAAGCGCATTGTATCAGCGAATGGGGCCACGATTTCAGGCCGGAGTATCGCGAGCTTAAGAAACTACGAAAACATTTACCCGATGTGCCGATCATGGCGCTGACCGCCACCGCGACCGAACGCGTGCGCACCGATATCATCAAAGAATTAGAACTGCGCGACCCGCGCGCTTACGTGGCCAGCTTTAATCGCCCGAACCTGACTTACCGCGTAATCCCCAAGACGGCGGCTTACGAACAACTTCTGGCATTCATTCGCAGCCGGCCTAACGACAGCGGCATCATTTATTGTGCAAGCCGCAAGAGCACTGAATCGGTCGCGCGAAATTTGAACGAGGACAAGCGTAAGCGCGAAGCCGTATCACGCGGGACTAACGAACGTCGGAACGCACAAAACATCAGGATGCATTTCTGCGCGACGACGTGCGCGTCATCACTGCCACGATCGCGTTCGGAATGGGCATCAATAAACCGAACGTGCGTTTTGTTGTGCATTACGATCTGCCGAAAAATCTGGAGAGCTATTACCAGGAGACTGGACGCGCCGGACGCGACGGATTACCCAGCGAATGCGTATTGCTGTTCAGTCCGGGCGATGTTGCCAAGCAACGGCATTTCATCGACGAAAAAACCGAGAAGGAGGCGCGTATCGCCCGTGCACAGCTTCAGCAGATGGTCCATTACGCCGAGACACGCGAATGCCGCCGTGCGACGCTTCTGGAGTATTTCGGGGAAACATATCCAGCCAAGCGTGACGACGTCGGCGATCAGACACCGCCGCTACAGGTTTCCTGTGAGAGTTGCGACAACTGTTTGCAGCCGCGTGAGACATTCGACGGGACCGTGCACGCGCAAAAATTTCTGTCCTGCGTCTATCGTATCCACGCCAGGCACGGATTCGGATTCGGGTTGGGTCACGTTGTCGATGTGCTTCGCGGCGCAGACACGGAAGCGATCAGGCAACGAGGTCACAACGAGCTGTCCACTTACGGTATCGGCGGCGAATTAAAACGAGCTGAATGGCAGGCGATCGGTCGCGAACTATTGCGGCTGGGGCTGGTCGAATGCGCGCCGGGCAAGTTTGCGACGTTGTCGCTTACGCCCGCCGGTCTGGAGGCATTGCGAAAGCGGACTTCGATCGTTTTGACCAAGCAAATCGAGATCGCAGAGAAACGCGCGCGAATCAAGCCAGGTGCGATCGAATGCGACGAAGTATTGTTTGAGCGCTTGCGTGCGTTGCGCCGCCAGCTCGCAGATGAACGCGGCGTGCCCGCTTACATCATCTTCTCCGATGTATCGCTGCGCGAAATGGCGAGAAAATATCCGACGAATTCAACGGAGTTCCGCCGCATTCCGGGCGTCGGCGAACAGAAACTGAAGGATTTTGGCGAAGCGTTCATGAGCGCGATCAGGAGCCATTCGGCGGAAAATCAACCCGCAATATCCTCGAAAGATGCCGATTTTACGTTCCGAAACCGGGAGGAGTCGCTTAAATGATCGGCAATAACCGGAGATCCATAAATTTTGAAGCCGACACTTGAAAGAATTTTCGCTGGTCTTGCTGCTTTGCTGATCTGCACAGGAGCTTCGTCAGCAGCCGACCTGCATCCAATCGTGGAGGTGCAGAGCGGATATCTTTTCGGCGCGATCTCCGACGGAAAATGGATCAAAGCGGATGAAACAGCGAAATTGATCGGCGATGAGACCACCTATCGAGTCTATGGATTAACGCAAGCGCTCGGCGAAGCCAAAGCAGGCAAACCCAAACCGGAGGAAGTCCCATGTAAGGAGACTTTGGCTGTTTCACTATCGCCAAAACCGGAAAAGGGCGTGATCGCAATCGCCGCTCCGTGGAATGCCCTACCGCGAAAACCAGACGTGATGGATCCAACGCAAAAAACGTATGCGGACGCAGTGCGCGAATTTTTGCGAACAAAGAAAATCGAGCAGCCGAAAGTGAAGATTGATAACATCATGCGGGTTGATCTCGACGGCGATGGCGAGGAAGAGGTCTTAATCAGCGCGACGAATTATTTCAGGAAAGACGATAGCGTGCCGATGCGATCGCCAGCCGCAAGTTATTCGATGGTGTTGTTACGGCGCGTCGTCGCTGGAAAAGTGGAAACGCAATTGATTGCAGGAGAATTTTATCCCAAGGCATATTCGAAGGCCGCACAAGAAGAGGAACGGTTCGACGCGCCAAACGCTGTACAAAGTAATCGCCACGCTCGACGTGGATGGCGACGGCAAAATGGAAGTCGTCATCGCATTCGCACTACTACGAAGGAGAAGAGACAACGATTTACCGGTGCGATCCGAAGAAGGGTGAAGCTGTTACTTTCTGTCGGCTGCGGCGCGTGATAGTTCGCAGTTGCGGCAGTAACACGGAAGCTCGGCTACAATCAATATGAGCGAACTAAGAGTTCTGTGTTACAACCGACCGAATGGACAAGGAACGGCAGGGATGTTCCCGAAGGCTGCGAAACCGTTACGATTGTGTTTGACGCTGAACACAAGCTGTCGATTCACTTAGGAATCTCGGCAGGCGTGCAGGAAGCCAAATTGCAGTGGGGACACTCAATCCTTTCACGTGCTTTACTCTCGTCGACGGAAATGTTCTGAGTGCACCAGGGACAAACAAAGCCGAATAGCCACCGCAGTATTTAATCACGAAGTGCCGCGAGTTACAAAGCGCGACGTCAGCTTAAAATCGCTTTTTAACTGTTTAGTGCCTGCTCGTCGAGCGAAGGCACAGTCGCGACATTTGTCACCGGCACGATCAGCGCAACAAGCGCGACGGACAAAACAGGAACCTGCTTTCTCATTGTTCCGCCTCGAGCTCCTTTTTAGACATTCGATGCGTGTCGACGATCTTCCACTTACCAGCGTCGTCGAATTTCAACGTGAAAAGGAAGCCGGCTTCCAGGTCGCCCGACGTGCGCCCATAACAAGGCGCATAAAGGATTGCGGTATTCGCATCAGTCCACTTACGCACCTTCAGAACGTCGTTGTCCGGCGCGCAACGGCGCGGGTTAAAGTCTTTTAGCAAATGGCCCTTGCCAAGTTGCGCTAACTGCAAATCCTCGTTCTTTATGTCCGACGGTGAATGCAGCGCGGCCCATTCGCCGTCACGTAATTGATAAAATGCGACGAATTCAACTCTCGTATGGTGCGCGTGCACCGGGGCGTAATTGCAGGCGAACCGCTTTGAATCGGGCGCCCATATCACCTCCGTCTGATTCGCCTCCGGACCATGCACCTCAAGGTCTTGATCCAGATCAACAACAACGTCTGTCGTCCCAGGCTTAACAATTTCCGGCGCACACTGATCGGGGCCGTACTCATCGCATTTGTATTCCCATTGGTTGTCCGGAGAAACGGAGCTCGCGCTCGATGACGAGGTGCGGCCGGTTTCGGAAACCGATTGCGCTTGTTCGCTCGTCGATTCAGGCGTGAAGGCTGGTGACGGTGTCACACTATTCGCCGCGGATTTTGGTTCACTCTTAGTTCCGTGTTCGAGCAGGGCCTTTAGCTCTTTAATGCGCTCTTGAGTCAGTTGCGTCATCGTCGCATAGCGGAGTGTCGGTGCCATCGACCCGCCATCTGCCTCCTTAGCAGCGTGCGCTGCCTCGGCGTCGCGGGATACAACCCACGCTCGTTGCGCCTCCCTGAGCTTTTGTTTGCTCTCAACGGTCGGAAGTTTTGCCAAAACCGATTGATAAGTCTTGTTGAGATCAGCATCAGCTCGCTGAAAGTCCGCCCGCGCCTCCGCATTCATGCTCGCCTGCGTTTGCGCGTGAAGAGGCGCGAGAGGCAAGAGAAATAAAACGACGCGGACGCAGCAAAACACAACAAACAGTAAATGCGGTGGCGATGAAACTTTCACGGTCGCCAAATCGTTACTGGTGCCTTTCCTTTTCGAGTAGCTTGGTTGCTTCGTCGAGGTTAGCTCTGGTCGCAACCTTTTCTAATCCGCGGTTCAGTTCTTCCTTGGAAGCTGCGCCGAGACGAATGGAAGTCTGAAAGTCATCGATCGCGTGTTGCAGATCGGCAATTCGCGATTCTCGATCTTGGGAAGCCTTTGCCCTGTGAAGGTATAACATGCCGCGATTGTGGTACACGAAGGGCGTAAAGCGACCTTTCAGGTCAATAGCTTGCGCGTACAACTTCAACGCTTCGTCGTATTTTCCGGCTGTTTGGAGCTTGCCGGCTTTCATCGCCAGCTTCATATCGTCAGTTGCAATCACTTTCGGTGCGTCTTGCTTCACACTTCCACCGCGAGACGTTTCTTGAGCGAAGCTCAGCGGACGAAAAAGCAAGAGAACGGCACAAAAGAGCAAATGTGCTTTCCTCATGGCCGCTATTTCTTCTGTAGCTTTTGTAACGCTTCTTTTGCTGTCTGCGCGTATTGGCCGTTCGGCTCCAGTTTTAGAGCTTCCTCGTAATACTTCCGTGCGCTTACAAAGTCCTTCATCTCAGCGCTGATTTGTCCGAGACCAACCAACGTGGCAGCGGATTTTGGATCAAGCTGGTAGGCTTTTTCGAACGACTCGCGCGCCTTTTGCCAGTCGCCGATATCGGCCCAATAACCGGCTACATCTTTGAAGCCTTGCGGGTCATTTGGATATTGGTCGGTTGCCAGCGTCGCAATTTGGTACCAGCGCTTGTCATCTTCCGCGTTCTCCTTTTCCTCGTAATACGAACCGTACTCGTGCAGCTTCTCCGGAACGAATTTGTCGGCTGGCTTACTGAGCGGCGCTCCTTTTAGCCATTTCAATTGCGCAGGATGCGCGCGGGTATACGCGACCATCTTCTTCAAAGTCGACAATTCGTTATCGAAATCTCCGCTCTCTTGATACATGAACGCGAGCCCGCACCAGATATCCAGGTGATCGGGAAATTTCGTGGTCGCTTCCTGAAGAAGGTCGGCAGCGCGCTTCATGTTTTCGTTGGTTTGCTCGAAAGAAATGCTCCCCGCCAGCTTTCCCTTCTTATCGGTCAACGTAATGTCGTCTGGGCCGGGTTTCTTGGTCGAGATGTTCGTCTGGCGTTGGTTAAAATAATAATTGGCGCTCGTGATCCAAGCGTCGGGATCGTCAGGCGCCTTTTCCCGCCATTCGGTGAGCAGCGGCTCGATCTGACCGTCGGCATGTTGATCTAGCAGCTGTCTGTAACGACGAGCGTATTCCTGGCCACTTGCGATCTCCGACTTCGGCTCGAGGTAGACCAGGGTTTTCAGAACTTTCTCGAGCGCGCCGGAATCTTTCTGGTAACTGGGTTGATCGCGGGATGTGAGGACGATGTAAGCGACTCCCAGCGGGAGCTGAACGTAGCCGACGCGTTCCCACTGAGAATAAGTCTTGGTCGCTGGGTATTCATTGATGAAGTAATCGTGACCGTCCTTGGTTTTGCCCGAAGCAATTTTCTCCTTTGGTGTGCCATGCTTTGCCTTCATTTCTTTGATCGCCGTGGCCACGAATGCGTTTACACCTTCCCATTCCGGGCTGGCGACCTTTGCGTACATCACCGTCTTCGCGTCCGACCACGACGCACCTTTCGGGTAAAGAACGCACGGCAAGTCCTGTCCTTTGCCAGACTCATTGTCGACCACCCAGCCTTCGGGCGCACTGATGTTAAACCCAGCTTTCGGCCCGTAAACATTTCCATCCGGTGATGTTCCTTCACCGAGCAGCGTGCAGCTCGCGGAAATAGCGAGCGCAAGAAACCCGCAGATGCACATTGTTGCTTTCATATTATTGAATGAAGTTACTTGTTAGGCTTTTGTTCCTTAACAGTTGCGTGCTCAAAACACGCGTTTGTCGGCGGGTAGAAGCTCGCATTCACCTTCAGCATTAAACCAAACATGATAGAGAACGTCAGGCTCATCGCTCTCGGGCTCTAATTTTTCCGCCTCTTGTCTGGCCTTAGCGATCATTCATTGATGTTATCGAGGCCGACAAATCTCCAACCGTTCTTGGTCAATTCGAAAACGAAGCGAATCGGTGCGTTATCCTTGTCCTTTGGAGTCTCTTTGAAAGGGCAAAAGATCTCATAACGCAGGTCAGATTCCTTGTGCGGTTCGGCGTTTCCAAAACATTGTGCGGCATTGGCTTCGCCTTTGAAAATTTCGTCATAACGGCGCAAGAAGCCCTCCTTGTTCTTTACGGCTTTTACCTCATAGGGCATCGACAGCGGAAATTTCGTCATATCCGCCACCATCGCCTTATTGCTGGCGATAACTGCAGGCTTAAATTTGTGCCAGAATGCCGAAAAGTCAGACTCCGCAAAAGCGTTTGGACCTAACCAGAGAATCACAATGCCGACTAACCAAGTCAGGCCACGAATCACCCGCCACGGCCGGCAACCGCGAATAGGCGCGAGTGAATTCTGTTCCGATAAGGCTTTACTAGTGTTAATTGGCGTCATGCGGGGGCATATTGGAAAAATCGCGACCAATCGTCAACACGACGATTGCGACGAAAGTGAAAAAAGAGCTCATTGGTGCTCTTTGACTTCTTTGTCCGACATCCGATGCGTTTTGACGATCTTCCACTTGCCAGCACCGTCGAACCGCAACGTAAAAAGAAGATCAGTGCCGTAGCCATCATCCATTTCGCCAGGTGCATCCCGGCGGGCAACGACCTGCTGCAGGGAAGCGTACGCAATTGCGGTGTTGGAATCGACCCATCGATCCACATTGACGGTCCACCAAATCAACCGCAGGTACTTGCCCTGTTTTGACAACTTCTTTTCTGACAAGCCTTGTGCTTTTAGCTGATCAGCAACGATGTCATTGGCCCGCTTCTCAATGTCGTTATCTTCGCTTGGTGAGTTTAGCGCTACCCATTTCTCGTTTCGTAACTGGTAGAGCGAAGTCGCGTGAGTGCGTCCCTGCCCATAGTTGAATGCCAACCGTTTTGAATCCGGCGCCCATATTACTCTAGCGAAGCTAAAGCCGTTACCCGCAGGTTGATCCGACAAATCCAATGCCACTTCGTTTGTGTCCGCCTTGAGGATTTTTGGGGCAGACTCATCCGGCTGGTATTCCCATTTCTTGTCTGGAGAAACCGAACTCAGATCCGCTGGCTTCGAAGACTCCGGCTCCGGAGTCTTTGCCGGCGCTAAAGCCTCGTTGCGGGTCAGGCTTGAGATTTCCACTCTCGGGATCATTCTTTCGGTTTGCCCCGTTGGTGTTTCAGCAGAAATCGTCACGCTCATTTCTGATTCATTCGTGATTCGGCCTTCGACCTTCTCACCTGATTTGAGAACGAGGATATCCGCGAGAATCTGAGAACGCGCGTCTCGCGCGCCGAAGAAGACAAGCGCAATTAAAGCTGCAACCAACCGTCTAATGAAAATTCGGCCAGTCGCGGATTGGCTACTCATTTTCCTTCTCCGGGACCGGCGCGCTGAGCTCACCGTAGAAAGCGTAATCGGCCTTTTTGCCGGTGATTTTCAATTGCCAATGTGTAAAATCTTCGGCGGCGTCGCAGCTATTGCCCCGGCCTTGAAGCACGAGAAAGTATTTGGTTCGGGCAGTGATTCCGGCCTTGAAAAAGCCCGTCCCGTTAACCTCTCCTTCAAAACGCCATTCTTTATAAAGCACCGGCTCGGGGTACCCGGGTTTTGTCCGCCCATCGTGAATGTCGGCTGCGTACCTCAACATCCTGGCTGGCAACGGTAAATTAAGTGTGCCGGATTCATCCCCGTTGCGGAACGTCAGCTTCCACACGTTACCGACAAGCGAGCCACTCAGCGAGTAAGTATCCGCCGGGTGAGCCAAGCCTTTAGCGGCGGCGTCTGGCTCCGCCTCGCCTGTAAACAGGTATGCCGTTGTGCCAAAACGCATCCGCTCCATGACACTAAGTTTGTGCGCATCAGATTTTACGAAATTGATTTGGTATTCACCTGGATGGGCGCAACAAGCACATGCCCAAACACGATATGGTAGTAAAAGCAATGTTACCCATATCGCCGCCGGGAGTAGATGCCTTGTCCGAATTTTCATGTCGCTCTCTCTGCGTCACACACCGGCGGGAACCGACTGTCACGCACCGCGAGGCAACTTGTTAGATCATTAGTGTGGATTCGTGAATCAGCTGGGAGAATCAGTGACATAGAAGGCATAGCCGCGACGGGTGACGGCAAGCTAGCAGGTAAGCGAAGCGAGTTTCAAATCCGTGTCCGGAGCCTCGGCGGTTCATTCTTCCACCTCAGTCTTCGTTTTCCCAACGTTCTTCACTGACCCCTTGTGTTGCGCGTCAAAGGAAATCGTAAAATGCAGCACGCCGGTATAGCTTTTGTTATCATCTCTCGAAAACATCATGTCCTCGCTGGACAACTCCAGGTCCCCTGACTTCAACCACCTTAAGGGCGTCACGCCGCCTCCATAGGGTTTTACGTTCCCGCCTTGCCCCTTCGGAAACTTGATCCGCGGCGACGGCAAATTTTCCGGCAAAAACACTTTGTCGAAACCCGAGCCATTCCAAAAACAGATGAGCGCGCTCCGCTCCTCTACCCTCGTCCCCGGCGGATTGGCACGAAACCCATACGCTACTCGCTTGGAGTCAGGCGACCATACCAAAGCCGCCTGGGAGGCGTCGAACAGATCGGTGTCCTCCTGGCCACTATGTAAGGTGACCAACACGGTGCTGGAGTGCTTCTCTATCAACTCAACCGTCGGATGGTATTCATCATCCTTCGCTTGAGTTATCTTAAGGGCGAAGCGCCCATCGGGAGAGGGATATTTGATTTCTTCCTCCGCCACTAACCACTGCCAGGGGTAGACGAGACAGCAGGCAACTGCGATCGACGCGACTAATCTAACTTTCATTCTTTGAGATGAGCCGCCTCGTCAAGAATCGCGGTGATTACTGCCTTCAGAGAGGTGTTATCCTTGGTATAAATGATGTCGTCAATGCGCCATCCGTTCTTCACTTGAATAAGCTGGAAAACGAGTACTTGCTCATCCTCGGGCTTCTCTTCGTTAAATAATTTGAAGCGTGTTTCGAATCGGCCAGTTTGCGGCGGCGTTGCCTCAGTGATGTTCAGTTTAAAATCGAGGTGGTCATCGAAGTCCTGAGATCCAAGGATTGGGTCGAATTCGAGTCCACAAAGGTCGCCCTTGGGACAGTCCCGCTCCAGTTGCGCATTCTTTAGGAATAACTTGGTTAGTTCGGGACTAAAATATTTCGACAGCACAGCGCGATTGCCGAGGTTGAGTTCTTTGTGCTCCCAAGGCCGGTGAGCCTTGTAAAGCGCGCGAATCACCTCCTCCGAGCCGTCTCCCGCGGCGACCGCAGATGACGCAACCACCGTTAGCAATGCGAGAATAAGTGTCCTAGTCATTACCAGTAGTTATTACCTCCTGGTTGAGATGATCGCATGCATTTGAGCGTTGCGTCTCTCGTAGCATATGTTGTCTGCTTGGACTAGCAGTGCTTTGATCTTCTCCATGTCAGGATGAGTAATGCCTGCGTCCTGGAATTCCTTGAAATCATCCAGCGCGGCCTGGCTGAAGGTTCGTCTGGCCGTCGCGGAGTTTGGCATTTTTGTTTTCGAAATGTTTTCGTTTGTCAATTTTTCGAAAAGGTGCACCGAGGGCATGATGTGATCATGTGTCTGCTTTAACTCGGGCTGCAGTGTTCAGGTTTCGATTGAAGGCTGATCTCTAATAGCTGGCCCTTATTGTAGCGAAGTTGGTTCAAGAAGCCGCGTGTACACTAGGGACTGCGCGAGTTAGTCCTTCGCTCCTTCGTTGAGCGATTGTAACGTAATACCCGCCAGGCCGCCCATCCTTGCGGCCACGATGGTACATGACGTCTTTCTTCAGCATTGAAGGTGCGAATCCTTTCGGCCAGCCAGGTGAAGCTTTTGCGTTAGGATCGGGCTACGCGCGTCTTGAGATAACCGTCCAGCTTATCGGGCATTAGTCCGTGTGTTCCACGCAAAACATCTCCCCACGCGCCATCTGGTCTTGAAAACCTGGCAAGCGTCTTGGACCTTTCGGATTGTCGCATCGCGCGAGAAATCCGGCGCGAAGTCGAGCTTTAGCTTGCTATCCAGGAGACTGACTATTGTTCCTGTCGTTTCGCCTTTCGCCGTACCGTGATCCTGGTGGAGTCCGGCGCAGACCTTTCGGCTCACCAAATCTGGGTCTAGTTGTCGAGCGCGTTTGAAATCTGCGGCAGCGCCAGTCGCGTCCCCCTTCTCCTTCTTCAGGATTGCACGATTGTAGTAGGCGCGCGCGTAATCAGGTTTGAGTTCGATGGCGCGCGTATAGTCAGCAATTGCGCCGTCACGGTCTTTATTCTCCGCCCTGGCGTTGGCGCGATTGTTATAGGCAGCCGGATTCGTGGAGCCTAGTTCGATTGCTTTGGTGTAGTCGGCAATGGCGCCAGCGGTGTCATTCTTGAGCCGTCTTGCTTGAGCACGGTTATAATATGGCGCGTCATTTTTTGGATCGAGTTCGGCTGCGCGGTCGAAATCAGCGATAGCACCGTTCAGGTCGCCCTTCTTCGCTTTCTCGATCCCGCTGGCAACGAGATCGCCGTCAGACGCCTCCGGCGCCGCAGGAGCAGGTGGTGATTTCGCCGCCTGTTTCTCATCGGCTTCCCAGGTGTAACTGACGCTTCCATCTGGATCGCGCACGAGCCTCGCGCCAACGGCCACGGCTCTTGCAGCGGGCTTCTCGCCGATTGGAATCACCTGGACGTAAAACGAAACCGGTTCGCCTTCGGTGCGACCCAACGCGCCCATCTTTTCTAGATCTTCCCAGGCATGCGCGCCGCTCACGATTCTTTTGAGAAATCCCAGCTTAACCAGCGCGTCATGCGGAAATTCGACTATGCCATAATGATTGGGTGTCGCGGTATCCTTCAGAAAGCCGCGATACGTGTCCTCGCCAATTTGTTTCGACTCCAAAATTTTCGGAGTTACCTCGAGCCTAACGACTCTACCTTTCCAATCGAACTTGTGTTGCTCGATGTCGTTAAAGCCGTACGCCTTGTCATCCACTGGTGCCCCGAGTGGCGGCGGCTCGATCTTTTTTTCCGCCGGCGCATAATCAAACGAGCAATACATGACTTCCTTGCGCGCTTGCGAGTACATCGGCATCTCGGTGTGCCCGACATATTGGGCTTGTCCCTGAGAATCGAGGACAAGCCAATATTGCGGCAACTCTTTCGGGTTGACGTTCTTCTCAGGAACCTTGAGCCGTACGTGCAACAAAGTCTGTCCGTTGCGTTGCTCAGACCCCACTTTCTCAAACGGCGGTAACTTCCGATCGGCCATAATCGGCACGTGCACCCAATTGTAGATCAAACGATCATCCGGTTTGGTGGCGTGCCACGTCTCGCCATCGGAGCAAATCCAACCTTTGCTTTTGATTACGATTTCGCGCATCGGCGTGTTTGGGTTCACACCCGGTTCCATCGCCAAATCAAAATCTTCCCCGAAAGAAGTCCTTGAGCTTGATCGGTTTCTTGAGCCGTGACGGTGCCGGTCACGGACCACACACCGGTCTCCATGTTTTTCATCGCCGCATTTACGAGCGGATCCGCGTTTTCGTGGGCGGGAGCTAGCCGGTTTCTTTTGTGGTTTGGCGAAAGCAACAGGCGCATTCGCAAACAGGAGGAATGCAGCAATCGCCCAGATCCGAGTTGCACCAACAGGTATGGTTTTTTTCATGTTCGTTTTTAATCCGCTCCGTTGCGGATAGTGATGACGGCCGGAGCTTTTCCGGGCCGATACATGGAAGCGCCGTAGCAGATCGCGGCACTCCCTTTGCGCGCGTACCGCACTTCTGGCTGTCCGTAGCACTCGTGCCCTTTTTCTTTATTCTCGCGCAATTGCTTCTCGTATTCGTCGCGAGTAAAACCTTCTACAACGTCATCGCTGCTCATGCTCGTGTGAAATCGCAGATACGCCTCATAGTTGTCACACGATTCCTTGAGATTCGCAGCCCAACGCTCGATGTAGGAACAGTTAGCCGTCTTCGTGCTGCCGGGAATTGGCACGTATCGATTTTCGGTGAGTGTGAGAAATGCAGGCTCCCCGGGAAGAGGAAACGGGGTTGCATAGTTTGGCGATAACTGGATGAGCTTTCGCTTGTTGAAATCGAAAGCCTCGACTGTGTCGCCATTCGTGCTGTCAAGGTGGCAGCTGAAGAATGTTAGCCGCAGTGGCCCTTCGAAAAGAAACTGTTGATCTTTATTTCCAGTAATGTGCAGCGGCTCGAACGATGGGAACCCGGGCAGCCTGCCAATCTGTATTTCCTGACCCGATTTTGAATCGCGGAACCACATCACCCAGTTCAGCACTTCCTCCGGGCCTTCACCCTCTTTCCCTTTGCGCCAGAAGATTTCGCCCGATCCATCCGGCGCCTTAATGATTTCTGGCGGGCGGTCCGTTGCATCAGCCACGGCATCGAGCGCTGTCACGCTCGAATGTTCCCGCTGCGCGGCGCTCTCATCTGTTGTGAGGCGATGCGGCAGGCGAGGCGGACTCTTCCTGCGCCGGAGTTGGTGAAGATGACGGCGCTTCCTCTTCATCGCCACTTGTGAAAACTGGCGAGCTTTTCGTTGCCGAATACCAATCCGGCGCGGCATCGAGCTTCTTTAACTTTGTGCCGCGAGGATCGATGCTCCAAACTTCGCGCGCGTCATTTGGTTTCTCGCGGGTGAACACAATTGTTTCCCCATCGGCCGCGAAAATTGGATCGACATCTTGTCCGGAATTGTCGTTGGTCAGCTGTCGCAACAACTTTCCATCTTCACGATAGAGATAAAGGTGAGAATGACTTGTGCCTTTGGCTTGCAGATAACGGATCGCCACGACGATTTCGGAGTCGCCGCGCGAAATCGGCGACGCTAAAAGTAGCAGCAAACCCACGAGGCCCCATAGCCGGAGCGTTTTCAGAACTGGCAGATTAGGAAATTGCCTTTTCCGCTGTCAAGCTATTGCTCGTTAGTATTACCGTGCTCGATCGTTTTGTGGATCATTTAGCACGGTCCGCGATCGACGTTCGCTCACTTCCAGCCGCGCGCTGACTTTTTGGATCTGCGCGGCCTGCTCTTTCACCGTTGCAGTCAGGGCTCGGCAACTTCATTTTTTAGCTTCTTGGACTGTTTTGTGCTCTTTGAGGAACTCGTTAAGCAACATCGCGTTCACCTGGTCGTAGCGCACGCTGTAGGGTTTTCCGTCTTTGTCGCGGACCACCAAGTCAGAATTCACTTTTTCTACTTCCTCGGCTATCAGGCCAAACTGCGCAACGCCTTGGGGATCAAGCGCCTTCTTGTAACGGAAGGTGACTGGTTTCAGCGCAAAGAGCGCTTCGCTGGTTCGTTCCATTGGCTTAATGTCGTCTTTAAACCGGCGGGAGGAGGTAGCGGTTCCAAGTCTGCCGTTTGAATTAATGAAGACGGCAACTCCGTTGGAAGATGTCGCGCCAAAGATCTGGCCGATATAGCAACTGTTGTCCACGTTGTTACCAACGGTGCCGATGCAAATAACATTACTAGCCGTTGTGACGACGCCGCCGGCTTCATAGCCTAAAGCTGTATTGAACCGACCAGTGGTGTTATGTTCGAGCGCATTAACGCCGATGGCTGTGTTCTGGGCGCCAACCGTGCTAAGAGCCAGGGCGAATGCACCGGTGGCTGTGTTGTTGCTGCCGTTGCTGTTATGAAAAAGCGCGTCAACACCGTTAGCCGTGTTGTTGGTGCCCGCTATACCGTTAATGGTTCTGTTGTGATAGAGCGTTTGATAACCTGTGGCCGTGTTTTGCAAGCCGTCCGTGTTGCTATAGAGCGCTTCAACCCCGTTGGCGGTGTTGAAATGACCCGTGGTGTTGTTGTAAAGGGCGGCAAGACCTATCGCAGTGTTGTTGTCGCCTACGGTGTTGCGAAAAAGCGCTCCTGAGCCGGTGGCCGTATTTCCGTCTGCTGTATTGGCAAAAAGTGCCCCGGCGCCGATGGCCGTGTTGTTCGTGCCGATGATGTCGCTTTTGAGTGACGACCAACCAACTGCTGTATTGTTGATGCTGGCGGTGTGGAGGCTAAGAAGAGCGTTTTGCCCTTCTGCCGTGTTGTTCCCCGGATAGCCGCCATCCGGCTCCGGAGTGACTGCTTGCATCCTGGAACAAAGCGCTAAGAAGCCAAGCGCAATAGCCGTAAAATAGAGCCGCAAAAACGGCCGTCCGATTGATGTTTTGATTACTGTCTTCATAAATGTCAGTTCCTTCTTCTAGTTTGTGGTTTGGTTCTGCGATTATTGCCCACTAAACACACGAAAGAACACGAAACTCTGAGCGCTAACCACCTTTTCATTCGTGTCGTTGGTGTGTTTCGTGGGCATCCTTTTCTTCTATCCGTGACATTCGCGTTATCCGTGGTCAGTCTTTGCTTTTACGGATTAGTCGCGACCACGTGTGGCGAACGCTTGCTCATTTCAACTTCCGCGCTCACTCTCTGGATTTTTGATTCCTGATCTTTAAGACGAGCAACAACGGTTTGCAGATCGCTCTTGAGTTCACTGATCGTCGCTTCTTGTTCTCCGATCTTGTGCTCCTGTGCGTCCACTTTGCGATGCTCTTTGAGAAATTCGTTGAGCAACATGGCGTTGACCTGGTCGTAGCGCACGCTGTAGGGTTTTCCGTCTTTGTCGCGCACTATCAGATCGGGATTCACCTTCGCCACTTCTTCGGCCAGCAGTCCAAACTCTCGCATCCCCTGCGGATCAATCTCTTTCTTGTAGCGAAAACTCACGGGCCTCAGCGCTAGAATAGCTTCACTTGCTTTATCCATGGGTTTGATCGCCTCCTTGAACCGGACCGACGAAGTCATCGTTCCGAGCCGGCCATTTGAATTAACGAGGACGGCAACACCATTGGAGGATGTCGAGCCGAAGATGTTCCCGATATAGCAACTGTTGCTTACGTTGTTACCATCTGCGCCGATACAAATCACGTGATTGGCCGTGGTGATATTGTTGCCGGTATGATACCCCAACGCGATGTTATGAGTGCCGGTGGTGTTCGCCGGGAGCGCCTCAAAACCGGTGGCCGTGTTGCAGCAGCCGGATGTGTTGCTAAAGAGCGCGCTATCACCGGTGGCCGTATTCTCGGCGCCGGTGGTGTTGTTAATGAGCGCCTCAAAACCGGTGGCCGTGTTTGCGCCGTTGGTGTTGTTCTCGAGGGCCATATCACCGGTGGCCGTATTCTGGGAGCCGATGGTGTTGTAACGGAGCGCCAGAAAACCGGTGGCCGTGTTTGCGCCGCCAGTGGTGTTGTACTGCAGCGCAGACGACCCGTGGGCCGTGTTATCGATGCCGGTGGTGTTGCGGAAAAGCGCGTTAAGGCCGGTGGCCGTGTTGTCATAGCCGGTGGTGTTGCCCTGGAGCGCGCTAGCACCTGTGGCCGTGTTGTTCTGACCGGTGGTGTTGTGTTCGAGCGCGAACGCTCCAGTGGCCGTGTTAAACTGGCCAGTAGTATTGCTGAAAAGCGAAAAAGCCCCCGAGGCTGTGTTTTGGTTTCCGGTGTTGAAGTAGAGCGTTCCAGCACCTATCCCCGTGTTGAACTGACCGGTGATGTCGCTCCTGAGAGACTCGAAACCAATCGCCGTGTTGCAGTCACCGGTAGTAAGACTTAAGAGAGCGTCCTGCCCCTCTGCGGTATTGGCCCCGGGATAGCCGCCGTCGGGCGGCGGAACGACGGCTTGCATCCTAGGAGAAAGCGCTAAGAGCCCAAGCACAATAGCGGTAAGAATACAATAGGGCCGCAAAAACAGCCCTCCGAGTGAAATTTTGATTACTGTCTTCATGGGTGTTAGTTCCTTCTTTTTAGTTTGTCGTTTGGTTCTGCGATTATTGCCCACTAAACACACGAAAGAACACGAAACCCTGAGCGCTCACCACCTTTTCATTCGTGTCGTTGGTGTGTTTCGTGGGCATCCTCTTCTTTTAGCCGTGACATTCGCATTATCCGTGGTCAGTTTTTTGCTTTTACGGATTGGTGGCGACCGCGTGTGGTGAACGCTTGTTCATTTCAACTTCCGCGCTCACCCTCTGGATTTTTGATTCCTGCGTCTTTTAGACGAGCAACAACAGTTTGCAGATCGCGCTTGAGTTCACTGATCGTCGTTTCCTGCTCTCCGATCTTGTGCTCCTGGGCGTCCATTTTGCGAGCTTGTGCCTCCACTTTGCGAGCTTGTTCGCCCACTTTGCGATGCTCCTTGAGAAACTCGTTGAGCAACATGGCGTTCACTTGGTCGTAGCGGACGCTATAGGGTTTTCCTTCCTCGTCACGCACGACGAGGTCAGGATTCACTTTTTCCACCTCTTCGGCTATCAGTCCAAACTCCCGCATCCCTTGCGGATCAATGTCTTTCTTGTAGCGAAAACTCACGGGCCTCAGCGCTAGAATAGCTCCACTTGCTTTATCCATGGGTTTAATCGCCTCCTTGAACCGGGCCGACGAACTCATTGTTCCGAGCCGGCCATTTGAATTAACGAAAACGGCCGTTCCACCGGAAGAGGTTGCCCCAAAAATCTGACCGATATAGCAGCTGTTGCTCAGGTTATTACCAGCCGCTCCGATGCAGATAACATCACCCGCGTGGGTAACGTTGCTCCCGGCACCACTCCCGATGCAGATAAAATTAGTGGCCGCGGTAACGTTGCTCCCGGCATTACTCCCTAAAGCGACGTTGCCGTCGCCGATCGTGCAGTTAGCAAGCGCATTAGCTCCCATCGCTGTGTTGAATCCACCCACGCCCGCTCCCGCCCACGCAAAAAGCGCATTAACGCCGACGGCTGTATTGGCGAAACCAATGTTGTTGTGAGCAAGCGCCTCGGAACCGACAGCTGTGTTGTGATCGCCGACGTTGTTGCTGACGAGGGCGGAATAGCCAATGGCCGTGTTGTCGTCGCCACCCGTGGTGCTTTTCAGCGCACCAGCACCGTTGGCTGTGTTGTGTTGGGACGCGGTGTTGCTAAAGAGCGCGAACTCTCCAGTGGCCGTGTTCAACTGGCCAGTAGTATTATTGAAAAGCGCAAAGGCCCCCGAGGCTGTGTTGTGGTCCCCGGTATTTCTATACAGCGTGCCAGCACCTACCCCCGTGTTGAACTGACCTGTTGTTATGCTCGTAAGCGACACAAACCCAATTGCCGTGTTCCAGTCGCCGGTAGTAAGGCTTAAAAGAGCGCCATCCCCCTCTGCCGTGTTGCCACCGGGATAGCCCCCATCGGGCGGCGGAGTTACTGCTTGCATCCTTGGAGAAAACGTTAAGAGTCCAAGCGCAATAGAGGTAAGAATAAGATACGGCCGCAAAAGCGGACCTCCGATTGATGTTTTGATTACTGTTTTCATGGGTGTCAGTTCTTTCTTTTTCGTTTGTGGTTTGGTTTTACGATTATTACCCACTAAACACACTAAAGAACACGAAACTCTGAGCGCTAACCGCCTTTTCATTCGTGTCCTTAGTGTGTTTCGTGGGCAACCCCGTCTTCTATTCGCGTTATCCGTGGTCAGTCTTTTGCTTTTACTGATTGGTGGCGACCACGTGTGGCGAGCGCTTGTTCATTTCAACTTCCGCACTCACCCTCTGGATTTTTGATTCCTGATCTTCGAGACGAGCAACAACAGTTTGCAGATCGCTCTTGAGCTGACTGATCGTCGCTTCCTGCTCTCCGATCTTGTGCTCCTGGGTGTCCATTTTGCGAGCTTGTCCCTCCACTTTGCGATGCTCTTTGAGAAATTCGTTCAACAGCATTGCATTCACTTGTTCATAGCGCACGCTATAGGCCTTGCCCTCCTTATCGCGCACCACCAAATCAGCGTTAACCGCTTCTACGTCCTCGGCTACCAACCCAAACTGCGGAATGCCTTCGGAATCGAGCCCCTTCTTATAATGGAAGGTGACTGGTTTCAGCGCAAAGAGCGCTTCGCTGGTTCGTTCCATTGGTTTAATGTCGTCTTTAAACCGCCTCGAGGACGTGGCTGTACCAAGTCTGCCGTTTGAATTGACGAAAACAGCAGTTCCGCCGGAAGACGTATCACCAAAGATATTGCCGATATAGCAGCTGTTGTCCACGTTCGCGCCACCCGCGCTAACGCCGATGCCGATACAAATAACGTTATGAGCCGAGGTGACATTCTCGCCGGCGCCGGGGCCCAAGGCTATATTGTAGCTACCCGTGGCGCAGTTAGCGAGCGCCTCCTGACCGACGGCCGTGTTGTAGAAGCCGGTGGTGTTGTGAAGGAGCGCTTTGGGACCGATAGCGATATTGTTGTAGCCGGTGGTGTTGCTATCGAGCGCTTCAATACCGGTGGCAGTGTTGCCATAGCCAGTAGTGTTGCTGAAAAGCGCCTCGAAACCAGTAGCGGTGTTGTCAGCGCCAGTAGTGTTGCTGAAAAGGGCAATGGCCCCCATGGCTGTATTTTGGTTTCCTGTGTTGATTTGCTCTCCGATGTTGGAGTAGAGCGCTCCGGCACCTACTCCCGTGTTGAACTGACCGGCGGTGTTGCTCCTGAGCGACAACCAACCAATGGCGGTGTTGTAGTCGCCGGTGGTCAGGCTTAAAAGAGCGTTCTGGCCTTCGGCGGTGTTGCCCCCAGGGTAACCCCCATCGGGCGGCGGAATGACCGCTTGCATCCTGGGACAAAGCGCTAAGAGTCCAAACGCAATAGCGGTAAGAATAAAATAGGGCCGCAAAAACGACCCTCCAATTGATGTTTTGATTACTGTTTTCATGGATGTCATTTCCTTCTTTTTGGTTTATCGTTTGGTTCCTACGATTATCGCCCACTAAACACACTAAAGAACACGAAACGCTAGGGCTTTCGGAAAGAGACGCTGATTTCTAGTTCGTGTGTTTCGTGAACATCCTCCTTCTTCGATCGTGTTATCCGTGGTCAGTCTTTTGCTTTTAGGGATTAGTGGCAACCACGTTTGGCAAACGCTTACTCGTTTCAGCTTCCGCGGTCACCCTCTGGATTTTTGAATCCTGGTCCTTGAGGCGAGCAACAACAGTTTGCAGATCGCTTTTGAGCTCGCTGATCGTGGCTTCCTGCCTCGCAGCATTGGATTGCAGTTCCCCGATCGTCGTTTGCTGTTCCTGCACTTTCTTGTGTGCCTTAAGGAATTCGTTTAGCAACATGGCGTTCACCTGTTCGTAGCGGACGCTGTAGGGTTTTCCCTCTTTGTCGCGCACAACCAAGTCACGATTCACCTTTTCCACTTCTTCGGCCACCAGCCCAAACTGCGATGTTCGCGCCGGGTCAATCTCTTTCTTGTAACGGAAACTCACGGGCCTCAGTGCTAGAATTGCTTCACTTGCTTTATCCATCGGTTTGATCTCATCCTTGAACCGGGCCGACGAAGTCATCGTTCCGAGCCGGCCATTTGAATTAACCAGGACGGCAACACCATTGGAGGATGTCGAGCCGAAGATCTGGCCGATATAGCAACTGTTGCTCACGTTGTTGCCATCTGCGCCGATACAAATCACGTTAGCGGCCGTGGTAACGTTCTCGCCGGCTTCAAAGCCCAAGGCGATGTTCGAGCTCCCGGTGCTGTTCGCGAGGGCGTCGAAACCGATTGCTGTGTTGAAGCTGCCGGTGAAGTTGTTCATCAGCGCAGAAGCACCGATGGCCGTGTTGTCATTGCCGGTAGCGTTGTTATAAAGTGCAAACGCTCCATTGGCCGTGTTGTCGTCGCCAATCGTGTTGTTAAAGAGCGCAGCACCACCATTGCCCGTGTTGTGGACGCCTTGGGTGTTGAATGTAAGCGCATCGAAACCAATGGCCGTGTTAGCGCTACCGCTGCTATTACCTAAAAGCGCTCCAGCGCCAATGGCGGTGTTTTCGTTGCCGACAAAGTTGGAATGGAGCGCATCGGCACCAATGGCCGTGTTGTCACTTCCGGTGGCGTTCTCAAAGAGCGCTCCGGCGCCAATTCCGGTAAGATGGTTGCCGGTGGTGTTCATGAAGCCCACTCGAAAACCAATGGCCACGTTGTAGTTGGCGGTGCTCCTGGTGAGCGCGTCCGTCCCAATGGCCATGTTAAAGCTGCCGGTGGTGTTGCTGGCAAGCGCCCCGGAACCAATCCCCACGTTCCAACCGCCGGTAGTATTGTCATGAAGGGCATTTTGGCCGACGGCGGTGTTGGCGATCCCGCTGGTGAGCCTGAACAGAGCGTCCGTGCCTTCAGCGGTGTTGGCGCCAGGATAACCTCCATCCGGCGCCGGGACGACGGCTTGTGTCCTCTGGGCAAGCGCAAAGAAGCCAAGCGTCAAGAGAATCGTTGTGAGTATAATGTTTCGATTTTTCATAGTCGGTTTTTCTTTCATTTGCTTTTGTTCTTTAATTTCTCGTTACTGCGAACCCGAATTCGATTCTGTCCTCGGCAGATTGTTCCCGACCACTCCCGGTCTAGCTTTGTTTATTTCGATCTGATCACTCACCTTTTGGATTCTTGAATCCTGCTCTTTGGCGTGCGCAACCACAGTCTCCATCTCTTTCCTTAGCTGTGTGATCGTTGCTTCCTGTTCCTGAATCTTGCGGTGTGCCTTCAGGAATTCGTTTAGCAACATCGCGTTCACCTGTTCGTAGCGCACGCTGTAGGCCTTTCCGTTCTTATCGCGGACCACCAAGTCAGGATTGACCGCTTCCACGTCCTCGGCCACCAGTCCGAATTGCGGAATGCGCTGCGGATCGACATCCTTTTTATAACGAAAGGCTACTGGCTTCAGCGCGAAGAGCGCTTCGCTGGCCCGCCCCATTGGCTTAATCTCTTCCTTAAACCGCCGGGAGGAGGTCATAGTGCCGAGTCTGCCGTTTGAATTGATTAGAACAGCAGTTCCTCCGGAAGAAGTCGCGCCAAAGATCTGGCCGATATAGCAAGCGTTGTCCACATTGTTACCATCGGTCCCGATACAGATAACGTTACTGGCCGACGTGACGTTCACACCGGCATTATCGCCCAAGCCAATATTGAAATTACCGGTGGCACTGCCGCCGAGCGCATTAATGCCGACGGCCGTGTTGTTGTGGCCGTGCATGTTGTTTTGGAGTACATTGACGCCAATGGCGGTGTTGGCACCGCCATCCGTGTTGTTAAAGAGAGCAGACTCCCCGATGGCGGTGTTGCTGCCGCCGGTGGTGTTCGTAAAGAGCGCTTGACGGCCGGTGGCCGTGTTGTCGTTGCCGGTAGTATTGTTCAACAGTGCTTCATCACCGTCGGCCGTGTTGGCGCTGCCTCCTATGTTACTAAATAGCGCGAACGCTCCAGTGGCCGTGTTCTCGGAGCCTGTGGTGTTGGTCAAAAGCGCTGCAGCGCCAGTGGCCGTGTTTTCGGATGCGGTGTTGCCAAGGAGTGTTCCGGCGCCAGTGGCGGTATTGAAGCTGCCGTCGGTGAGGCTCTTGAGCGAAAACCAGCCAACCGCTGTATTGCCCTGGCCAGTGGTCCGGCCCAAAAGGGCGTTCTGTCCCTCCGCTGTGTTCAACCCAGGATAGCCTCCATCCGGGGCCGGCACGACGGCTTGCGTCCTCGACGCAGGCGCAAAGTAACCAAGCGTTAAGAGAATCGTTGTGAGTATAATGTTTCGATTTTTCATAAATTAATTTTTCCTTTCATCAACGTTCTAACGAAGTGGGAGACGTGAGTTCCCAAATAATTTTCGGAAAGTTGTATCCGGGATGATTCATCCGATTTGTGGGGGCGTTTGACTCGTTTGCTCCCGCTCTCTCGTCCGGATGGGCTGCCGGTCTGTGTCGCTCGCATTCCTGTCGCTCCATTCTGTGAACCCCGAATGCTTTCGGGGCCGCCGCGGCGGCCGCCCTGCAACTCGCGCTCCGGCGGATCGGTATTTACGCTTGTAAAAAAATCGGACAATGGGCAGCCTGCGCTTGAGATGAGATGGGAGACGGCGGTGGGGGATTTAGCCGAACCGCACGGGTTCGACACGACGCATTGGAGCCTGATTCTTTCTGCGGCAGGCTCAAACGCCGATGAGCAAAAGACGCGCGAAGCGCTCGCTGAACTTTGCCGGACGTACTGGCGGCCCGCCTTCGTATTCGTAAGTCGTCAGGGTTACTCCGTGGAGGAAGCACAGGATCTCACCCAGGATTTTTTCGCCATGATCCTGGAGAGCAACTGGCTTCGGCGCGCCGACGAACATCGCGGCCGTTTCCGCTCGTTTCTGCTGAAGTCGCTTCAGAATTTTCTCAGTCACGCCGAAGACAGAACTCGCGCGGTTAAACGCGGTGGAAGAATGGCGTTCGTTTCCTGGGACGAATGGATGGCCGAAGCGCCCTCGCAGTTGTCCGTCCCGGCTGAGACTCTCCAGTCTATTCTGCCAGAGCAACTTTTTGATCTCCGTTGGGCGGTAACAGTTGTAGAACACGCCCTGCAGCGTCTTCGCGAGGAATGCGAAGGCAAAGGCAGGCTCCGACTGTTCGAAACGTTGAGCGCTCATCTTGCCCCGGGATGCAGCGAAGTAACGTATGCCAATCTCGCGGCTGCATTGGGAATCGCAGAGACAATGGTAAAAAAGCAGCTCCACAATTTGCGGAAGCGTTACCGATGGTTCTTGCGCGATGAAGTTGCGCACACTGTGGAAAACCTCGCGGATATCGACGACGAGATTCGCCATCTCTGTGCCGTGCTTGCAGAGACTGACTGAGGAAAGTTGTGGCCGATCTCTACGGTTCAGTGGCTGGCATCGCGGAAACCACTTCAAAATGCGAGCATTGTGGCGCTACTACCCGGCTCGACAACGGCTGCTGCGTGAGTTGTCTCCTCAAAGAGAACTTCGAAGCAGAGGTCGAAGCGTCCGCGGAAGTTTTCGAGGGCCTGATCGGAGAGGCCGATGTGCCTGACAAGGAGTGGCGCCTCGGCAATTACGAAATTCTGGAGGAAATCGGACGCGGCGGCATGGGTGTCATTTACCGTGCACGGCAGCGCCACTCTGGACGCATCGTGGCATTGAAACGTGTCGTCAGCTACCACGCGGATTCGCATGAGACACTCGCGCGGTTCCGTCGTGAGGCGGGAGCAGCTGCCAGTCTCGATCACCCGAATATTCTTCCGGTTTACGAGGTAAGCGAAACAGAGGACGGCCTGCCGTTTTTCAGTATGAAATTCGCTACCGGAGGAAGCTTGCGCACCGCCGCGCCGGGCCTTCGCAGCGAACCGCGCGAATGTGTGCGGCTGATGGCGAAGATCGCCCGCGCCATCGAGTATGCGCACACGCACAGGATTCTTCACCGCGATCTTCAGCCCGGAAATATCTTGCTGGACGCGCGCGGCGAACCGTTGGTGAGCGATTTCGGCCTGGCGAAATGGCTCGATGAAGAGAGCGACCTCACTCGAACCCTAACCACGTTTGGTACTCCCGGTTACGTCGCTCCAGAGCAGGCTGACGGCGCTCACTTCGGTCCCGCGGCGGATATTTACAGCCTCGGCGCGATCCTGTTCAATCTCGCTTGCCGGGCGGCCGCCTTTCATCGGTGCGAATGCGCTCTCGGTTATCCAGCAGGCAGCTGCAACGTCGGCTCCAAAGCTGCGCTCATTGGTGCCATCGGTCGATCGCGATCTCGAAACAGTTGTCGCGCGTTGTCTCGAACGCGATCCCAAAGCGCGGTATCAAACCGCAGGCGCGCTTGCGGAAGATCTCGAGCGCTGGCTGGACGGACGACCGATCATCGCGCGGCCCGTGCGTGCACCTGCGCGAGTTTTCCGCTGGTCGCGGCGCAATCCAATTTTAGCGAGCGCGGGTATAGCGTGCCTTTTGCTTGCGCTTGCCGTTGTTTGGCTACTCGGGGAGAAGTTTCTTGAGCCTAAAATCCCGGTGCCCGGAAAAAGCGTCGCAGTGCTTCCGTTTGAAAACCTGAGCCGCGACCCGGATAACGCCTTTTTCGCCGATGGCGTGCAGGACGAAATTCTGACGGACCTGGCCAGAATCGCAGATCTGAAGGTGATCGGGCGCACATCCGTGTTGCAATACAAGAGCGGAGTGGCGCGCGATTTGCGCAAGATCGGCAAGCAACTCGGGGTGGCGCATCTGGTGGAAGGAACTGTTCAGCGCAACGGCAATCGCCTGCGCATTAACGCGCAACTGGTCGATGCACGCACCGACCGGGATGTATGGGCGCTGACGTACGAGCGCGAGCTTGCAGACGTGTTCGCAATTGAAAGTGAAATCGCAACAGCGATTGCCGGCGAACTCAATGCGAAACTCTCGCCAAATGAAAAGAGCGAAATCGAACGTCCCGCAACGGGCGATATCCCTGCGTTCGATCTCTACACGCGCGCGAACAATCTTCTTCTAACGGCGAGCTTTAGAGATGATGACAGAGGGCACCTCCGGCAGGCAGCCGACTTGTTGAATCAGGCTGTCGCGCGAGACCCGGCGTTCTTCCAGGCGTATTGCCAACTGGCCTCTGTTCATGATCGTCTTTACTTCGATGGCTTCGATCATACTTCCGCCCGCCTTGCACTGGCAGAAGCGGCAATCCAGAGGGCGTTTCTGCTACGTCCGAATGCAGGTGAAGCACACCTCGCCCGTGCCCAAAATCTTTATTGGGGATACCTCGATTATGACGGCGCTCTGGCGGAACTGGAAGTGGCTCGTCAGAGCCTGCCTAACGATGCCCGGATATTCCAGTTGATGGGCTACGTCCAGAGGCGTCAGGGGCGCTGGGACGAATCCGCTCGAGACCTTGAGCGCGCGGTTGAGCTCGACCCGCGCAACCTCGAGACGCTGCACCAGATCGCGACCAATTACGACCTTTTCCGAAGCTACGCTGAAGAAACGTTGGTATTGGATCGTGCTCTGGCCATCGAACCGAACCACGCTGAGACCAAAGTGATCCGCGCGAATGTGGACCTGGATTGGAAAGCCGATACCCAGCCATTGCATCAAGTGATCAATGAAATCCGCGCAGGAAATCCGGCTGGAGTTCGCGGGCTCGCCAATAGTTGGCTCATCTGCGCATTGGCCGAGCGCGACGCCGCAGCAGCAAAAAGCGCTTTGATCGCGCTGGGCGAAACGCCTTTCGTCGGACGGAAGTATTCAATGGAATCATCCGCTCGTCGAAGGTCTTATCGCGCGCATGATGAAAGATGATGTGAAAGCGCGCGCCGCTTTCACGGAAGCCCTCGCGGAGCAGGAGAAGATTGTGCAGGCAGAACCAAATCACGGCCCGGCGCGGTGCGTGCTTGGTTTGATCTACGCCGCTCTCGGACGGAAAGAGGAAGCGTTACGCGAAGGCCGCCGCGCAGTCGAGCTTCTTCCGATGGAAAGGGACGCAATCAGAGGCAAGGCGATGATCAGATATCTGGCGAAGATTGCCGCATGGGTTGGCGACAACGATCTGGCTTGCGAACAGCTGGCCATTGCCACCCAAGTTCCGAGTGGTGTCACCTATGGCCAACTCAAACTGATGCCGTGGTGGGATCCGCTTCGTGACGACCCGCGTTTTGAAAAAATCGTCGCTTCCCTCGCGCCGAAGGCCAGCGATAAGTAGCCCGCGCTACAGCGAAGCTACTGAGCAGATTGGAAAATGGCGTGCAATGGCGATCTCATGATCGCTAAGATCGGACTATGAACCGTTCGCGAATTGCAACAATGACGATGTTGCTCTCGTTGGCGGTTTCCGCTTACGCAGCAAACCCATTTCTCAATGCGCAGGACGACACGCCGGTCTCCGCCAAATTTCGCGGAACCGAGTGGAGTGACGACATCGGACAACAAGACATCCCTCTCACTGCCAGAGTAGTGACAACGCGCCTGGCAAAAATGCCGTGGGGCGCAATTTTTAAAGTCGAATTCACGGATCTAAAATCGCGCGCTGAAAAGCAGCGCGAAATTCGTCCGGACTACTTCATCGTGACTGATGACCGGATCGTCCTGCTAAACGAAGAGGACAACGATGCGGCCGCTAAGAAGATTTCGGCACTGGACAAACCGCCAGAATTCGAGCCGAACGACATTTATGGCATCACCACCGGCAGCTTCGAACACCAGGAGGTGAAGTGGAAAACAACAATCAAATTGAAAGGTGACCTCTGTATTTACGAGGCGAGTCATCCCTCCGGACATTTCAAAAAAATCGTCTGGAAAAAGAGCGTGGGATTAGTTGAATACGCCAGCGGCTACGGTGCACACGCCGACGGGTATCGGCTCAAACGTGAAGTAACAAGTCAAAAGCAGTAAGATTCGGGAGAAGTTTTCTGAAGGGTTAATAAATTTATGCAATTCCTGCTTCAGTTACCGTCGCCGATTTCATTTTTTATCGTCTCGGCGGTTACCACGTTCTTGAGTCTGGCCGGGCTTTACTTGGTGCGAAGAAAGTATTCGGCCGAAGTACTGAAGGAGAACCATGAAGTCGCTGCCATTGTCTTCAATGCCTTCGGGCTGTTTTATGGAGTGATGCTTGCCTTTGTTGTCTTTGTGACCTGGAGTGGTTACAGCGACGCCACCAAAGATTTACAAATGGAGGCCAATCTCGCCGATGACCTTTTTCATATTGCGCAGTCGTTCCAAGAGCCGGCCAGGACAGTAATGCAGAAAGGACTGCTCGATTATCTCACTTTGGTTCAGAACGATGAACTCCAGCGGATGGCTGAAGGCGACATAGCCATTCATTCCACCGGAAAAATGTCAGGGCTCATCGAAGCGTTTTACCAAATGGACGAGAAATCCTGTCCGAATAAGCAGATATATGCCGAAGCCTTGAGTCGGCTGAATAACCTGGCTGAGTATCGCCGGCTTAGAATATTTACCGGCAACGACACCGTGCCACATGTTGTTTGGTTGGTCCTGCTCGTAGGCGCTCTTTTCACGGTTTGTTTCAACTATTTGTTCGGAATGAAAAACCTCAGGGCGCAATACCTGATCACAGCCACACTCACATAACAATGTCGCAGATTCTATTTTTGATCTATGTGCTTGATCATCCGTTCACCGGGGCAAACAGGATAAGCACGGAACCCCTGAGACAGGTAATCGAGGTGATGCAGGCAAAGTGAACGATGGCTGTTCCAATTCTTCGGGTCGTAGCAATGTTTTCCCGGGACACTTCATGCTTCGTCCCTTTCCCAAGGATAATCGCGGACTGTTTCCTTTGACCTGCATCCTCCGCCGGCCGTCGCTCAGACCTCGATAAGACGGCGAAGGGGGATCCTACCTTTTCTTCCGTTTGCGTATGGGCTTTCCCCTTGCGCTTCGTCTTTGCCATCTTTCGTAGCTCGCTTTCGCTCATCGACTTCGCCATTTGGCTCGATGCGCCCTTAAGCGACGACTTCGACTTCTTGCCGCGCTTTGCCGCAAGCGCAGCGCCGGCTGCCATTTGTTGTTTCTTTGATTTTGCAGGCATACATAAATAATTCGGGAGCCGAGGCTAAACCGGACTGGCATGTCGTGCGCCGCGTAGCCGCCATAGGAAGTAGGCGGGCACGCCGGTCAGCACGATGAGAATTCCAATTCCTGACGTCGCCGGCGCGAGCCATGCAAGATCAATGGTCAACAGTGCCGATAGCACGATCGAGATGATCGGTACAATTGGATAACCCCATGTTCGATATGGCCTCTCAGCGTTCGGTTTTTTGTGTCGTAAGAGAATGACCGCGACAACCATCAGAAGATAGAACACCAAGTCTGCAGAGACGATGTATTCAAGCAGTTGGTTGTAAACATTCCCGTAAGTTAGCTGGTGTGTCTCGGCATTGGTTGTAACCGTCCGCGGCAAAACCAGGCACGCCGTCCAAACTCCCTGTGCTACGAGTGCTGCCGCGGGAACACGAAATCGATTTGTGGTTGCAATTTTTCGGAAGAACAAGCCATCACGCGCCATGGCATAGTAAACACGGGCACCAGCGAGAATCAGCCCATTGTCACAACCGAAGGTAGAAATCATGATCGCTGCCGCCATGCACATCGCTCCGGGCCGACCGAAGACGGTGTCCATCATTGCTACGGCTACGCGGTTGTGTGGCGCGTGCTGGATTTCCGGAAACGGCAGCACCGCCAGATAAGCAACGTTAGCCAGCAAATAAAGTACGACCACGACGGCGCACCCTCCGACAAGCGCGCGTACGAGATTTTTTCCCGGATCGCGCACTTCGCCGCCGATGAATGTCACGTTGGTCCATGCCGTCTGGGCGAAGAGCGGGCCGACCATTGACCTGCCAAAAAGTAGAGCAAGGGCAAGCGTGCCGGTGACAGCGAAGCCGGGTTGAGCCGCCTGCGGATTCCAGCCATTGGCCCAAGAGTCCCACCACGCCGAGTTCAGTGCGGCAGAATTGGCTTTCCAGCCTAACGACAAACCTATCACGACGACTGCAGTCAGCGCCGCGGTCTTTGCAAAGGTGAATGTGTTCTGGACAATTTTGCCTACCTCGAGCCCGCGTGTGTTCGTCCACGTCAGAAGCGCGATCAATGCTATCGCCACCAATTGCTCCGTGGATAAGCTGATCGCGTAACCGCCTAACGACATTGGAGAGACCAGATAATTATCAGGTGAAACTGATATGGCAAAAACGCCAAGAAACTTCGCGAACGCTATGGCTACCGCTGCGATAGTCCCTGTTTGCACCACGAGAAACAATGTCCAGCCATACAAAAATCCGATGGGCGAACCGAATGCTTCGCGGAGAAAAACATAAACACCGCCAGCTCGCGGCATCATCGTTGCCAGCTCCGAACAACACAGCGCGCCTGTTATCGTCAGCAAGCCGGCGAACGACCATGCGAGTAACAACCATCCCGGCGCGCCACTCAATCGCGATGACTCCGCTGACACAATGAAAATGCCAGACCCGATCATCGAGCCGATGACAATCATGGTCGCGTCGATCGGACCAAGCGCGCGGACGAGACTGGTTTTCTCGGGTTGACCTTCCATCTTGTTTTGCATAGCGGGGATTACGTCGGCAGCCTCGTGTGAGACGTTGTCATCTCACGTGCGCCACGTGCGTAACATAACGGCAGTGCTAAAGCGACGAGGGGACGCGTGCGCACTCCAAAAGCTTCGCGAAACGGGAACAGCGTCTTGGATGAATTTCGCACGAAGTGCTTTGGGAGCGCGAGGCGTCGTCGCATCGCCTTCCGGTTCTTACCGCGAGCTTCTCGGCGCGCTGATTTTCACGCCTTCGCGTACAAGTCGTGTGCACAGTTCACGCGCAAATTCGACGGCGCCAGGTGTATCGCCGTGAACACAGATTGTTTCGCCGCGCACCTCGACATCCTGGCCTTCGATTGATCGAACCTTGCCTTCGCGCAACATGCGTAATACACGCTCGGCTGCTTCCTTCGGGTCGTGAAGCAGTGCATCAGGTCGCGTGCGGGGAACGAGCCAGCCAGTATTTAAGTAGTTACGATCAGCGAAAATCTCGCGCGCGACTTGCAAACCACGAGCCTCGCCCGCACGGGCAAGCTCGCTTTTGTCCGGCGCGAACAGAATCAATTTCGGATCGATCGATTCGATGGCGCGCGCGATTGCATCGGCGAGTTTCGCATCACGGACGGCCATGTTATACAGGGCACCGTGCGGCTTGACGTGATTCGGTTGCACATCCAATGCCGAAGCGATCGCTTGAAAAATTCCAAGTTGATATGCCACCGCGTCGAACACTTCTTCGGCGGGTATCGTCAGCTCCTTGCGTCCGAAATTCTCGCGATCGAAAAAACTCGGATGCGCTCCGACAGCTACTTGCTGCTGCTTCGCCGCGGAAATGGCGGCGTGCATCGTATCGGAATCGCCGGCGTGAAAACCGGTCGCGATGTTCGCCGAGCTGATCAGTTCGAACAGCTCTGCGTCGTGTCCTGAGCCTTCACCGAGGTCCGCGTTCAGATCGATAGATAAATTCATGATCTTTGGAGACTCAGGCCGATGCGGAAACGTTCCAAGTCACGCTCGCGTTGCATTAACAGCCGATGCGCATCTTGCAGCGACACTTCGGAAAAACGAACGCGATCACCGGCACGAAGTTGCGCCGCGACGCCTAGATCGACCGTGATCACGTGAGCTATTTTTGGGTATCCGCCGATGGTTTGGCAATCTCCCAAAAGCAAAATCGGTTTGCCGCTTGGCGGGAGCTGGATTGTGCCGGGCGCGACTGCTTCCGAGATAAGATCGGTTTCGTCCTCGCGTTTTAGTTCCGGACCATCGAGGCGTACACCCATACGATCGGAATCAGATGAAACGCTGAATTCGTGAATCGTGAATCGTTGAATCGTTACATCGTCGAAGCGACTCCAATCCACGCCACGGATGAAACGCAAACTCGGGTGGCGGTTTGCCGGGCTTGCCCAATCATGTGGTGCGGTCCACGACGAAATTCCTGAAGCCGGGGGCGACTTGTCCGCAGTAGCTTTAGCGAAGGCGGATGACCCCGATCGGGGAGCAAGCAGCAGAACGTCGCCATCACGCAAAGCGCGCCCTTCGAATCCGCCGAAATTGGCGCGCAAATCGGTCGAGCGACTACCAAGAACGACGGGCACATCGATTCCACCCGAAATCGCGAGCCAGCATCGGCAGCCAATTTGAGCGCGACTAAATTTCAATTCGTCACCAGCTTGCAAATGCGCGACATGCCCGGCCGGCAATACCCGTGATCCAATCTGGACATCGAATTCGCCACCGCACCAGGCGACGATTTGCTCATCTTCAAACTGCAACTGCAAACCGCCGAGCGTGATTTCGAGTCCGGCCGCGCCTTCATCATTTCCAACCAGCAGGTTCGCGACACGCAACGCAAACGAATCGAGCGCGCCGCTGGTCGAAACGCCAAACTGGCGGAAGCCCACGCGGCCTAGATCTTGCACCGACGTTAGAAATCCTGCCTGGGTTACAACTGCATTCATCGCATTGTCATCCTGAACGGAAGGATCTCTGTTATTGCTCTTGGCGGCGCTAAGCTAACAATCAGAGATGTTTCGCTTGGCCTCGGCGAAGGCGGCAAACTCCTCCCGTGTAATCGCGCGGAAACGCACGCGATCGCCGGGACACAGAAGGGTCGGCGGATCTTTAATCGAATCGAAGAGCTTCAGTGGAGTGCGGCCGATCAAATTCCATCCGCCCGGAGAACGCAACGGATAAATTCCCGTTTGCGCACCGCCGATGCCAACCGAACCGGGAGGAATTTCTTTGCGCGGTATGTCGCGGCGCGGCGTGGCCAAATTCTTCCGTAACCCTGCCAGAAATGTAAAACCAGGAACGAAACCAATGCAGGCCACGCGGTATTCGCACGTGCTGTGAAGATCTACGATTTCGCGCTCGGAAAGTTTTGTGTGTTCAGCTACGCGATCCAGGTCGACCCCAAATTCCGCATCATAGCAGACAGGAATTTCGGTTAAACGAGCACCACGCGCTGCGGTCTGGCGGCGATGACGCCGGGAAGCAGGAATAATCGCGCTCCGAATTCTTGTCGCGAGCTCGTCAAACACCCCATTCGCTACGCCACTCGACCTGAGAACGGCGATAGGATCGAAGAAAACGGCAACGCTGGTGTAAGCCGGAGCAAGTTCAATCACACCCGGAATCGTCTGCGTGTTGAAGCAAATGAAATACTCGGAGCACTTCGTCCAGCGTTTCGTCAGGCGCATCCTCAAATTGCTCCCGCACGCGGACAATCAGCGCGGAATCTCCGAGGGGAAAGATTTCCATTGTGCGGAATGATACCGTATTACTCTGCGCGCTTCGCTTCGATCTCAATATTGATCGCTACAGTCTGGCTGATGCCGGAGACAGATTCAGCGGCTGCAGTAAACATCAAATTGAAGTCTCGACGCGTGATCGGATCGGTCGTCACAGACCAACGCGTCCGACCAGTTTCATTAATCGGGGTCAGCAGTTTCACGTGAAGCGTGATCGGCTTCGTCACACCGTGCATTGTTAAGTCGCCGAGAATGTCGCCACTTTGCGGGCCGGTGCGTTTTACGCTGCGGCTCTTAAACGTCATCCGGGGAAATTTCTCGACATTAAAAAATTCCGCGCTGCGCAGATGATCGTCGCGTTTTTTTATGCGCGTGTCGATGCTCCGCACGTCGATTTGCGCAGTGACCGAGGAATTCTCCGGATGTTCGCGATCGACTTCAATCCTGCCGCTGAAGCTCGTGAATTTGCCGAGAGTCGTGCCGAGGAATTGATGCACACTAAACCCGATCGTCGAGCCCGACGGATCGAACTTGTAGCTCTCCTTTGCTGAAACCGTTCCGCCGAGCCCGGCGACCACGAACACTGCGATAATATTTCCAATTCTCATTTCGAAATGTTTTTCGCCTCCGTCGTGAGTGTTTTCAAGAGTGGCGTGCGCGAAAGGGGCAGTCGCCCGAACAAATTCCCCAAGGCAGAAGCCGCGCTGTAGGGGAAGCTGACAGCTTCCCTTGGGACGCTAACGGCGTCCCCTACAGGTTTCCTGCCGTGCACGCCGGCGATACGCGCCAGCTCAGTCTCGAAATGCGCGACTGCGCGTGCAGTCGGATCGTTTGTATCGAGATAACCGAAGGCCCGGCGCAACAACCCGAATAATTCCGGTTCGCGATGATCGCGCTCGGTGCAAATCTCAATCAACTCAACAAAGTAGGCGGCCGTCTGCGTACGCAGATAATTGCTGCGAATTCCGGCGAACGGATTTTTCAGGACGACTTCCGCGAGCGTATGCAGATCGGTTTTGCGACTCCGCACGATCGAAATTTCAGCCTCAAAAAACAGATCGAGTTTTCCCGCAAATGGACTTTTCGGACGTCGCGCGCCCTTAGCAATCGTTTGAACGCACCCAATTAGCTCCGTGCACCACGAGACGATCAGCGTTGTATCGCTGAATTTTCGTTTCCGAAGAAGAATTGCCTCTGTGCTTTCCATTCAGTGACGAAACGTAGCACACGAAAGGACGCGATTTTTGCAATTCGCACTCTTGCCAGCCATGATGAGTGATGCCCACGCGAACTACAGAAACTGCGCGCGTGCCGGAAGACATCAGCGGCCGGCAGCGGCGTATGCCCGTGGGCGGAATCACGTGGCGGCACACATTTCGTGCGCTGCGGCATCGCAATTATCGGCTGTTTTTCTGGGGCCAGCTCGTCTCGCTTACCGGCACGTGGATGCAGCAGACCGCTATGAGCTGGTACGTTTACCAAATCACAAACTCAAAGCTTCTGCTCGGCGTGGTGTCGGCGGTCGGATCTGCGCCAATGATGCTTTCATCGATCTGGGGCGGCGCGCTGGCTGATCTGTATCCGAAACGATCGATCCTCGTTGCGACGCAAGCGGCTCAAATGATTTGTGCGTTTTTGCTCGCTGCAGGTGTGTGGCTCGGATTCGCGACGCCTTCGTTCATCATCATCGTTGCGGCGCTCAACGGAATTTCGATGGGATTCGACATGCCGGCGCGCCAGGCGTTTACAGTCGAAATGACCAGTCGCGAAGATTTGCTGAATGCGATCTCACTCAACAGCTCCATCGTGAACGGCGCACGCGTCGTCGGACCGTCGGTGGCCGGCTTGATGATTGGCGCTGTCGGTGTGGCGATGTGCTTTTTTTTGAACGGCCTCAGCTTTATCGCCGTGATTGCGGGTTTATGGATGATGCGTCTGCCGATTTTCGAGCGGAAAATCGAGATCGTTTCAGCAGGCGAGCACGCGTGGGAGGGAATCTTGTATGCGACCAAACATCCGCGTGTGCGCACGATCTTGCTGCTCTTTCTAGCAGTCGGCGTTTTCGGCTGGTCGTATGCGGTGCTGATGCCGGCATTTGCACGCGATGTGCTCGGACGTGGCGCAAATGGTTACGGGATTTTGATGTCGGCGAGCGGAACCGGCGCGCTTATTGGCGCTCTGTTGGTCGCGACGTTTGGACATCTTTTTACACCGCGCAAAATCGCACTCGGCGGCGTCTGGTTATTCTCCGTAGCGATGCTGGCGCTTTCGTTCACCAAAAGTTTTCCGGTTGCGCTCGTATTTCTCTTCGTCGCCGGATTTGGAATGCTGCTGTTTTTTTCAACTTCCAACACTGTGCTGCAAACCATCGTCCCGGACGAAATGCGAGGACGCGTCATGGGCGTGTGGTCGCTCGTGTTCGGCGCCATGATTCCCCTTGGCAGCCTCGAAGCCGGAGCCGTTGCGCATTGGGTCAGGCACACCCTTCGCGCTCGCATTCGGCGCTATCATTTGCGCCGCATCGGCGCTGGTGACGTTGTGCGTGATTCGGCGACGAGAGGCGCAGAATGCGAAATAATCTGTAGGGCAGGCGCGTCGCCTGCCATCAAATCGGCAAGCGGAGCGCTTGCCCTACAATCTTTCAACGTGTTTCACGTCGACAATCCGACGCGCTACGGGCTTACCGGTTAATGATGTGCAACGCCCGCTTCTCCACATTAAGCGCGGCTTCTCTGACGGCTTCGCTCAGGGTGGGATGAGAATGAGTGGTGCGCCCGATGTCTTCGGAGCTGCCGCCGAATTCGATCACTGAAACGGCTTCAGCGATTAACTCTGAAGCGGCATGATGCAAAATATGCCCGCCGAGAATGCGATCGGTTTTGGCGTCGGCAACGAACTTGACCATTCCCTCGACGTCATCGCTGCTAATCGCGCGGCTGTTGGCGCGGAACGGGAATTTGCCGATGCGCACCTCAATCCCCTGTTCCTTGGCTTGATCTTCCGTGAGACCAACGCCCGCTAGCTCGGGATTGGTGTAAATGATACCGGCAATGGCTTCGTAGTTTACGTGGCCGGCTTTGCCCGCAATGATTTCCACGCAAGCGATTCCTTCATCTTCGGCTTTGTGGGCCAGCATGGGCCCCGCGATCACATCGCCGATGGCGTAAATGCCTTCGACGTTCGTGCGGTAATGCTCATCCACTTTGATTCGCTTCTTTTCATCCAACTCGACGCCTACTTTTTCCGCGCCCAAACCATCCGAGAACGGCCGACGGCCGACTGAAACAAGCACCTTGTCCGCGTCGAATTTCAGTTCCTGGCCATCTTTCGTTGCCGTCACGGTCGCGTGGCCATCATTCACACTTACGGCACTGACTTTTGCTTCGAGGTGGAAAGTCATTCCCTGACCAGTGAGCAAACGCTGAAGCAAGTTCGACAATTCGAGATCGAACCCGAGCGCAATGCGCGGCAGAAATTCCAGCATCGTCACTTCCGAACCGAGCCGGTTCCAGACGGAACCCAGTTCGAGGCCAATTGCACCAGCGCCGATAACCACCAGTTTCTTTGGAGGCTCGGTGAACTCCAGCGCTTCGGTGCTGCTGACGATTGTTTTGCCGTCAAATTTCGCGAACGGCAATTCCACCGGCGCGCTTCCGGTAGCGATGACGATGTTTTTCGTCTCGACCTCCTGTGTCTCGCCGCTGGACGATTTGATCGAAACTTTTCCCGGCGCGCTGATTGTGCCGAGGCCTTCGATCACCGTCACCTTGTTCGTCTTCATCAGCGAGCGCACGCCGCTATTGAATGTCTTTACAACCTTGTTCTTGCGCTCCTGCATCTTTGCGAGATCGGCGCGCGCGCCGTCGACCACGATGCCGTGCTTCGCCGCCTCTTTTTTGACGAACATGAAGTGATCGCTCGAGGTAAGAAGCGCTTTGCTCGGGATGCAGCCCACGTTCAGGCAGGTGCCGCCCAATTCCTTGCATTTCTCGACAAGGGCGGTCTTCAACCCAAGCTGGCCGGAGCGGATGGCAGCAACATAGCCCCCCGGCCCGGAGCCAATGATAACAATATCAAATTTTTCCATGTTTTATTCTCAATCAGAACCTAAAGCTTGGCGACAAACGTCCAGAAACGTAATCGTGAAATGGCAAACAGTGTCACGAGTAGCGAAACGAAAGCGGTCGCGCAAGCAATCACAAACGGCCCGTCGACGCCCGTCTCACGAAGAGGGCGCGCACTAAATTCGCCGGCAATCCCGGTCCACCAGTAAGCGAAGAGACCGATGTCCATCACTACGTGACCGATGATCGGCGGAATCAGCGATTGCGAGGACCACGCCAAGAGCCCGAGCAACAAACCAGCGCCGAAAACGATTGGCACCATCCCGGCTAACGACCACGCTTTGTTCAGGTGGACCAAGGTGAAAAAAATCGTTGATATCAAAATCGCAATCACTGCGCCATGATGTTCCTCGATCGGTCGCTGCATATAGCCACGAAAACCGGTTTCCTCGCAAACGCCCGCCGATACTGCCGATACGATTACGGCAAGCCATTTCAATGGAAGGGTCGAGATGGACGAAAGGTCATAACCGCGCTGGAACGCTGCGAGTGGAAACTCAACAAAACGGAACAACAAAACAATTGAGGCGTGCACCGCTACGGCGAAAAAAATTGCGCCAATGATTCCCCACAACCATCGCTCCCTCGATAATAAACCGCAGCGGAATGCGTTCTGGCGCGAATCACGTGTCCTGCGCGGAGGACCTCCCCCACTCGCCCACCAAAGGTAAAGGCCGAGAAAAACCATCTCGACGGCAGCGGCTACGGGCACGCTCAGACTCAACAACAAGATCGGCCACACATTGGCCGCCACGAGCGCCACGAGGAGCCCCGACAAAATCGCGCGGAGCGAAATGGGCAGCTTCGACCAAAAGCTTATCGATGCAGCCTGCATCTTTGGCTAAAAACCCAGCGAAAGTTTTTTCGGATCCTCGATGCACTCCTTCACTTTTATCAAGAAAGTAACTGCTTCTTTGCCATCGATTGCGCGGTGATCGTAGCTGAGCGCGAGATACATCATCGGGCGGACCTCCACTTTCCCGTCCATTGCCATTGGGCGTGGCATGATTTTGTGCATTCCGAGAATGCCGCTCTGTGGTGGATTCAAAATCGGGGTGGCGAAGAGTGAGCCGTAAACACCGCCGTTCGTGATTGTGAACGTGCCGCCCTGGAGATCTTCGAGTTTCAATTTTCCGTCACGCGCCCTTCCAGCGTAATCGGCGATGTCGCGCTCCAAATCGGCAAAACTTTTCTTATCCGCGTCGCGCACTACCGGCACCACAAGCCCGCGTTCCGTCCCAACGGCTACGCCGATGTCGTAGAAGTTATTTTGGATGAAATCATCGCCGTCGATACGGCCGTTAACGACAGGCACAGCTTTGAGCGCTTCCACGGCCGACTTCACGAAGAACGACATCAGACCCAGTTTGATCCCGTGTTTTTTTGTGAACTCATCTTGCTTGCTCCGGCGCAATTCCTGCACCGCGCTCATGTCGCATTCGTTGAATGTGGTGAGAATCGCCGCGGTGTGCTGCGCCATCACCAGTTGCTGCGCGATCTTCCGGCGCAGAGGCGACATTTTTTTGCGAATGAAGCGAGCTTCGGCGGACGCTTCAGCTCCTGTAGGGGACGGCGCTGCCGTCCCTGGGAAGCTATCAGCTTCCCCTACAGATTTGCGGTCCTGGGTCGCCGTCAGAACGTCGGCCTTGGTCAAACGCCCGGCCATACCGGTGCCATGAATTTTCTCCGGCTCCAGATGCTCTTCCTCGACAATTCGGCGGACTGCAGGCGAGAGTGTTGTGGCTTGAAGCCCTGACTCCGGCTCGCCGCGGTCAACGCCCGCGGCTACAGCTGGCTTTTTCTCTGGCTCGGCTATTTTCTTCTTTGCTTCAGGCTCTTTCTTTTTTGGTTTTTCTTCCTTGCCTTGTTTCGACGTCTGCTTCGAATCGTCGATCACCGCAACGACTTCGCCGATCTTCACCTCCTGGCCTTCGGGTACTTTCGTTTCGAGCACGCCGGATTTTTCGGCCACGATATCCGTGGAGACCTTGTCAGTCTCCAGTGCAGAAGAGTGGTTCGCCTTCGTTCACGAACTCCCCGGACTTCTTGTGCCAGGCGGAAACGACTCCACTGGTTACCGACTCACCAACCGACGGAACTTTTACTTCAATCATCATTGCCGGATTTACCTAAACTAATCGAGCGTCGCGGTCGAGGCGGCTTTCGTCAATAAAGAGGCAGATTCTCTTTGGCCTCGATTTTTGTAGGGCAGGCGCTCCGCCTGCCAATTCTGCCCGGCAACCGAAGCGGTTGCCCTACAATCATCACGAACTCGCGCTGGAATAATGTCCCAGTGCAAATTTCCAAAACACGCGAGAAAGCCAGAACACAATCGTCGACGCGATGATTAGATGCAGCATCAAAGGAAACGGTTGGCCGAGTGATTTAATGAGCAGGCGCGCAGGGATATTCGCAATGATCACCACCGGAATCACCCAGCCAAAAATCAGCCGGAAAAGCCACGGGAAAATGACATCCGGATAACGCGCGATATTGAGAAAGTTAAAATAGCCATACACCAGTCCCTGCGCGCGGATGATCCAAAAGCTCACCGCAGCCAGGGCGAGCATGATGGAGTAATGCACAGCGACTCCGAAACCAAGCGCCACAACATAAAGCAAAACGGAAAGTGCGTTCGGCACCACGCTCAGCTTGGACAACGAGACACACACCACCGCGGCGCCCAGCAGCGCGTTGACAATGCTGTCGAGTCCGAATTGTTTCGTGGAAACCGCGAACTGGCTGTCGATAGGCAACACCAAGACAGAATCCAGTTTCCCCATGCGCACGAGCTCTGGGATATTTGCGAGGTTCACGAAAAAGAACGCCTGGAAAAGCTGCGCGATAATCTGGTGTGTTCCAACCAACAGCACCACTTCCCATTTCGTCCAGTCACCGATGTGATCGACATTTCCAAAAATGATGCTGAAAAAAACGATTTGGCCGCAGAACCACAGAATTTCGACCACCATCCACAGCAGGAAGTTCGCCTTGAAACTCAAATCCCGGATGAGCGAGTTGCGCAGCATGATGGAATAGATTTCGATGTAACGGCGCATCACCTTAGGCTGTGATTGATTTGTAGAACCTCGTCCTTAGATGGGCTTGTCATGTTGAGCGAAGCGAAACATCTCGATTGTTTTCTGCAATACTGAATACAAATGACCAGGAATTCCTCACTCCGCTCAGAATGACAGTACGAGATGGATTACATAAGCCGTCAACCGTCGATTGAATGAAACGTTTTTTGCCCTGGCTTATCGCAATCGGCGGACTGTTGCTAATTGCGTTTGTTGTCCGTCACTTGCGAACCGGCGGCGCTGCAACTTACCAGACTGCGAACGTCACACGGGGCTCCATAACACAGGCAGTGACCGCCACGGGCACGCTCAATCCGGTACTCAATGTGCAGGTGGGCAGCCAGGTTTCCGGGAACATCTCAAAGTTGTTCGCCGATTTCAATTCACAGGTCAAAGCCGGCCAGGTAGTGGCGCAGATCGATCCCGCGCTTTTCCAGGCCACTGTGACTCAAACCGAAGGCGACGTCGCTAGTGCACAGTCCGCTCTTGAGCTGGCAAAGCTGAACGCCAAGCGCACTCAGGATCTTTTTGCCAGAAAAACGTCGTCGCAGGCAGACCTCGATCAGGCGATGGCGAATCTGCATCAAGCCGAGGCGAATGTGAAAATCAAACAAGGCGCGTTGGACAAGGCGAAGGCCGATCTTGATCACTGCACGATAACTTCCCCGATCGACGGAGTGGTGATCTCGCGCAGCGTCGATGTTGGCCAGACTGTTGCCGCCAGTCTGCAGGCGCCGGTGATTTTTCAAATCGCAAATGATCTGACGAAGATGCAAATCGATTCGAATGTGGCTGAGGCGGATGTCGGCGTCGTACAAGTTGGACAGGATGTCGATTTCACGGTGGACGCTTTCCCAACCCAGACGTTCCACGGCAAAGTTGTGCAGGTGCGAAATGCTCCGATCGCGGTGCAGAACGTCGTGACCTACGACACAGTGATCGGTGTGAGCAATCCCGATTTGAAATTGAAACCGGGAATGACCGCCAATGTTTCAATCGTCGCCGCCCGCAAGGACAACGTGCTTCAAATCAAAAACGCCGCGCTGCGGTATCGGCCTGCTGAAGCAGTAGCAACCGAAACCGGTTCACGGTCGCCATCGTCGCGTGATGGACGTGCCTCGGGCGGACGCGAGCGCACGACGAGCGAACGCACGGTTTACGTTTTGTCCGGAAGCCGACCGACACCGGTGCAAATCAAAACAGGAATCAGCGACGGCGTTGTGACCGAAGTCGTTGAAGGATTGAAGGAGGGTGATCGCGTTGTGACCGCCGAGATCGCAGCAAAATCTCAGCCTGCATCCACGCCGGCGAATCCATTCTCCGGTGGCCAGCGAAGGTTTCCCTGATCGTCATGTCGAGCGAAGTCGAGACATCCCGCGATAAAACCTTAAAGCCACCACCACGGGATTCCTCGACTTCGCTCGGAATGACTACCGTCAGCGTATGAACAACGGTGCGCTCGTTAGGCTCATTGACGTGCACAAGGTCTATCGCACCGGCGAAATGGAAGTGCCAGCCGTGCGCGGCGTGTCGCTGGAGATCAAACGAGGCGAATTCGTAGCGTTAATGGGCGCCAGCGGCTCAGGCAAATCAACGCTCATGAACATCCTCGGTTGCCTCGACCGGCCGAGTTCCGGTCAGTATTTCCTGGATGACGCGGACGTTTCGGGCCTCGATCGCGATCAGCTCGCAGAGATTCGCAATCGCAAGCTCGGTTTCGTCTTTCAAAGTTTCAATCTGCTGAGCCGCACATCGGCGCGCGAGAATGCGGAACTACCGCTGATTTACAGCGCGCAAAACTTGTCACATGCGCAACTCCGCGAAAAAGCCGATCGCGTGCTTGCATCGGTCGGGCTCGCGGGTCGCGAGGACCATTTTCCGAGTCAGCTTTCTGGCGGTCAGCAACAGCGCGTCGCGATCGCGCGGGCGTTGATTAACGATCCGGAGATACTGCTGGCGGATGAACCGACTGGAAATCTCGATAGCCGCACCAGCATCGAGATCATGGCCATTTTTCAACAACTCAACGAGCACGGCATCACTATCATCATGGTCACTCACGAGCAGGACATTGCTGCTTATGCAAAGCGAAATGTGATCATGCGCGATGGGTTGATCCGGGAGGATAAGCTCGTGAACCGGCGTTCGGATGCGAAAGTACAGCTGCAAAACGGGCGCGACGACGCCGAACCGATCTAACCGACGATTCACGATGTAACGATTCACGAGGTCCATGCGAATCGGTCCCACATTTAACGTCGCCTACCGCGCGCTACGCCGAAATAAAATGCGTTCGGTGCTTACTGCGCTCGGTATCATCATCGGCGTCGGCGCGGTCATCGCGATGGTCGGGATCGGCAACGGCGCCAAGGCACAGGTCGAATCACAGATCGCCAGCCTCGGCGAAAATGTGATCCTGATTTTTTCAGGTAGCACCACCTCCAGCGGAATCCGCACCGGTTGGGGCGGAGCAGGCACGTTGAAAATTGAAGACGCCGAAGCAATCCGCCGGGAAGTGCCCGGCGTCGTCGGCGTTAGCGAAGAGGTTGTTTCGACGACGCAAGTGGCCGCTGGAAATCAAAATTGGTTCACCCGGATTTACGGAGAATCGGCGGATTACTTCGACATTCGCCAATGGCCGCTGGCCGACGGCGTGCCGTTTACGGCTCAGGATGTGCGCAGCGCGAACAAAGTTTGCGTGATTGGTCGCACGACGGCGACGGAAATTTACGGCAACGAAAATCCGATCGGCCAGATTTTGCGGGTTAAGAATGTGCCGTTCACGATTCTTGGCGTGCTCACGGCGAAAGGCCTCAGCCCTCAGGGCGTGGACCAGGACGACATCGTCGTCATGCCTTACACCAGCGCGATGAAACGCGTGATCGGTGGCACTACGCTACGCAACATCAACGCGCAGATTGGCGACGCCCGCCAGGTTGAAGCCGCACAGCAACAAATCATCTCGTTGCTTCGACAAAGGCATAACATTCGCCCCGGCCGGGACGACGACTTCACGGTGCGCACCCAACAGGAAATCGCTGAAGCCGCCACGGCCACTTCGCGGGTAATGACGGTGCTCCTCGGTGCAATCGCAGGCGTGTCGCTGCTCGTGGGTGGCATTGGCATCATGAATATTATGCTGGTGAGCGTGACCGAACGTACGCGTGAGATCGGTGTGCGAATGGCTGTGGGCGCCCGCGGGAACGACATTCTTACCCAGTTTCTAATCGAAGCCGTAACGCTGAGTTCGGTCGGTGGCGTGATCGGAATCATCTGCGGCATCGCCACATCCAGGGTCCTGTCGATCTACGCCAGCTGGCCAACGCTGATTTCTATCAGCTCAATCGCAATCGCGTTCCTATTCAGTGCAGCCGTCGGCGTCTTCTTCGGCTTTTATCCAGCGCGCAAGGCCGCCGCGCTCGATCCCATCGAAGCGCTCCGCTACGAATGAGACGAATGACGAAGGAATGACGAAGCCCGAATGACAAAGCGTGAAACAATCACCGACCGTTTCGGGTTTCGTCATTCGGATTTAATTCGTCATTCGTCATTCGGTTTTCGTCATTCATCCGAATTCGTGTCAACGAGGTTAGAAATCCGTTCACTTATCACTCTTTTTCGTTCCGGTCGGCTCTGATGTCTCGGCTAACGCATCCACCTCTACCGGCGCTTCGCCATTCACACGCACCGTTCCCACGATACGTGCCCGGTCGCGGCTTTGCTCCGATCGCTCTCTGTCGTTGGCTGTCACCGTAGCTGGCTGTTGCGCCGGAGGCGCGGCGTAATTGCCCTCGAAGACGAGCGTCTTTTTCAAACTGACGTTGTATCCCGTCGTGCGGAAGTACGATTGCGAAACGGCTGATTCCTTTTCAGGAACGGACTTAGCAGCGTAGCTTCGCGTCTGCTTCGCCGCGTCGCGTCGCGCCGCCATGCGTGAATCGAGCTCCGTGCTCTTCGCCAATTGCTCGATTTTACCCGTGTACGTCGAGCCATCGGCATCGAGCACCCGAATTTCATTTCCTTGTTGCTGAACTTGAAACGTGTTCAAGACATTCGCGGACCGGTTTACCTGCGCGTTGTTACGGAAAGATTGGAGCTAACGATTGTTGGGAAAACTGCCGCGTCATGCCGAGGCTGCCGGCTGATGACGGTTGCGCGATTGGCGGAGCGGCTGCTGCCATTGTGTCTGATTTGGCTTTTGAATCCGCGCCGGCTCCAGGCGCAGCCGCGGGTGCCGACTGAATTTTCGCGCTGGCAATTTCATCTTTCGTTAGCTGGCTTGGCAACTCGGTCGCTGCGCGCCCTTGTGCAACGTGAGCTGAAGAGTCTAAAGCTTCCGCTTCAGAGGCCGGCGTCGCCGCGGATTCAACTTTAACCTGGCTATTGTCCGCCAGATTCACTGTCGGTTCGGTGGCGCTCACCGCCGGAGCTTTTGCAAGAGTATTCTCTGTGCGCACCATAGCGTTTGGTCCATTGCCCGCTGCAGCAGTGCGGTCACGAAGCGCAAGATCGCCGGACTCTCCAAGCGGGTGCGATCGGTTCCACCAAATCGCCGGGACGAGCACGATCAATGTTGCCAGCGCCGCCGCCACTGTTAGTCGTGGCCAGAACATTGTTACCCATGACGGGCGTGACTCGACGTTTTCTTCTTCCGCCTTTCCCACTCGCGCGATCTCCTCATGCAGACGCGCTCGCATTGGATTCGGCATTTTGGGGTCGTCACCAAATTCTGCGCGACGCGCTTTTGCCAGCGCTTCGAGCATTTGTTCAATGGGTTTCTTTGGTTCCGATGGCATGCTTCTATAAATTAGACGGCAAACGATTGTCCGGTGGAAAAATTTCCTTCGCGATAATGAGCAAGCGATCGAGACATTTGCTTAAGCGGGAGCTGACCGTTTTCGGATTAAGACGCAGTTCCGCCGCGATCTCATCATAACTCAACTCACCGAAGTACCGCAGTTCGATGATTTCCCGGCACGGCTCGCCAAGGCCATCGAGGCTTTCTCTCACGAGCCGGGAGGTCTCAGTAATCTGTAACAACGTATCCGGACCAGGATTTCCAGATGGCGGATCAATCGGCGGTTCGTCATCGGTTCGGCCTGCATCGATTGAAATGTGCACTGCATTTCCACCTCGTTTCGCGGCTCGCGTTTTTTCCCGATAATCCATGGCCTTGTTCGCAGCGATTCGCAGCAACCACGTTTGAAATGAACTTCGACCCTGAAATGAAGATAGGTTTCTGACCACCGATAAAAACGTTTCCTGGCAGATTTCTTCCGTGTCTTCGTGGCTAAAATCGCCTGAGAGCTGAAACACAAACCGGGCGACCGTCGCGTAGTACTTGTCGAATAAAGAATCCCATGCCGCCGCATTTCCCGAACGGCATTCGGCGATGATTCTGGCTTCTGACGCCAACGCTGATGCATCCGTCGCTGGCAGCGGTGCGGCTGTGATGGAGGGCTTCTGATCGATCACGACTCCTCGCGGACGGAGCATCTTATCGATTTCAGACTGTCGCGCCTCGCCTTCTGATCAAAAATAGTACGTCCGTCTCGCATCGTTGAATGCCGCAGGTTTCTCCACGCCGGGAGCATTTTCCAGGAGTTCCCGACTAATACTCCATGAACAAAAAAATGGTAATAGCGATCGGGCTCTTCCTCCTCGGGGGCATCTCTCAATCTCACGGAGATGGTTTTATCGTCGTCGAGCGTCCGATCTACGTTCCGCCGAGCCATTTCCCATTCGCCCCGCTCGAAGTCACCAGTCATCAGGTCAATGTCAAAATTGATGGACAGGTCGCCACCACATCGATCGACCAGGAGTTTTACAATCCTAACGACCAAAGGTTGGAAGGTTTTTACATGTTCCCCGTCCCGAAAGGGGCGCATATCGACAAATTCAGCATGGAAATCGGCGGCAAAAGCGTCGATGCCGAGTTGCTCCCGGCTGACAAGGCGCGTGGCATTTATGAGGACATCGTGCGAAAAATGCGCGATCCGGCACTGCTCGAATATGCTGGCCGCGACCTATTCAAGGTTCGCGTCTTTCCGATCGAACCGCGCAGCCGGAAGCCCATTAAGATTTCGTATACGGAACTGCTTCGGTCCGACGCCGGAACGGTCACTTATCTCTATCCGCTGAGCACTGAGAAATTCTCCGCCCGGCCGATCAAGAATCTGAGCATGAAAATTGAGCTCAAGAGCGCGGAGCCGCTCGCCTCAATTTATTCGCCCAGCCACAAAGTTGAGATCAAGCGCGATGGCCCGAACCGCGCCGTCATTGGCTACGAAAGCAAAGACGAAAAGCCGGACACAGATTTTCAGCTGGTCTACAGCTCGGACACGCGTGACGTCGGACTCAGGTTAATCACTTACAAACCAGACGGTGACGACGGCTATTTTCTCCTTCTAGCTGCGCCGACGCTTAGCGCCGAAACGAAGCCGGCACCCAAAGACGTCGTTTTTGTAGTAGACACATCCGGTTCAATGGCCGGCGCCAAACTGCAGCAGGCGCAAAAAGCATTGCGGTTTTGTGTGGAAAATCTCAACGCCGACGATCGTTTCGAGATCGTTCGCTTCTCGACGGAAGCTGAGCCGCTTTTCCATCAATTGGTGTTAGCGGACGCCGATCATCGCAAACGTGCGAATGGTTTCATCGACGAGTTCAAACCAATCGGTGGTACTGCAATTGCCGACGCGTTGCAAAGCGCTCTCAAGGTCCGACCGGACAAAAGCGATCGCCCATTTGTTGTCATCTTCCTGACCGACGGTTTGCCCACGGTGGGAACACGCAATCCCGAGGAGATCGTCGCGAACATCAAAAAGGCGAGCGGCGTTCGGATCTTTTCGTTCGGGATCGGCTCGGACGTTAATACACAGTTGCTCGATCAAATCGCTGAAGGTACGCGCGCATTCAGCCAGTACGTACTCGCGAATGAAGATCTCGAGCTCAAAGTCTCGAACTTCTACACGCGGATCAAAGAACCCGCCCTAACGAATCTAAAGCTGGATCTGAGCGGTGGTGTTCGCACCACAAAAATGTATCCGGCAGATCTGCCGGATCTGTTCAAAGGAGATCAATTGGTCGTTGCGGGTCGATACAGCGGCGCCGGCGATGTGGAGGCAAAGCTCACCGGCAACGTCGGCGGCCGCGAACAGACGTTTACTTACAAGCTGCATTTTGATGATCGCAAGACGACCGATGATTACGTGCCGCGGCTTTGGGCGACACGCCGTGTCGGGTTTCTCCTCGATGAAATCCGCATCCACGGCGAAACCGCCGAGCTTCGCGATGAAACAACTGAGCTGGCCAGGAAATACGGAATCGTTACGCCTTACACCGCTTATCTGATCGTCGAGGACGAGGATCGCCGCCGCGTGCCGATGGCTGATCGATCCATGCAGAGCATGAGCGCCGATACAACGACACGCGCCGAAGTCGCCAAGGCCTGGACCGGATTCAAGGACAACAAGGAAGGTGAGGACGGCGTTGCCAACGCGCGCAGCCAGAACGCGTTCAAGTTTGCGCAGCAGGCACCGGCATCGATCGCATCCGGTAGCTCCGAATCATTGCGGGGATTTGCTGCCGCGGCTCCTGCTGCCAGACCCCGGCAACGGCGCGCCTTAGCCAGTACACCCAGCAGTCCAGGTTCGTGAACGGGCGCGCATTTTTCCAAAACGGAAATCAATGGATCGATTCAAACGCGCAGAACACCGCCAAACGCCAGCGCGTGCAATTTAACTCCGAAGAATACTTCAACCTCCTCACAAAACATCCCGAAGCCGGCCCGTGGCTGGCATTAGGTCAAAACGTCGTGCTCACGCTCGACGACACTGTTTATGAAATCGCTGAATAACAATCGAATGCAAAACACTAACCACTCGTGGCATCGGCATCCTGCCAATCATCTTGTCTGTCTCTGCAATGTTCGGCTTATGGCAATCGTCGATCGCCAAGACTGCGCCAACATCTCAATCCAAACCGCGTATCGAGGTCTGTTTTGTTCTCGATACCACCGGTTCAATGGGCGGTTTGATCGAAGGCGCGAAACAAAAGATCTGGTCGATCGCTAATGAAATGATCAGCGCGCAACCAACGCCGGAGTTAAAGCTCGGGCTCATTGGTTACCGAGATCGCGGCGATGAATACGTCGTGAAATCGTTCAGTCTCACCGACGACATCGATGCGATCTACGGACATCTGCGCGAGTTCCAGGCCGCTGGCGGTGGCGATACGCCGGAAAGTGTGAACGAGGCGCTTGCCGAAGCAATTCACAAGATGCCGTGGAGCAGCGACAACAAAGTCCTGAAGATCATCTTTCTGGTCGGAGACGCGCCGCCGCACATGGATTATCCGAACGGCCCGAAGTATCCGGATCTGTGCCGGGAAGCAGCGAAAAAGGACCTCGTCATTAATACCATTCAATGTGGCGAGATGGCTGAGACCAAACCGATCTGGCAGGAGATCGCGAAATTGTCGGAAGGCAGTTATGTAGGCATCTCGCAGTCGGGCAACGTCGCTGTGATTTCAACGCCGATGGACAAGGAGTTAAGCCGGCTTAACGAACGGATCGGTGCCACTCTCATTCCGTATGGCGACAGCAAACAGCAGGCCGAAGTCCATGCGAAATATGCAGTGGCGGCGAGTGCTCCTGTTTCCGCAATGGCCGATCGACTCAGCTATAACAGCAAGACCGGCAAAGCCGTGCAGGGCCACGGTGAGTTAGTCGACGCGCTTAACGACAAAACGGTTAAGCTCGACGAGATCGACCAGAAGCAACTTCCGGCCGAACTACAGAAATTGGATCGCAGCGAACTGCAAAAGCGCATCGCCAAAGCCCGCGACGAACGCGCCGACCTGCAAAAGCAAATCGTCGAAGTGTCAAAAAAACGCGAAGCCTATATTCAATCGGAAAACAAACGGCTCGCGGCCGAAGGCAAAGGTGACGCCTTCGATCAAAAGGTGACTGAAACGCTTCACGCCCAAGCCGCCAAAAAGGGAATCAGTTACTGATCCTGGATACGCGAATTGGGCCAAAATCGTCCGCAGATTTCGCAGATTTCACGCAGATTGCTTCGATCGATGATTGGCTAGTGGCGGTAACGACACGCCGACCTGTAGCCACGCCGCTGTGCGGCGTCTTTGAAAATCTGCGTGAATCTGCGAAATCGTGCGGACGAAATTCAGAGATGGCTGAACACAGTGGTTTCCAAAAACTCGTTGCCGAAGCGAAGAAGCACATAACCGAGATTTCGCCGCAGGATGCTGGTGCCAAATTAAGCAGCGGCGATGCGGTCGTAGTCGATGTCCGCGATAAAGACGAATGGGATGAAGCACACATTCCCGGCGCGACTCACATAAGTCGCGGCACGATCGAGCTCGACATCGAAGAAAAAGTTCCCGACCCAAACGCAATGATCATTTGTCATTGCGGCGGCGGCGGCCGATCCGCACTCGCCGCCGAGACTCTGCAAAAAATGGGCTACAAAAACGTCCACTCGATGGCCGGCGGTTTGAAAGCCTGGAAAGCGGCCGGTCTGCCGACGACATAGTTTTCAACAATCATCGTGGGGAGCGCGGGCGCCTCGCCCGCAGTGTTGCGCGCCTCGCGCAACACGCATTTGCATCCGGGCGTTACGTGACGACAAGTTTACGTCTTATGTCACCGCGTCTTTGCTTCTTTGCTTGCGCACTGTTCACTGTTGCGCAAATCACCGCCGTGTTCGCCGCCAATCTCAAGGACAATCCGTTAGCAGCCGAGAGCGTCCTGCCATATCAATACCCGCCCTTCGACAAGATTAAGGACGAGGATTTCGTCCCCGCGATCGAAGCCGGAATGCGTGAACAACTGAAGGAAATCGAGCCGATCGCGAACAATTCTGAGAAACCGACATTCGATAACACGATCGTCGCCCTCGAGCGTACCGGGCGATTACTCGATCGCGCCGAGCGCACATTTTCGAGCCTCAACGCCTGCGATACAAATCCGACCCGGCAGAAGATCGATAAAGAAATGGCGCCGAAGCTTGCCGCGCACCATGACGAGATTTTTTTGAATTCGAAGTTATTCGCGCGAGTCAAGGCGCTTTATGAGAAGCGCAGTGAACTCGGCCTCGATCCGGAATCGGCTTATTTGCTCGAACGTTACTACAAAGATTTTGTGCGCGCGGGCGCGAAGCTCTCCGATGAGGACAAGGAAAAGCTCAAGAAAATCAATGCCGAGCTGGCAACTCTGCAGACCCAATTCGAACAAAATGTTTTGAAGGAAAAGAACGCATCCTCGGTCGTCGTCGATCGCAAGGAAGATCTGACCGGTCTTTCCGATAACCAGATGGCAAGCCTTACCGCGGCTGCGAAAGCGGAGCACAAGGAAGACAATTTCGTTATTCAAATGCAGAACACGACCGGGCAGCCCCTGCTTGGCTCGTTAGAAAATCGACAACTGCGCGAGCGCATCATGCAAACCTCCCTCGGGCGCAACAGCAAAGGCGGCGAGTTCGACACGCGCAATATCGTCTTGCGGACCGCGCAGCTTCGCGCCGAGAAAGCAAAGCTGCTCGGCTATTCAAACTGGGCGGCGTATCAGCTCGAAGACCAAACGGCGCACGATGTGCCCACGGTGAACAAGCTTCTGGCCGATCTTGCGCCGCCTGCTGTCGGCAATGCAAAACGCGAAGCAGCCGATATGCAGAAAATTGTGGATGAAGAGAAAGGTGGATTCAAAATTGCGGTGTGCGATTGGGATTTTTACTCGGAGAAAGTGCGCAAGGCGAAATATGCGTTCGATGAATCGGAGGTGCGTCCGTATTACGAGCTGAACCACGTCATCATTGACGGTGTCTTTTACGCTGCTCAAAAACTTTACGGCCTCACGTTCAAGGAACGCCACGATTTACCGGTCTATCAACCGGACGTCCGCGTGTTCGAAGTCTACGACCGCGATGGAAAACCGCTGGCGATTTTCATCGGCGACTACTACCGCGGCCGTCCAAGCGCGGGGGTGCGTGGATGAATGCTTACGTTCCGCAAAACGATCTGTTCGGGACGAAGCCGGTTGTGGCGAATCACCTCAACATTCCGAAGCCGCCGCCGGGCGAACCGACGCTGCTCACTCAAGATGAAGTGCGCACCGCGTTTCACGAATTCGGGCACGCGCTGCACGGCATGTTTTCGAACGTGAAATATCCGCGGTTCAGCGGAACGAGCGTGCCGCGTGATTTCGTCGAATATCCGTCGCAGGTAAACGAGATGTGGGCCGCGTGGCCGGAAGTCCTCGCCAACTACGCGAAACATTACAAGACCGGGGAACCAATGCCGCAGGCGTTGCTCGACAAGGTCAATGCCGCGGAAAAATTCAATCAGGGATTCAAGACCACTGAATATCTGTCGGCCTCGCTACTCGACCAGGCGTGGCATCAACTGAGTCCATCTGACATTCCGAAAGACGCAGTCGCGTTTGAAGCGGAAGCATTGCACAAAGCCGGGGTCGACTTTCCGCCGGTGCCGCCGCGTTATCGCAGCTTCTATTTCTCACACGCATTCGCCGGCGGTTACTCGGCCGGTTATTACTCCTATCTCTGGAGCGAAGTGCTCGACGCCGACACGGTCGAGTGGTTCAAGCAACACGGCGGATTGAAACGCGAGAACGGCGACCGGTTTCGCGCCATGTTACTCTCGCGCGGCGGATCCGCTGACGCCCTCGGGCTATTTAAGAATTTCGTCGGCCGCGATCCCTACATCGAACCATTGCTCAAACGCCGCGGGCTCGACCGTGCATCCGGTGCGGATGACACCAAGGCGGAATCTCAATCGGCACCAAAGTAGCGCGGCATCTGTAGCCGTCGCCGTGCGGGCCACGTGTACGCTTGGTGCAGCAAAGCGACTACAGACGTGCGACGAATTGCCGGAAATGCCGCGGCAATCTTGTTAGCCTCTCTTGCTGGCTGAGCGAAACCCGCGCTGTGACCGAAACTTTCTGGTCGCGAAAAACAGCCACAATCGCTTCTGTCCTGTTCCTGTTGGTTCTGTTGCCGGCTCACTCTCAGATCCCAACTCCTTCCCCGACGCCACTGCGGCGTAATCCTCGAATGTTCAACGCGTACCGCACACCTGCATCGCGTAGCGGTGTTGTCGCGAGCCCAGCCCCACCGACGCGACCACCGCGCACCTACAACATCGCGAGCCCGACTCCACCGGCACGACGACCGCGCACCTACAACATCGCGAGCCCAACTCCACCGACATGAACGCCGCGCCCGTAGCAACATCGCGAGCCCGGCCCCACTAAGGCGACCACCGCGTCGGTGGTACAACACTGCGAGTCCAACTACTTCAACGCGACCGCCGCGTGCCGACAACGCGACCAGCGATACACCACGGCGTCACCACTGCGTAATGGTACGAGCAGCAAGTCCTATCACGCCGACGCCACCCCCGCGTAAGCAAAACACCGCAACTCCCGTTACGCCGGCGGCATCGCCACGCAAGGGCAAACAGCAATCCTGATTACACCGACGCCACCGGCGAAGTGCGGACAAAACGGCAAACATGACAACGCCTGATGCGACCGCCGTCTGGATTCACCGCGGGCCCCACGATTCGCTATCGCCCACCGATTCCAGATATCACCGCAAGCCCGGTCATTCGCTATCGCCCACCGATTCCAATTATCACCGCAAGCCCGGTCATTCGTTTTCGCCCACCGCTTCCAGATGTCACGGCAAGCCCAATCATTCGTTTTCGCCCACCAATTCCAGATATCACTGCGAGGCCGGCCGCGGTAGTTTTCGCACGCCGATTCCAGCATTACTTCAAGGCCAGGCAACCAGCCAACGCTTAATGTGAATCCGTCACCACCAGTCGAGGTAGGAAAGTCCGTACTGTTTGAGGTTGTCTTGTGGCAACAACCACCGCCCGGCTGGAATCTCCAATACCGCTTCGATTTTGGTGACGGCACCCGGACTGATTGGAAGTCCGAGCGGCAAGCGACACATACCTACTCAACATCCGGAAACGGAAGGTACCCGGTCCATGTCGAAATTGCCTCGACATACCGCGATCGCGTCATGCCGGGCAAAGCAATCGACAAGGATGTCGATGTTATCCCACCGTCAAATCCGACACCCAGCGCGACGGTGTACGCTGCTATCAACACCTTCGCCGACTCCCATCACACCGTCGCCAACGTCTACTTACACTCCAATCGCCACAGCTGTTCCGACAGCGATTCCTTCCATCACGCCGATTCCGGCCCACCGCCGCCTTTGCGGCCTTCGAAAATGCTATGGCTCTTTATCGCGGTTGGCCTCGTCATCGCGGGGTTGGCCTCTTTCATATACAAGACGGAAAAACCGAAAGCGGTGATTGCAGGACCACTCGCGTTTTATCCGCGTCCGGATTGGGACGCTCCACAAGCTCCGCCAAAGAATGTGTCCATCAATTACGGGTTATATTTTCATCCCAATGTATCCGCCGGCCAGGACAGGCTCGAGACTGACGGAGCAAGCTCGATTCTGAGAAAGAAGAAACAATGAACAATTCATCTCTCAACCTGCCACGCTTTTCTCATTTCCCGATCCGGCTGCGACGGCCGCGCCTTCGAATGATTGGCAGAAGTTTCAAAGTCGCCTGGGTCGCGAGATCAAGACCATCAAATGGCCGGCCGCGATGCCCGATCTCGCGTCGAAGATCGGCGAATTGTTTAATGTTGAATTGCCTGATCTTTTGGTTTCTTCCTGGAAAAAGGCCAGGAGATTGGAAGAAGCGCTGGGAGGAATCGAGGTAATCGCCCGAAGAAGTCATTGTCCTAGACCTCGCAGAACACGAGATAACCAATGAGTATCATCCATACGTCGAGATACGAATTGCTGGGATGCCGTTGCCGAAAAAAAATCGAGTTTAAAGTGCAAATTTCGACGGCACTAAAAGGAATCAATCTCAAGATCCAAGCTGGGACCATCACAGAAATTCAGGCCGGCAGTTGCGATTTCGAAGGAAAAATCAAATACGGAGACTCTACGATCGCCGAAGAAACTGGCCGAATAGAACTGCTGGGCGTGGGCGTGTCTACGATTGCAAAGCAAAAGCAGGAGCCGGATCCCGTAAAGTAGCGCGGCGTCCAGCACAATGCTGGTAAAAGTTGGCGGTCGCCCAGATCTGCGAGCGACGATGGGCCCTTGAAGTCATCTTGTAGCCACGCCCCTGGCGGGCGCCTCATTCCTGCCACGTTCCCTACGGCGCACAGCGCCGTGGCTACAGCGCGTGCGGATTCATTACACGCCTTCTAACGCAATTGCCGGTGGAATGCTGCTCCA
>CAVXHW010000002.1:0-179300 GCA_963761585.1 uncultured Verrucomicrobiae bacterium
GAGACCGACCGTAAACCAGGCGTTCTCAAGGCTGCTCGCAGAAGGCTATCTTCAAGCCCGGAAACGGTCTGGCATAACCAAGAACGGCGGTAGCATCATCACCTATCGCCTGGGTTATAGGTGTGAACTTCCCGTTGAATTTCTTCCGCACTAACCCGTACGACGTGATTAGCGGGAGCTGCCGCTGCCCAGCCGCCACTGTCATCAACTTCCACCCAGTGACCGGGCAGACGACTTCCGGTAAATGCCGGTACCCAAACCCAATGTTTACCTTTCGTTACGGTTACAGACGCGCGCGTTTGTTTGAGCTCAAAATTCAGCTGTGTCGATTCACCTGGTTCGAGCGTCGTATTATTGATGGAAGCCTTCACGGCACCATTCACAACCAGTGTCACCCGGTATTTGCCTGGCGCGAGACCTTCTAAACTGTAACGGCCGTTTTCATTCGTTTTAACCGTCGTGAGCAATCCGCCAGTGTTTGTCGCTTCAATCCGGATATCGGCGCCTTGAATCGGATGCCCCTTAGCATCCTTGACGATTCCCTGCAGTCCGGGACCCGCGGCGGATGCACTTGCGACAAAAAGCGTGACCCCAATAAAACCAATCCAAATAGATTTGATAAACATAATAAGAAAGAGGGTGGCAACGTGGCAAACGCACAATGTCCAGTTCGCCAATTTCGATGTGGCCAGTTTGCGCGTCATCTGGTTTTGTTCGGCGCGCTTTTGGGTTGCCTATTAGGGCAGCATCTCATGTTGAGAAAGCATTCTCTGGATGCGAAAGTCGCGTCGGGAAATGAATGGCGCAATCTATGGGCGCACAGGCTCAGCGGTCTCAAAGCAGCGGCGGCGGCGTTTAGTCATGTCGTTCGAAATGGTGCGGCTGGATCGCGCGTCGTCCGAGCCACTTCATCAACAGTTGTATCGTCAAATACGAGAAGAACTTGAGAGTGGCAGCTTTGATTCAAGCGCTTCCCGTGTGCCTTCCTCACGAGCTCTCGCTGCGACTCTCGGGATTTCGAGGCCGACCGTAAACCAGGCGTTCTCAAAGCTCCTTGCAGAGGGCTATCTTCAAGTCCGGAAACGGTCTGGTATCTTTGTCGCCGAGCATTTACCGGCGACTTTTCTGAAAGCTGCAAGGCTGGCGACGACCGCGCGCACCGAGCATTCCCCGCGTGTCGCTCGACGAGTCACGAGAATGACCGATTTTCGCAACGCCCGACAACTCGATGTCGGCATTGGCGGCCCGCCATCTGTCACGCTCATCGCCGGGTTGCCGGCCGTGGATGAATTCCCGATCGCTGTTTGGGAACGCTTGCGCGAGCAGGTTTTGGCGAAAAAGGGAGCGCACCTGTTGCGCTATGCCTCGAGCCGTGGCGACATCGAACTACGGAAGGCAATAGCTGCTTACCTGTGCGACTTCCGCGGCGCCAATTGTCATCACGACCAGGTCGTAGTCGTAGGCGGCATGCAGCAGGGCATGCTGGCGTGCGCACTCGCGTTAATCAATGAAGGTGAAGTGGGATGGATCGAAGATCCCGTCTTCCTTCAGGCACGTAATGTTTTGGCTTTTGTCGGGGCCAAAATTGTCCCGCGCCCGATCGATCGTGAGGGGCTGGTAATCGGGAAGTGCTCACGGCAAAATTCTCCGAGACTCATTCTCGTCACACCGTCGCACCAGTTTCCCCTGGGTGTGACAATGAGCTTGAAGCGGCGGAAAGCTCTTATCGAGTTCGCGGAGTCGCGCGACGGCTACATCCTGGAGGATGATTATGATTCGGAGTTTCGCTTCGATGGGCCGCCGCTGCCATGTCTCCAAGGTTTGGACAATGCCGGCCGGGTAATTTATGCCGGCACTATGAGCAAGATCCTTTATCCATCGCTGCGCCTCGGTTTTCTGGTCGCACCGCCACAACTTGTCGACACTCTCGTCAAGGTGCGCGCTATCATGGATCAGCACTCTCCAGCGATTGATCAAGCTACCCTGGCGCGTTTCATCACCGAAGGATTTTTCCTCAGCCATGTGAAACGGATCCGCGAACTCTATGCCCAGCGACGCGTATTCTTTATCCAACAATTCCAAAAATGGCTGGGCGACTATTTCGATCTGGAAGTAACGCCAGCCGGTTTGCACTTCGTTGCCTGGCTCCGACGCGCGGAAGACTTACCGTTATTCATGCGTGCTCGCGAGCAAACCGGCATTTGGCCCCGCCCTCTTTCTTTCTTCTGCATAAAGGCTCAGTTGGATCCGGCATTCGTCTTTGGATATGCGGCCTGGTCGCAAGCGCAAATTGAACAAGGTTTGGCAAAGCTAGCATCGGCGGTTAAACAACTGAAGCAGCGCGGCGCGGGAAACGGTTCATCGTTGCAAATCCACCCACCTGTTACGAGTCCATACTGGCCGTCGACAGCTGTCCGATCAAGTTAGCTGCCTAACGACCAAAACGGCCAGGCCCTTTCGGGTCCACGCGATAATCAGAAAGACTTGCGCACGCAGCCAGTCGCTTGCGGCTCATTCGCGAAGCGCGCCGTCGTCCACTTGATAAGCAACTCCTCGAGCGGCGTACCGGGCTGGACAATCGTGAGGTGGTCGCGACCGGCGAATGTCCAATACGCTAGTCGTTGACCCGCAGCGCAGCGCTCTTCGACATACGCGTCGGTGGCAGACGGCGGCACGACATTATCCGAGAGACCTTGCGCGATTACGACGGGAGCTTGTATGGGACCGTTCGCCGTGTTCTGCTCAAGGCGAGCTTGGAGCGCTTTGTTCGAACTCGTCGCTAATGCTGGACCATCGAACGTCGCCGCCAGTGCCTCGATGCGTTGCGGGTCCTCGGGCGGGACAAAGGCACATAAGTTCACTATCTGACGCGCAGCATCGAGCGCCGCGGGCCGAAGCGCTTGCTCGAATGTGATGTCAGGGTAGAACCGGCTGTACGACAGCGCTAGATACGGTCCAAACCGCTTATCTATCTCGACGTTCATCGCGAGAATGTTCTTAATGTTCGCTGCCGGTGCGACGGCCGCGACGCCGAGGATTTCGAGGTCTGGCGCGTAGCGCGGCCCGACAATGCCGGTCCAAAGTGCGGCGTGTCCCCCCTGCGAGTAACCCCAAACGACCATGCGTTTGTCGAGCGTAAGCTCTGACATCTGGCGCGCGGCACGAACCGAATCGAGCGTCGCGCGCGCTTCGCCTTCCCCGATCAGGTACGGGTGCGGGCCACCCTTCTCTGCGAAGGAGTAATCTGAGGCAACCACGACCCAGCCAGCCATCACGATCTGGTTGCGCCAGGGGATGCCCTTCGTCGGCGTCGACAAAAGCGAGGGCATGCATTTCTGCGCCAAGCCCGTCGTAGCATGCTCCCATGCGATGACAGGACGTGGGCCAGTGGGAGGATTGGTTGACGCAAACACTGTTGCGACCGCCATCGCTGGCGTGTTGTCGTCCACAGTGGTTGCATAAAGGATGCGCCAGCCTCGGACGCCTGCTGGCAGCGTCACGTCGTTGAGCGGCTCGCTCCGCAGTAACGCGCCAGGCTTGCGCGACGAGTCCGACGGCGGATCGTAGAATGCATCTGGCGCGTGTGCAGTGATGCTCGCGCGAAACGCTTCGGGTGTCGGCGTTGCGCTCGACTCTGACGACGCTCGTTCGGGCCGATTGCAGCCAGCTCCGGCGAGCAAAACAAGCAACACCGCAGAGCCAATCGGACGAAGCCCAGCAAAGTTCATAAGCCCCTTCTCCTACCAACCGTGATCCGCTATACATCGGCGGAAACAACGACCTAACGAGAAAGAGATAAGCCGCGGCAACGTGTCGTGGCAAACATGCGGAAGTTATTTCGGGTTAGGTCGTCATGGCATGATAAAATCGATTGGCACTCTGGCAAGCGAGTCCTTGGGGGTACGTAAGCGGCATTTTTTAGGCGTGACTAACCTCCCGGCGGTATCCGCCGGGAGGTTCACGCCCCTGGCAGCGCACTTCGCAAACAACGCTGCCTAGTTAGTCCGCCGTTGCGTCTTGAACGGCAATATGAAGGTCGACAACCTCAACGCGCCGGCATTGCACTTCCCCACGCCGAGGGCGAGGAGTTGAGGCGAGTGATCAGCGACGGGGAAGCGTTCGCCTTCATTTCCACTCCCGCCGGAGTTGTAGGCGGTGTGCCTTTGATACGAGCGAGGAATCCATGGGCAATGCCGGAAGCATCGACGTAACGACCAACTATATTCCCTTGCGAACTAATTCCATTAAGCGATGTGAAGGTTGAGCCGGGAAAATCGAAAGTGAAGAAGTTGTTTGGCGGGACAAAGAAGACTCCATGAGTCGCGCCTGCGCTGTCCCCATATCTTCCCACCACCCAGTTCCTATTGTTAAGTCCAAACAGGACTGTTGCAGTGGAGCCCGGAGGATCGATCGGGAAGTGCAGCGCCCCATTGGCGTCCCGGTAGTAGCCGTGAAGGATTCCTGCGGCGTCGATATAGTACCCTACTGTCAACTTTTTGTTATTATTGATCTCGTAAGCAAGGGTCAAGGCAGCTCCCGGGACGCTCCACGACGTTAAGGTTCCGCCACGCCCGACGAACGCTTGGAAGATCCCGCTGCCGTCATCAAACCCGCCGGTAAATTCGCCGGTATCGTTTATCGAAAGCAGGTTGGTCTGGACCGCGCCGGGAACATCGTATTCCGTGAAGGTGCCGCCCGACCAGAAGAACGAGTGAACCGTGCCATCGCTGATCACGTAGTCACCGGCCACCGTGCGTGAGTTGTTGATGCCGCGTCCTTCGGTAAAACCGACGGTATCGTTAGGGTCAACGATCGGATCGCTATAGCTACCATCGCTGAACCGAACAAAACCTCGCGTCACCCCGGCCGAATCGACGAACTCTCCAACCACGTCGCCTCTTTCGTTAATCTTTTGCGGCAGGGTCGAATTTCCTACCCCGGGATAATCAAAAGTCGAGATTACTTCGATAGAGCCCGAGTTCGCTGCCTGCTGAGCGAACGTCCCCATCAACGGGAACACGAATAGAACTGCCAGAATGCTGATAAGTATTTGTTTTGTTTTCATGATGTTTATTGCCTCCTTAGTTGAATTTCCCTCCCTAAAACGCCGATGTGGCAAAGGCACAATGCCCAGTTGGCGAATTTCGATGTGACCACTTTGCGTGTTGCGGCTATTGCTACGACGCAGCAGGCGGATGATCAGGGCATCTGTTTGAATCGCTCAGAACTGAAACCGCAAGCCCATGGGCGAGGCTATCAATTTGGATCGTTGACGCGCATCGCGACGGGCGGAAACGTTTTATCGTGCGTGCGGATGAAAAGCTAAGTGTCTTTTTTAGAATAGAATCGGCGATTCGACTCGAGCGATCCATCGACACTTCGTCCGTGTACATCGAAACACTGCACCGCCGAAATTTTGACCATTGCCATTAACCGAGGCAAATAAGTAGGGATATAAGATCAAAGTTGGTAACATCCCTCGCTACGATGACTACGAGCCCTCGCTCCGCTGATTATCCGCTGGGCAACACCGACGCCGAACATGAGCGACTGATCCGGCAAGCTGCGCGTGTTGCTCCCATCACTGAAAGATTCTTTCGCGAGGCGGGCATTGGACGCGGGCAACGCGTTCTGGATCTCGGGTCGGGGGTAGGAGACGTGGCGATGCTAGTTGCCCGGCTAGTGGGCCCTACGGGCGAGGTTGTGGCCATCGAGCGAGACCCGAAGGCCATTACGAAGGCCCGCGCTCGCGTGACCGAGGCCGGCTTTCACAACGTAAGCTTCAACGAGTCGAATGTGGACGAGATCCTGGACGGAAAACCTTTTGATGCGGCGGTGGGTCGTTTTATTCTGATGTACCTGCCCGATCCGGTTGCAACCTTGCGCTCAATTTCACAAGCGGTGCGGCCTGGAGGAGTGTTTGTTTTTCAGGAGCCATGCTGGGTCCCGGTCCTTGCGCACTTGGCGTCGCTGCCTCTCTGGTTCGCAACGGCCTCTCTTATTGACAAGGCAATGCGCGCATCAGCCAACCACGACATGGGAACGGAGCTCTACCAAACATTCGTAGAGGCTGGATTGCCTGAGCCTGCCATGCGCATGGAGCTGCCTGTGGGAAAGGAGCCCTACCTGGCACAATGGTATTACGATACCTTATGCAGTGTGCGACCGCAGATGGAGCGGTTGCATCTGCCTATCGAGTCCTTGGGTAGCCTCGACACCCTCGTGCAGAGGCTGCAAGCCGAGGTGGCAGAATCGAAGACTGTTGCCTGCTGGTTTGCATCTGTCGGTGCGTGGTGCCGCAAAGCTTAGCCGAACGAAATGTTTGATCCTCGATGTAGGATGTTTGATTTAGCTACAGCCACTACCGGGGCTTATCTATTTGACTCATGGTCTTTCCGGCTCATTCGGCCTCCGGGGCCATCCCGTCTATCTCGCAGAGTCCCAATCTGCTCGATTCTCGTTAGGCCGACAGCGGAGATGCGATGAAACGCACATGGACGATCATCGGCGTACGCGACGTGCGCGGCAGCTTCAAGTGGTACCAGTCGCTCTTTGGCCAGCCCGAGACGCGCTCCGGGCCATGATTACTTTGGTCAGATTCTGGATACGGATGGAACCGTCTTGCTTTGCCTCCACGAGTGGGGTGCGCACGAGCATCCCTCCTTGATGAGTCCGGACGAGGGGTCACCTGGCAACGGGCTTCTCTTGTTCTTCCGCGTCGACGACTACGAGATGGCCCTCAAGAGGGCACGCGCTCTCGTCGACCGGTTCGAAGAAGAGCCGCACGTAAACCCGAGCACTCAAACAAGGGAATTCTCACTCCGAGATCCTGACGGATACTACGTGACGATTAGCGAGCGTTCCGCGCCCCAGCGAAGCCGACCCGTTAGGCGGCATGAGTGAACTTCTCGTAGGCAAGGTCCAGGCTGGCTTCGGCGATGCCGCTCGCTGGTTGAAGCTTTTTAATGCCGCCTATAGCCAGAAGCTAGGGATGTCTGTATTCCCCGGCTCGCTGAACATCGCACTCGATCACGTGTTTGATTGGTTTGATGCGCGGTACGAAGCTCGCAGAATTTGGTTCGGCAGAGAAGAGTACGGCGGCGAGCGGGACATACTGCTGCTTCCCGGCGATCTGGTTAGTCTCGATCATCGACGAGCGTTCTTGTGGACGCCGACGACTGCGGCGAAGGATCGACGAGATCCTTCGGTCGTCGAGATCGTCGCTGACGTTAATCTGAGAAATCATTTCGGCTTGCAATATGGCGATGTGATCGAGATCAGGGTGCCCAATTAAGCTAAACTCTGGCAACGATGAGAGAAAGTCCCAGCGCCTGCGGCCAACAGCCACGAGACCTGTTACGCAGCGGAACGAAGATGTTCCTTTTCTGGTGTCTTCCGTCGCTTGCGTTTGCGCTCGGCTTCTTTGTATCGCCTGGGTTGAAAACGATTTTGTGGACGTTGTCACTTGGGTTCATGGGCACAGTATGTTTGCTGAATGCCTCGCGGTGCGGTCGGATTCACTGTTACTTCATGGGCCCGTTTTTCATACTCTGTGCTGTTACTTCGTTGGGTTATGGTATTGGGCTGCTACCATTTGGGCCGTCCGGATGGAAATGGATTGGTAACATAACAATTATCGGCGCGATCGTGCTCAGCTGCCTTCCGGAACTCGTTCTCGGGCGGTATCGGCGAAATAGACCAGGATGAATTGTAAGGCTGAAATGAAGATAGATCGCGCCGCCGTCTGCCGTGGCTTACCGCGTAGCGCAAGCTTAGGGCACGCGGTCTTTGCTGCGACCATGATCGGCCTCGGAGTCCTGGGTCTGATCAAGGGCGAGTTCACTCCTATATGGAGTGGGGTGCCGAAAGATATGCCAGCCCGCGAGGTACTGGCCTATCTCTGCGCCTTCATATCCCTGGGATCTGGCATAGCCCTACTCTGGCAGCGCACAGGCGTCGTCGCTGCCCGCGTCCTGCTCGCGTATCTCGTCGTTTGGCTACTACTATTTAGGGCGTCTCACATTTTCTTCGCTCCCACTGCGACGGATACCTGGTGGGCATGCGGTGAGAGCGCGGTGATGGTGGCCGCCGCCTGGGTTCTGTACGCCTGGTTCGCCTCTGACTGGGACAGGGATCACCTCGGTTTCGCCACAGGCGACAATGGTCTGCGCATCGCGAGGGTCTTCTACGGCCTGGGCTTGATCCCCTTCGGCCTAGCCCACTTTACCTATCTCAAAGAAACCATTGCGGTGGTGCCCGGCTGGCTGCCATGGCACGTGGCCTGGGCCTATTTCACCGGCTGTACCTTCATCGCAGCGGGCGTAGCAGTGCTCATCGATGTCTATGCACGGCCGGCAGCCGTGCTCTCGGCGTTGCAGCTGGGCTTGTTCACTCTGCTTGTGTGGGTCCCTATCGTGGCGGCAGGCCCTAGCGCTTTCCAATGGAGCGAGTTCGTCGACTCTTGGGCGTTGACGGCAGGCGCTTGGGTAGTGGCGGACTCCTACTGCGCCGTGCCTTGGCTCGCCGTGAGCAAGCGCTGGGGCCAGCACTCGGTTTGAGCTACTTGTGGTTTTGACTGATGGTCATCGGGCATTGAACCCCGAGCGTATCGATGACTGAACAAAGCATTGCGGCTTACGACGTATCGCAGCGGGTCAAAACGTACGACGCCGATATGGAGCTGATGCACCCGAATCGATCAAAGATGGTCCAAGTCGCTCTTGAGGTATTGCCGTTTCCGAAGACAGCAGCTCTTCGAGCAATTGATTTAGGAATCGGTACGGGTTACTTCACCGAGCGCTTTCTCAACAACTTTCCGAACAGCCGTGTTCTCGGCATTGACGGAGCTCAGGCGATGATTGAGCTGGCGAAGGCGCGCCTAACGACATTAGCGTCGCGAGTCGAGTTCGTCATCGGCGATTTTCGAAAGTTGCAAGAACTGGCTCCCGGCGCCGACTCGATCGATGTCGTATTTTCTGCGTACGCGCTTCACCACCTCAGTCGCCGCGACAAAGAGACGGTGCTAAGACAGGTGGTTGAGCTTCTTGTGCCGGGCGGTTGGTTCGTGAACGCCGATCTGATTGTGGCCGATTCACCGGAACTGGAGAGCCGTTTGCAGGAACTTCGCGTAAGTGGAATTGTGGAACGCGCGCGTGGCTCGGACAATCGGTTCGCTGATTTGGCATCGACGCGCCGCTTCCTGGCTGATCTCGAAAAGAACGAGCGTGATCAACCACTCACCCTGGCTGAGGATTTAGAGGTCCTTCGGAGTTCTGGTTTAAAGAACGTCTCCGCGTTCTGGCTCGAATACCGCGAACTGGTGAGCGCGGGACAAAAATGACGTTCGCAATCAAAGCCGCGGTTATCGATCCGCGGGCGAGAACGTTCGCGTTCGCCACTCAGAAGACGATGTACGGCGGGAAGCACATCGCCAGTGGCGATACAATCTTTGTCTTCGCGAGCGAGAACGAAGGCGGGCCAGGTCTCATTGCGAGCGGCGTCGTTACTTCGGCCAAAGCGATCGCAAAGAAACGCGGGATCGCCCGGCAAACGCCGCGGGTCAGCATCACTATTAGACGCACTGCGCTGGCGAAGCGGCGCCTCGGGCGCAGCGAGCTGAAACGTTTTTGCGACTGGAACGACGATCGCCCCGAGACCGAACTCAATTTCAAATTCTATCGCCAGGCAACTAACAAAATCATTGGCATCTCGGATAAAGCGGCAGCATTTCTGCGCGGATTCTTTTAGGCGGCGGATTTCGGAGACTGCTCGCAAAGCGATTCGCGGCGTGCATAATCCCGCTGTACTCGATGGGAACAAGGACTCTCGCTGTGCTTATTACGATTGCGTTCAGCGTGATTGGAGTATTGGGTGACTACTTCCTCAAGCTCGCAAGCGCGAAAGAGCAGTCGCTACGGACCGGTTGGTTTTATGTTGGCTTCGCACTCTACGCGTCGACCGCCTTCGGTTGGGTGTTCGTAATGAAACACCTAAAGCTGGCTACCATCAGCGTTCTTTACTCTGTCTCCCTGGTGCTGCTCCTTACCGCGATCGGCGTGGTGTTGTTCCAGGAGTCACTGAATTACTTTGAGGTGATCGGAATTGTGATGGCTGTGATCTCGCTCGTCTTATTGATGCGCTTCGCTTAGCGACTAGACAATGCCTTCACATTAGGCGCATGACACGAAATTATCGCTTACTGTTCGGACCTCTGGCGGGAATCATTCTTGTTTTTGGCATAGCGGGCTTGGCGCTGCTGATACCCGACTATAGTCATGTGCGTCAGACAGTGAGCGAGATTGGAGAAATTGGCTCTCCGGCCAGAGTTCCGTTCGCCATCATGTTAGGTTGCGTTGCGGCCTGCATTTTGGTTTTCGCCTCGGCGGTTCGTGACGCATCAGTCGCAGCCGGCCACTCTCGATTTACCGCATATCTAATAGGATTCATGGCGCTGCCGGCTGCAGGAATAGGAGTGTTCGCCTATCCGCACCCGGCTCACAACTTCTTCGGCATGTCGGAACTGATTGGATACCAGGCACCGCTCGCCTTCGCCCTGACATGGAGACATGATCCACGCGCGAAAACTCTTGTTGGAATCTCGTGGATCTTCTTTGTCCTGATATGGGGAGCAATCGCTTTAAACTTAAGCCCATTTGCCGCACCGGTTTGGGCTTATGTGAAGCCCGTTCATGGGCTTGCACAAAGAGCCCTTTTCGCTGCCTGGTTCGGTTGGTGCGCCGTGTTAGGAATATTATTGTTTAGGCGAAACTGGCAGGATTCCGCCGGTTGAAATGCCTCGTTACATATTATGGGAGAGTCTCTCGCTATTTTGGCGATGACTTATGCGAAAAGTTGCTTTTGATTTCACGAGCAAGTTTTCGACGTTGGTGACGAATGAACAGCAAGCAAATAGCGGTCATTTTGAAATCGTTCGACGCGCCGGATGAAGTCCGCGTGATGCAGAAAGGGAAATTTGAGTTAGTCCATCTGGGCGGAATCACAATTGGTCGTGCGACGTATGAGCCAGGATGGAAATGGAGCGAGCACGTCGGACCGAGTGTTGGCGCCACGCGTTGCCCCGTTGAACATGTCGGGCTTGTTCTCTCGGGAATCGCGACAGTAGCGTTCGATGATGGTCGAATAATTGAGCTTCACGCAGGCAATTTGTTTTACGTTCCGCCTGTGCCGCACGACAGCTGGGTCATTGGCGATGAACCGTACGTATCGTTGCATTTCCTCGGAGCCGATAATTACGCGACCCAAAGCCGTTGAAACGGCTTATGCCTCTCTTATAGCACACTCACCAGGCTGAAGCCCGGTGTTAATCAGCATGCGAGTCCAGACATTGCCATCCGGCGACCCTGCCGCGGCCAATCTTCTTAACACCGGCTTTCAAGCCGGTGTCACAAACGTTGAGACATGGAAGCTGTTTCAACGGCTTTGTTAGCTTTAGCGCTCTGTTCGAAGTGGAGAGCATCGAGAGGGACTGGACGACGCGACGGCTTTGTTCTAAAACCGGCGGATGAAAAAGTTGGTTTCGATACTTTTGCTCGCAACAGTGACGCCATTTTGCGCACGAGGACAGCAGGCCGGCGGCACACTCACTAGCACGCTTGCCAGCCAGGGACTTGCCGGCGCGAAATTGGAACGACGCTACGGCAATCATCTGTTGGTTCCGGTCTCCATAAATAATCGGCATGGCGCACTGATGATCGATACCGGATCGCCGTATACCCTTATCGATCGGAACAGCGTGAATACGTTCGGTCTTACCGTGGAAAAGACTGACTCAAGTGTCGGCGGTTTGTTTGGCCGCGCCTGGGAGCGTTACGGAACGAGCAAAGTCAAAAGCATCGCCATGGGCAATTGCATGGTGACAAATGTTCCTGTGGCAATCGCCGATTTATCCAGCATGAATCCGGACCGCGAAGCTACAGCGACCGGATCCCACATCTCCGATTCCAAACCCATGGCACATTTCAATGGCGTGTTCGGCTCGCGTGAGATGGTGAAGTTTGGGATGATCATCGATTGCACCCGGCAAATGCTTTACATCAATCCTAACGGAGCAAGCTCCGCGGTGAGCCAGAGTCTCGCGAGTTTCCTGGCCGGTCGCGGCTTTACGCGAGTTCCGATGCGACTCAACGCAAATGCTCACTTCGATGTTGAAGGCGCGCTGAACGGACACGCGACACGGTTTATCGTGGACACCGGTTCGACAACGACGCTGATCGACAAGCAAGTCGCGGTAAAATCCGGAACGGGTGTAACCGCGCTTGCGGGCTACGGCGTGGGAGGCGCTGGCGGCTTGGTGGAAGGCGTGAATCGCGCCGGCGTGAAGGAAATGGCGATCGGAAATTTCAAACTGGCAAATGCCGAAGTGGTCGTGGCGCACGTATCGGGCGACATTCTGCTCTCGAAATCGACGGCGGAATCCAATGCCGGCGTTTTGGGTCAGGATTATCTGGCGACCAATTTCGCGGTGATCGACATGGGCGGCAAAGCGCTCTACCTGCGCCGCCCCGATTCGCGCTAGCCTAATTGGTAGGGCGGGCAGTCCTCTGCCCGCCGTGGCTACAGATCAATGTCGTTGAACGCTACGCGGCCACGCTCAATAGTCGCTTTCTACAACGTCGCTTCGAAAAACCTTAATCAATATGCGAATTCCGGGATTCTGCCGCAACAGCAGCGTAGCGGTCGCTGCGCTGGAAACCGCGCCTCCCATGATTACGACGTCATAAGAGTCCATATCATTGGATTGAGGCTCATTATGGGCTTCCATGTTACGAAGATGGTTTTCTTGGTCCGGCCTTTATTGCGTCAGGTGCTCAATTGATTGCCAACCCATTGGCATGATCTGTAAGAAGGCAATGTTCACCTTGTCTGATTCGGCCTCATTCCGTTAAAGTCCAGACCGCATAAGTCAGTCGATGAACAACGTACATCTTGCTGTTCAGTTTTTTATTCAGCTCGCCGTCATTCTCTTGTTCTGCCGGATCGTAGGAGCGATCGCTGCGCGACTCGGCCAGCCGCAAGTCGTGGCCGAGATGCTGGCCGGCGTGCTGCTCGGACCATCGCTGTTCGGTTTGCTGTTGCCTGACGCTCAGCATTGGCTCTTCCCATGGGACACCGCTCAGAAAATGCGCGACACCCAGAGCTATTTGTTCCCAGCGTCCCAACTAGGTCTCGCGCTTTACATGTTTGTCGTGGGAATGGAATTCCGGATCGACATCGTGCGCCGCAAATTGACAAGCTCGATCGCCGTGTCGGTAGCCGGAATGGTGACACCTTTCGTGTTGGGTGCTGGTCTGGCTTGGATCCTGTTTGACCACACGGCGCTATTTCCAAAGACGACTTCGCTTTCGGAGGCGATGCTTTTTCTTGGCGCATCTATGTGTATCACCGCCTTTCCGATGCTCGCGCGGATCATTCATTTCAAAAAACTTACCGGCACAACCATGGGCACGGTGGCGTTGGGCGCCGGGGCAATCGACGATGCAACGGCATGGTGTTTGCTTGCGGTGGTACTCGCGAGTTTCGAGAAAAATTGGAGTCACGCCCTCGCCAACATCGCCGGTGGTGTTGCTTACGTGGTCGTAACGCTGTTAATCGTCCGACCGTTGCTGCTTCGTGCCAAAGTCTGGCTGGTAAAAAACGGAACGCTCACCGAAGCTGGGTTGGTCGTCGGTCTGGCACTCATGGCTCTGGGTGCGTGGTTCACCGATCTCATCGGTTTGCACGCGGTGTTCGGCGCATTCGTCATGGGTGCAGCGATGCCGCGCGGGGTTGTCGCGCGCGATACTATCGGCCGTGTTCAGCCGCTTACTGTCGCGTTGCTGCTTCCACTCTTTTTCACGTACTCGGGTTTGAATACAAAGATCGGCTTGCTCAATACGAGCTTCCTTTGGGCTATGTGCGGCGCGGTGTTGATCGCAGCTGTTATAGGCAAAGGCGTCGCCTGCTGGGTAGCTGCCCGCGCAACTGGCATTCGCGAATCGCGAAGCGCTCGGCATCGGCACGTTAATGAATGCCCGCGGCTTGATGGAATTGATCATCATTAACATCGGGCTGCAGCGCGGCATTATATCCGAGGGACTTTTCGCCACGCTCGTAATCATGGCGGTTGTCACGACGCTCATGGCCTCGCCGCTATTCGAACGGCTCGTGGGGAGCGGCACACAACAACCCCTTCCAGAGCCGGAGGCTGAAGAAGCAGGCGAACCCACGTTGGGCTGCTGACAACAGGGCGACCAGCAAGCTGTTGTCGTTCGCGGTTTTGGGGGTGACCAAGAGGATCGAGGCAGCCTGTTTTCCGGAGAAATAGGGCGCGCGAGTTCCTCTCGCTGCTGAAGGGATTAGGAAGACAACCTGCCAGGTTGTCTCGGCAGGCTGGCAGCCTGCCAGCCGAGTCAGGCAAGCTGCCTGACTTCCAGTGACCCCGCATACGGTCTGAAGGACCTTTCGGTCTAAGAAAAAGTCAGCGCGACTGGGCACTTCGTTACAAAAAGTAACAGAATTGTCTCTTTTATCCCTGCAAATTCGTTTGAAAGATAACAGGGAAGGATAACACGTATGGAAACCATGTATCCCAAACAGAGGAGCCTGGGCTTGGGGAGCCGCGACCTTTACGAGGTTCGTCCGCGCAAGGACAGAGACGGCTTTGATCTAATCAGTGAGCTGTTTCGATACGGCCCGATCTGGTATGCAGGGCCCGACGCGGTCCGTAACGCGATCGCATACGCAAAGTATCGCTCCCACTTCCGGTCACAGCGGGCAATTATCCGCGTGTTGGATGACTGCGGCGATGTGGTCCAGATGCACGAATAGAGCGGCGTCTTCGGCGCGCCCAGCGCAACAGCCGCGATATTCTTCAGAACTTGCGATTGCTTCGCGTTTTTGGCGTGTGCTTTCAAAAAGCCTCGTATAGCCTCGCGGGTCGGAGGGAATCAGGATGCGAAAATCGGTCATCTTCTTCAGTGCGATCGCGCTTGCAGCAGTCACAGCTCAATCAATATCAGTCGCGGCTTCAGATACGGAATGGGATCGAACCGTTCTACCGCGTCCGCCGCAGCCATTTGAAGGCGTTACGAAACGGACGCTCGAAGGATCTGTAGCGTCGTTTACCCAACCCGTTAAGGCACCAGCAGATGCGCCAAACATTCTGCTCGTTTTAATTGACGATGCCGGTTTCGGAAATCCGTCCACATTCGGCGGCCCTGTCGCTACGTCGACGTTCGACAAACTCGCGGCCGAGGGACTGCGTTACAATCGCTTCCACGTCACAGCACTTTGCTCGCCGACGCGCGCCGCGTTGTTATCAGGACGGAATCATCATGCGATCGGATTCGGATCGATTGCTGAAATCCCCGGCGGTTGGCCCGGGTACAACACGACTTGGCCCACCAGCGCGGCATCGATCGCCAAGATTCTTCAGGCTAACGGCTACAACACCGCTGCGATCGGCAAGTGGCACCTGACACCCGACACTCAACAGGGACCAGCCGGGCCTTTCGATCGCTGGCCGAACGCGCTCGGCTTCGATTATTTCTGGGGATTTCTCGGCGGCGAAACGGGCCAGTTCGATCCGGTGCTGACTGAGAACAACACGATCATCGGCGTGCCGAAGGACAAGAATTTCTATTTAAATGACGCAATGGTCGAGCATTCGATCAATTGGATCCGGGGTCAGAAAGCGCAGGCGCCTGACAAACCGTTCTTCCTGTATTTCTCAACCGGCGCGACGCATGCGCCGCACCAGGTGCCGAAAGAATGGAGCGATAAATACAAGGGCAAGTTCGATCAGGGCTGGGACAAGTTGCGCGAACAAACGTTCGCGCGTCAGAAGCAACTCGGCGTCATTCCCCAAAACGCGAAACTCACGCCGCGCGACCCAGCTTTCCCCGCGTGGGACAGCGTCCCGCCCGAGGTGAAGAAATTGTATGCGCACCAGATGGAAGTCTATGCAGGCTACCAGGAGAACGCGGACAACGCTGTCGGCCGCGTGGTGAAAGCGATCGAGGACATGGGCCTCGCTGACAACACACTGATCTTTTACATCTTCGGCGACAACGGCGCGAGCATGGAAGGCACCGAGACGGGAACGTTCAACGAAATGACCACGCTCAACGGCGTCCCGCTCACAGCCGATCAACAGTTGAAAGCGATCAAAGCTTACGGCGGCCTCGACAAATGGGGAGGCCCCGACATGGCGCCGCATTACGCGGCGGCATGGGCATGGGCTGGAAACGCGCCGTTTCAATGGGGCAAACAAGTCGCATCACATCTCGGCGGTATTCGTGACGCGATGGTGATTCGTTGGCCAAAACGCATTACGGACAAGGGCGGTGTGCGCAGTCAGTTCACTCATTGCACGGATGTCGCTCCAACTATCCTCGAAGCGGCCGGCTTGCCTGAGCCAAAACAAGTCAATGGTGTTCCATCAGATGCCGATGCAGGGCGTGAGTTTCGCTTTCACGTTCGATGATGCCAAGGCACCGTCCCGGCACACGCAACAGTATTTCGAGATTTTGGGAAACCGCGCGATGTACAAGGACGGCTGGCTCGCGTGCTGGCGATTGGACCGAATCCCATGGAAGATCGATCCCGAAACACTCGCGCGATTCGCACCTGGCAAATGGAATCCCGATCAACGACAAATGCGAGTTGTACAACCTCGACGAGGATTTCTCACAGGCCGACAACGTTGCAGATAAGTATCCTGACAAAGTACGCGAGCTGACCGCGCTCTTTTGGTCGGAGGCCGAGAAATACCAGGTGCTGCCGTTACTCGGGGAGATGGCAGCGGTGTGGGGATTTCCCAAAGGTTTACCCGACCAGACGAAATTCATTTACCAAAACGGAACGGAGAACATTTCTTCCGGCATGATCCCGCCGATCTACAATCGTTCCTACAGCATCAGCGCAGACCTCGACAATCCTGGTCGATCAGGCCTTGGACTGCGTCCGGGAATCGCTGGCGTCATCGTGGCGGAGGCCAGTTTTCTTGGCGGCTTTTCTCTCTATGTGGAAAACGGTTACCTAAAGCACACGTATAGCTTGCTCGGTTTAAAACTGGACACCATCAGTTCGCGCGACTCGGTGCCCGCGGGAAAAGTCAATGTGCGCTACGAGTTCACCGCCGATAAACCCGGCGAGTTCGGCACCGGCGGCACCAGCAAGCTTTTCATCAACGGCAAACAGGAAGCCGAAGCGAAAATGGAACACAGCGTGCCATTCCGATTCGCCTCGTACGAAGGCATGGACATCGGCACCGACAACGGTCTCCCAGTCGTGCCAAAACTCGAATACGCCAAAATCCTGCCGAAACAATTCAGGGGCACGATCGAAAAAGTAGAATTCGATCTCGGCCCGGCAAAACTAAGTGCCGAAGATCTCCAACGGATTTATCTCCAACGCTTCGCCAGGGCAGTTCGCAATTAAAGCGTAGGTGCATCAGCTCGAACTTGCCGCCTAATCGAAAGTCGGAATCGCAATCGCAAATTGAGCGAGCCGGCAGTCGGATTCGAACCGACGACCTGCTGATTACAAATCAGCTGCTCTAACCAACTAGCTAGCTCATGAAAAAGTTGTTGTCATTGTATCCCCCCGCCACCATCACCTTCCCTGAGGACAGCAGCGTCGCTGTGTGTAGGTAGCGTGGTTTACCGAGGCTGCCTGTCGCTGTCCAACTCCCCGCAGCCGGATCATACAGTTCCACGCTAGTCGGGAAACTAGTGCCATGGAATCCTCCGGCCACCAGCACCTTGCCTGAGGGCAGTAGCGTCGCTGTGTGATAGTCGCGTGTGGTGGCAAGGCTCCCGGTCGCCGTCCAAATCCCGCTCGCCGGATCATACAGTTCCGCGCTGCTCAAGTATGTGGGACGTCGCGGAACACGAGCTCCGCGTGAAAGCTATAACGCAATTAGTTCCGCCCGCCACGAGCACCTTGCCTGAGGGCAGCAGCGTCGCAGTGTGAGATTCGCGTGCGCTGGCAAGGCTGCCGGTGCCGCTCCAGATTCCAGTCGCCGGATCATACAGTTCCGCGCTGCTCAAGCTATGAAAATCGTTACTGGATCCCCCCGCCACGAGCACCTTGCCCGAGGGCAGCAGCGTCGCCGTGTGAGCGATAGCGTGCGGTGCCGAGGCTGCCGGTGCTGCTCCAGATGCCCGTCGCCGGATCATACAGCTCCGCGCTGCTCAAGGCCACCCAATGTCCTCCCGCCACCAGCACCTTGCCTGAGGGCAGCAGCGTCGCGGTGTGAGCGTCGCGTGCGGTGCCAAGGCTGCCGGTGCTGCTCCAGGTGCCCGTGGCCGGATCGTACAGTTCCGCGCTGCTCGAGAGCGCGGATCCCGTTCCCCCCGCCACCAGCACCTTGCCTGAGGGCAGCAGCGTCGCGGTGTGAGACGCGCGTTCGGTGGCGAGGCTGCCGGTGCTGCTCCAGTTCCCGTCGCCGGATCATACAGCTCCGCGCTGCTCAAGAGACTAAACGCCTGTCCGCCGGCCACCAGCACCTTGCCGGAGGGCAACAGCGTCGCCGTGTGATTGCGCGCGCGCGGTGGCGAGGCTGCCGGTCGCTCGTCCACGTCCCCGTCGCCGGATCATACAGCTCCGCGCTACTCAAGACAATCAGTCAACATCGATTCGCCGCCGCCACCAGCACCTTGCCAGAGGGCAACAGCGTCGCGGTGTGATAGGCACGCGCGGTGTTGAGGCTGCCGGTGCTGCTCCAGCGTCCCCGTCGCCGGATCGTACAGCTCCGCGCTGCTCAAGTCAGCACCGGTAAGATTAGCTTCCGCCCGCCACCAGCACCTTGCCTGAGTTCAGCAGCGTCGCCGTGTGTTGTAGGCGTGCGCCGTTCAGGCTGCCGGTGGTGACCCAGCTTGGATCTATGAGCACTGGATAGCTCAACCCTTTCGCCACCACCAGTCGCAATCGCTGCGGCCCCGACCGGGGCCGCGCCGCCTCTAAGCTCCCAATGCGCCGCATTAGCCCGCAGCGTCCCGTTCGCTTCGATCAGCCACGGTGCTTCGATGTTACCCCGCGCCCCGCCTTGTTAGTAAAGCGCACTTCGCCCTTCACTAGTTCCACGCGCGTCCCGGCGCTCAGCTCGCTCAACTCATACGCGAACTAGCGCGGCGCACATTCATTTTGCAAAAACAGAAACTCTTCACTGCGCCCGGCACTCACCACATGCACACTATCGGTCTCAGGATAGGCCTCTCGATAGATCACCCGGCCCTTGTCGATGTGCGCCGCCACATCCGTGCCGCCCACAGGTCGCACCGCTACGCGCGCCCCTTGGCCTTCCACGACAAACGCCTCGCCGTAACGCGCCGGATAGAAGCTGGTGAACTCCATGCCGCCGCTCGCTCCATGCCGCCGCGCCATCGCCAGCCACGCTTCCTGCTCGACCGGCTTCAGCCCGGCCGGCGGTGTTAGGTTTTGCTCCTGCCCGCTCCGCGCCTGGCACGCATTGAACCCGGCGATTTCACGACCGCCGTTGCCGCCGGAAGCTTCGGAGATGCCTTTGAAGAGTGAGCCAGAAGCCGTCAGCTCGCTACCACTGTGCAAGATTGAGGGCGAGACCGCAGTGAGTAACGGTTGCCAGCTGGGATCAAAGCCGAGACCCTGATCATACAGCTCCGCGCTGCTCAAGCGCAATATCACTGCTATTAGTTGTCCTCCCGCCACCAGCACCTTGCCTGAGGGTAACAGCGTTGCCGTGTGAGAGTCGCGTGCGGTGGCGAGGCTGCCGGTCGCCGCTCCACATCCCCGTCGTCGAATCATAGAGCTCCGCGCTACTCAACGCACTGCTACCATTTTCTCCGCCCGCCACCAACACCTTGCCTGAGGGCAGCAGCGTCGCTGTGTGAGAGTCGCGCGCGGTGGCGAGGCTGCCAGTGCTGCTCCACATCCCCGTCGTCGAATCATAGAGCTCCGCGCTGCTCAAGCACACAGGATTTTGTCCTCCCGCCACCAGCACCTTGCCTGAGGGTAGCAGCGTTGCCGTGTGAGAGTCGCGTGCGGTGGCGAGGCTGCCGGTGCTGCTCCACATTCCCGTCGTCGAATCATAGAGCTCCGCGCTGCTCAAGTCATGAAAGATTTTCTCCTCCTGCCACCAGCACCTTGCCGGAGGGCAGCAGCGTCGCTGTGTGAGAGTCGCGCGCGGTGGCGAGGCTGCCCGTGCTACTCCAGCTTCCCGCTACCGGATCGTAGAGCTCCGCGCTGCTCAAGTCAGAAAGATTTTCTCCTCCTGCCACCAGCACCTTACCGGAGGGCAACAGCGTCGCCGTGTGATTGGCGCGTGCGGTGCCGAGGCTGCCCGTGCTACTCCAGCTCCCCGTCCCCGGATCATAGAGCTCTGCGCTGCTCAAGTAGCCGGCGGGAAGGTTGAAGCCTCCTGCCACTAGCACCTTGCCTGAGGGTAGCAGCGTCGCCGTGTGAACCTGACGTGCGGTGGCGAGGCTGCCTGTGTTACTCCAGCTTCCCGCTACCGGATCATAGAGCTCCGCGCTGCTAAAGTACACTGCCATCATTTTGTCCTCCCGCCACCAGCACCTGGCCTGAGGGCAGCAACGTCGCCGTATGAGTGGAGCGTGCGGTGGCGAGGCTGCCCGTCGCCGTCCACGTCCCTGTCGCAGGATCATAGAGCTCCGCGCTGCTCAAGCCATTAAGACCATCATTGGTTCCTCCCGCCACCAGCACCTGGCCTGAGGGCAGCAGCGTCGCCGTGTGAAACGCGCGTGTGGTACCGAGGCCGCCGGTCGCCGCCCAAGTCCCCGTCGCAGGATCATAGAGCTCCGCGCTGCTCAAGGCACCACTACTATTTTGTCCTCCTGCCACCAGCACCTGGCCTGAGGGCAGCAGCGTCGCTGTGTGAACCTGACGTGCGGTGGCGAGGCTGCCGGTCGCCGTCCACATCCCCGTCCCGGATCATAGAGCTCCGCGCTGTTCAAGAAAACATTGCCACTACCCTCTCCTCCTGCCACCAGCACCTGGCCTGAGGGCAGCAGCGTCGCTGTGTGAACCTGACGTGCGGTGGCGAGGCTGCCGGTCGCCGTCCATGTCCCCGTCGCCGGAATGTAGAGCTCCGCGCTGCTCAAGAGAACGCTACCATTGTTTCCCCCCGTCACCAGCACGTTGCCATTGGGCAGCAACGTCGCCGTGTGAAACGCGCGTGCGGTACCGAGGCTGCCGGTCGCCGCCCACCTCCCCGTCGTCGGATCATAAAGCTCCGCGCTGCTCAAGGGAGTATTGTTACGGGCTCCACCCGCCACCAAGACCTTGCCATTGGGCAGCAACGTCGCCGTGTGAACCCAGCGTGCGGTTGCGAGGTTGTCGGTCGCCACCCACGCCCCTGTTGCCGGATCATAGAGCTCGGCGCTGCGCAAGATAACTAACCCTGTACCGACTCCACCCGCCACCAGCACCTTGCCATTGGGCAGCAGGGTCGCCGTGTGTTGGTAGCGTGCGGTGTTGAGGCTGCCGGTCGCCGCCCACGTCCCCGTCGCAGGATCATAAAGCTCCGCGCTGCTCAGGATATTGATGCTATCATTGGTTCCCCCCGCCACCAGCACCTTGCCTGAGTTCAGCAGCGTCGCGGTGTGTCGGAAACGTGCGGTAGCGAGGCTGCCGGTGACGACCCAGCTTGGATCTATGAGCACCGGATAGCTCAATCCTTCCGCCACCACCAGCCGCAATCGTTGCGGCGCTCCGCTCTTGTTCTCCTCAAGCTGCCACCGCACCGCTCCCGCGCGCCGCTCGCCCGTTGCTTCGATCAGCCACGGTGCTTCGATCTTCACCCCGCGCCCCGCCTTGTTAGTAAAGCGCACTTCGCCCTTCACTAGTTCCACTCGCGTCCCGGCGCTCAGCTCGCTCAACTCATACGCGAACTCGCGCGGCGCACATTCATTTTGCAAAAACAGAAACTCTTCACTGCGCCCGGCACTCACCACATGCACACTATCGGTCTCAGGATAGGCCTCTCGATAGATCACCTGGCCCTTGTCGATGTGCGCCGCCACATCCGTGCCGCCCACAGGTCGCACCGCCACGCGCACCCCTTGGCCTTCCACAACAAACGCCTCGCCGTAACGCGCCGGATAGAAGCTGGTGAACTCCATGCCGCCGCTCGCTCCATGCCGCCGCGCCATCGCCAGCCACGCTTCCTGCTCGACCGGCTTCAGCCCGGCCGGCGGCGTTAGGTTTTGCTCCTGCCCGCTCCGCGCCTGGCGCGCACTGAACCCGGCGATTTCACGACCGCCCACGCGTTGGCGGCTCGCTGAAAATTGACCACCGGGATAGTCACCCTCCGATGGCTGACTGACCGCGTGCACTGACGGCGAAGGCCCAAACCAGGTGAGCCCCAACGCGACGACAAATACCCAAATTGCTTCGTTGATCTGAATCGAGTGGATTCACATTCATACTTCCTTCGGTTTCCTCGCCATGTTGATTCTGCAATTGCAGGTCTGGAAGAGGCGAAGGACCCCAGGCGGGAAGAACTCCTTCGCCCGATTCAGACCATCTATCACCAATGCGCGGTCGTGCCTTGTGGGTCAATTGGACCTTGGTCGTATGATTTCTGTGCCTACGCTTTGTCTTTTAGCAAGGTACGGACGCGTAAAGCTCGGAATCCGCGAATCGCGGACGAAAGGGTGGGATTTGAACCCACGATTCCGACGTTCCCATACGAAAGCTGTTTTCAGCGAGTTGATCAAGAGTTCGCCACGACCAGCTTCCCGAGTTCCAAGCATGATCAATTCGTAGTATCGGGCATCGCGCCCATGCAGTCACCGGCTGGGAAATCCTTTGCGAAAGGGTTCACCCGAAATTTCTCAGTCTTTCTTGTTTTCTACAAATCAACGACTCTGAAGCACAAGCCGAAATTTTCTACGGAGCGTTCTACGGTCGGGCAAGATTTTGATGCAAAACTGTGCAACTCTGCGGAACGCACCGCGAAAGCGAAATTGCGAACTGCGCAGCATCAGCAACGATATGCAAAGCAGTGAAACGCTGCGCAACTCGTTAGGCTTGAATTACAAATCAGCTGCTCTAACCAACTGAGCTATGCCGGCGCTGCCCATATAAAAGCCGGTTTAGCGAGTTCATCAAGAGTTCGTCCGAGTTTGCCGGTTGTGATCTTCTTGATCTCCGTTTTGCGACTGCTCTTTAGGGCAGTGCGGACCGAATAATTCGATTTGATTACTGTCGCGGGCGGATTCCGATTGGCTTGCCCGTGGTTTAGACAACGCCAGAATCTCCAGCAGGATTTCTGCGAGCCGTTCCGGTGGCTCGGGTGATGCGCTCATCAATGTTATAGACGCCGCCGAGCTAAAATTGTGTCTGCTGTTACGCTCTTTTTTTCTGACGAAGGAACCGGTGCTGTACACCGGATCTGTTCTTCCGGCAGATTTCGATTATTCGCGAGCGCGAGAGTAAGCGGAAAGCGGGTCGGCCGTTTCGAGATTTTTGATCACGGTACTCAGGTAGACCGATTCGGGATAAAACGCTTTGTATTTGGTGATCTCTCCCCGATTCAAAACCTTAAAGCCGTAACGTTCGAACATTTTTTCGCCGCGGCGGCTCTCGAAGGTAACTATCTGGCCACAGACGCGTTTCTCGCCGGAGCGATAAAGGTAACTCAGATACGCACTCATCAGCGCGCGCGTCGTCGAAACTTTTCGCGCCTCCGGCAGCAAATTGATGTGAAAATGCGGTACGTGCCGCGGCTGGGCGGGAACTTCGCGCCAGCCGTACGCGAGTATCCAGCGAATGAAACGACGCGAGCGCGGGTTGTAACGGAAGTAGCGGGTCAGCGCCCGGAAGAACAGCCAGACGTTTTGATAAAGCGCGTAGAGCTGATTTTGCAGCGGCTTGCGCGAGCCGAGCAGGTACCCGGAAATTTCGCCGTTCACCTCCAGGAGAAAACAGGATTCCGGTTCGTGATCGGTGTAATACGTGGTGAGAAAATCGGCGAACAATTCTCGATCCTGATACACGGGATCAATCGGCTCGCCGAGGAAGCCGGTCTCGCAGCAAAGTTTTCTTACCGCCTCGCGATCGGACGCCCGGTAGCCACGAATGAGAAACGGCTGGTGGTCATCGTTCAGCATTTAAGATCGGCGGTATTTTGAGCGAAGCTCGCGATAAATGCAAAACAGTTCGTCAAACACACGCGGCCAGCTGTATAGACTCCGCGCAACGCGTGCAGCGGTCCTGCCCATAACTGATAATTTCCTGTCGCTGCAGTCCTCGATCGCGTTCACCAGCGCGTCGGCGCTGTTTTCCAGCGCCCACGATTCCTGATCATGGCAAATCACGTTGTCCATGTAGCTACCGCGAATTCCCACTACCGGCGTTCCGCAAGCCTGGCATTCCAAAGCTGCAAGGCCAAAGGTTTCCTGAACACCGGGATGAACGAAAAGATCGGCTGCGCGATAAAACCCCGCGAGCTCGCAAGGATCGGCGCAGTAGCGAATCCATGAAACATTCTCAGTTCGCAATTGCAGTTTCCGCAGTTGCGTTCGATCGGGCCCATCGCCGATCACGAGCAAATGAAACTCATTCGGCCGGCGTCGTTGCAGAGTCTTGAAAGCGCGAAGCAAAGTCGCGGTGTTCTTCTCTTTCGCCAGCCGGCCTACGTAAAGGAGTAGCTTTTGACCTGAACTAACCCCAAGCGAGCGCCGTATTGCTTCGGTTCCGGATCCGTCGGGGCGGAAGATTTCCGGGTTAACACCAAGACTAAGCACGCGCACGTTGTGAACGCCCCAGTCACGCAGCACGCGGCCCAGCAGGTCTGATGCAACGACCGTGGCGGCGTGCTGATTGTAAAGTTTGCAAACGTATGCGCGGGAAAGCTTCATCACGCGATGTGTCGCAGTTTTCCCAAGGAGCATTGCGCTCTTTCGCACGTACGCTTCGGTAAAATGCGAGTGGTAAAATCCGACCACGGGTACACGCAGCGCACGCCCGACCTTCAATGCTCTCCAGCCGAGCTGATAGGGGTCGGAAGACTCCATGACGTCCGGCTGTTCCCGGTCCAAAATTTCTTCCACTGCGCGAAGATTCAACAGCGCGCGGTATTGCGCGGTCCGCGACACAAGAGGAGAACGAATCGTGTAAACACGCGAGCGCCCGTTTGCTTTCAGCTTCGTCTTCGCGCCGGGAACAATAAGGACATGTTCGTTTCGGTGCGCGTGCCTGTCGATGTAACCGATCTTCTCGTGAAGATATCGCTTCACGCCCCCGCTCACAGGCGAATAAAACTGAGTGAGGTCGCAGATCTTCATCGGATTTGCGATTTGCGATTTGCGATTTGCGATTTTGCCGCGGTCTTCTTCGATGACGCCATGATTGCGACGATCTCGCTCGCCTCGCTCAGCAGAGGCTTCACTTTCGTAGCACTCAGCAAGTTCGTCTCCATTATTAACTCGAGCCAAAACGCACTTTCATCCGCTTCTTCGTCGACGACGCCAAGCTTGGCAACGAACTCCGGCTTCGAACGCGCTCTGCAGGCTGCGCGATAATTAGCTGCCACCGACGTACCGCTCCTGATCAATTGGGCAGCGACCGCTTTTCCCTGGATCGTTTGAGGCAGCGCACCAACAAGCTTAAAAACCCGCAAAGCGAACTGCTTCGTTCGTTCAAGGAGTTCGCGTTCAGTCATTAGATCAATCGCAATTCGCAACTCGCAAATTGCAAATTAGTGGCTGCCCACCTTGCTGAGATGCTTCTCCGCCTGCAGTGCCGCAGCACAACCCATTCCCGCAGCGGTAATGGCCTGTTTGTAAACGCGGTCAGCTACGTCGCCGGCGATGAAAACGCCGGGAATTTTACTTTCGACTCCGTTTTTCGGGAGCAGATAGCCCTCTGCGTCCATGTCGAGTTTGCCTCGATACGCCTTCGTGTTGGGATCATGCCCGATCGCGACGAAAACGCATGCAACTTCCAGTTCGCGTTCCTCGTTTGTCTTTAGATTGCGCAAACGCACGGCACGCATCTCACCTTTTTCATCGGCAACATATTGTGTCACCACCGTGTTCCAGATCGGTTCGATCTTCTTGTTCGCGAACACGCGGTCCTGCATGATCTTCGAAGCCCGCATTGTGTCGCGGCGATGAATGAGATACACCTTTGAGGCGAAGCGGGTAAGGAACGTTGATTCTTCCGCCGCGGAATCGCCGCCGCCCACGACGCAGACCGGCACGTTTTTGTAAAATGCGCCGTCGCAAGTCGCGCAGGACGTCAAACCATGGCCGACCAATTTCTCTTCGTCGTCCAGTCCGAGATATCGGGCCGCGGCGCCGCTGGCGATGATGAGCGCCCGCGTATCCAGCCATTCATCATCGGCTTTGATCCGGATGTGATGGTCGCTCGGATCGAAATCGGTCACTTCCGCGTAGGAAAACCGGGCGCCAAATTTCTCGGCTTGTCTGTGCATGTTCAGAATCAGCTCGGGCCCATCGATTCCGTCGGGAAATCCGGGATAATTTTCGACGAGCGTGGTCGTAGAGAGTTGCCCACCAGGCTGACGGCCCTCCAGCACTAATGGGCTGAGGTTCGCTCGCGCAGCATAAATCGCAGCAGTCAGCCCTGCGCAACCGCTCCCAACAATGATCACTTTCTCCATCGATAAAACTTAGCACAGCGCGCAAGTTGCAGAAATGGTAGCACAGGCATCCTTGCCTGTGGGGCCAACGGGCGTCTCGCCCGTTGATTCTTCATACGCAGTCAAGATGACCGCCGAGTGCCCTACGCACAAGATGTCCGTGCTACGCCGTCACACGCACGTTGATCCTGTGAAGCCCACTCGTGCCGGAGAACGGGCCGCGATCTTCTTCCCATTCCTGGACGTCGCCTTCGCCGTCAGTGGCACGGACGAGCAAACCGTAATCACCCGCGGCCGCGGGGGTCCAGTGCGCCTTCCAGAGTGACCACGCCAGATTGCCGCCGGCGTAATAAATCTCGGCGTCGCTCCAGGTCTGACCATCATCGAAACTGACTTCGACGCGGGAGATCCCGCGGTCGCCGCCGAAGGCAATGCCTTTCATTTCGATTGGAGTAGTTAGTTTGCCTAACGACACAAACTCCCAATCATCCGGCACGTCGATTCTCGATCGTGTGGGCACAATGAAATCGGGTCCCCATCCTTGTGCCTCGTAAAATCCTTTCGCGTTGGCGTCGGTCACTTCAATTCTCGTGACCCATTTCACGTTTTTCTCGCCGAAGTAGCCCGGCACGATCACGCGCAAGGGGTAACCGTGCCGATCCGACAGCGGTTCGCCGTTCATCTCGTAAGCGAGCAACGTTGTTGGTTTCATCGCTTTCTCCAGCGGGATCGTGTCGGTGTAATTGTCGACGCCCTGCAGGCGAACACGCGCGGCGCCGGACAGCACACCGGCCTGATCGAGCAAATCTCGCAGCGGAAGACCTTTCCACACGGCATTGCTAATCAGGCCCGCGTCCAAACCATTGCTGATGCACATGAGCGTTGTCTCTTGAGTAGTCGGTTTGAATCCTAAAATATCCTGGAACCGCCAGGTCGCCGCGTTTTGCACGAGTCCGCCAATTTCCAGATGCCATACATCGATGTTCACCTTGGGATCGACGACGTTCTTGGTGACACAGTAGAACAAGTCGTTAGGCGTAATCGGCTGGACAATGCTGCCTTTGTACTGGGTGCCGTCATAGCTGAACGTCGCCGCGCGATACAGTTTGCGCGCCAGCGCCACTCCGCCACCAGCCGCTGCGAGACCAATAGTGCTCAGTACGAATGCACGGCGTCCGATAGTGGGGCTGAACTCGTTGGTAGGGACATCGCGCTGCGATGTCCGGACGGCCCAGCGGGCCGTCCCTACCATTAAAAATTGGAAGCCAGCGACCAATGTTCGCTCGAACAAAAGGACGCACAATGCGAAACCGATGAGCGTGACCAGTCGCGCAACCTGAATCGGCAGACCGATGTAGCTTGTGCCCAACACCGGCCACAGTGCGATCGCAAATACGATGACCGGCAGCAACACGAAGATCGACATCGTGCAAATCGCCGGGATGCGCGCCGGTTTACGCCACGCGAACCACCCAAAAATCGCTCCGCCGATAGCGCCGACCACAAGTTGACCGGCGATTGTCGATCCAACGCCAAGTTGCTTGAGATGATTGTAGCCCCCGACCTTGCCCATCAGCGAAAGAAACGGCCCCGGTGGAATGAAGACTGAAAGGCGGTCGCCGATGATGACGAGCGGTGTAGCCACGCCGAGTGTCGCAAGCAATAACATTGCCGTCGTCAACACGACTGCAGCCACGAATCCGGCGAGCAACCCGGCTGAGATCGCTTTTGTTGTGCTCACGATGTTGCCGATCTTACCCCGGCGTTTCTGAGCCACAAGCGTTGTAGCGTCCGTTGTCCCCAGCGGACTTTGTTGCGGCGACAAGCCGTCATGCGCTGAGGACAGCGCACGCTACAGTTTTGCCGCCGCGAGAATTTTCCGTGCACGCTCCACGACCATCTCGGCCGTGACCTGCTGCATGCAGGCGTGATCGAAAGGGCATTGGCTCAGGCGACGGTAATTGCAGGGCGAACACGGCAGGTCGACGCGCACAACCGATTCCGGCCTTTGGTATGGGCCGATGTGAACGGGATTCGTCGGGCCAAATACGCTCACCATTGGTTTATTCAAAGCCGCGGCGACGTGCATCGATCCCGAGTCGTTCGTCACCGCCACTTCGGCGCGTTGGATCAATCCTGCCAGATCTGCTGGAGTAGTTTTACCGCAAAGATTGATCGTCCCCGGCGCAGCGGTTGCGATTTGCTGGCAGCGCGCTTCATCGCGTTTCGTACCCGCCAGAGCAACAGCAAATCCTTCGTGAAGAAACTGGCGCGCGACGCCCGCAAATCCTTCGATGGTCCAGTGCTTTGTTTCCCAAATCGTCCCGGGCACAAGAACAATAAGTGGTTTGCCAGCGGGCACACCGTGTTCTTCGAGTAATCGGTCGACGTTGTGGATTGTTTCCGATGAGAGGTGGATTGCCAGGTCCGGCGGTTCATCATCGAAACCAAGCAACGATCCGACCCACAGGTACCGATCAATCGCGTGAACATCGAGCGTCGGAATGGGAATGCGGTGAGTGTACGCGATCCAGGAACCTTCACGCGCGCCGCGCCAGCCGCGGTTTGGGACGTTCTTGAGATCGTGCTCGGCAGAAATTGTGCGAGAGAATTCTATCGGCCGATCAAACCCGATGCGCACTCGCGCGCCGCTGACAAGCGCGAACAACGCCGAACGCACCTGGCCATGCATGTCGACCACCAGATCGTATTTCGCGCGCCGGATTTGTTTGAGCAGGGCGAAGAAGCCGAGCATGGCGCGCCACTTCTGGCCGGGCTTCAAGAAATCGCGCCGCGCAAAGAGAACTACATTCGAGAGCGCGGGATGATGACGAACTACCTCCGCGTTCTCCGGTGTGATCAGCCAGTCAATTCGCGCACGCGGATAACGCGCACGCAGCTTCACCAGCACCGGGATCGTATGCACAACGTCGCCGAGCGCCGAAGGCTTGATCAGCAAAATTCGCGAGAACTCGGCGGATTGAAGATCCGAGCGCGGCTCGTGCTTAATCTTTACCGTTTCGGTGAGGCGATTCAATTCACGAAACTATCACAGGGAGACACGCTTTTCTAAAGCGCCACGCAGGTAGGGCGCGTCACTCCGTGCGCGCCGGTTTGTAGATTGCGATGCGGCGGGCAGAGGACTGCCCGCCCTACCAATTCGATTGGCAAGAATTTTACGCCGCCTTTTTCTCGCCCGCGAACGCGCCGCGAATTTTTTTCATCCACGCCGACAAGCGATGGCGGTTTTGCTCGCGCCGCACCACGGCCTCGCTGGTGACCCAGTTAAACTGAATCACGCGACGCGGACCCGAGAATGGCTTGTGGCCGTGCCACGAATTATTGCCGCGACGGAACGCCAGCAGCGTCCCTTCCGTCGGCGGGACTTCGAGAATCATGTCGTCGAGATCGTTTCCGGAACGAAGCAACCGAAGCCGGCCACCAGAAGACTCCCACCCTGCATTCATATAGATCAGGATCGTGATGATTTTCGTCTCCGAGTCAGTGTGGATTTTGCCGTCTTTTTCGCTGCAACGGCCGCGCACCGTGATCATGTCGGGCCGATTCGTCAGATCGACGCTGAACTTTTCCTCGAACGCCTTGCGAAACTCGTCGCTGCGCATTTCCTCGACCAGCTTTGCAAATGCAGAGCCGTAAGTAACCTCACGTAGAGGAAAGCTGCCGGGCCGGTCTACTTCGGGGTAATCGTTGTGTATCGCCGTGCGCGCATCGGCCTTCACAAATTCCGGAACAATCAAGAATTCGAACGGCTCGCGGGTAAGCGGCGTGCCGCGGAACCTTTCCAAATCGAGCATTGAAACCATCGGCGACGCTACATTGCGAACGCCGGAATCGCCAGATGGATTTCGCGTTGGAGACGGCCCGCCCTCGGGCCGTTTCGGCCGGTCTATTGCGGTGCGGGGGCGCACCGGCTCCATTGGAACGTGCTACTGGAGCGCGACGCGGAAGAGCGTCGCAATGATGCGAGTTCCGGCGACAAAGGTGCCACGCAATGTGCCTGAGACTTTCGATTCGCCACCAGTGCGGCAGCGATGATTCACCGGGATTTCGAGGATGCGCAGACCGGCTCGCGCGGCTTTCATCTGCATCTCCAAGTTCCAGCCGTAAGTTTCCTCGCGCATATCAAGTTTTGCGAGCGCATCATGTCGGATGGCGCGGAACGGGCACATGTCTGTGTAACGAACGCCGTAGAGTAGTTGCATTATCCTCCGGCAATTCGCCCGGATAAAATCTGCTGGAAATTCATGCTGCCGGTTTCGCGCTGCCCGCGCGTGCGCGAGCCGATCACGAAATCGTGCGTTCCTCTTGTGATCGGCTCGACGAGTTGCGGTATGAACGCTGGAATGTCGCTGCCGTCGCCATCGAGAAACACTACGATGTCATCCCGCGACTGCGGGACCGAAACCGCGCGAGCGCCTGCCGCACACGCTCGTCCGTAACCCCGCGGCGCAGTTACCACGCGCGCGCCGGCGTTACGCGCCCACTCGGCTGTGCGATCGGTGCTGCCGTTATCAACGACGATCACTTCGTCGGGCACGCCAGTCGCGAGGCATTCGCGAACCACGCCGGCGATCGGTTCCTCCTCGTTTAATGCGGGGATGACAACGGACACCTTGGTCATGTCAGAACCAGCCACGCGCTTGTGAAGTAAATCGCCAGCGCTATGAAGTCGGCCAACACGAGTGTGACAGGGCCCGCGGCAATTTTTGGGTCGAGCTTCAATCGATGCAGAAGCGAGGGCACAGCCAAACCAAACGCGCATGCCGTCACCAGCGAGAACGCAATGCTTCCGCCGATAACAGTGGCCGCGCGCAGATCGTGGCGCCACAGCCAGGCGATGACGCAGACAACGAACCCGCAAGAAACGCCGAGAAGCGCTGCCGTTGCCAGTTCGCGACGGAACGCAGACGCGAGCCAATCCCGGGTCACGCTGACCGAGCGTAACGCATGAATCGTAACGCTCATCGTTTGCATGCTGACGCTTTCGGTTAATCCCAGCACCATGGTGAGAAAAAACGCAATGATCAGACTGCCGGCCAGTGTTGCTTCGAAAAAGCCCGCCAGAATGGCCGAGACTGTTCCTCCTGTCACTGTGACGAGCAGCCATGGGAAGCGGAATCGAAAAGCGCGCCACGCCGATGCACCGCGGATTTGTTCGAGGCGAAAACCGAGCGCCTCAAAAAATTCCGGACCGACCGGCACAGTCTCGCTGCTGCGGGATCGATCCTGCAGTATCTCCTGCTTCCAAAATTTCCTCGGCAAACAAGTTCGCGTCGATGATTCCAACCACGCGGCGTTGTTCGTCCACGACCGGGAATGCGAGAAATTTGTAAAGCACGAAGAACTCGCACGCGTCGAGGACCGTTGCCTTCGCCGGAACAGCCACGACGCGTCGCACCATCACTTCGCGCAGCGCGGTTTCCAGTGGCGCGGTCAGCAGACGCCGGGTCGGCACGACGCCCACGAGTCGCTTCTCTTCATCGATCGCATAAAAATAAATTACGCGCTCGCCGACGCCCTCGCGCCGGATCCGCTCCAGCGCTTCGCCAACCGACATGTCCGCGTCCAGTAGCGGAAAATCCTTTCGCGCATGCTGGAGGACCGGTGCGTCAAAATCTGGAATGCTGCTGGCAAGGTTCATCGGGCGACGCGATGAACAATGCCTTTGTTCTTCAAGATGTCGCTCGCTTCGCTGAAGTAATCGCGAATGTCCGACTGCTTTTTGATCCAGTCGATGTAACGCGAGATGCCTTCGTCCGAGATCGACAGTTGGCTGGTAACCGGCGGATCTCGCCAGGGCTGGTATCGCTCGTGAGATGGCGCATTTCGCCGGGGCGAAATTCAGCGTTGATCTCAGGCGCGATGTCGATCTTTAGGATGTCGGCAAGTTGTTCTGCGATTTCGCGAATCGGCGTGCCATGCGCGCTGCCGATATTTACAGGCAGGCTATCGAGCTTGTCCGTTTGTGCCGCGAGCAAATTCGCGTGAGCAATGTCTTCGACGAATGAAAAATCGCGCGTTTGCTCGCCGTCTTCGTAAAGCACCGGCGGCAAATTGTTCAGCAGCCGTGTGCAAAAAATTGCAATCACGCCGGTGTACGGATTGAAGATCGATTGGCGCGGTCCGTAGGTGCAGGAATAACGCAGCGCCACTGTGGGGATGCCGATTTGCTTTCCCCAGAGCAGCACCAGCCGCTCCTGGTCAACTTTCGTCAGCCCGTAAACGGTCTCGCCTCCGACGGGCGCCTTCTCCGGCGTTGGAACGCTTTTTGTGATCGCGCCGCAAATCGGGCAGTGCACTTGCCAATCGCCGCGACGCAATTGCTCGATCGGGCGAACGCTTGGAAAGACCAATCCGTGCGTTGGACATTCGCCCGCGCCTTCGCTGTAAACGGCCTGCGAGCTGGCTACGACAATCTTTTTGATCGGGAGATTTTTCTCTCGAATGACTTCAAGCATTTGTGCTGTGCCGAGCGAATTCACATGCACATATTTCGCAATCTCCGGCATGTAACCGCCGTAGGCAGCCTGGTGAAAAACAACGTCGATCCCATCTAGCGCAGCCGTAATCTCATCGCGACTCCGCATGTCGCCCTGGATGAATTCGGCCTTGGGATTTATCCATCCTGGCTTTCCGCGGCGGTGGGTTTGTGGCTCGAGATTATCCAGCGCGCGAACCTTCCAACCCTCGCGCACGAGAAGATCGACAACGTGCGAGCCGATTAGACCCGCGGCGCCGGTGACGAGAGCGCGTTTTGCCATTCAAATGAGAGGCTATCTACGCAGCCGTTGTAGGGCAACCGCGCCGGCTTGCCAAAGAAGGTTGGCAGGCGAAGCGCCCGCCCTACAATTTGTTTTGCGCGGCTATACTCACGAGGAACTTTCGCGTATTTGGCGCAACACTGTCACCCCCATTTTTCCCCAGTAGCTCCTCCACATAACCGCGTCAAGCCAGCGCCGTCATCAACATCATACCCGGTCGGTAGAAGTTTGACTTCAAGTCCGATCTCGGTTGCGCGCTGCATCGTCTGGTTGAGTACGCGTTCCGTGCTCCAATCGATTTGCTCGAACAAGTGCCGGTGCGGTTTCTTCACTCCAATCAAGTAATACCCTCCGTCGTCGCTCGGACCGAGCACAACGCAATCCTCGGTCGTGCTTAGCAGTTCCACAGCTTCTGTAAAATTTTCCCCGGGCACAGTTGGACTGTCGGAATCGATCAAACACACCGCTGCAAAACCGCATTTGATTAAATCCTCGACGGCGAAATACAGACGCTCACCGAATTTATCGCCCCGTTGCGGCAGCAAACTGAAATCGGCTGGAAGAATATCATTGTACGCCGACTCTGCGCCGATGGGCGTGTAAACAGCAATACCGCAAGCTGCTTTACCGGCTTCGCTATGCGAAGCGCTGTCCTCAGGTTTAAAATCCATTTTCTTTTCGTCGCCCGCAGGGCGACGGCTACAGGCAATTGAAATCGCAGCTGCTGTGTCGCGCAGAAAACATTTGTTTAGTTCCGCGGCTTCTTTTGGCGTTAGTGGCGGGACCAATCGCGTTTTCACTCGGCCGGCTTGTGGCGCTTTGGTCATGACGGCCAATGCGCAAAGACCGTGTGTGCCGCGATCGGGAAGATTTGGATCGAGAGTACGAAACTGTTTCATCCGTTATCGATAGTTCTTCACAAGCAAGAAGATGATTTGAATTTTTTGTTTAGAGAATTTCTTCTTCTTAGTCGCGTGAATAACACGGATTTGTCTCGCCGGTTGCCCTCTCAAATTTGGGTGCAAATGACGTGTTGATAATGTCTGTGCGTTGCAACGACAAAAGGTTGTTCTCGAAACAGACCGGCAGTTATTCAAGGTTATTCAAACTTATTCGCGGATTGCTGGAAGATGCTTTAACAAAGTCGGCATGCACAAATTTTTGCACGCCTTCCTGTTTTCGGTTTTCCTTAGTTTGCTGCTGTCGGGCATCCGGGGCGGATGCGGAGAAGAGATCAGCGTCTGACACAGACGCCCTACAACTTTGGCAAATCCAGAAGGTGCTCGCGTCGAAGAAATACGTCGACCTAACGCACGCGTTTGCGCCGGGAATTCCGCGTTGGCCCGGTTTTCCGGATGAAACGCGCAAGACAATCTACTGGTACGACAAACGTCCGGACACGAGGGGCTCCGGGTTTTTCTCGGAACTCTTCACGCACGTCGGTCAATGGGGCACGCACGTAGATCCGCCGGCACATTTCATTAAAGGCTTGCGCACCGTCGACCAGATTGACCCGAAAGAAATGCTCCTGCCGCTGGTGGTTATCGATGTGCATGAGGAATCCGCGAAAAATCCTGATTACACACTCTCGCTGGATCGCGCGAAAAAGTGGGAGGAGGATCATGGCCAAATTCCCGCCGGAGCCTTCGTGGCGATGCGCACGGACTGGTCTAAGCGTTGGCCTGACGGAGCAAAAATGGAAAACAAAGATGCGAACGGAGTCGCTCATTATCCTGGCTGGAGCCTCCCCGTGTTGAAATATCTTTACGAGGAACGGAGGATCACTGCGTCAGGCCACGAAACCACCGATACCGATCCGGGGATCGCCGCGAGTAAGGACGATTACTCGTTGGAGACTTACATCCTGAGCACGAACCATTATCAAATCGAGCTGCTCACGAACCTTGATCAAGTTCCCGAAGCCGGCGCGCTGGTCGTGGTCAGTTTTCCTAAACCGAAAGGCGGATCCGGTTTTCCCGCGCGGGTATTTGCGATTCTGCCGTAACCCGGACAAGCCGCGTTTTTCTCGCCGGAATTACAACAACTGATACGGGTCGACATCGACTGTCACGTTGACGTCTTCAGGAAAGGGCAGTTTGTCGAGAGTTTCACGAACAAGCCGGCTCAGGCGCATGACGGCTTCGCCGCGGATCAAAACGTGAAAACGAAATTGGCCTTGTAGTTTTTCCAGTGGCGCGGGTGTTGCGTCGCCCAAAATGAATTCTTCGGGCAACGCTTCGCTTAAGCGACGCTTCAAGGTTTCGGCCGAAAGTTTGGCGCGGCCTTCGTGAGCAGAACGCACGGTCATCAGGACTGCGTGTTTGAATGGCGGGAAATCGCAACGCTCGCGAAACTCAAGCTCCTGCTGGAAATAGCCGGTGAAATCATGGTGACGCGCAAATTGAATCGAGGGACTGAATGGCGTGTAAGTTTGCACGAACACTTCGCCATGTGTCTCGCCGCGGCCGGCGCGCCCGGCGACCTGGGTCAGGAGTTGAAACGTGCGTTCCCCTGCACGGAAATCGGGGAGATGCAGCGCGAGATCGGCATTGATAATTCCAACCAGCGTCACATTCGGGAAATGCAGGCCTTTCGCGATCATTTGCGTGCCGACGAGAATATCGATCTTGCCAGTACGAAAATTTCGTAGCGTTTCGCGATACGCTTCCTTGCGCGTCATCGAATCGGCGTCCATGCGGCGCACCACCGCTTTAGGAAAAATCTGGGCGACCGTTGATTCCACTTTCTCAGTGCCGAAGCCGTGATAAATCAATGCGTCTTGTCCGCACTCCGGACACTTCTTTGGGACAGCGGCGGTGTGCCCGCACAAATGACAGCTCAACCGTCCGGACATCGTCTTCGGAGAAGCCGATTCACCCTGCAGAAAATGCCGGTGAAACGTGAGCGCGACACTGCAATTCGGGCAATTGCGTGCTTCACCGCAATTACTGCACAGCAGCGAGGTGGAAAATCCGCGCCGGTTCAAAAACAAAATCGTCTGCTCTCGTTTCTCGAGGCGATCGGCAATGGCTTGCGACAATCTCTCGGACAAAATGGCGGCTTTCTTTTCCCTGCGTCGTTCCTGGCGCAGATCGACGACACGGATGAGCGGCATCTGCTTTTGGTCGACGCGCTGCGTGAGCGTAACGAGCCGGTACTTTCCGGTCGTCGCGTTGTGATAACTCTCCAGCGACGGCGTGGCGCTGCCTAAAACGACGACGCATTTCTCGATCTTCGCGCGGACCACGGCCACGTCGCGGGCTTGATATCGCGGCGCTTCCTCCTGTTTGTAGGTCGTTTCGTGTTCTTCATCGACAACGATGAGTCCGAGATTTTTCAGAGGCGCGAAAACAGCGCTGCGCGCGCCGATCACGATGCGCGCGCGACCGGAATGAATTTTGTGCCATTCATCGTGGCGTTCCCCCTCGGACAAATGACTGTGCAAAACCGCAACATCGTCCTGGGCCTCGGCGAACCGGCCTTTGAAGCGTTCCACCGTTTGAGGCGTAAGCGAGATTTCAGGTACGAGAACAATTGCGGTGCGTCCGCGGTCGAGCGCCGCGCGGATTGCCTGCAAATAAATTTCCGTTTTGCCGGAACCCGTGACGCCGTGCAGCAAAATCGGACGCGCGTTTTCAGGTGCGCCGAGCGCTTGCTCGACTTCGTTTAATGCGTGCGTTTGCTCTTCGTTCAGAACGAGATTCGACGTTGCGATGAACTGTTCGTTGCCATGCGGATCGCGCACCACAGCTTCTTCGCGCAATTCAGCAAAACCGCGCTTTACCAGCGCACGCAACGTCTGATTATCGAGCGAGGTTTGTCGCAAAAGCTCGGCCGCGCGTATCGGTTTTTCCAGCTTCGAAACCGCCTCCAAAAGTTCGGCCTGTCGCGGCGCGCGTCGTCGCAACTTTTCGATTTCACCCGGGTCGATGCTGCGCGCGGGTTGCACGAACAACTGTTTTTTCCAGCCGACTTCAGCGCGCCGGATCACTTGCGGGAGCATACTGCGCATCACGGTTTCGATCGGGCAGCAATAGTAGGCGCCGATCCACCGCGCCAGTTCCAGCAACTTCTCGCTCAAGACCGGCCCATCGCCGATGATCGCTTCGATGGGCCGGATGCCTTTGGCTTCGCTCTGCTCGGGGATCGCAACGACTGTTGCCAGCGCGGATTTATCCCGGAACGGCACCCGCACGCGCGAGCCGACTCCGACGCGCGCGGCTAGATTTTCCGGCAGCGAATAATCGAGCTCGCGATGAATTGCCCGATCAACGATGACGCGAACGTAGCGCGTCTCATGGTCTTGATTCATGCTCGTTCTCGTGCCCTAACTTTGTAATCGGCTATTGTAGCATGGGTTAAATGATACAAATCCTTTTCAAACTGATTCTCTGCGTATTGCTGGCAATCGCTGCGGCCTTTGCTTATGTCGCAATGAAATCGGGGGATCCGCTGTACGCATTTTACGAATGGATGAGCCCGGCCCGATTTCATCAGTACGATCGGCTTATACGCAGCGTTGCGTTAGAACATCACCTCGATCCGATGCTGGTGAAAGCTGTCGTCTGGCGTGAGAGCCGTTTCGATTCAACAAAGCGTGGCACTCATGGAGAGCGCGGCCTGATGCAGGTGAGCGAGGTAGCGGCGAACGAGTGGGCACGCGAAAATAAGGTCGCAGGTTTCAATCCGGATCAACTTTTCGAACCAAAGATCAATCTGGAGGCGGGCAGCCTGGTATCTGCATCGCGCCATGGAACATTGGAACCATCAGTCCGATCCAACTCCTTTCGCTTTGGCGGAATACAACGCCGGCGCTACTCGTGCGCGCCGCTGGAGCGGTGGAAACAGCGTTGCCGAGATATCGGAACGGCAGTTTCTGCAAAAGATTGATTTTCCCGCAACGCGCAGATACGTCGAGTCGATTATCGACCGCTACAAATTCTATCAGCGCCGCGGGCGGATGTGACGAGAGACAGCGTGCCAATGGTAGAAGCCGGGATGCCTCTCGTTTTTCGGCTTGTGCAGCAAGAATGTGCTAACTAGAGTTCGCGATCTTCATTGAGGGGGAGAGGGAGTGTGTCTTACATAAGGGTCTTTGTATTTATTTGCGTCGTCTTGGGACTTGCCGGCGCGCCAGGGGACTACAGCTTGTCAGGCCAGACGGCTGCGCCGGGCGCATCGCAATTCGGAATTGGATCGTTCAGGCATCAGACCCACGCGGAACTGCAGACCTCGTTGGCCCTTCCAACCACGACCGAATTTCCATCGGAGATTGAAACGTTTTTGCCACCGCCGCCCACGCGAAGCAGTTTTATGGCGACGTGGCTCGGCGTATCGCGCGCGAAGGGATACTTGCTCGATGTGTCCACGAGCAGCTCATTCGACAGTTTTGTCGACGGCTATCACGACCTCGATGTTGGTAACGTGACCGGGCGAGTAGTGACGGGGTTGAACCGCGGCACGACATATTACTACCGGGTTCGCGCTTACGATGCGACCGCACGAACAGGCTATTCGGAAACAATCCAGATCATGACGGAGCCTACTACCGGCCTGACGATTCATCCGACGTTTGACAGTTCCATTACTGGGAATCCAAACGCGGCCGCCATTCAGGCGATGATTAACCGTGCGATTGCAATTTATGAGTCCTTGTTCAGCGATCCGATCACCATTCAAATCCGGTTTCGCTACGCCACCACCGCGCCCGATGGCAGTCATTTACCGCAAGGACTTGTCTCGGAGAGCGATACCACTCTTTACATCGTGCGCTGGAATGCCTTCGTCAGCGCCTTAAGAGCGGATGCACAAACGAACAACGACAATGTTGCGAATGCCAGCCTCCCCGGCAGTGCGTTGACTACAAATATTAGGCCAACCAGCGCAAACGGTCGAGCAGTTGGATTGAACACGCCGCCAGTGATGTTCGCAGACGGCACCATCGGACAGGGCGGACCGTACGATGGGATCGTCACATTGAATTCGTCCGAACCGTTTCAGTTCAGCCGGCCAGTTGACCCGAACAGTTTCGACGCACAACACCTGACGGAACATGAGATCGATGAAGTCATCGGTCTTGGTTCGCACCTTGGCCAGAACACCAGCGATCTTTCTCCGCAGGATCTCTTTAGTTGGTCATCTGTTGGTCACAGAAATACCACTTCTTCCGGAACGCGTTACTTCTCAATCAACAGCGGGATGACAAATATCGTCGGTTTCAATCAGGACTCCGACGGCGATTTCGGCGATTGGCTGAGCGAACCCTGTCCGCAGGCGCATCCTTACGTGCAGAATGCTTTTTCGTGCACGGGACAATCTTCCGATATCGCCGCCACATCGCCCGAGGGGATTAACCTCGATGTTATTGGTTACAATCTAACTCAAGCAAGTCAGACCAGCCTTGGTAACATCAGCACCCGCAGCTTTGTTCAAACGGGTGAGCACGTGATGATTGGCGGTTTTGTTGTTCAAGGGAGTGGACCAAAAAGGGTGATCATTCGTGCGATTGGCCCTGAACTTACTCAACATGGGATCCCGGATGCCTTGGCTAATCCCAGATTGGAACTGCACAACGGCAGCGGAGCAGTGATTGGAACCAATGATGACTGGCAGACGACAATAATCGGCGGGATCATCAACAGTAGTCAGGTCAGCGATATTCAGAACAGCGGCCACGCTCCGACTACGGCTAGCGAGTCAGCGATCATTGCCGACCTGCAACCGGGCAACTACACCGCTATCGTGCGCGGTGTAAACGACAGCGTTGGAGTTGCTCTGGTCGAAGTGTACGATTTGAGCCCTGGCACGGGTTCAAGGCTAGTTAACATCAGCACTCGCAGCTTTGTTCAGACAGATGAGCACGTGATGATTGGCGGTTTTATTGTTCAAGGGAGTGGAACAAAGAGGGTGATCATTCGGGCTATTGGCCCTGAGCTTACTCAATTTGGGATCCCCGATGCTTTGGCTAATCCCATATTGGAACTTCATAACGGGAGTGGAGCACTGATTGCTACCAATGATGACTGGCAGACGACAATAATCGGCGGGATCATCACCAGTAGTCAGGTCAGCGATATTCAGAATAGCGGCCACGCTCCGACTGCGGCTAGCGAGTCAGCGATCACTGCCGACTTGCAACCCGGGAATTACACCGCCATCGTGCGCGGTGTAAACAACACCGTCGGAGTTGCTCTAGTCGAGGTGTACGATTTGAATTAGCCGCAGTCGTTTTTGAGGTTGTGCATTAACAATCACCCGCTAACATTGGCAGACTTTTCCTCCCGAGATGATGCCGCGGCCAGCCTTTGCAATAATCAGTTCGGTTGCTTTTACTAGTCTGGCGCTGGGACTTGCTGCGCTTGCCGGTGACGCCGATTTGCCGGCGCAAGATAGTCTCTTGGGCGTTTTCCCATTCCAGGCTGATGCGCTGGCGCACCGAACGTGGGCGGATCCGCAGACCCAAGTTCAGCTTCCAAACGCGAACCAATTTCCCGCGCAAGTTGAAGCTGTCTCGTCGGTGCCTTCGACACGCAGCAGCGTCATGGCGACGTGGGAGATCGTAACCGACGCCAAGGGATATCTGCTCGACGTCTCGCCAAGCGATTCATTCAGTAGCTTCGTAGGCGATTACCATGACCTGGACGTCGGCAATGTGGCCGGGCGGATCGTAACCGGCTTAAATCCCGGTACCAGCGTACTATTATCGAGTGCGTCCTTACTATAACACTGGTCAAGGGAGTTACTCGGAGGCAATAACAGCGACAACGACGCCTACGACTGGATTGACTATTAATGCAACGTTCGATAGCTCCATTACCAGTCACTACAACGCGGCGGCCATCGAGGCGATGATTAGCCGGGCAATCGCAATTTACGAACTGCTGTTCACCGATCCCATTACAATTCAAATTCTCTTCCGCTATGCACCAACTACTCCAGACGGTACTCCGCTGCCACCTGGCGCTGCCGCGCAAAGTGTCGCGGTCGGTTACCAGGTTCCATGGAACGACTACATCAGTGCTTTGAGAGCACATGCAAGAGGCGCCAATGATATTCGCGCCAACGCGAGTCTTCCGGGGGCTGCATTATCGAGTAATATCATAACGATAAGTGCGAACGGGCGGTCAGTCAGGCTAAACACACCGCCAGCGATGTTTGCGAACGGCACGGTCGGCGCCGGCGGGCCGTATGATGGAATTGTGACGCTAAATTCGTCTTTCCCTTACGGGTTCACTCGGCCTGTAGGCCCAGGCAACTTCGATGCGCAACGTGCGACTGAACACGAAATGGACGAGGTCATCGGCCTTGGAACGAGGCTTGGCCACCCTGGCAATGATCTTAGGCCGCAGGACTTGTTCAGTTGGTCATCGGCCGGCGTCAGAAATATCAGTACATCCGGGATACGCTACTTTTCGATTAACGGTGGCTCTACAAATATCGTTAATTTCAATCAGAACCCAAGCAGCGATCTCGGTGACTGGGCGAGCGCCTCATGTCCTCAGGCGCGTCCGTATGTGCAAAATGCGTTTTTCTGCCCCGAACAGGCTTCTGATATCGCGGCTGCATCTCCGGAAGGCATCAACCTCGACGTTATAGGTTACAATTTAGCGACTGCAACCGTCACCACCGATCTGCCGACTCACATAACCAATTCTTCAGTCAGACTTAACGGCACGGTCAGTCCCAATGGGCTAACCACAACCGTCCATTTTGAGTACGGACATACGACTAGCTACGGATCCGGCAGCCCCGTTCATAGCTACAGCGGAAACACAACACAACACGTCAGTATCGACGCTACCGGGTTGGCTCCGAATACCAGATATCATTTCCGCATCGTGGGAACCAATACTCTTGGGACCGTTTACGGCAGCGACGAGACTTTTACTACTGTTACCTCGACAGGGCCTCCGGTCGTTGCAACTACTCCCGCAACCAGCCTAGCCAGTTTTTCAGCCACGCTAGATGGCTCCGTGTATCCGCACGGATCGACTACGACCGTCTATTTTCAATATGGCACAACGACCGGCTACGGATTGACAACCCCGGCCGATACTAAGACAGGGAACAGATACCAGGATGTTACTGCGAACGTCAATGGGTTAACTGCGAGCACCACGTATCATTACCGGATCGTGGCCACGAACAGCTTCGGCACCAGATACGGCGGCGATAGGACATTTATTACGCTTCCCCCGACTGGTCGTCCGGTTGTTACAACCGATCCCGCAAGCTTAATCGCGAGCTTTTCCGCCAGGGTCAATGGCTCACTAGATCCGCATGGATTGACTACTACAGTTTATTTCCAGTATGGAACAACGACTGGCTACGGACTCACGACCGCACCCCACAGTCACACAGGGAACACGTTTCAGAACATCACTGCCGATGTCAGCGGCTTGACTGCGAGCACTACGTATCATTTTCGAACCGTAGCTACTAACAGCGCCGGGACTACTTACGGTGCGGACCGGACTTTTCGTACGTTGAACCCAACCGGGCCGCCTATAGTCCTCGCGAACGAAGCCACCAACGTGACAAGTTCTTCAGCCACGCTCAACGGAATGGTTGATCCGCACGGAATGACCACGAGAATTAGTTTTCAATACGGCACCTCCAATGGTTACGGATTCGTAACTCGAGCCCAAAGTCACAGCGGGAACACATACCAGAACGTCACTGCGAATATCAACGGATTGACTGCGAGCACGACATATCATTTTCGCATGGTCGTCGGCAACAGCGTCGGTATATTTATCGAGTACGGTCCGGACAAGACGTTTACCACGCCATAGCCAAAACAGGCTCCGCTCTCGTCGCATCGATTCGCAAAGCAATTGCCTGAATCTGCCTGCGCCAGCGTCAGGCAGGAGCCTTGTCGCGCGTTAGAGGCAAGTGATACTTGGCGGCGGCGGCGCTTCGCCGTCGACGGCGGAGTAATTCAGGTTTAACCGTCTTGGTGATGACCAAGGAGGAAATCGCCGGCGTTCTGGAGCAGATCGCAACGCTCCTGGAGTTGAAAGCTGAAAATCCGTTCAAGATCCGGGCCTATACGAATGCAGCGCGCGCGATCGAAACATTTGGCACAAATGTATCGAACTTTCAGGACGAAGAAGCCGTCGCGAAAATTCCGGGAATTGGAAAAAGCATCGCGGTGAAGATCAAGGAGCTTGCCGAAACCGGATCGCTTAGTTATTTCCGGGAATTGAGCGCCGAATTCCCGGCGGGAATTCTGGAATTGTTTTCACTGCCCGGGCTCGGCGCGAAAAAGATCAAGGCACTCCACGACCAGCTTGGAATCAGTTCGATCGCGCAGTTGCAAAAGGCATGCGAAGAGGGGCGGGTCGCGGAGTTGGCGGGGTTCGGCGAAACGACACAGCAAAAGATTTGTGACGCCATCGCCAGACGCGCGTCGCACGCTGGTTCATTTCAATTCGGCCAGGTAGCAACTGAGGCCGAAGCGCTGCGATCAGATCTGGCTGCGCACGAAGCAGCTTTGCAAGTTGAGATCGCTGGGAGTTATCGACGGCGAAAAGAAATCGTCCACGATCTCGATTTGCTGGTGGCAACAAAGGAACCGGAAGCCGTTACGAAATTTTTCGTTTCCCATCCGCTGGTCGAGTCCGTCATCGCTCAAGGCCCGACAAAATCGAGCGTGCGGCTCCGTTCTGGAGTGCATTGCGATCTGCGAGTGGTCACGACGGCGGAATACCCCTTTGCGCTTGCTTACTTCACCGGCAACAAGGAACACAACATCGAGATGCGCAGCCGCGCGTTACGGCGAGGCTGGACGCTCAACGAATATCGACTCGCTCCGCTTCCGGATTCAGAAATGGTAGGGTCGGCGCGCCGCGCGCGCCGCTACCAAAGAAGAGAAAAGACTTGTCAACCAAAATTCCGACTGTGCAGGACGAAGCCGATTTGTATCGCGCGGTCGATCTCGATTTCATTCCGCCAGAGCTACGGGAAAACTGCGGCGAATTCGAAGCGGCCAAACAGCATTCCCTGCCAAAGCTTATCGAGAAAGAAAATCTGCGCGGCACGTTTCATTGCCACACGGTGGCAAGCGACGGTCACAATACACTCGAAGAAATGGCCGAAGCCGCCCGCGAACTCGGGCTGGAGTATCTCGGTATCGCTGATCACAGCCGCAGCTCCGTTCAAGGGCACGGGATTGCCGCGGAAAAATTGCTCGAGCAAGTCGCCGCGATTCGAAAGCTGAACAAGACGATTGACGGATTTCGTTTATTTGCCGGAGTTGAATGCGACATCTTGCGCGACGGCTCACTCGATTTCCCGGACGAGGTGCTGTCGCAACTTGACTATGTCGTGGCGTCAGTCCACTCCGCGTTCAATCTGAGCGAATCTGACATGACGCAGCGGGTGATTCGCGCCTTGGAAAATCCATTCGTCACGATACTGGCGCATCCGACTGGCCGATTGCTTCTGAAACGCGACCCATACCAAATCGATATTCCAGTGGTGCTCGACGCGGCAGCGCGCACCGGCACATGGGTCGAACTGAACGCCGCGCCCAAGCGACTTGATCTCGATTGGCGGTGGTGGCCACTGGCCAAACAAAAGGGCGTTAAATGTGTGATCAATCCCGATGCTCACCGCACAGAGCGACTACAGGATTTGTGGTTTGGAATCGGCATCGCCCGCAAAGGCTGGCTCACAAGAGAGGACGTAGTGAATTGTTTGCCGCTCGGAAAAATCGAACAGGCGTTACAAGCGAAATCTGAAAGGTAGCGCGCGATTGCCGAGCGCGCCGGAGTTGCACGGACGGCCCAGCGGTCCGTCCCTACCTCAAGCCTTCTCTCGCTGCGGCATAAACATGGTGAGACATTTGCAGGCGCCGCCGGCTTTAATGAATTCCGTCATCGGCAACGCGTGACATCGATAGCCGCGCTCTTCCAACTTCGTTACGAGCTGTGGAGCGCCTTCTGGCAAAACGATGTCACGGTCGATCACGACGGCATTACATGAAAAGTGCATTGCCTCTTCTGGTGCGACGTCGATTAAATCAGTCACGTGCTCCCGGATTGCGCGTTGCCCGTATTCATCGAAGGCGGCCGGAAACCAAAACCCCCCACTGTCTGGCAACGGACAAAAGCACGTATCAATGTGGTAAAAACGCGGATCGACGAGCTCGACCGAAATAGCAAGGCAACCAAGTCTTTCTGCTATGGCACGATGCGATTGAATATCGGAACGAAATTTGTAACCGCAGAAGAGCACGTCATTACCGAAGAGTGCGTCGCCTTCGCCTTCGAAATAAAGTTTCTCCGGTAGCCAATCTACTTCGTAGCCGTGTTGCTCCATCCATTTGGCGAAAAACGGTTGTTCGCCGGCGCGTTCTTTGTGGCGGAAATTGCTGGGGATGAATTTGCGGCCAACCGTCAGCCCTGCGTTGGCGGTGAAGACCATGTCGGGCAGCCGCGGCTGCGGCGCAATCAGATGAACCTTGCAAAATTTGGAAAGCGTCGCGTGCAGTTGTTTCCATTGCTCTTGCACGATCGCCGTTTCGGCGCCGTGGGCGACGCTCATCCAGGGATTGATCTCGTACTCGATGCCGTAGTAATCCGGCGGACAAAGAAGCAGCTCGCGCATACGACTTTAAATCTACTCGGCGGCACAGAATTCACTAGAACTCACCTCATACATAGCGCTGTCATGTTGAGCGAAGCGAAACATCTCTGGCCTGTTTTCTCCGGCACCTCTCCCGGATTGATCCGAGATTCTTCGCTTCGCTTAGAATGACATTATGATGTTGTGAGACAATCTGCGAGTTCCCGCAGAAATGGTTCCACGTCTGTAATCATGCCGATTGATTGTAACGGCTGTTGTTCGACGACTCGCTCGACCGCCGAAGCATCGATATCGATGCATACGATTTTCACGGTGGGCGCGAGCATGCTTACCACCGCAAGCGAATGGCGGATGGTCGCCAGCAGCAACGCGTGCGTCACGTCGGCGAGTTTTTCGCGCAACACTTTTTGGCCCTCGATCGCGTCCGTCGTTGCGCCGGGAATCGATCCCTCATCCCGAATCGAGCCGGTGAGTACCACATCGACATTGTTGCGGACGCAGGCGTGCATGATCCCGCTGGTCAGGAGATTTTTCTCAACTGCTGCGGCAACGCTGCCGGCTTGGCGAATCACGTTGACCGCGCGCATAACGTTCTCGCGGCCGCCGCGCGCGAACGCCAGGTCGAGGCTGATGCCCAAAGAAGTACCGAACAACGCCCGTTCCACATCGTAACCGGCAAATGGGTTTCCGGCGAAAAGTCGATTGACGTAGCCTGCCTCGATGAGGCGCACCAAATGTTGACCGGCGCCGGTCCGCACGATCGCAGGGCCGGCCACAACTGCGATTTTGCCTTTGGCCTTGCGAGCGCGCCGCAGTTCCTCAGCCAATTCGCGAATAATGGCGGATTTCGGTTCATCAGCATCGATAATCGTGTTGATAAATTGAAAAATATCCGTGCGCGTCGTCGCGCGTTGCACAGGCACCACACGCACACCCTGATGGCCAATGACGATTTCGTCGCCTTTGTGAACGTCGAAGAATTTAACTGCACGCGCGGCACGTCCTTTTCGGTCAACTGCGACCGCTGTGTCCATCATGGTAGGCCGCACCTCGATCTCCTTGCCGTCAACGCGAACGAAGGTTTGCTGGTTCGTCATCACGTAGAACTCGGGCGGGAAAACGCCGTCCGCCGGAGCGGAAGCTAGCTGAGCGTCTGCGCGTTCGGCGACTTCAGCGCCGTGCTGTCGCAGTCTCAGAATTAATTCATCCAGCCCGTCGCTTGTCTCAGCCGAGACCTCGATGCGGGCAAAGCTTTGGTCTGCGCGCTTTTGGCCGATCGTGATGTCGCCGATCTTAAAATTAGCGCCGTGGGTTAAAATTTGATCGAGCACCTTCGGCAGGATGAGCGAATCAATAATGTGACCGCGTAACTCGATCGTCTCCGAAAACATCGACAGAAGTTAGCGAGGGAAAAGCGTCGCGCCAGTGAGCCGAAACTTATATTGGGGCGCTTGTGCTTAAGGATGAATTTGATACGTATGCGACCGACACAAACGCCTCTACAACAAGCAAGATCAATATGGAGAAACCAAACGCGCGTGGCCCTTCCCCCGGTCGGAAAGCTGCTCATGCACTAGGGTCAAGACTTAATCGTAAACCCAAGCGGCCGCCACCGCTGCCGTCGAAGAAGAAGGTTTCCGACGCGGACCGCCCGGCTAGCCGCTAGAGTGCAACAAGTGCACAACGATTTGCCAGCTCTCGCCGCCAAGATCGGAGGAAGACTTTCGATAAGCTCGGAGTATGTCGTGACGCAGTCCGCGGAGTTGCGGGTTCTGCGGGAGATGTCGGAAAACGAACTTCGTGAATTTGCAACGAACCATGGCTGGCGCATCATCCGCCGCCTCGGCGGGCGCCAAATTGAATTCTACAATGATGCGAGCGTGCGCGCGCCACAGTAGTTGGTAGGGACGCCGCGCTGTGGCGTCCGGAACATCGCAGCGCGATGTCCCTACCTAGTCCCACTGGACAGACCGGAGCAGTTGGCTTACCAAATGGCGCGTTTCAAATGGAAACGGCAAAGATTTATTTCATTATTTTTGGTCTGCTCACGATCGCCGGCGGCATTATCGGCTACGTTAAGGCCGGCAGCACGGCGTCGATCATTGCCGGGGGAATCACAGGGGTTTTGCTGCTTGTGGCAGCGTTTCTTTTGCCTGAACACCGCGTCGCTGGATTAGCGACCGCGTTCATTATCTCGGTTTTGCTCGCTGGGCAGTTCGTGCCCAAATTCTTTCGCACCGGCAGAATCATGCCTGCTGGCATGATGTCAGTGCTGAGCGTGATCGGGATTATTGCAGCAATCGTCGTCTGGGTCAGAAAGTAATTGCGTGGGAAAAATTCGCCTTCGTACGTGGCGGCGGTTGGTTCTGGTTCTATTCGCCGCGATTTTCGCTGCGATTGTCTATCGCTGGATCTCGCTTGAGCGATTGCAACGTTTCGCGCCCATCGAGATATCGGGAACGCCAACACCGGAACCGACGGCAACTCGGCCGCCGGTGATCAAGGGAAAGTTGGACACCGCAAAACTGTTCAACGGCATCACACTTCACTCCACGGTGGAGACGACTCCCGGCGCAGATGCTGCAACCGAACGCGCCCAACCCGAGAGTTACGTACTGGATATCAAGCTGCTGGCGCGTGTGCCTTCACCGAACAAAACAATTGATGAACTGGTGAAAGTCAGTCCCCGATTGCCAACGCTCTTACCCGGTTTGGCGTCGATGTTGTCGGCCGAACCTGTTTCGCCGCTTTTCACGCAGCTCTACGACACGAAAGTCAGAATGCTGCGCGAGAATCTCGGCCGTCTCGATCTGCTTTTATCGCGGCATAATTTTTTCGATTGCCAGACCGTTCTACAGCTTCAGCATCCGCAGACCCATCGGAAAGCGCTTCTCCTCCAGGCGGACATGGATGTGGACGCCGATGGCTCCGATTCCGATCGCCTGCCTGTTGGTACCGGTGCACCGGCAAATTTCAAGCCCGCCACGAGTTATCGTTGGGATAAGAAAACGGCGGCGCCCAACCCGTATCTCGCTGGGACTGAACAGCGAGTAAAACGCGCCGAAGATGAGTACGCGCTGGCAAGTACCGCGCCCGCACGCAAACACGACCTGCGCAACGCAATCGCAGAACTACGCAACGAGATTGGCACTCTGAAAAAGTTTAGTTTCCTGATCGGCGCGACCGATCCATTCATTGTGGTGCCGGGCACCTTTACCCACGGCCCCGATCCGGTTAAGGTCGGCGATTACGCGCTCGTGGTTTTTGGCGATGCGATTTATCCAGCCATCGTCGGAGACGTCGGTCCGAATGATAAAGTCGGCGAAGCGTCACTGCGCATTGCAAAAGAACTCAACGCGCTCGCAACAGCCTACAATCGGCCGGTGGACGATCTGAAGGTCAGTTACATCATTTTCCCGGGCACGGCTGAGAAACCATTCGGTCCTCCTGACTTGGACAAAATCAACGCGCGTTGCGAAACCCTGGTAAAAGAGATCGGCGGCGCGGGCGTCCCATTGCATCATTGGGAAAACATTATCCCTTCCCCCACTCCCAGTCCGACTCCGAGTCCTTCGCCGTCTCCTTCGCCAACTGCGTCAGGAACACCGCCTCCGTCACCCGCTCCGACGTTCGCATTTCACGTTTCGACGCCGGCTGAGACCGCCTCGTCAAGCACGACAGCCGCCCCAACGCATTCGCCCGCCGTATCCCGAAGTCCTCACAGCAAAAGAAAGCCGTGAATCCCGAAAACCCGATCGTACAGGCTAGCGACAACGACTGCCTGGATCTGATGCACACGGTAATGGCGTACCGTCACCAACCAATTAATTCGCAGCTGATGAAGATCCGCCACAAATACTCCATGCTGCATGTGGACGTTCTGATTTTGATTTATTATCTCGCGAAGGTTTGCTCCGGCGCGATTCTCGAGATCGGCGCGTTTGTTGGGGGCGCAACAATTGCCGCAGCGTTAGGCGTTCGCGATTCAGGTCAGGAGAAGAAATTGATCGCCATCGAACCCGGCGGCAGCGTGAAACACAAACGGCTCGGCACTCGCAATATCTTGCGCGACTTGGAACGCAATCTCGCCAGAGAGCGTGTGGCAAACATGGTCACATTGGTCAAGGGAAAGTCGTTTAAGCCGGAAACGATGTCGGCTGTCCGCCAAGCACTCGGTTCGGATCAAATCGGGCTGTTAATCCTCGATGCTGATGCTGCTAAACGCAGAGACATCGACTGTTATCGCGACAAATTTGCCGAGGGAAGCTGGATGGTGATCGACGACATATACGGCGCTGATGCCAACGAAAAGATCACGCCGAGCCGCGCGGATGTGGATGCATTGGTGGCGGAACGTTTGTTGCAGCCGCTGGGATTTTACGGCTGGAGTACTTGGGTCGGACGCTGGCGCGGTGCGCGATTGGTCGTGAAGGATTGAAGGATTAAACGGCGGGCAGAGGACTGCCCGCCCTACCGACCCGGACGTCCGTTCGCCTCGTTGGTAGGGCGCGTCACTCCGTGCGCGCCGTCACACTTCCTCCGGTCCCACAACCAGATGGATCACGCCATTGGGCGCTGAGATAAAGAAGCCGTTAAAGTCTTCGCGCAACTGCTCGACTTCGTCCCGTCGCGAGACGCCGTGAACTTTCAAAAATGACTCGGCCGCTTCGGTGTCGTTCGTTTCCAACTCCAGCCAGACATCTGGATGACTCAGGTTCGGCACGCTATCGATCCAGAGCCGGTTCGGGCCGAATTGAAAAATGCAGCCGTCCTTTTCCTCCTCGATCAATGGCAGCCCCAACGTGTCGCGATAAAAGGCAACGGTCTGCTCATACGTGTGGCTCGGGCACTTGATCGCGATGTTCGCGCCGCCTGAAAACTGCGGCCCTTCAAGTTTGGCAACCACCGAAGCAATTACTCCCCGCCGGTTCCGTCCGGCTCGGTCATTTTGATCGGATCCAGTGCGCGCTCGAGTTCGTCTTCGGACAAGATCTTTTTTTCTCGTGCAATCTCGCGAACCGTTCGTCCGGTCCTGGCGCTCTCCTTGGCAATTTCTGCCGCGCGATCGTAACCGATTTTTGGCGAGAGGCTGGTTACCATGGCCATCGAAAGCTCCACCAGTTCGCGGCAACGCTCTTCGTTCGCCACGATGCCTCGTACGCATTTCTCGGTGAAGATATCCACCACGTTCGCCAGTAATCGGATGGATTCCAGGATGTCGTGCGCCATCACTGGCATCATCACATTGAGCTCGAAGTTTCCGTTCGCGCCTGCCCAGCTGATTGTTACGTCGTTGCCGATCACTTGTGCGCACACCATCATGAGCGATTCGGCCATTACCGGGTTTACCTTTCCCGGCATGATCGGAGCTGCCCGGTTGCGTGGCGGGCAGTTGAATTTCGCCGATGCCGCACCGCGGCCCGCTGCTGAGCCAACGAATGTCGTTCGCAATTTTGAAGAGAGCGACGGCGATAGTTTTTAGGTGGCCGCTCGCTTCTACAACCGCGTCCTTGCCGCCTTGCGCTTCGAAATGATTTTTCGCTTCGTAGAACTCGATCCCGGTGCGCTGCTTGATGTGGTGCAGCGCTTTTTTGGGAAAATCGATATGGCGATTCAGACCAGTGCCGACTGCGGTCCCGCCAAGCGCAACTTCGCGCAAAGCTTCGATCGCTTTCTCCGCGCGCGCCTTCGCATACGCGACTTGCTGAGCGTAGCCGGAGAATTCCTGTCCCAGTCGCACCGGCGTCGCGTCCATCAAATGCGTGCGCCCAATCTTTATGACGTGCCAGAATTCTTTGGCCTTGGCTTCGAGGGCGCCGTGCAATTTTTCCAGAGCGGGAATCAAATCGATTCTTCAATTGCTCAGCGGCGCTGATGTGAATCGCCGAGGGAATCACGTCGTTGCTCGATTGCCCCATGTTGACGTGATCGTTGGGATGAACAGGGTCGTGCGATCCGATCGACTTCCCTGACAGGTGCGCCGCCCGGTTCGCGATCACTTCGTTCGCGTTGGTGTTGGTGCTCGTGCCTGAGCCGGTCTGGAAAATGTCGAGCGGAAAATGATCGTCGAGCTTTCCGTCGACGACTTCTTCGGCCGCCTGTGCGATCGCCTTTGCTCGGTTCGCGTCGAGCAAACCTAAATCCTGGTTTGCCTTCGCGGCTGCCCATTTGATTAGACCCAGCGCGCGAATGAATGGCCGCGGAAATCGGTAACCGCTTACCGGAAAATTCAAAACCGCGCGATGCGTGGACGCGCCATGGAGAGCATGCGCGGGCACAGTCATCTCGCCCATCGAATCTTTTTCGATTCGCGTCGGTTTTTCCGTCATGCCGAACGCTCTGCGCCGACGCCGGCGAGGCGCGAACGGCTCTTCGTAGACGTGCGTCCACCGCCATGTGCCGACGGTACTTTGTGAAATACCGTGATAAACATTGGCGGGATATTTTGCAGAAAATATTCCGATTTGGCGCGCTGGAAAACGGTGGCGTGCTGCCTCAACTCGTTGGTGACCTGGTAAATGATAAACTTGCCGTCCGGCTTAAGCGCATCGTACAGTCTTTCGCAGCAGTGCGCGTTTCTTCTCGATCTTGAGAATGCTGAACGGAATGCCGGAGAGAATGTAATCGCACGAAGCGAATCCGCGGCGCTTCAGCTCGTACGGCAACGAGGCCGCATCGCCATGAATCACATGCATCCGCCGATCGCCGGCAAATTGCCGTTCCAATGCTCTTGCCAGCTGCGCGTCGAGTTCAAACAAGAGCAAATGCGAATCCGGTGTCATACGTCTCGCGATCTCACGCGAGTGCACGCCTTCGCCAGGGCCGTATTCCGCGATCACGCGCGGCTGGCTGAAATCCATTTTGCTGGCGACACGTTCCACCATCGCCTTAGAGCTGGGTACAATCGACGCGATTTGGAACGGACGCTTCAGAAAACGCTTGAAAAAAAGTGTGCTCACGCGGAGCGAAATGTTCGTCTGAGGTGTTCTGGTTGTCCAGTATCGATCTGAACTGTGACCAGTGCCCGTGATTAGTTCTCGTGAGTCTTGACTGATTACTGATCACCGATCAGTTATCACTTCTGATTTCCATGCGCGGTTAGCTCAGTGGTAGAGCACTACCTTGACACGGTAGGGGTCAGAGGTTCGAAACCTCTACCGCGCACCACTCTTCCAGCGTGTAGCGACGCTTCAATCTTCGATGTAATTAGCGGTGTTAGCTGGGCGAAGGAGGAGTCGACGGCGTCGCTGGTAATGCCGGTGCGCTTGTGGGCCGTTTTTCAACGAGAGTCGCTACAGCCGGGCGAAGATTCATTAAGTTCTTGAGCAGGTTAAACCAAAACGGCGCGCCGAGTGTCAGCAGCCCTGCGGTCAGTGCCAGCCCGAACAAGTGATTGAACCACCACGATTTTTCGGTCGGCCAGCGGGCGAACCAACCACGCGGCAACAACTCAAATCCAGTGCTATCGATCTTCTCCTTGAAATCGGCGAATGCTTTCTCGCGCGCGTCGGCATCGAGTTGACCCTGCGCAGCGGCGCCTTGCTCAAGCGTGCCAGGCGCTGCTTTCACAAGCGCTTCTACGAGCTTTGGTTCGTGGCGCAGTTTGTCATAAATCTCGACCGTATCGAGTTGGAGAAAAACGCTGACCACGATCGCCGCTACAATTGTGACCATCCGCACGTGAATTTGGAACCATTGCTCGGCTCGATCCTGTCCACTGCCGAACCAGCGCTGAAACCGGTCGTAAGCCTGCGTGGTCGCGCGCTCCACGGTCGCGCCGAAGCTTCCGAGCGCTTCCAGAACGGCTTTCTGCTGTTCAGGTGCAAATATCTTTGCAGCCGCTGCGATGTCCTTCAGCTTTACCCGCGATTCGATCGACGGCAGATCCACCCGGTGCAGAGCTGCGACCAATCCTCGCGCCTTCTCAGGTAACTCCTTGGGAATGTCGAGCAACTGGGCCTCTTCAGGAGTCATTTCCCTCATCTCCTGAAGGACGCGATAAATTTCGCCCGGTCGGATTGCGGTCGCGATCTTCATTGGACCACCCCATGGTATTGCCCAAAATCCCCATGGTTTTTCGCGATTGGGAGTCACGTTCGGAATTGTGACTGCCGCTTTCGCGGTGTTCACTTCGGCAGCGGCCTTGCTGATTGCCTCGGCGCGGGCGGGATCGTCCGGTCTGCGCATTGTGGCATCACGAAGCTTTCTCTGAGCGGCAATGAACTTCTGTGCGTTCTCGTCCAGATTTCGGTTTTTTTTCTGCCAAAGTGAATCGCTAAAAATGGGATCGCGTAAGATTTGCGCTGCCAGGGAATGCGCATACTTGCCGATAGTCGGATCGATCGTTTGAAACGTAAGCGCCAGCGCATTTGCCAGGTTCTTGCCGCGCAAAGAGAGAGTCGCCGAGACCATCTGCACAAAAAGTGTGATAAGCAGGCTAAGAACGGTCATGATCACCGCGAAGGCGATCACGGTATCGAGCGTGTTTAGCATAAAAGCGGTATAGCTTCGGACGGGACGGAAGTCCGGTCACTTGGAGCGAGTTTGTTCACGTGGAACGCGTGTTGCCGTTATGTTTATTGGTTCGGGAAATGTCAGACAAGATAAAAGGTCAGTCGGAGCGTCGCGCTGGTGAAGGCCCCGCTTTGATTTTTGCTTCGAGCGCGAAAAGCTGTATCAACAGCAATCGCTTCAAGATCAAGCCTGCAGCCAATGTCTGAAGTCCCTCAATTACGCGATGCGATTGAAGCGGCAACGCAGACTCTTCGCGCACTTTCCGGCTTCGAACCACAGATGGCGCAAGCTGCCGATGTGATCGATCAATGTTTACGCGCAGGAAACAAATTGCTGGTCTGCGGAAACGGCGGCAGCGCGACTGATGCTTCGCATTTTGCGACAGAACTCGTTGTTCGTTTTGTTAAAGATCGACGCGCGCTTCCGGCGATTTGTCTCACGAGCGATAGCGGAATTCTCACCGCCGCTGGGAACGACTATGGTTTCGATGAGATCTTTGCGCGTCAGGTGGCCGCGTTCGGTGTCGCGGGCGATGTGCTCATCTGCCTGACCACTTCGGGCAAATCCAAGAATGTGGCGCGGGCCCTGCAAGAAGCGAAGGCACGTGAAATGAAGACGATCGCGTTTCTGGGGCGCGATGGCGGATCGACGGTCGGCATTGCGGATCTTGATCTTTTGGTCAAAAGCGATTCAACCGCGCGAGTCCAGGAAGCGCACCAGCTTTTGCTGCATGTGTTGTGCGAGATAATCGAATCGCGCATCAAGGATTGACAGGCCTCAGGCCGTCAGCTGCCCAAGCCGCGTTCCTTGGGTTACTCCGAATTTTTCAGCAACCGTTCGCGCTCCCGATCCAACTGCCGCCGCTCACTTGCGGTGAGGCTTCCGATTCCAGACTTGGAAATCTTGTCGAGGATCGGATCAATTGAGGTGTAAACGTCTTCCGGGTCCGAGCGGCTGCCGACAGTGCGTGCTCGTGGTTTCGGAAGGACATGATACTTCGGCTTGGAGGCAAAGCGCGCTTTAAAGTCATTCCACCAGGCGAGCTCTGGGCCGGCGCCATTCAGTTCGACGAAAAGGAATGCGACGCCGATGCTCGTCCAGAGCACCATGAGATCACTCCAAGCGTGATAAGCCAGCAGTTGAAACGTGTAAACGGCCGCAAGAATTAGCGCGATCCACTTGGCCATTATCCGGAGCAACATTTCGACACGCGGGTAAATCGTGGCAAACGCAACGAATATTCCAAAGTGTAACTCGGGCGACCCGGCAATTGCGCACCGTTCCCAGAGTCCCCAGATGGTTAGTAGCGCTGCCGGTGTGACCAGCAAAAAAGCATACAGCGCGATGTACGCGCGTCGGCCCAGAAATCGTTCCACTTCTCGCCCGAAGACAAACAGAAGGTACATTTCGATGGCGAACCAAAGCAGCCCCGATGGGGCATGAACGAATGCATACGTAAACAGCCGCCACACCTGCCCGGTCGACCAGATTGCGGCACTATCGAATTGCAGCCAAAGCAAAATAGATCCGGCTCCGAACGCCACCAGGAGCGCGGCCAAAATCGCAGCCGCCACGTGTACCCCGACGAGCATCGTGGTCACATCGACAGGATACCGACCCATCCACGCTACCGGCCGATAATCATCGGACGTGGTCACCCCGAACATGTTTTCAATTAATGCCTCGCAATGTGCTTGTGCAAGTGAAACGACAGAATCTGTGTCGCAAATTCCGCCGGTATTCTGCTTCGCAATTCTGGACGTGTGATCGGCGTGTACATGTCAGCCGTAGCCTCGACGGGGGCAGATTCATGGTTAAAGTGGCCAGTTTCGTTCGATGAAGAATCTCGCCCCCGCCATATTCCCGCCGAAGGGGATCGGTGATGCAAAGCCCTCCAACAAGGCTGTGCTCGATTGGGTGGACGAGATCGCAACGCTCACACAACCCGAGAACATTTTCTGGTGTGATGGCTCGGAGCGCGAGAAGGAGTTTCTGATCGCTGAGTCGCTCAGGCAAAACGTCCTGGTGGAGCTGAATGAGAAGAAAGTACCGCGCTCATATCTGCATCGGTCTAGTCCGAACGACGTCGCGCGTGTCGAGCAGTGTACTTTTGTGTGCGCGCCAACAAAAGAGGAGGCCGGGCCCACAAACAATTGGTCTGAGCCGGGAGAAACCTACGCGAAACTTAGGGAACTGCTCACGGGCGCGATGCGCGGACGCACGATGTTCGTCATTCCCTACATGATGGGCCCGGCAGATTCGCCGTTGGCCAAGATCGGTTTCGAGATCACCGATTCCAAATATGTCGTGCTTAGCTTGAGGATCATGACGCGCATGGGTGCGACTGCGTTGCAACGTCTCGGCAATGATCCGAGTGCAGAATGGAACCGCGGCGTGCACTCGTTGCTGGATGTAAATCCTGAGCGTCGGTTCATTTGTCATTTTCCGCAGGACAACACGATCATCTCGGTCGGCTCAGGCTATGGCGGCAACGTTTTGTTGAGCAAGAAGTGCCTGGCCTTGCGGATCGGCTCGTATCTGGCGCGCAAACAGAATTGGATGGCGGAGCACATGCTGATCCTTGGCGTGGAATCGCCGGAAGGGCGCAAGCATTACGTGGCTGCTGCGTTTCCGAGCGCGTGCGGCAAGACGAATTTCGCGATGCTCATTCCGCCCGCGCATTTCAAAGGTTGGAAGGTGACCACGGTTGGGGATGACATCGGTTGGATGCAAATCCGGGACGGCCGTTTGTACGCGGTCAATCCGGAGAACGGGTATTTCGGTGTCGTGCCCGGAACGAGTCATAAATCGAATCCGAACGCGATGGGATCGATCGCCCGCGACACGATTTATACCAACGTTGCTCTTACCGACGACGGCGACGTGTGGTGGGAGGGCAAAGATGGCGAACCGCCCGCGCACGCGATTGATTGGCGCGGAAACGAATGGACACCGCAATCAAGCGAAAAAGCTGCGCACCCGAATAGCCGCTTCACGACGCCAATGCGCAACAATCCTGCCCTTGACCCCGATGTCGAGAAAGGTGAAGGCGTGCCGATCAGCGCGATCATTTTCGGCGGCCGTCGTAGCGATACCGTGCCGCTGGTTTATCAGGCCTTCGATTGGGACCATGGCGTATATTTAGGTGCGACAATGGCGTCGGAGACCACCGCTGCCGCCACAGGTGCCGTAGGAAGAGTGCGGCGCGATCCAATGGCGATGCTGCCCTTCTGCGGGTACAACATCGGGGCTTATTTTCAGCACTGGCTCGATATTGGAAAACAGCTCACCAATCCGCCGCTGATTTTTAACGTGAACTGGTTTCGCAAAGGCGCAGACGGAAAATTCCTTTGGCCCGGTTTCGGTGAAAACATGCGCGTGCTCAAATGGATCATCGACCGATGCGAAGGAAACGGCGGTGCACTCAAGTCGCCAATCGGTTGGCTGCCCAGTCCGCATGATCTCGATCTGGCTGAGCTAAACATTGATCACAATGCCGTTGACGAACTCCTTGGGCTCGATCACGAAGAATGGCAAAAAGAGATCGCTGCGCACAAAGAATTTTTCGATTCGTTAGGCGGCGTGGTGCCGGAAGAATTGCAAAAACAGCGCGAGCAACTAGCAGCGGGGTTTGATTTGTAGCAACGCTGCACGCTTCAGGGGAGCGCACGCGGCCCGCGTGCCGGTTTCGGCCGCCGGTCGAAGCCTCTCAAGCTCTGCTGAGCGACATAGTACCGAACCATCGACACCCGACTTGCTACGCTTCTGAACCGATCGACCAGCGGCCGACCGGAGCACGCCGGCGGCGTGCGCTCCCCTGGAAAATTTGCGAAGAGAGCGGCGATCTGGAACTGTCTCCAGTGGGTTCGAAGATCGGGAACAAGCAGCGGGTTATTTCTCCGGCGCCGAATGATTGCATTGAGATTCGCGGCGCACGCCAGAACAATCTCAAAGGCATCGATGTCGATATTCCGCTGGGAAAATTGACCGTCGTCACCGGCCCGAGCGGCAGCGGCAAGTCGAGTCTGGCATTCCAAACAATTTACGCCGAAGGCCAGCGACGTTACGTCGAAACATTCAGTCCGTACATGCGGCAGTTCCTCGATCGAATGGATAAGCCGCGCGTTGACGATATCCGCGGCATTCCGCCGGCGATCGCCATTGAGCAGTCGAACCCCGTCAAGACTTCGCGCTCGACCGTCGGCACAATGACAGAGATCAACGATTATTTAAAACTTCTCTGGCCGCGCATTGCGCATGCGTTCTGTCCGAGCTGCGGTCGTGAAATTCGACCGGAAACAGCGCAATCGGTTGCAGAGCAAGTATTCGGTCATTTCGAAGGTAGGGGCGGTTCACCGAACCGCTCGCGGGCGATTGAGGTCAATCGCCCCTACCTCGGTCCGGATAACGAGAAGATCGTTCTCATCACGTTCTGGGTGGCAGTCCCATCGAAAACGGAGCCGCGGGAATTCTTCGATTTCCTCCAGCAGCAAGGATACCTGCGCGTTTGGATCGACAACAAAGTCGTTCGCGTGGACGACCCGAATTCAAAAATTAAACGACTCGGCGCACGTGTGCAGGTCGTGCAGGATCGCATCGCCATCACCAGGGAAAATCGCGGGCGATTGGTCGAAGCAATCGAAACCGCGCTGCGCTTCGGGAAAGGCAAGATCAATGTCATTCAGATCTCAGAAAACGCCGAACGTCCAACGCCGGACGCCCAACGCCGAACCGATCCCCGGCCCGTCCGCCGTAGCCTTGGCGAAGGCGGGTCAACGATTACCGATCACCAGTTTCCGTTCTCGACCGGTTGGCACTGTGCCTGGTGCGATTTGGACATTCGCCCGCCAACGGTCGGCCTTTTCAGTTTTAATAATCCGCTCGGGGCTTGTCCAGACTGCCGCGGCTTCGGGCGAACGATCGCGATTGATCTAAACAAGGCGATTCCCGACCGCAGCCTCAGTATTAAGCAAGGTGTGGTGCGCGTTTTTCGCGGCGTCGAGTTTGGCGAATCACAGAAGGATTTACTCCGCGCATGCGCCCGCGAAGAAATCAATATTAACGTGCCGTTCGATGAATTACCCAAAGCCGATCAGGATTTCGTCATCGAAGGAGAGAGGCGATCAGGCGAATACACCGACGAAGATTACGAGGATGATCGCTGGTATGGAGTGCGCGGTTTTTTTCGTTGGCTGGAAAGCAAGACTTACAAAATGCATGTGCGCGTGTTGCTCAGCCGCTACCGCGCCTACGTGACTTGTCCTAAATGCAACGGCGGTCGCTACCAACCCGAAGCGCTCAATTATAGGATTAGTAGCGCGACCGTCTCGGTTACGAATGGAAGGAATCACAAGCCGGAGGCGTGCGCTACCTTAACGCTTCCTCAATTCCAAGCGCTCTCGATTTCCGACGCGCGTGATCTTCTGCGCGCGATCGAAGGTTCGCCTGACGACAAAACAGCGCAGATGTTGCGCGACGAAATTTGCGCACGCCTCAATTATCTTTGCGAGGTCGGCGTCGGTTACCTCACGCTCGACCGGTCCACGCGCACGTTGAGCGGCGGTGAAGTGCAGCGGGTAAATCTCACCACGTGCCTCGGCGCTTCATTGGCGAACACGCTTTTTGTGATGGACGAGCCGAGTATTGGGTTACACCCGCGCGATGTCGGTCAACTGGTGCGCGTGATGCATAATCTCCGCGACAAAGGCAACACCTTGCTCGTTGTCGAGCACGAGGAACAAATCATCCGCGCAGCAGACAATTTGATCGATCTCGGCCCCGGCCGCGGCGAGCACGGCGGCGAATTAGTTTGGAACGGACAGCTTGATGAATTTATCTCGCACGATCGTTTGCGATTGGGGAGCGCGGGCGCCTCGCGGGCCAGCGGGAAAACTTTTGGCGAGGCGCCAAAAACAGCGGGCGAGGGCGCCCGCGCTCCCCAATCACTGACGCGCGACTACCTTACGACGCGCAAATCAATTTCGATTCCAAAAACGCGGCGAAAATGGACTTCGTCAGTCAACATTCTCGGCGCGCGCGAGCACAATCTGAAAAATATCGACGTCGAGTTGCCGCTCGGCGTTTTCACGTGCGTAACTGGAGTGTCGGGGTCCGGCAAATCCACTCTGATTCACGATGTGCTGTACCGGAATCTGCTGCGCGCCAAGGGACAATCCTCAGATCAGGAATCTGGCGCCTGCAAATCGATCACCGGCACCCATCGAATCGGCGACGTAGTAATGGTGAATCAGTCACTGTTGGCTCGCACCCCGCGTTCAACTCCGATTCTTTATCTCGGTCTGTTTGATCAAGTCCGCGAATTGTTTGCCGCGCAACCAGAGGCGATGGCGCAGGGACTGATCGCAAGCTCCTTTTCGTTTAACTCCGGTAACGGGCGTTGCGAACGTTGCTCGGGCACAGGTTACGAAAAGATCGAAATGCAATTCTTAAGCGATCTTTATGTGCGCTGCGCAGAATGCGAAGGCAAACGTTTCCAGCCGCACGTGCTGAAGGTGCGGCTGCACGAGAAATCGATTCACGATGTCCTTGAACTCACGGTCAGCGAAGCCATCCAGTTCTTTGCGCAAACCGCCGAAGATTGCGGTGCGAAAATTTCCAATGGCCTCAAAGTGCTCGACGAAGTTGGGCTCGGTTATTTGCGGCTCGGTCAGCCATTGAACACCCTGTCCGGTGGCGAATCGCAGCGGCTGAAGCTGGTCGGACATTTGTCGGACGCTTCCGGCACGCGAAATTTGTTCATCTTCGACGAGCCAACCACGGGACTCCATTTCGACGATGTGGCGATGCTGCTCCAATTATTCCAGCGCCTTGTGGATCGCGGGCATTCGCTCGTCGTGATCGAGCACAATCTCGAGGTGATTAAGTGCGCTGATTGGATCATCGATCTCGGCCCGGAAGCTGGTGATGCAGGCGGTGAAGTCGTCGCCACTGGAACGCCCGAAGAAATTACGAAAGTTGAGAACTCTCATACCGGAAAATTTCTTCGCCACGTGTTGGGGAGCGCGGGCGCCTCGCCCGCAGCCCGAGGCGCCCCGCCTCGGACTCACGCGATTAGCCGTTACGCAGATGAGGATGGCGAACCGGCGTTACGTGCTGCTGAAGAGCCATTCGACGAGGCGTCGAATGGAACGGGCGAGGCGCCCGCGCTCCCCAAGAGAAAAACGAATGGTGAGATTCATGTTCGCGGCGCGCGCGAGCACAATCTCAAAAACATTGATCTGAAAATCCCGCGGGAACAACTGGTGGTCATCACCGGATTGAGCGGCTCCGGCAAATCGACCGTCGCGTTCGACATCCTATTCGCCGAGGGACAGCGCCGGTTCCTCGACAGCATGTCGCCTTATGCGCGGCAATTCGTGGAGCAACTCGAAAAACCAGATGTCGATCTAGTGACCGGATTGCCCCCGACCGTCGCTATCGAGCAACGTGTAACGCGTGGGGGAGGCAAATCGACTGTCGCCACCGTTACAGAGATTTACCATTTCCTGCGCCTCTTGTTCGCAAAAACCGGAACGCAGTTTTGTCCCGACTGTGATTTGCCTGTGCAGAAACAAAGTGCGGCGTCCATTGTAAAACAGATCGAGACGGCTGCGAAACGCGGTCCAATGAAGGTGCTCGCGCCTCTGGTGAAAGCCCGCAAAGGTTTTCACACCGACGTCGCGCGTTGGGCGGAACGCCAGGGATTCGACACTCTTTATGTGGATGGAAAGCTCGTTCCAGTCGCGCAGTTTCGGAAACTGGAGCGTTTCAAGGAACACACCATTGACGTGGTGGTGGGCGTGATCGATCGGCGGCGAATTGATAATGCGCGCGACATTACCCGACGCGCTCTTGACATTGGCCGAGGCACAGCCCGTCTGCTCGATTCAAGGAATCGCCTTACCGTCGTGAGCACCGAGATGAGTTGCCCAAACTGTGGCCGCGCTTTTGAGGAACTGGATCCGCGTTTGTTCTCGTTTAATTCGCCGCATGGGATGTGCGAAGAATGCGGCGGGTTCGGCGAAATTTGGGACAAGGATGTGCAAACAGGAGCGAACCGCGATGGCGAATCTGTTCTGGAAAACGAGTTGGCTGCCGAACGCGAATCCGAATGGATCGACGAAGGCGAAGCGCGCGAATGTCCAAGCTGTCACGGCTCGCGTTTGAACGCGGAAGCGCGTCATGTGCAGGTGCACGGCTATACCATCGATCAATTCACGGATCTGTCGGCGGGCGAAGCGGCGCGCGCGATCGGGAAGCTAAAATTCAAAGGGAGAGATCAGACCGTCGCCGCCGGTCTCATTCCTGAGGTTGAACAACGACTACATTTCATGGAGACCGTCGGCCTCGGCTATCTCGCGCTGGGGCGTTCGGCAAAAACTTTAAGCGGCGGTGAGTCGCAGCGAATCCGTTTGGCTGCGCAACTCGGCTCAAATTTGCGGGGCGTGCTTTACGTCCTGGACGAACCAACGATTGGGTTGCATCCACGCGATAATCAGCGCCTGCTCGAAACGCTCACGGCGCTGCGGAACAAGGGCAATTCATTGATCGTGGTCGAGCACGACGAAGAAACGATGCGGCACGCCGATCACATCATCGATCTCGGGCCGCGCGCGGGAATTCACGGAGGCGAAGTGGTGGTGAGCGGAACGCTCAGCGATGTCCAAAAAAATCGAAATTCCGAAACTGCGCGTTGCTTGAAATCGCAGCCGTGTCATCCGATCCGGGGGTCGCGTCGTTCGCTGCGCGATGTCGAAAACTGGATCGAAATTCGTGGCGCGCGCGCGAACAATTTGAAAGACATCGATGTGCGTTTCCCGGTCGGCAGGCTGTCGGTGATCACCGGAATCTCGGGCTCGGGCAAATCGACACTAATGCATGAGGAATTGTTGCCGCGAGGTGCGCGAAGATCTCTGGGGAGCGCGGGCGCCTCGCGTGCTGGTGAAGGATTCTGTCACGCACTTCGCGGAACTACCCTCTGGGACGCTAAAATTCGGCGAGTGGCGCCGCAAAAGGGCGAGCGAGCGCGCTACAAGCGCTCCCCAGAACGTACACTGCTATCGAAGCCGTGTACGAAGTCGATCAGTCGCCGATCGGAAAGACCTCGCGCTCGACGCCGGGAACCTACGTGAAAGTGTTCGACGAGATCCGAAATCTTTACGCGCAATTACCTGTGTCACGCATGCGCGGCTATTCTGCGAGCCGATTCTCTTTTAACGCTGAAGGCGGCCGCTGCGAGACATGCAAGGGCCAGGGCGTGATCAAGCTAGAAATGAGCTTTCTACCCAGCAGTTATGTCTCTTGTGAAGATTGCCACGGCTCGCGGTACAACGCGCAGACACTTGAGGTTCTCTACAATGAGAAATCGATTGGCGACGTGATGGAAATGACGATCGAAGAAGCTGCGCAATTCTTTTCAGCGCATCCGAAAATCGCCCGCCCGCTTTCACTTCTCGTCGATACCGGGCTTGGATATCTGAAGCTCGGCCAACCGAGTCCCACCCTAAGCGGCGGCGAAGCGCAGCGCCTCAAGCTGGTGACGCAATTGAAACGCGGTGTGAGTCGCGCGGCCAACGAGCGGATTCGAAAAATGCGCAAGCCCGGATCGACATTGTATTTGCTCGAGGAACCAACCATCGGCCTGCACATGGCCGACATTGAATTGCTCCTCAACGTGCTGCATCGGCTCGTGGACGAAGGAAACACGGTCATTGTCATTGAACACAATCTCAGTGTGATCGCCGAAGCCGATTACATCGTGGATCTCGGGCCGGAAGCGGGCGCCAATGGAGGCGAAGTAGTTGCCTGCGGAACGCCGGAACAAGTGGCGAAGAACCGCGTTAGCCGCACCGCGCCATTTTTACGAAAGGTGCTCAATATACCCCGCGCGACAACACCGCTGTTATCCCGAGCGGAGAGAAGGACCACGCCATCGAAATCACCGTGATGAGTGAACATTGAGTGACTGGTCATCTATTGAGACGTCCCTCACATTCGTTCGGGATGACAACGCGTTTTGATTGCGGCTATCAGCGACATCAGTGACAATCGCGGCGCAAATGTTCGCGTACTATCTGCATAACCTCGATCCAATCATTTTCCGGATCTACGACAATGTCGGGCCGCGCTGGTACGGGCTCGCTTATGTGGGTGCATTTGTATCGAGCTATTTTCTTTTCCTTTGGCTGTCCAAGCGCGGATATGCCGATCTGCCGCCGCAACGCGTTAGCGATTTCATCACCGGCTGCGCGCTATTCGGCGTCATCATTGGCGGCCGTCTTGGCTACGTTTTTTTTTACAAGCCGGAAATGTTGCGCGAGCCGTTGTCGATTTTGCGAGTTTGGGAAGGCGGGATGTCGAGTCATGGCGGGATGGTCGGCCTATTACTGTTCACGCTTTACTATGCGCGCCGTCACAAAATTTCGTGGCTAAATCTCGGCGACAATCTTGTCGTAACCGCGCCGCTCGGATTGTTCTTCGGACGATGCGCGAATTTCATAAATGGCGAGCTGTACGGGCGGATCGCGAATGTTCCCTGGGCGATGCAATTCCCGAAGGAACTGCTCGATCATCCTCAGGAAGCGGAGCGTGCAGTCGCAGCATGCGCTCAAATCAATCCATCATTGACCAGCCCAGAGGCAATCATTGGCGCGGTGCGCAGTCAGCCGGAGGTCGCAAATGCACTGCGTTCAATTCTGTCACCGCGCCATCCCTCGCAGCTTTATGAAGCATTCTTTGAGGGCATGGCGTTGTTCGCGATTTTGTGGTTTGTGCGAACGCGCACGCGCCAGCCGAACGGGGTTCTGACCGGGTTGTTTTTCATTTGTTACGCGATCTTTCGAATCGTGATTGAAAACTTTCGTGAGCCCGATGCCGAACTAATCGGGTCGTTCACACGCGGCCAATTCTTTTCGTTTTTCCTGATTGTGATTGGCGTCGCGTTTATCGTGGTGGCGAAAAGACATCCGACGTTCCCGAAGAACATTTCGGTGAAATCAAGGTAGGGACAGCGCGCTGCGCTGTCCGGACGCCGCAGCGCGGCGTCCCTACCACGAAATGACCTTTGGTATTTCCGCAAAACGGCTTTATTACTAAAGCGGTGAAGCGGAAATGCTCGTTCCGGAAATCGTAGCGGCCGGCGGCGGTCTGCTGTTTGCATTCGATCACGCGACAATCGCGGGCAAAATCGTTCTCACTCTTCTTGCCGTCGTATCGATCTTCAGTTGGTCGATCATGATCACGAAATTGCGTGTGATCCGTTTCGCGCGGAGACAGAACGCTCGTTTCCTCGCTGCTTTTCACAAAGACCGACAGCCACTTCGTCTATTTGAGAAAAACGCGCGCTTTCCGGGTGCGCCCGTTTTCAACGTGTATCGCGCAGGGTGTGAGGAAATGACATTCCATCTGCTTGGATCATCCGAAGTGGATGACACTTTTCGCGCCCGCCTTGAAATTGCTGACAAGATTTCACCGGCTCAAATGGGAGCGGTCAACGCCGCAATGGAACGCGCGGTGGGCGAGACAGCGCTTTCACTCGAATCGCAGATGATTCTGCTTGCTACCGCAGTCAGCGGTTCGCCTTTTCTCGGATTGCTCGGCACGGTCTGGGGCGTAATGGACGCGTTCGTCGGCGTTGCTGAGGCGGGCTCACCCAACCTCGTGGCAATGGCGCCCGGTGTTTCTGGCGCGCTCATAACCACAGTTGTGGCGCTGTGCGTCGCAATCCCGGCAATGTTCGGTTACAACTTTCTCGTTACCAGCATTCGCGGGATCATCGTGGAGATGGACAACTTCGCGGCCGAGCTCGCGTCCGAGTTCGAGCACAAATACGTCGACCACGGGTCGCGGGAATCCGCTTTTCGCAGAGAAGAGCTTCCTTTGTCGGGCATCGAGCGTTCGGCGTTGGGCGTTCGGCGTTTTCTGAAATGTTTTCCAACGCCCAACGTCCAACGTCCAACTCCGAACGTCGAAGAAAGGGCAGATGAGACGTTACTCGGAACGCCAGACGTTGAGCGAGATCAATATCACGCCGCTGCTCGATCTCGCTTTTGTGTTGCTCATCATTTTCATGATTACTACGCCGCTGCTCGAAAGCAGCATGAACCTGGTGATTCCATCCAGTGGCACGAAGAATCCGCACATCAACACGTCGCAGGTGCAAGCGGTCTCAATTGATCGCGCCGACACGATCCGGTTCAATAATCAGGTGATAGACTTGGAAACTCTGACGACGCAGTTGGTGCAGTTGAAACAGGCGAATCCAGATATCGCCATTGTGATTCGGCCTGATCGCGATTTGCCCGTGCAAAAATTGATCGGAGTGATGGACGCGTTGCAACGCGCGGGAATTACGAAGGTCGGTATCGCCACCAAAGCAGAGCCGAATTAAATGGCGAAAGGGCCGCCTTCGCAAAGATACGGAACGCCAGGCGGGCGTTTTTGGGTAAACGTCGTCCTGATCGCGCTGGCGCACGTCGCGCTTATCGCGGGACTGTTCCGCTGGAGTGTGGCAGCGAAGGCGTCATCGAATCCTGAGAGCATCGTATGGTTGGGTGGCGCGGGAGATCTCTCGGCAAACGAATCGGAAAAACAGGAATCGCCAACACCAAAACAGCCACCCGCTGCGACCGAACCTAGCGAGTCGGAACAGGATGAAGCCGCAACCGAAAAGCCTGTCGCAACAACCGCGAAGAGTGAAATCGAATTGCCAATGGCTACTCCGAAACCGACAGCAACAGCGACACCGCTGCCGAAGCCGAGCGCCACTCCTGCAGTGAGAGCCAAGACAACACCAAAACCAATCCCGAAACCAACTCCCAGGAAAACGCTGGTAACGAAAGCTTCTCCAAAACCGGCGGCAAAACCGAAGTCGAGCCCAGCGAAAGCGAACGCCAAGTCGGAGAAAAAGGACAAAATTGTGCTCGCAAAAAAGGATTCCGCGTCTCAGAGCGGAAGCACGCAAAGCGGATCAACAGGCAAAGCTGGCAGCGCGGGCGGTGGAAGCAGCGGATCCGAATTTGGCTGGTACGGCAACATGTTGCATGACCGTTTTTACAGTGCTTGGATCCAGCCGACCACGAACGTCCCTTCGGGCGCAAAAATTTCGACACTCGTGACCGTGCGAATCGAAAAAGACGGTCGCGTTTCGAAATTCGAAATCGCCAAACCATCAGCGAACGCCACAGTGAATGAATCCGTGGCGGCGGTTGCGAAACAAATCAGCCAGGTTGATCCGCCGCCGACGGGGCTAATCAAGGGCGATCACTACGACGTGAAAATCAATTTCGAACTGAATACTGAGCAGGGAGCGTCGAAATAATAACGATCTTCGCGGTGCGAAAAATTATCGCCGACTCTACAAAAGCGAGCGCGTCGTCGGCGAGAGTTTCAAGATTTCCGGCTGTCGCTTCAGGCGTCGCGCGAGTTCCTTCGAAATTTCGTCGCGCCAACGCGGGAACTGGGTCAGAGCCCCAAGGTGACGTTCATATGCAACCAGATCGTTAAAGCGCGCTACCCAGACAAAAACATTCTCGCCTTGCCGTACTGGCAGCGCGGGAAAAGTGTTCTCGCTGTGCTCGGTTACCAAATACGCCAGGACCGTTGCGCCTGAACCGATCACGGCCGGTTTCACAGTTTTCTCGAAAAACTCAACGAAGGCCGCATCTACCGGCAGATCGAAATAATAGATTGTCGCCACGACCAATTCGCTCCGGGTCTCGCCTGTTCCCACTCGAGGACGTTCCTTGTTTCCGAACGAGAATGCCGAAGTTGGTGTTGTCGGATGCAAAAGAAGCACATTATCGGAATCGATCATGGTGGCGTTGGCCGCTTCGCGATGCGCCTTCCAGACCGGCCCGCCGTAAAAGTCCTCGAGCGCCTGCGCGCGCGAAGGCATGTCCCGAAAACCTCGCAGCCAGACAAATCGGTTTGGATTATCCAGGTCCCGGAACTGACCAATGACCTTCATCCCGAGCGCTTCCTGCGATTCGACAAATTCCCGGTCGAACAGATCGATCAACACATCCCGCTTCTCCGGATGCAACGTGTATTGCCGCAGCTCAACGATCGGGCAGCAAGCCTGCGGCGCTGCGCGTCCGGATTTTCCATCCCGAAACCTTGCGCTGCGAATGAAGACTGTCGCCATCAGGAATTTCAACGTGCGCAAGATCGACATCTTAGAGATGAAGCGCCGTCCACATATGCATCGTAAGCCGGCTTCGATGATGGCGCGAGAATTTGCAATTACGGCGCGAGCGACAGACACGCCAATTAAATGATCACCTCCTTCGGCGAAACTTTCCACGTGGAACTGTTTCAAGAAGCGCTCGCGCCATTCAGTGCGGTATTTCAAATTGAACTGCGGCTCTTCAGCCGGCACGTGACTGTTTGATCTATTAATCCGTAGGACTCGCAGCGCGAACGTTACGGCGTGCCGCACAACGTCAGGTATTTGGTCAGGCTCACGAATTGGCTGCATCGCGATGTTTTTCTCACCCACTTCAATGCTTTTCCACATATCACTGCCGTGCGTCACACCTGAGAAAGGACTGTAGACGTAGCGTGTATTCTTTCAAACGACCCAAGTCGTCACTGATCTTCCGAACTGATGGAACACCGTAAACTTCGTGCCAAGACTGGTCATACCCCCTTCGTTGATAGTGCGGCTCGAATTTCGCGTCGATCACATCGAATGGCGGACGAGCGAGTAATGCATCGGTTCGCGCGATTTCGTCGAGAAATCTCTTTCTGTTGCTCAGGGGTGAGAGCTAAGCGACTTGCAGCATCGGCATGGCGCGTCGCCTCAGGTGTTCCCGGAACTGTTATTCGATTCCACTGGCAACGCCGCCGCAAATTGGCGACGTACAGATGATTTACTCTATTGTCCGTATCTGACGCCAAATGATCCATTCGATCGTCAATGCGGTCTCCAGAAGGGATCGGCGTTGGAGCGTCGCGCTGCGAATCAATTTCCAGCGCTTGCGAGAATTGCGGCTTCAAGATGGACAAGAAACTGCCGAAGCTGGACGAATATGATGCAGATTGCTTTGAGATCTCGCGGGCTGTTAATGAACGCCAAAGGGACCAACGACGTTCCATAATCGACGAGCTCATTGATTAGATGGTAAGGCATCACCGAAGTGTGCCGCCGATTTGCGTCGCATATTCGCGGTCAAGCACCGGCTTTGTCCGAAACGGACATCCGAATCCAATCCGCGATTGCACTGAGGCCTTCGCGAACTTCTCTTCAATCAGTCGATGCACATGCTCAGCTATCGCTGGATGATCGAGGCGTTGGATCACTTCGTCCAGAAAGCCGGTGACTAGGAGGCGCTGGGCGACCTTTGTCGGAATGCCGCGGGTGCGCAGATAGAAGAGTTCGTCTTCGTCGATCTGCCCGGACGTTGCGCCGTGGGTGCAACGGACGTTGTCGGCGAGGATTTCGAGGCCGGGCATTGAGTTGGCTTCTGCGTCGTCACTCAACAGAAGATTGCGAACTTTTTGATAAGCGTCAGTGAAATGAGCGTGCGGTTCCACGCGGATGAGCCCGCCGAAAATCGTGCGAGCGCGATCGTCTAGCGCGTTTTTGTAAAGCAAGTCGCTCGCCGTGCGCGGCGAGATGTGATCCTGCAATGTGCGTGCATCGAATTCCTGCTGGTCTTTCGCCACGGCGACAGCGAGCAGATCGCTACGGCCGCCTTCGCCAATGAGACGGCTCAGACTTTCGAACCGGGAATATTTCGCGCCCACGTGCAAATTCAGGCTCATCGCTGAGGCATCGTGATCGACCACCGTGGAGTTCATTTGTAATGCGATCACGTTACTGGCCCACTCCTGCGCGCACACGTATGTCACCTTCGCTCCGGGCCCGGCGATGAGATCGTTCACGCCACAGGCGAAACCGGGTGCCGTTCGACTGCACGACCGGAAATGCTCGATCACCGTGACCTTGGCTAACTCATCGGCCACGAGGAGCAGATGCGGGAACACCGACATGTTATCGTGGCGGAGCCAATGGAAGATCTCGATCGGCAATTCGATCTCCAATCCGCGCGGAACGAACAGGAATGTTCCCGACGAAACGCGTGCTTTGTGTAATGCGGCGAACTTGGCCGAGCCGAGCTTTGCTTCCGTCGACATAAAATACTTCCGGAAGAGATCGGCGTGCTCGACCATGGCACGCTCGAGCGGCTGGAAAATTACGCCGCGTTTTTTCAGGTCTTCAGAAACGACGTCGCGCTCGACCAATTGGTCGTTCGCGAAGATCATCCGACCCGCGTATTGCTCGAGGCCGCGCGAATATTTTAGAATATTTATCCGGTCATCTTCAGAAAGCGGCGGACTGGTCTTGAACGGCGCCAGATCGAGAAGACCGACGTTCGAGAATCGCCACGCCTGATTTTTTCGGGTCGGCTGCGGGAGAGATTCGAATTGATCCCATGCCGCGCGTTGCTGATCACGGAACCACTCGGGCAAATCGCGTAAGTCGGATGGACCCGAGAGAATTGATTTGGCCTGCACTTCGAGAGTGGTTAACGACATAAGCGACTGAAGCTCCTGATAAAGTAGCGCATGCGTCCTCGCTTGCGACCATAGCAACGCAAGGCAGAGGCTCGCGCTACCTTATCCGACCGAGCCTTCCATTTCGAGCTCGATCAGCCGTTTGAGCTCGACGCTGTATTCCATGGGGAATTGGCGTACGAGATCGTTTACGAACCCGTTCACGCTCAAGCTCATCGCCTGCGCTTCGCTCAGACCGCGCTGTTGCATGTAGAAAATTTGCTCCGAGCTAACCTGGCTGACACTGGCTTCGTGCTGCACGGCGTTGCCGGTGCCGCGCACGGTGATCGCCGGATAAGTGTCCGTGCGCGACGTCGAGTTGATGAGCAACGCGTCGCACTCGGTGTTGTTCTTGCAATTCTTTAGGTGCTTCGGCACGTGCACCAGGCCGCGATAAGTGGCGCGACCTTTGCCGATCGAGATCGATTTGGAAACGATGTTGCTCGTGGTTTCGTCGGCGGCATGAATCATCTTCGCGCCGGTGTCCTGATGCTGGCCGTCATTGGCAAGCGCGATTGACAAGACTTCGCCGCGCGCCTTGCGACCTTTCATAATAACACCGGGATATTTCATGGTGAGGCGGGACCCGATATTGCAGTCAATCCATTTCACTTCGGCGTTTTCCTCAGCAAGCCCGCGTTTTGTCACGAGGTTAAAAACGTTCGAAGCCCAATTTTGCACGGTGATGTACTGAATTTTCGCGCCCTTTAGCGCCACGAGTTCGACGACGGCACTGTGCAGCGTTGGCGTATTAAATTTCGGCGCAGTGCAGCCTTCCATATAGGTCACTTCAGACCCTTCATCGGCAATGATGAGTGTGCGCTCGAACTGCCCGAAGTTTTCCGCGTTGATCCTGAAGTATGCCTGCAGCGGATGCTTCACTTTCACGCCGGGCGGGACGTAAATGAACGAGCCGCCGCTGAACACGGCTGAATTCAGCGCGCTGAACTTGTTGTCGCCAACCGGAATGACTTTGCTGAACCAGGGGCGGAAAATTTCCGGATAATTCTTGAGCCCTTCTCGCGAGCCGACAAAGATCACGCCCTGTTCGCCGACTGCTTTCTTGATGTTGGAGTAAACCGCTTCGCTGTCGAATTGTGCTTCTACGCCGGCGAGGAATTTCCGTTCCTGCTCTGGAATGCCGAGCCGCTCGAAAGTGCGTTTAATGTCGTCCGGTACGTCGTCCCAGCTGCGCTTCGGTTCGGTGCCCCCGGAGAGATAATAACGGATCTTATCAAAGTCGATGGCCTCGAGTTCTTTGCTCGCCCAGTGCGTGGGAAGCGGTTTCTCCAAAAATGTCTTTAAAGCGCGCAAACGAAAATCGCGCACCCAATCCGGATCCTCCTTCACATCCGCGATGTAGTGAATCGTGCGCTCGCTCAAGCCCGCGCCCGCATCGCGCACGTGAGCTTCCGGGTAAGAGAAATCGCCCTTACCGCGATCAATATTGATGGCTGTCGTTTCGGTTTTCATTTGTTGTTACCTGGTAAACACTGGTTCGCGGCTCCCTCGCGTGTCCAATCGTACCCTCTTTCCTCGAGCTCCAGAGCGAGTTCCTTTCGCCCGCTCCTAACGATTCGCCCTCCTACCATTACATGGACATGGTCGGGAACGATGTAGTTCAGGAGCCGCTGATAGTGCGTGATTAACAGTATCCCAAGGTTCGGACCGCGCAACGAATTGACCCCGTGCGCTACGGTCTTCAGCGCGTCGATGTCAAGGCCGCTATCGGTCTCATCGAGCACGGCGTATTTCGGCTCGAGCATGGCCATTTGCAGAATTTCCGCGCGCTTTTTTTCGCCGCCAGAGAACCCCTCATTGACCGAGCGCGAAGTAAACGAACGATCCATGCCCAACAATTCCATCTTCTCGTAAAGCCTGGCGTAATAATCCGTCGCCTCCAGCTCTTCGCCTTCCGGCAGACGCGCTTGCAATGCTGCCCGGAGAAAATTGGCAATGGTCACGCCCGGAATCTCGCTTGGATACTGGAAAGCCAGGAATAGACCGCGTCGCGCTCGCTCATCCGGGTCAAGTTCCAGAAGATTCTCGCCGTCCATCAAAATCTTTCCCGCGATTACGCGGTAATCGGGATGTCCGGCTAAAACCTTGGCCAGCGTGCTTTTCCCCGAGCCGTTCGGGCCCATCAATGCATGCACTTCGCCCCGCGGAACATTAAGGGTAAGGCCGCGCACAATTTCCTGATCGCCGACGGCGACGCGTAGATTTTCTACTCTCAATTCGTTCATAAAGCCGGACCCAAACTATACCGCAGTTCGTGGGATTTGCGAACCCGCGTAAAAGGCTTCGCCTCACGCGGCAAGGCACGGTTCCTACCGGCGAAGCCACGTAAGCGTCGAGGACGCTTTTACGTGGCTACCCCGCATGGATTCGAACCATGAATAACGCCTCCAAAGGGCGCTGTGTTACCGTTACACCACGGGGTATTTCAAAGGAAGACTTAGATTGACCATTTTGGGTCATCGCAATTATCGCGAACTTTGGCGTGCAAAAAACTGCCGAAAGCGGTAACTTGGTTAACCGCTAAGATTTCGGTTCTTCCCAATCGCGATCGCTCTCTTTCAGACGCAAACGCGAGCAACTCCGAACAGAAATCACGGTTGAATGAATAGCGGTGCAGCCGGATCGTAGTTGTACCGGGGCCAACAAGGCCGTTATGGAGCGCACGACATTCCTCAAAACCTACCGCATCCGTCTTCAATATGACGGCACGCCGTACCAACCCTCTAGCGCTGGTCCCGCAACGAGCTACGAAGCTGTGGATGAGAGAACCGGGGAGCCAGTCTCTGTGACGCTGATCCCTGCCGCGAGTATTGATCCTGCCGAGCGGGAGGGATTTGAAGAACATATATCGTCGGCGCAGAAGCTGCAGCATGTCAATATAGGCAGTGTGCGCGATTTTGGGCGCGAAGGAGACGATTACGTTTACGTGTCCGAGCGGCTCGCGGGTGAGACACTTGCATCATGGGTGCGCAGCCATGGACCGATGCCGGCTGACGCTGCGCTACGAGTTGGCGAACAGATCGTGAGTGTGTTGTCTTCGGCGAGTTTTCACAAGCTCCCGTATCCGCCCATTCAGGCTTCAGAAATCATGCTGGTGCCCGGCCAGACCGCCGAGGGTACATGGCCGTTGGTGAAGGTCACCAACTTTGGTTTGCCGGCCGTCATGCCTCAGCTCGAGCCTCAGTTAAGTGAATCAGATGTGCCTGGCAAACCCGCCAGCGACCAAGGCCTGACTGATCAACAGTTCAGCGACTCGACGAATGATATCCGCTCGGAAATCTATTCACTCGGTGTGACTCTCTATTTTCTGGTGACTGGGATTGCGCTCTCAGCCGAGGCGCTTCAGCGCGGTCCGAAATTTTCAGGGTTTCCAAAGCCGTTACGAGTTTTGTTAGGCCGGTTGTTGCATCGCGATCCCGATCAGCGTCCCAAGGATTTGCTGATCGTCACGGAAATGATTCGCGAATCGCTTGGGAAAATTGAGCGCCGACGCACGCTATCCGATCGCTACGGTATCCCTCTTAAGACAAGCGTTCTGCGGCGGAGAGAAGCGCGGCCGCGGCGGCTGGTGCGAACCGCGCTGGTGGTTGGCGTCCTGCTGGTGCTGGCAGCGGCAATCGCGCCCGTCGTCTTCCCGGACTCAATCGGCCAATTGGTTCGTGGCTTGCAAAAGCCAAAGGAAGTTGGCGTTTTGGTGGGTGTGCCGGACTCTTCCACGGCGGCGAGTCAGCCAACGACTCAAGTGACTCGAAACACTTCGAAGTCGCCTCCCGCCGTTGTGTCATCTCAACCGGCGAACCCAAATGCGCTACCTGAAACTCCGGCTCCGGCAACTGCCGCGACGACTCCGAATCCATTTCACATTTCTCCGGCCGATGTTCAGCAGGCTCAAATAGCCAACGCTCAATCCCACGGCACGGCTTCAACGAATGCAGCGGAAGATGCAGCTGTAGCGACGCCCGACACAACTGCTTCTACGGACACAGCCGCAAACCCATCAGTGCAGGCAAACACCGAACCGCCGCCAACTACCGCAAGCCGATCTACTGCCGAGAACAAGAAATCTGTTGCGTCATCAGCCAAACACGCGCCAGCCAGCCGGAGTTCGGTCGCGGATTCCGCGCGAGGCCGCACTCATTCGGTGCGCAGTCGCGTTACGGGTATTACTTCCGATGGGCGATTGATCCTGCGTTTACCTTCCGGGCGCACTGCCATCGTCGCGCCGGACGGCGAAGAATCTGCGCCCCGCCATCGAAACCGGGTGTATATGGATCGTGACCAGATGTTCGGTCCTCCGCCAGGGTTCGGGTCCGATTACTCGCCCGGCGATTGAAACGGAGTGGCGTGATTCACGCGCGCACCGAAAAAGGCGGCCTCGTAACCGACCAGCTGCCAATGATTTTTATCGAAAAAAAAAGCTTGCCACGGTTTGTGATTTCCGGCATACCTCGCGCTCGTGCGGAGACCACCACTCTTCTTAGCACTAGCAACTGCATTGGTTTCGGTGACGTTCAGCGCGGGCGCACGTGCCCAGGGCTTGGCGCCCCCCAGCTTGGGCGGCGACAGTCGAAGCGATGAGGCCACGAACGATGTAGTCCAGGTGATCACGGCGAAGACAGCGCCGACGATCTCTAAAAAAACGCGGAAACTGCTTGACGGAATCGGTGCGCACGAGCGCTGAAAAGCCGGTGCGGGTAGCTGCGCAAAAGCAGACGCAAGCAATCGAAAAAGCGCCTTCCCGGTCAACCTTTACGATGGAACCCGTGCGCCCCATGAGCCAGCCGACGGTAAATCAGACGGTGCAGCATGGCAGCCGTTTTAGTTTCAGTTCTCCGCAGGGTAAAAAGGAATCCGTGCCCGTGATTTCCGACTATTATCCGAAGCGAATCGTTTACCCGTACGCCAAAATCGATCGGCGCATCGACAACAGATTAGTGCAAGCGGCAACGGTCGCGCAGGAGCGCGCCCATGCGCATTCGCGATCGCGCTGCTGGCATTACGTCAAGGATGCCTTGCTCGCTTCAGGAGTCATTGATTCTCGCCCGAAGACCGACCTTGCCAGAGACGCTGCGTCCGAACTCGTCAACAACTACGGATTCAAAAGACTGTCGATAACAGATCCGTTCGCTGCGCCCGTTGGTTCGGTGCTCGTGTATGGGACCGCGCGAAGCGTTGGTCATGTTGAAATTCGCACCAAGGACGGTTTCGTCAGCGACTTCCGTTCACCGACACCGTCGCGTCGCCCTCTGATGGGCGTTTACGCGAAGCTGTAATTTCTCCCCGTTCTGGGGACGTCAGCAACTGGTCCTGGTTTCTTTTCCGGAGCAAGTTACCCCTGCGGCTGGCAAAGACACGAAGTGGTAATTGTCAGATCGGCTTTTGCCCAAACTTTTTTAAACTTTGCTTCGGTTTGAGCAACTTCGTCTGCGTTTTTCTTTTGCTTCCGCAAACTTTCTGCCAGCCCAAGTAAGGACCAGCCGTTTTCGGGCAAACGCGCGAGATCGTCGCGATAAACTTGCTCCGCTTCGGCAAAACGTTGTTGCTTCATCAACACCGCTCCGAGCGAGTGGCGCACCGGAATTAACCATCCGGGTGGCTCATCATATTTGAGCGCGTCTTCCTTTTGGATTGCAGCGCGCAGTTGCTCAATCCCACTATCGATCTTTCCTTCTGCGATTAGAATTTCTCCATCGACCATAGGAATGACGATGGCGAGAAGCGCTTCGCAACTGTTGTTGCTCACAAAATCTTCTTTCGGCACAAGCTTGGCGCGTTCGACAAAAACACTTTGGGCTTTACGCGCGTTAACCGTGTCACCTTTCGCGGCGTACGCTATCGCGCGAGCGGCATGATGAAATGCATGGGTGAACCACATCTTGTCACTGTATTTTTCCGGCTCGGCCACGATTTCGTCCCACAGCCCAAAGCGCAGCATTACTTCCAGCGGCATCGCGACGTTTCCTTCGGCTTGGAGCGCGTTTTCGTTTAAAAAATCGGCCGGAATCTCTGCGACCATGGCACGAATGTGTTTCATCGCCAGGTCGCGCTGACCCGTCATCATCGCGGCATAAGCCAGCATGTGGCGGTTATGCGCGATGTAAACATTCAGAAAACCGTTAGGCGGCCCGAAAATTTTCCGATAGCGCTGATCTGCTTCCACTGCCTTTGCATTTGTATCCACGGCCTTCAGCCATTGGCCGGTCCTAATGTCGATATGCGACGGCATATGCACGTTGTGGGCAAGTCCCGGCTGTAAATTGCGGAGCCGGTCCGCGGAAGCCATCGCGCGCTCCGGATTCGGCGATGCTTCTACCGCGTGAATATAAAGATGATTCGCCAGTGGATGATTCGGATTGAGTTTTAGCACGGCCTCCAGAGTGGCAATGATTTCATCCGTGCCCGGCTGCGGCTTGCCGTCTGCTGTCCATTGATCCCACGGCCGCAAGTCCATCATTGCTTCCGCGAAAAACGCACCGACGTCTGGATCCTCTGGATATTTTTTCCACACTTCGCGCATGGCGTCGGCATAAGCACGATCCAGCCCGCTGCGATCTTCCGGCTGCGGATTAGCGTAACGTTTTGCGAGGGTGTCGATCAGCGCCTGTTCAACCGGCGACGCGTTCCCTTCATTCTTTTGAGCCAGCCCAATTTCCTTCCACGCCAGCTCCGCTGCGGGCGGTGGAACGGCCATCGAATTAATGTGCGGACCGCACGCGAGCGCTACGCCCCAATGCGCCATCGCGCATTCGTGGATCGATTTCCGCGGCTTGCTGAAACGCGCGGATCGCCGCGCGATGATTGAATCCGTGGAGAAAACCGAGGCCTTGATCGAAATAGCGTTGTGCTTCGGCCGAGTCAGTCGTGACCTTGCGCGAATAGGAGCCGAGCCCGTCGTAAAGAGGTTCCTTCGCTGCAAGCAGATTGAAGCCGGCCAGTGTCAGCATCGACCAGACAATGATGTGGAAGGTTTTGGCCTTCGTTTTCATAAATGGTCATGCCAAACTATTCGCGGCATTTTCGGCGGCAACCGCTAACATCGCTGATATCCGGGCCGTCAGTAATTCCTGATCATGCGAATCACTGCGATGAGCATGGACACGACCGGCCAAGCAGCGATGCCAGTGATCAGAATGAAGAACAAAAGCTCGGTGACATAATCCCGGCTTGTTTCTGCGCCGAAGAATTTACTGCTTAATTTGTGGAAGGCGGGCGCCTTCGTGGCCGGCCGACCAGCGAGGGAACTCGCCTCTGCTTCCGCTGTCGGACGATAGTTGTAATCCGTTAATGGAAAACTCTGGTGACGACGCCGTGCGCGGTTGTCGCGACGTGAGCCTCGTTGTTTGTGATTAATTTGAAGTATTGGTTTCATAACTTTCTACGTTGTTGAGTGTGATTGGCGAAGTGGGTTCGGGATACCGGCGCGAAAAATCCGCGCGTGGTAAGATTCGACCACTGGGGTGCCGCGAATTGCGGGCTCCAACTTGGCGAAAATCTAACGAGCCTCTATGCCGCTCGCCCGCCCCAGCGGGCAGCGCGAATCGGCGCGTCGATCAATTTCATCGGCCCTTCATGTACAGCCGTTTCCGTGCTTGTCCAGTGTCGGTCGGCGATTTCAGTTGTAAGTCCTTCTCCGAGTGGGAGAAGTGATTATGAATATTTTTTACTAATTGTGCAAGGTCGGGACGCTTAGACGGCCTCTCAAACGTGAACCGAGCCGAGGCAGGTGCCTCTCGCTAAGGCGTTTCGACAAGAATCCTGAACAATTTTGGATCGAGACAGAGCCCTAAAACGCCAAACCCCGGCAAGGCTCGCAGTGTTCGCCAGTTCCGTCCCGATTCTAGCAACTAAGGAATACCAAAAGTCACCATTGTTTCTTCGTACTTCCCGCAAGGGCGTGACACCGGTTCTCTCGGTGATAGCATGCGCCAAATGGAAGCTGCCGACTGGGCGTCATTGAATGATGCGGAGCTTCTCGAGCGCCGCATCTTGTCACTCGGACTACGCCTCGAGGGAACCGCCCTGGAGCCGCTGATCCGACAACTGTACGATGAGCTTTCGGCAAAAGGTTTGGTGTTTCATCCACCGTGCCATGTCGGCGATGAATGGTTCGTCCCGGTAGGTGTTCCTGCGGTCTTCGTTCCGTTCTTTCTGGTTCACGACCGGCTGCGCGCGCTCGAGCGCACGATGATGCTCGAAGTGGAAGGCGGGACGCCGGAGTGGTTCATGAAGTTAATGCGACATGAAGCGGGGCACGCTTACATGTACGCTTATCAACTGACGCGTCGGAAAAAATGGAAGCAATGTTTCGGGCAAACATCGCGGGAGGAAACACCGGACACTTACCGGCCACGCCCATTCAGCCGTAGTTACGTCGTTCACCTTGAGGATTGGTATGCGCAGAGTCATCCGGACGAGGATTTCGCCGAGACATTTGCGGTTTGGCTTACGCCGGAGCTCGATTGGCGCAAGAATTATGCTGGCTGGCCGGCGCTACGAAAAATGGAATACATTGATGAGCTGATGCGCTCATTGGCGGGCATGCCGCCCGTGCACACGCCAGAATATCGCGTTGCGGATTACGATTGTCTCAACGTAAAACTCAAAACGTATTACGCGCACAAACGGAAGCTCAACGAAGATACGTATCCAGATTTTTACGATGCTGATCTACGACAGCTATTTGCCGCACCGGCTGGCATTAAGGCAGGCGCCTATTTGCGGCGACGAAGGCGGCGATTACTGAATGCTGTTTGCCAATGGACAAACGAAAAGAAATTCCCCGTGAACCAGCTCCTTGCAAGGCTTACCCGTCGATGTGATGAACTTGGGTTGCATGTGCTGAATGACGATCCGCAACAGGATTTTCGTGTTACCGCTTTCATCACGACACTGGTGATGAATTATCTTTTCACGGGCAAATTCAAGCGGACGAAATAACCGTCATGTCGAGCGAAGTCGAGATATCCCGTTGCAAAAGCTTAAGGTGTTCCCGCGGGATTCCTCGACTGCGCTTCGCTCCGCTCGGAATGACCTAACATGAAGAAGAACCTCAAAGTTCTCGTTCTGTTCGACGGCACAAGTCCTACCACTGTTGATCAGGATTTCAGCGACGAACTGAAAACGAAAGAGTGGAAGACCGAGGCGGATGTGATGAACGCGCTCGGCGCGATGGGGCACACACCGGAGCACCTGGCCATCTATGACGATGTCGATCTGCTACGGCAAAAACTGGAGACGTGCGCGCCTGACGTGCTTTTCAATCTCGTCGAACAATTCAGGAACAAGTCTGAATTTGATCAGAACATTGTTTCATTCTTCGAGATGCAAGGCCTGCGTTTCACGGGCTGCGGTTCGACGGGGCTGACCCTTTGCAAACATAAAGGCATCTCAAAAAAAATTCTGCACTATCACGGCATTCACGTGCCGAATTTCATGGTCATTCCGCGCGGACAGCGGATCGCGCGCCTGAAGCAGCCGAAGTTTCCGCTCATCGTGAAGCCAGTGAAAGAAGAGGCGTCGTACGGGATTTCACAAGCGTCTTTCGTGGGAAATGACGAGCAGTTTCGCGAACGCGTAAGTTTCATTCACGAGAAACACAACAGTGACGTCATTGCCGAGGAATACATCGAGGGTCGCGAGCTTTACGTGAGTCTGATGGGCAATGTGCGATTGACGGTTTTTGCGATTCGCGAACTTGTCTTCCGCGAAGTGCCGCCCGACGAACCAAAGATCGCTACTTATAAAGCCAAATGGGACGAAGAATATCGAAAACGATGGGGTTTGGAGAACCAGTTCGCGGAAAACCTCGATCCCGCGCTCCTCACTAATATTGAGGAAAAATGTAAAGAGATTTACCGATTGCTGACAATCGACGGCTACGCGCGAATCGATCTGCGCCTGACACCGGAGAACAAGCTCTATTTCATCGAGGCTAACCCCAATCCCATTCTCGCTGACGATGAAGACTTCGCGCTTGCAGCAGGAAAGTCAGGGCTGGCGTATCCGCAACTTATCGAGCGAATCGTCCGGCAAGGGCTGAACACCGTTCGAGACTGATCTCCGAAAGCCGGATTTTGCCAGGAGCCAATGCCTGCTGTCATTCTGAGTGAAGCGAAGAATCTCGGATGAAATTTGGACCGATCCGCAAATGTAATTAAACAGAGATGTTTCGCTCCGCTCAACATGACAGTGCTCTTTGACTTAGTATCAAAAAGTCCCGCGCACCGCTTCATTTTCGCCTAAGCTGACATATGAGCGTGCAAGTTTATGGATGCAATCATGTCGCCATCGAGGTGGATGATGTTGAGAAGGCGGTGGCCTTCTACAAAGATGTTTTCAATCTCGAACAGATGAGCGGCGGCGAGGGCGACGCATTCTTCAAACTGGGTGACCATCAGTTCCTGGCGATCTTCGAAGTCGACAAAGTTCAGCGCGCAAACATGCGGCATTTCGGGATCATGGTTCGCGATGAAACGCAGCTCGAGGAAGTCAGAAAAAAACTTACCGAGAAATATAAGCTCAAATTGGAGCCGCCGTTTCGCTGCGACTTTCGCGATCCATGGGGAAATCGCATTCAGGTCGTCGATCTTCACGATGAATCACTTGTATGGCTGTTGCCTTATCGCGAGGTGCAGAAAACCGGTATTAATTTCAAGTAGCGAGTGACCGATGGAGCTTCTGCTCGAACGGTGCACCATTCGCCCGTGGCGGCTGGACGATGCCGAGTCGTTGGCAAGGCACGCGAACAACCGCAAAATCTGGCTGGCGGTACGCGATCTGTTCCCGCATCCATACACGATCCAAGACGCGCACGAATTCTTGCAGCGAGCCATAAGCGAACAGCCGGAAATGAAATTTTGCGTTGAGATCGACGGCGCGGCCGTCGGCGGGATCGGTGTTCATCCGGGCCAGGATGTGTATCGGCATACAGCGACAGTGGGTTACTGGTTGGGCGAGCAGTTCTGGGGACGCGGCGTGATGACTGAAGCGCTGACAGCAGTCACTGATTTCTGTTTCGACAATTTTCCGCTCCACCGGATCACCGCAGAGGTGTTTGCAAACAATCCAGCATCCGCACGTGTGCTGGAAAAATCCGGCTTCGCTTTCGAAGGACGCCTCAAGAACAATGTCGTCAAAGATGGCGAGCTCCTCGATTCACTAGTTTATGCCCGGACAAAGTAGCGTCGCGTGAGCTGGCAGCTTGCGTGTCTGTTGATCACAGGCGATATGGCTCGCCTCACCAGACCAATGATTTCATTTATTGTTCCCGCGTACAACGAAGAGCACGAACTTTCGAACACCCTGACTGCGATTCGGGAGGCCGCGTCTGGGACGACGCAGCCATACGAAATCATCGTCGTTGATGATGCGTCAACGGACGCGACGCCGCAGATCGCTTCAGCCGCGGGAGCAAAGGTGATCCCAATTAATCGCCGCCAAATCGCGGCCGCCAGGAATGCAGGCGCACGCGCTGCGAAGGGCGAGTATTTGTTCTTCGTCGACGCCGACACGCGGATCAATCGAGCGCATGTGAGTGGCGGGATCGCCGTGCTGGAAGGTGGTAACGCCGGAGGCGGCGCACGAGTGGCGATGGACGGCTTCATTCCCTTTTGGGGACGCATGCTGTTGCGTGGTTTTTCGTCGGTTTATTTCGGCCTGAATCTTGGGGCCGGCGCATTTCTTTTCACTACGCGGCGCAACTTCGATGTCGTTGGCGGATTCGATGAGCAGTACTTTGCCGGTGAAGAAGTTTATTTTTCCCTCGAGCTAAAAAAGCTGGGCGGCTTCAAAGTGCTGCGCGAACCGGTTGTCACGTCAGGCCGGAAATTGCGCATGTATCCTGCGAAAGATTTTCTGCGCAAATTCTTTGGAGTAATCATCCGCGGTTCTGGCGGAGTCCGTTCGCGTGCAAAGCTCAGCCTCTGGTACGACGGCAAACGAGAAAGACATCCAGCTTAGGAACAGGCCAGGTGGTGCAGGCGCGGCTGGTTTGTGCGGTTGCGAAGATGGGTTCTTCGGCTACAATAGGCGCTTCGTTATGGCCGAGAGCAACCAAACGTCGGATCTCAAGGAGTTCCAGTTACATGACCAAGATACCGGCAGCGCGGATGTGCAAGTGGCACTTCTGACCCGCCGGATTGAGCATCTAACTGAGCACCTCAAGGTTAACCGGAAAGATCACTCTTCGCGGCGCGGCTTACTTAAAATGGTCGCGCAACGCAGGAGTCTGCTTGATTATTTGAGCAAAACGGAAGCTGATCGTTACAAGAAAGTGATCGAGAAGCTGAACCTTCGGAAATAACCGCAGCGATCAATTCGGCAGGTTCGCTCGAAGCCACAACCCCAACTAAAGAGAAAATCAGCAGTCCAGGCGCAGCAATCACCTTGGATTTTAGGTTTTAGTTTCGCGTCCGCCGCGGCGGACAACGGGTTTAAAACCTACAGTCGAGGTGACCGCCTGGAACCGCGAATCCAGGAGAATAATCATGCAACAAAAGGTCACCGCCAAAATCGGCGGCAATGAGATATCTATCGAAACCGGAAAAATCGCCAGGCTCGCCGACGGCGCAGTTATCGTTACGTGCGGCGACACCACTGTGCTTGTCAGCGCAGTTTCGGCCCTGGCAATCAAAGAAGGTCAGGATTTCTTTCCACTGACGGTTGATTACCGCGAGAAAGCGGCAGCCGCCGGGAAATTCCCGGGCGGCTATTTCAAACGAGAAGGTCGTCCTGCGGAAAAGGAAACGCTCACTTCGCGAATGATCGATCGGCCTTTGCGGCCGCTTTTTCCGAAGGGATATTTTTACGACACCCAGATCATCTCGATCCTCCTCAGCGCCGATGGCCAGAACGATCCCGACATTCTCGCGATGAACGGTGCATCCGCCGCGCTTTCTATTTCGGACATTCCTTTTGCAGGCCCGATTGGAGCGGTGCGCGTTGGTCGTGTTAACGGGGAGTTAGTTGCCAACCCGACACATGACGAGCGCGCCCAGAGCGATCTCGATCTTGTTTACGTCGGCACGGAAAACGACGTGATCATGATCGAAGGCTCGGCAAAGGAAATGCCGGAAGCTGAATTTACGAAAGCGCTCGAGTTCGCGCACGGGCATGCGCGTGAGATGATTCAGGCCCAGAAAGAGCTGGCCTCGAGAGTGGGTAAATCAAAGCGAGAGGTTGAGTTGCTCCACGTAAATCAGGAGATGGTGGATATCGCCCGTCAGGTTGCTGGCGATCGACTCGAACAGGCGCTGCGCACTGAAGGCAAAAGTGCGCGCGCAAAAGCTATCAACACTCTGCGAGAGGAGGCAAAGACGGCGATTCTCCAAAAATTTCCCGAGGCAGATTCGTTTGCGATCTCACAGGCATTCGAGTTTGTCGAAAAGAAGATGTTTCGCGCCAACATTCTGGAAAAACAGCAACGCGTGGACGGGCGCGGCTATCAGGATTTGCGCCAGATCACCTGCGAAGTAGGCGTATTGCCGCGAGCACATGGCTCGTCGATTTTTCAGCGTGGCGAAACTCAGGCACTCGCACTCGCGACGCTGGCTCCCATTGAAGAAGCACAGATGATTGATGCGTACGGCGGAGGCGAACAATCAAAGCGCTTTATTCTGCATTACAATTTTCCGCCGTTTAGCGTCGGCGAAACCGGGCGGACAGGCGGGCCTGGACGCCGTGAGATTGGCCATGGCGCGCTGGCCGAGCGTTCGCTCGAACCGATCGTGCCGAGCGAAAATGAATTTCGTTATGCCATCCGCATTTCCAGCGAGATCATGGAGTCCAACGGCTCGACGTCCATGGCAAGCGTGTGCGGCGGAATGCTTGCACTGATGGATGCAGGCGTGCCGGTGAAGAGCATGGTTGCCGGAATCTCGATCGGCCTCGTCAGCGAGGCCGGCGATGACGGGCAATTGAAACGCTACGAATTGCTCACCGACATCATCGGGTCCGAAGATCATTATGGCGATATGGATTTCAAGCTTTGCGGAACGGACGCAGGCGTGACGGGTTTTCAGCTTGACCTGAAACTCCCCGGTGTCGCTCACAACATCCTGACGGAAGCAATTCAACGTGCGAAAGAAGCGCGTACGAAGATTCTCGAGATCATGCGTAGCACGCTGGATCAACCGCGCACAGAGTTGTCGAAATACGCGCCGCGAATCGAGACAGTTAAAATCAATCCGGAGAAGATCGGCGCGCTCATCGGGCCCGGCGGCAAAACCATCAAGGGCATTGTCGCGGAAACCGGCGCCGAAATTAATATCGAAGACGACGGCTCAGTGCACATCTACGCAACGACTGGCGAGAGCATGGCGCGCGCGAAGGAAATTATCGGCGGGATGACTCGCGAAATCGAAATCGGGCAAACCTATCAGGGCCGCGTCGTCACGACGAAGGAGTTCGGGGCGTTTGTTGAAGTTTTTCCAGGCAAAGACGGCTTGGTGCACATTTCCGAGCTTGCGGATTTTCGAGTGAAGCGCACTGAGGACGTGGTCAAAATTGGCGACATGATTTGGGTGAAATGCATCGGCATCGACGACAAAGGCCGCGTAAAACTTTCGCGCAAGGCGGCGTTGAAAGAACGCGCTGAACAAGAAACAGGCCAGACTTTGGAGCCAGTAGCGGAGCGAGACGTCCGAAACGGTTCCCTGTGATCGCCCGGCGGCGATTTTCGATTTTTTGTGTTGCATAGATACCCGTGCGCTGAGGACAGCGCACTCTACAGCGCTGTACGCCCTGGTTGACAATACCTGACACGGATGGAGTAAAAGGGTGACTGAGTCATGATTACCCCGGTGCGAGTTTCTTACGCAGTGCTCGCCGCAACAATCGTTCTGGCGGGGATTCTTCATCTTGGCGTGCCGCTGTTAGTTGTCTTGTTTTCATATTTTGCGTTGCGCCAACTATATTCTTTCACTCGAAGAAAATGGCTGGCGCTGGCGTTGTTCATCATCGCTGTAGCCGGAATTGGCGGCGCCGGGATTTATTTTACCCGGGCAGCCATTCTGGCGTTGCCGGATGTGGCGGATACCTCGATTCCTTCGGCCAGCGCATGGGCGCAGAAGAGGCAAATCGACTTGCCCTTTAGTGATTTTGAAAGTCTCAGGCAGGTCGTGATCGGCACGCTTGGGGAGGAAGCAAATTATCTGCGCAACGTGGCAAACGTAGCCAAAGCGACGACCACGAATTTAGTTTTCAGCATCCTTGGAATCGTCGCCGCCGCGAGCCTCTTTTTCAAAACCGGGCTGGACCCGCATCGGGGTACGCATCGGGTGAAGAATAATCTTTACTCCATCTGCTGCGACCAAGTCGCACGGCGGTTCCGCGATTTTTATCGAAGCTTTGAGACCGTCATGGGCGCGCAGATCACGATTTCTCTCATCAATACCGCGTTGACCGCGCTCTTCCTCACGGCCGTTCACATGCCGCACGCGCCGCTGCTCATTGCGGTCACGTTTCTTTGCGGGCTCGTGCCGATCGTCGGGAACCTTTTGAGCAACACAATCATCGTCTTTGTCGCATTGACGATTTCCCTGAAGATGGCGATTTCCGCGCTGATCTTTCTCATCGTGATTCACAAGCTCGAGTATTTGCTGAACAGCAAAATCATCGGCGACCGGATCCGCAATCCGGTTTGGCTCACGTTAATCGCTCTGATCCTCGGCGAACGACTCATGGGAATCCCCGGCTTAATTCTCGCGCCGGTGGTCTTGAATTATTTGCGCGTGGAAATGCTCACGGTGGAAGTGCCAGCTCGACACGAAGAAGTTGAAGTGTTGAGTCATTGAACGCTTAAAATCGGCAGCGCATCGGTTGCAACGTCTCAACGATTCTCGGATTCAACCATGACCTAAGCTTATGAAAGCGGGTTTTCTTGAAAAACTCATCGAGCGCCTCGGCCGCATCGGGCCGGAAGATGTGCAGAATTATTTTCTGCGCCTGGCACAAGAGAAAGGTTTCCTCGAGACCGTTTTCAATGCCATCCAGGAAGGCATCTTCGTGACTGATTCGAAAGGCCGAATCACTTACCTGAATGAGTCGGCTTGCGGCTTATTTGGACTCGAGGCGGGCGAAGCAATCGGCAAGCGGTTGGACGAACGCATTGGAGGTCTCGATTGGGGATCGTTGACCCGAAGCGGCGGGCCGGTCAGCCACGACATGGAAATCTTCTATCCGCAGAATCGGTTCATCAATTTCTACGTTGTGCCGCTGGTCATGGAACAGCGCGAACCCACTGTAGCCGGAGGCGGCGACTCCGGCGGGATTGTTGGCGGCGACCACGGTCGGCGCAGGTCGGGGTCAACGCCCCCGGCTACAGCGGAAGAGGTTGGGCATGTGATCATCCTGCGCGACATCACTGAAAGCCGCCGCAACGCGCAGCAAACGATTGAGTCGGAACGTTTGAATGCGCTGAGGTTGTTGGCCGCGGGTGTCGCGCACGAAATCGGTAATCCGCTCAACTCACTGCACATTCATTTGCAATTGATGGAGCGCAGTGTGCAAAAGCTCCACGATGATGAAAAAGCGGAGCTCGAACAATCGATCGATGTCGCCCGTTCCGAAGTCAACAGGCTGGATTCCATCGTCACGCAATTCTTGAAAGCCATCCGGCCGTCACGTCCGCAACTGCGGCCGGAAAGTGTAAACACGATTGTCGAAGAAGCTGTTCGCTTTGTCGCGCCTGAGCTTCAGGACCGCGGGATAGTCGTAGAACAAGAGCTGCGCTCGGATCTGCCATTGCTTCAGCTCGATCGCGATCAGATGAAGCAAGCGTTTTACAACGTGATCAAAAACAGTGTCGAAGCCATGCACCGCGACGGTTCGTTGCGCATCCGTACCGATCTGGCCGATACGCATGTGATCGTCCGCTTCACCGACACCGGTGGCGGCATGTCGGCAGAAAATTTGAGTCGCATATTTGAACCTTATTTCACAACCAAAGCAGCCGGCAGTGGGCTTGGATTGTTGATTGTGCGACGCATCGTACGCGAGCATGGCGGTGAGCTCTCCATCGAAAGCAGCGAGGGTAAAGGTGTTACCCTGACGATCCGTTTGCCATTCATCGACAAACGCATTCGCATGCTGGAAGCAGGAGAAGCCAGAGATCAGTTACAAAATCGCTCGTAGCCGTTGAAACTAGTCGCCCCGCTTGCCTGTCATCCCGAGTTGCCCAAAGAGAAACGCGTAAATGTCGGCCGACTGTTTGATGCGCTCGCTCAACGCAGTGCCGATACCGTGGCCCGCGCTGGAGCTGGTTCGCAAAAGAATCGGGTTCTCGGATTTGTTTGCGGCAAGCAGGCGCGCCGTCATCTTGCGGGAGTGATACGGCGCCACGCGTCCATCGTTTGCGCCGGTCATCATTAGAACGGCGGGATATTTCGTTCCGTCCACAACGTGATGATAGGGCGAGTAAGCGTAAAGGGCCTTGAATTGCTCGGGGTCTTTTACTGTGCCGAACTCGGTCACATTAAATGCACCGTTCGGCGCCAGTTCCACACGCAGCATGTCGTAAATGCCTACCGAGGAAACTACTGCACGGAACAGATCAGGATGCTGCGTGATCATCGCGCCCATCAAAAGGCCACCGTTGCTTCCACCTTGAATCGCGAGCTTCGCCGGGCGCGTGTAATTTTCTTTGATCAGATACTCCGCGGCCGCCGCAAAGTCGTCGAATACATTCTGTTTTTTCGTGAGATTGCCGGCCTTGTGCCATTCTTCGCCGAACTCGCCACCGCCTCGAATGTTTGCCACCACGTAAACGCCACCGCGATCAAACCAGAGCCGCCGCGTAAAATCAAAGTTGGGCGACATGCTGATTCCGTAGCCGCCGTACGCGTAGAGCAGCGTCGGGTTGTTTCCGTCGCGTTTCATTCCTTTTCGAGAAAGGACGTTCACTGGAATTTTTGTGCCGTCTTTTGAGGTGGCGAATTCGCGCCGCACTTCAATATCAGCAAACGAGACAGGGGACGTGCTCTGCAGGGCCGTCTTCCCCGGCTCGGTTTTCCCATTGAGACAATGGAACCACGCCGCCGGGTCGGTATAGCTCACGTCGCGGAACAGGAGCGATCCGTCTTCGAGCGTGAGCAATTCTTGCACAGCGGAGATTTGTGGGGTGGAGATCTTCGCTTCATTCTTGCCATTCAGATCGAAGCGCCGGATTTGAGATGGTCCTCCAAGCAGATCGGCAACATAGAGCGCGTCCGTGCCTGGCACGATTTGCTCGATCACCGCTTCCCCGGAAGCAATAATCTCCGCAGCATTTTTCAATTCGGGCACATCGAGCGGCAAACGAAGAACCTTTCCGCGCGGTGCATCCGCTCGCGAAAGCAAATAAAGCGCATTGTCTCGTCCGAGGCGGGCGAGCTTTATCTGATCGCTGAATTGCGTGATCTGCTTCCAGCTTTGATCAGGGCCGAGCAGATAATGCGCGAAATCCCCACCGTCGCCGTTGGCTACAGTCGCGAGAATGTATTTGCCGTCGCGGGATGCCGCGAGGGCGATCTCTGCGATTCGTGGGAAGTCTTTGCCGATCGAATACTTGTCCTCGGTATCGGGCGTGCCGAGCTTATGAAAATAAATCTGCTGATAAAAATTCAGATCAGCATCCGGCCGCTCGCCTTTCCGGGGAAACCGTGTGTAAAAAACCCCGGTGGAATCCGCGTTCCAAGCCGCGCTGCCGCCTGCCGTCGGATATTGGACATGCGCAATCGTGTCCGCGAGCGCTTTGCCAGTCGCAGTTTCGTAAAAGTGAAGTGTCCCGTCTTCGCTGCCACCTTTGGAAAGTGACATGGCGATGTATTTGCCGTCCAACGACGGCACAAACCAGTCGATCGTTGTAGTGCCTTTCGTGTCGAGGACGTTCGGATCGAGCACCACTTTTTCCGACTTGAGATCGTCCGCCGACGCGAGCGTCACCAACAGGGGTTGTTGTTTCGGCGGCTGGAATTTCATCGCGAATAAAATTCCGGGGCGCGAGACGAGGGAGAAATAGCTCGGCGAAGTTTTCGCGTACCACTCTTGTAATTGTTTCTCAATTCGCCGCCCGATCGGGCAAGTTGTCGAGATACTTACGTGTCTGCTGGTTCTGCGCGTCGGACCACGCTTTCACCTGCGAGTCCTCATCCGATTCGAGCCACTGATACGGATCTTCCACGGTTACTCCATGGTATTCGGTGGTAACTGGTTTCTTTGGAGTGTCGGGCGCTTTCTCGGCTGAAGTGGGGTTGTTGACCGTGAACGCACCGGCGACCAGACACAGGAAGAAATTGAATTTCATGCGGACAGACAATACTCGCGCGCGTTACTCGCGAAAAAGATTTTACTAGGGCCTGGCAGGCGCTGGTGACGCCTGCGAAGCCATCGCGTACTTTGGCTCCTTAACCTGTTTGCGAACGGCCGCGAACAACCTTCGAATTCCCGTCAGGCTTACGCGATTGTCGATGAACGCTGGCAAAGGGGCACCGCTATCCGTGTAGATGGAATACGTGGCAAGTGTTTTGGCGGGTCCTTCAGGGTCAAGCCGCCAGGTGCCCTCGCAAATTTTTACGCGCACTACACCTTTCTTTTCGGGCGGCCCGAGTTCATTCGCTGGCGACCACCGGCTCGTATAGACCACACCATCTCGTACGGGCAATGACTTCTTCGAAACGCGCAATGTGTAATCACGATCCGCGCAAATCTTCGGCGACAGCCGCTGGTACCCGATCATCGTGTCGCCATCTTGTTTAATCAGCCGGCATTCCGTCGTGAAAGGCATGAACTTTGGATAATTTTCGAAATCGTCGATTACAGCGCCCACAGCACGAGTCGGCGCGTCAATCGGGCCAACTGCTTTGAATTCCTTGTGCGGCGAACCCGGGCGGGGCCGGCTGTAGATGTCGAGATCTTTGTCATGAGCCACGATTTTCCAGCTCGTGTCTGCGCTGCCGGCGTCCTCGCCAGCAACCAGGGCGGGACAGCTTACAAGAACAATTGACATCAGACCCCGAAAGACTCGCTGACGCACGCACGATGATACACGGTTTCCCGCGCAAGCACCACAGAGTCCCAAGGTTGTCACAGCGTGAACCTCGCGCGAGCCACAGAAATGTTTTGAATCTCCATGAACTCTGCGTTCTCTGCGGTTAGTTGTTGGTTCCCTTATGGATCTTCAGGCCACGGTTCTGATTGTTGACGACGAGAAGCATACGCGCGACGGCCTGCGACGTTTGCTTGAGAACGATTACGACGTGTACGTCGCCGCTGATATTGCGGGGGCGATGGACGTGCTGGACCGCGAGCAGGTCGATGTGCTTCTAACTGACCTCCGGCTCGGCAGCGAAGATGGAATGACCCTAATCGAGCGCGCGCTCAAAATGTCGCGTCCGCCGATTTGCATCATGATGACCGCTTACGGATCGGTCGATGTCGCAGTCGAGGCGATGAAACGCGGCGCTTACGATTTCGTCACCAAGCCGCTGAACCTCGACAAAGTCGAATTGCTCATCGCGCGGGCGGTGCAAAGCCGCAAACTTGAGCAGGAAAATCGCGCGCTCCGCGAACAGGTCGACGAGCGTTACGGGCTCGAAAACATCTGGGGCGATTCGCCGGCGTTGCATGACGTGCTCGAGACAATCAAACAAGTCGCTCCTTCATCGGCCAATGTGTTAATCGAAGGCGAGAGCGGCACGGGCAAAGAACTAGCCGCGCATGCGATTCACAATTTGAGCCGGCGAAACAAATCGAAATTTGTGGTGGTGCATTGCGCCGCGCTTTCGCCGCAGCTTCTCGAGAGCGAATTGTTCGGACACGAGAAAGGCGCGTTCACCGGTGCACACGAACGGCGCATCGGCCGCTTCGAACAGGCCAATGGCGGCACACTTTTTCTTGACGAAATCGGGGAGATCGATCCGAGCACGCAGGTCAAATTGCTACGCGTCATGAGCGAGGAACGCGCGTTCGAACGCGTCGGCGGCAACCAAACATTGCGTGCCGATGTGCGGCTGATCGCAGCCACGAACAAAAATCTGGAACAACTCGTGCGCGAGGGAAAATTCCGCGACGACCTTTATTTTCGCCTCAACGTCGTGCGTGTCGTCATGCCGCCGCTGCGCGACCGAAAGGAAGACATCCCGATTCTTGTCCGCGGATTTCTGCGCCATTTTTGCAAGGAAAACCAGAAACCGCTCCTCGATCTCGTGCCGGATGCCATGGACGCGCTCCTTGCGTACGATTGGCCCGGCAACATCCGCGAGCTGCGCACAGCAATCGAGCACGGCGTCGTCATGGCCACAGGCAAACAAATCACGTTACGCGACATGCCAGCGGCTGTGCGTCAGGTTGCCACAGCAAAGTTACCCGGCGGCGTTTCGCCGACTGAAGCGTTCGGCGAAAGAACCAGCCCGCTCGATCTGCACGAGACGGAAAGAAGATTGATTGCCCAAGCGCTTGCAGCGACGAACGGCAACGTTACTGCCGCTGCGAAAAAACTCGGCATCAGCCGCCGCACGTTGCATCGAAAAATCAATGAAATGAATCTGGCGAAAAAATCTGCCGAAAGCGTGGACGCAACGTAGAGGGGCAAGGCCCATATCCAGGTTCCTAATTTCCACACTTGGCAATGACCTCGCTAGCCGTTGGCTTTGGCATTGCGAAATTTCGCGTTTACGAATCGCGCTTTGAGCGTTTCTATTAGCCCGTGACCGAGCAGAAGAAAATCTTTGGCACGGACGGTGTCCGCGGTGTCGCAAACGTCGAGCCGGTGACGGCAGAGACGGCGCTGAAACTTGGACGCGCTGCGGCGTATGTGTTCGCGCAGATGAATCCGCGCAGGACGCCTGACGGCGCGCGGCCGAAAATCGTGCTCGGGAAAGACACGCGTCTTTCCGGTTACATGCTGGAAAACGCGCTCGTGGCCGGAATCACTTCACTTGGCGTGGATGTCTTGGTCATCGGGCCGTTGCCGACGCCGGGCGTTGCGTACATCACGCGATCGCTGCGTGCAGATGCTGGCATCGTCCTATCGGCGTCGCATAACGCTTATCAGGATAACGGGATCAAATTTTTCCGGCACGACGGTTACAAACTGGATGATCAGATCGAGGAAAAAATCGAGAACCTCGTTTTCACGGGCGAAATCGATTCCATTCGGCCGACTGCGAACAACATTGGTCGAGCTACACGAATCGATGACGCACTGGGCCGTTACGTGGAATTCGCGAAGGCGAGTTTTCCCAAGGGAATGTCGCTCGAGGAAATGCGTGTCGCAGTGGATGTAGCGAATGGCGCGGCTTACAAATCGACGCCGTGCATTTTGCGCGAACTAGGCGCGGAGGTTGCCATAGCGCACAACGAGCCGAACGGGATCAATATTAACGACGGCTGCGGCAGCATGCATCCGACGGAAATTCAGCGGATCGTCGAAGTCAGCGGCGCGGATGTGGGCATTAGTCACGACGGCGATGCTGATCGTGTTCTTCTTTGCGACGAGGACGGCGAGATTGTCGATGGCGATGAAATCCTCGCGATCGCAGCATTGGATTTTTTGGAATCGGGCCGGCTGGAGCAAAACACCGTCGTGGCAACGGTCATGAGCAACTTCGGTCTCGATGAGGCACTCGCGACGCGCGGCGGCAAAGTCGTGCGAACGAAAGTCGGCGATCGTTATGTCATTGAAGAAATGGCGCGGCAAAAACTGAATCTCGGTGGCGAACAAAGCGGCCACGTTATTTTTCGTGATTTTACGACGACAGGCGACGGCATTATTACCGCGCTCCAAATTTTGCGGGTCATGCACAAAACCGGTCAGCCACTGAGCAAGCTCAAGTCGTGTTTGCAAAAGTATCCGCAAGCCCAGCGCAATCTGGCGGTGAAAGAAAAGCGCCCACTGGCGGAACTGGATTCTGTGATGAAGCTGGTAACAGAGGCCGAGAAAGAGTTGTCCGGCAAAGGCCGTGTGCTCCTGCGTTATTCCGGCACCGAGCCAAAAATTCGTCTACTGATTGAAGGGCGGCAGTTTGAAATGATCGACAAACAAGCAGACCGGATCGCGGATGCGATTCAAACCGCGATCGGAGCTTGATGAGCACGGTCATTCCGAGCGAAGTCGAGGAACCCCGTTGCGACAGCTTGAAAATAATTTCGCGAGATCCCTCGATCCCGAAAGCGTTCGGGGCTCGGGATAAGAACTAGTATGAGCTTGGAAAAGGTTATCGAAGCGCTTCTATTCAGCGCACAAAAGCCGCTCCCTATTCATGAAATCACCGCGGCGATCAAAGGAGCCGAAGGCGAGCACGCGAGTGAGACCCCTAACGAGTTTGCTCGCGTAAAAAATGCCGAAGTTGCCGCTGCACTCGAACAACTAAAGGTGGAGTACATTCAGCAGAGCCGTGCATTTCAACTGGTCGAAAAAGCAGAAGGTTGGCAACTGGCCACAGATCCCGCCTTTGCAAAATGGGTCCGGCAGCTTTTCCCTGCGCCGAAGCCGGCGCGGTTGAGTGCGCCTGGGCTGGAAACGTTAGCAATCATTGCGTATCGGCAACCGATTACCCGTGCGGACGTAGAAGCGGTGCGCGGCGTGAACATCGATGGCGTGCTGCAAACGTTGATGGAACGCGGTTTGGTGAAAATCGCCGGACGCGCCGAAATTCCCGGACGACCGCTTCTTTACGAAACGACACAATTTTTTCTCGATCACTTCGGGCTGCGCAATCTCGACGAATTGCCAAATGCAGAAGAATTGCGGAGACGAAATCTGCCTGTGGCGGAACCTCCAACGCCAGCGGCGACGCCAGATTCGGGGTAGCGCACGCGTCCCGACGTGCTGGTTTCGGCGTCGCGCCGAAAAGATCTTTTTCAAAGCAAGACCATGTGATTAGTGCTGCACCAGAGGGAAGTTCGCGATCGCGAGGACGCGCTCGCCAGCACGCGAGACGCGTGCGCTACCCAATCCTATTTCGCACTCGCGCTTGTTTTCGTCGTCGCAGTCCGCGTTTGCGGAAATCCATGCTTCGGATTGCGAGCGTGCTGCAAAATATTCCGAGAGCAGGCGTGGCAGTGCGGTGCTGGTAATGCAAAATGGCCGGACAATTTTCGAGCATTACGCGAACGATGGATCTGCAAACAGACGATGGCCGATCTTTAGCGGGACGAAAAGTTTTTGGGGAATTGCAGCGCTCGCGGCTGTGCAAGAGGGCCTGTTTAGACTTGACGATCCGGTGTCGGACACGATCACCGAGTGGAAGAGTGATCCGCGGAAATCACAGATCACGATTCGGCAATTGCTTAGCCAAACCGACGGAATTGAAAGCGCGTCGCTTCTGCAGCGGCCTTCGATTCGCGATCGAAACGCAATGGCGATCGCATTGCCCAGCGTGGCTGAACCTGGTTCGGCTTTTATTTACGGCCCAAGTCACCTTCAGATTTTTTCCGAACTGCTGCGTCGGAAACTGGGACGGCGCAACGTTATCAGCTACTTCGAAGCGCACGTGTCGAATCGGCTTGGATTGCACGATCTCAATTACAAGAAAGACGCACGCGGCAATCCGTTGCCTGCGACTGGCTTTGAGTTAACCGCGCGCGAATGGGCGCGACTCGGCGAGCTTATAATTGGAAACGGCAATTATCATCGACGCCAAATTGTGCGCTCGAATGTGTTGCGAGAAGCGTTTGTTGGTTCGCAGGTGAATCCGGCGTACGGACTCACGTTCTGGTTGAACCAGCAGGCACCGAACGGACGCGAAGCCGATATGGAACGAATGCTCGATCTGCCCTGGCAAAGCGCGCAATGGGCCGGCGTTTGCATCTGCAAGGATGCGCCCGCAGACATGGTGGTGGCGCTTGGATCGCATTATCAGCGACTGTTCATTATTCCATCATTGAAAGCAGTCATTGTCCGCCAGGGATCGGGCGGAAACTTTTCAGACGCGCAGTTTTTGCGGCTGGTGCTCGGGCGATTCGAATGAACAGGCGTTCGACTGCTCATTCCGAGCGAAGTCGAGGAATCGCGATGAATATTCTACGGTTCTGCGACAGGCTCTCTCGACTCGACGCTTTGCTGCGATCGGGATGATAACGCGCTACGTCATGTTTGACTTGGTCGTTGGTCTGGGCAACGATCAGAGCGTCCGAGAGATCATTGGAAAAATGATCGCTCACAGTTAAGCATAATTAATATGAACAAATTTGCTCTCGGTTGCGGCGTCCTGATCGCCATTCTGCTTGTCGTCGTCGTAGTTGCTGCCATTGCAATTGGAGGCAGTTACAATCGTCTCGTCCGCTTGCAACAAGCTGTCGATCAAAGCTGGGCGCAGGTGCAAAATGTCTATCAACGTCGCGCCGATTTGATCCCGAATCTCGTGAACACGGTGTCGGGTGCGGCCAATTTCGAGAAATCAACGCTCGTCGAAGTGACGAATGCCCGCGCCAGTGTCGGCCGCGTCCAAATGCAACTCGATCCGAACAAGGCGCCGACCGACGCCGCACAATTGCAGCAGTTTCAAGCCGCACAAGGGCAGTTGAGCACCGCCCTGTCGCGTTTGCTTCTGGTCTCCGAGCGCTATCCGGATTTAAAAGCGAACCAGAACTTCCTCAGTCTGCAGGCACAATTGGAAGGAACCGAGAACCGAATTTCCGTCGAGCGCGGGAACTTCAACAAGACGGTGCAGGACTACAACGTCGCGGTCCGCAGTTTCCCGACAAATTTGATCGCGGGTATGCTCGGTTTTCCGCCGAAACCGTTCTTCAATGCGCAACCGGGCGCGGAAAAGCCGCCGCCGGTGCAGTTCAATTTTAGCTCGCCCGCTCCAGCGGCGCCCGCGACCACGCCGTAGTGGTACGCGATGGTCGGACACCAACAGCGCAGTGCGCTCCCCAGAACGCTGTGTTCCATCGTGGTGGGACTTTACGTCCTACTTATCTCACATTCTTTTGCCGCGGAAGTAATTCCGCCAACGCCCAACGCGTACTTCAATGATTACGCCGGCGTTGTTTCGAAAGAAGCCGCATCTCGCTTCAACGAGCAACTTGCTCAATTCGAGCGAGAAACTTCCGACCAGGTGGTGGTCGCGGTTTTTCCCAAAATGCAGAGCGACTCGGATATCGCTGACTACACACAGCGCGTGGCGCAGGCGTGGGGTGTGGGACAAAAGGAGCAGCGTAACGGTGTGGTTCTCTTTGTGTTCATCCAGGACCGAAAGATGTTTATCCAAGTCGGCTACGGCTTGGAAGGCGCGCTGCCGGACGCTACGGCATTCGACATCACTGAGCGTCAGATCAAGCCGCTATTTCGGACTGGCAATTACGAGGCTGGGCTGGCGACAGGAATCGATCTGATCTGCAAAGCGATCCGGGGCGAATATAAAGGATCAGGAAAAACGGTAACAGAAGGCAAGGGCGGCGGCACCTTTACCGGTATTTTGCCCTTCATCATCTTTGTCATTGTGCTCTTCTTCCTTTCGCGGCTGTTCCGGAAATTGGGCGGTTACGGCTATTCATCGCGGGGAGGTGGCCCTGTGTTTATCCCGGGCGGCGGAGGCTGGTCGTCCGGTGGCGGCGGCGGTGGAGGAGGGTTCAGCGGTTTCGGTGGTGGCGGCGGCGGTTTCGGTGGTGGCGGCGCGGGATCGGGTTGGTGATCAAATGCGAACGCGAGAATTCCTCAGCAAACTCGAGCACGATCGAATCATTAAAGCGATTCACGAAGCTGAATCGAAAACGTCGGGTGAGATTCGCGTTTTGATTCAGCGCGGGAAACTAAACAATGATCCTCTCGTTGCGGCGCAGAGGAAGTTTCATCGACTCGGTATGCACAAGACGCGCCAGCGCAATGCGGTGCTCATTTTTGTCGCGCCGCGTGTTCATAAATTTGCGGTTGTAGGGGACAACGCGATTCATGAAAAATGCGGCGATGAATTCTGGCAACGCGTCGTGGAAAAAATGCGGACGCATTTTCTAACTGAGAATTTTAGCGATGCGCTAATCGAAGCGGTTAACGAGATCGGGACCGTGCTGGCCAGCCATTTTCCGAAGACGTCGAGAGACACAAACGAACTGCCGGATGACATCATCGAGAGCTAACCGTTTTCATTAACACCTGAGGTCAATTGGGGGAGCCGTTTTAACGGTTTCGAGACACCCACAAAAGCCGTTGAAACGGCTTTACTTCGCGTGACTTTTCCCACCGGTCTGAAGACCGGTGTTAATAAGAACTACTGATTGAGGTGGTGTGCATCAACAGGGCTTGCAAAATGCTCGATACAAGCTTTATTCAGACCTCCGCAGCGAGTTTTTGAAATTACGCCGTTGGTCCCTGGGTCTCCGTCGCTGGATGTGAGATCGCGCTCGCCAGGGGGAACCCGGTGATAGAAGGAATTTCGATTTAAGATTTCCGAATTTCGGTTGTCCGGTTTTTACCGGAGTTCAATCGCAAATCGCAAATCGACATTCGAAAATTAAAAGATGCCCATCCGTTACGGTCGTTTCGAAATGCCGAAAACTCTCACTAAAGACGAGAGCACGGCCACAGATACCTATGCAAAGTTTATCGCCGAGCCATTTGAAGCCGGCTACGGTCACACCGTTGGGAACTCCCTGCGGCGCGTCCTGCTTTCCTCGCTCGAAGGCGCGGCCATTACCGCGGTAAAAATCGCCGGCGCGCAGCACGAGTTCGCCACGTTGCCCGGCGTGGTTGAGGACCTGACCGACATCGTCCTGAATCTCAAGAAAGTGAAATTCAAACTGGACGGTCAGGACCATGAGCCTAAGAAATTGTCGCTCATCGTGAATAAAGAGGGCGAAGTCACTGCTGGCGACATTCAAACGATTCAAGGTTTTGAAGTGCTGAATCCCAAGCAACTGATCTGCACCCTTGACCGAAAACACAAATTCGACGCAGAACTCGAGGTTCGCGTCGGCCGCGGATTTGCTACGGGCGAGGAAAACAAGCGCGCCGATCAGCCGATCGGCCTCATTCCCATCGACTCCATTTTCTCACCGGTCACGAGGGTAAAGTATGCAGTGGAAAACACTCGGGTTGGTCAGCGCACTGATTACGACAAACTCATTCTCGAGATGTGGACCGACGGCCGGCTATCTCCCGATGATGCGCTGCTCCAGGCGTCGGCGATTCTCCGGCATCACCTTGATGTCTTCGTCCATTACAACGAGGAAGTGATCGAATTCGACCAGACGCCCGCTGGCGTAAGCGAAGAAAATATCAAGCTGAAGAAGCTCCTCAACATGAGCGTGAACGAGATCGAGCTGAGCGTGCGCGCCGCTAATTGCTTGAACAACGCAAACATCACCACGGTCGGACAGCTTGCCCAGAAGACTGAGGCTGAAATGTTGAAGTATCGCAACTTCGGCAAAAAATCGCTCAATGAGATCAAGGATAAACTGCAACATCTTGGGTTAGGTTTGGGCCAGAAGTTCGAGCCGGGCTTGATCGATTTGCCGATAAGTGTTGATGGCGCTGCGCCAGTGGCCCCACCTGCTGCTGGCCAAGAGTAAACGTCTGTGCGAAGGTCGCGTTTCATCGCGTATGAGACATCAAAAGAAGACAGTCAAGCTGGGGCGCACTGCGGATCACCGCCGGGCGTTACTTGCCAATCAGGTCTGTGCTTTAATCGAACATCAGCGAATCAAGACGACTCTGGCCAAGGCCAAAGCGGTTCGTCCTCTTGCTGAACGGATGGTGACTCTCGGTAAGAACGGCTCGATTCACGCGCGTCGTAGAGCACTGGCCGTGTTACGGCAGAAGAGCATCGTGAAAAAATTATTCGACGATATCGCGCAACGTTCCGCCGAACGGAACGGCGGTTACACCCGAATCGTCAAACTCGGCGCTCGGAAGAGCGATTCTGCGCGCATGGCTTTTATCGAGTGGGTGGACGCAGAGTATATCGTCGAGGAAAAACCGAAGAAGGAAAAGAAGGCGAAACGCAAAGACGAAGAGGCAGAACCGCACCAGATAACGCCTGAGGCGGAGCAGCCCACGCAAGAAGAGCCAAAGGCGGAAGCGCCCCCTCCGGGACAAGAGGACGCCGCCGCGCCGCCCGCCGAAGAACCGAAGCCGAAAAAGCGGCGTTGGTTCGGACGAAAATCAGACGACAGCTAAAACTCGCTGTCGCGGCGTTCGTGCAGTTCCAAGCGGCAGGACTGTTGTCCTACGTACGGCCCTAAGCCTGCGTCAGCATTGGAATACTAGTCTTAGGTGCGAGGAGGTCCGCGTAATCAACGCCGCGGGAATTTAACAATTCGAGAAACTCTCTCCAGTCTGTGCTGAGGGCCATGATTGAGGAGCTCCACCAGAATTTGCAATACGTTCGTTGCCGGTCAGTTTTTTGTAAAAATCGCGGTCTGCTTTCTCAGCCTCAGAAAAACTGCGAAATTTTTTCGCTGTTTTCTTCATGCCGTAACTATAAGCTTGGCAGTGATGACTTCCGAGCGAATTTGATCACCGACTGGATGGATCCGCATCCGTATTTCTTCATCATCATTTTCATTGGCGTAGCGCTGCTGTTTCCGCTGGGTCCGTTGGCACTCGCATGGATGTGGCGGCGATTTTTCCAACCGCCAAAGCCTGGCCCGGATAAGACTTCCACGTACGAATGCGGCGTCGAATCGATCGGTGACGCGCAAATTCAGTTCCACGCGCAATATTATCTCTACGCCATCCTCTTTTTGATCTTCGATGTTGAAGCCGTGTTTCTCGTGCCGTTTGCGGTCGCATTTACCGGATTGCCGTTCGGAGCGTTTATCGCGATCCTGGTTTTTCTTTTGCTGCTCATCGAAGGGCTTGTCTGGGCGTGGGGCAAGGGATGTTTGCAATGGCAGCGCTAGCGCCCACGCGATGGTCAAAAAAGCTAAAGGAGTTACATTGTTACAGCTGCGACCTTCCTCGCGGCATGTAAACCTTTAACTCTTCTAACGAGAATCCATGAGCCAGATCGACGAACAACTGCGCACCGAACTGCAACGGCAGGGAGTGTGGGTGACTTCGATGCAGGACCTTTACAATTGGGGACGCAGAAACTCGATCTGGCCGCTGCAGTTCGGACTGGCGTGTTGCGCCATTGAAATGATCGCTACCGCCGCATCGCGCTACGACATCGCACGCTTCGGTGGCGAAGTGTTCCGTCCGTCACCGCGGCAAGCGGATTTGATGATTGTTGCTGGTACGGTCACGAAGAAAATGGCGCCGCAAATCGTGCGGCTTTACAACCAGATGGCTGATCCCAAATACGTGATCGCGATGGGTGCATGCGCGATTTCCGGGGGGCCTTTTAAGCAGGGTTACAATGTTCTCAAAGGGATCGACCGTTATATCCCAGTCGATGTTTACATCCCTGGTTGCCCGCCGCGCCCGGAAGCGTTGCTTCACGCGTTCATGGAATTGCAACGCAAGATCGACGATCAAAAATTGACCGGCGCAAATAAGGCCGACTTTCTCAAGCCAGATCAACCAAGCGAGTTCCCTGTGCCGAAATTTGGCGGACATGATCTGGAGCCAACCGCGAATGCCGATGTGTTTCAGCCGCCGGCAATGGAGCGATGATTCTCGCTTTGTCATTCCGAGCGGAGCAGAGCGGAGTCGAGGAATCCCGTGGCGGAAGCTTGAGGCAATACTTCGGGATCCCTCGACTTCGCTCGGGATGACAGCTTTTTCGTCATGGAATCGTTGGACCAAATCAAATCGCGCATCGAAGCCGCGGTGCCTGAAGCGAAAATCGAAATTGTGCCGAACGGCAGCCCATCGCAGCAGCATTCATTGCTGGTGGACAACGAGCACGCAGTGGCGATTGCGAGATTTTTGCGCGTCGATCCCGCGCTGTGCTTCGATTTTTGCTCCAACGTCACCGGCGTGGATTGGCTGGATCGGGTGGTGAAGAAAACAACCAAGGTAAAGAAGGTCGTCGATGGCCAGGAAAAAGAGATAGTCGAGACCACTGAGGAGAAAATTCCCGGGTATCTCGAAGCGGTTTACCACCTTTACTCGATGACGCATAAACATGGCCCAGTCATCATTCGCATGCGCACCCGTGATCGTGCAGAGGGCGCGCGTTTGCCATCACTCACGCCGATCTGGCGGAGCGCCGAATTCCAGGAGCGTGAAATTTTCGATCTGTACGGCATTCACTTCGACGATCATCCTGATCTGCGCCGGATTTTAATGTGGGACGAGTTTGAAGATCATCCGATGCGGAAAGATTACCGTGAGCCGGACGATTACGAGTGGGAGCCGACGCCGCACGACGACGTGCTGGACAAAGCGAAGCAGCATTACACCTCGCGTCCAACTGAGGAGGAATTAAAACCTTCCTGACGTGTCATGTTGAGCGAAGCGAAACATCTCTGGCCATTTCTGAATGCAAGAACGTAGGAATAATCAGAGATCCTTCGTCGTTATCGCGACTCAGGATGACAATCTGAAATGAGCGCAGCCGTCGAAACAATCGAAGCAACAGAGAGACCGCCAGTCAGCATGGGTTCGCGGCTCGAGGGCGAATTGCTCGAAGTCTCGATGGGACCGCAGCATCCATCCACGCATGGCGTGTTTCGGATGAATGTGGCGCTCGATGGCGAAATCGTTCGCAAGCTCAAACCGGTATTCGGTTATCTGCACCGAAATCACGAGAAAATCGGCGAGAACACCAGTTACCTCGGCTCGATGCCGTACACCGACCGGCTCGATTATTTCTGCTCGATGACCAACAATTGGGCGTACGCACTTAGCGTCGAAAAACTCGCTGGAATTGAAGTTCCCGAACGCGCCGAGTATCTGCGCGTCATTCTCGCCGAGCTGACACGGCTGCAGAATCACGCCTCGCTTCTGGGTTTTTTGCTCAGCGACATGGGCGCGTGGGGTACGCCATTGATGTACGCGTTTCGCGAGCGCGAAAAAATCCTCGACCTCTTTGAGTCGTTATCCGGTTCGCGAATGATGTGCGATTACATGCGTTTCGGCGGCTGCCGCGTGGACGCGAGCGATGAATGGCTCGCCCGAGCGAAACAAATTGTCGAACGTTTCCCGAAGTTTCTCGATGAATTCGAGGAACTGATTCTCGGCAACGAGATCGTCATCGGCCGCACTCAAAATGTCGGCAAACTATCTGCCGAGCTGGCGATCAGCGCCGGCATTACGGGTCCAATGTTGCGCGCGTGCGGTGTAAATTACGACATTCGCAAAGTAGATGGCTATGGGTTTTATCCGCGATTCAAATTCCGGATTCCGCTTGGGGAGCACGGCGACACGTACGATCGCCTGATGATGCGAGCGTTGGAGATGCGCGAGAGCATCGAGATCCTGAAGCAGGCGTTCGCGCAAATTGCACCCGGCCCCATTGTGAATCCGAAAGTAAAAGTGCGCGCATTTCGTCCCCCTGTTGGCGAAGCGTACGGTCGAATCGAAGGACCGAAAGGTGAGCTCGGATTTTATTTGATCAGCGACGGCACTCCAAACCCATATCGTTACCGCGTGCGTCCACCAAGCTTCATTAATCTCACGCTTCTTGAGGACCTGTGCCTCGGTCACACTGTCGCTGATGTAATGGTAATCCTCGGCAGCATCGATATCGTGATGGGAGAGGTGGATCGGTGATTCGGCGCCCGCCGAAATCAGGGCCGATTCGCCGACGCTACTCCGTTGCCGTCGGCGTCACCGAAGTAGATGTCATCCAGCGTAAAGTGGACCGCTAAAATCCTAGCGGAGCCAACCACCAACAGCCTGAATCGGATCAATTTGATTCGGCGCTGTGATCCAGGCCGCAATCGCGCCGGCGCGCGAGTCCTGATTGAAAGCGAATTCGGTCTTTCCACCTGAAACCTTTTGATTGGCGAGCGACAGGACGACAAAATCCTGTTTCAAATTTCGACCGCTGTTTTCGCCGGCACTGATTTTGGTGTTTAGATCAAAGCCGAGCGCGGCAACATGAAGATCGAGATCCTTCGTTTCACCATTCGGTGGTTTGAATTCAGCGGTAATCTTCTCGTTCGCGATCGACAACCTCAGCGCTCCCGGCTTTTCATTGGATGCCGCCGGCACGCTTCGGTCGAGCAATTCGCGACCGTCGAGAACAAAACCGGGGGTGTAGACGCTCTCGCTCCTCCAATTCGCGGAATACAAATACTGTCGCGCGGTCCATTCCTTTGCCGCGAAAGGATCGCGCCAGCCGAGGCGGTCCCAATAATCGACGTGAAACGCGATCGGCACGAAATCTTTCCAAAGCCGTGGTTCGGATTTCAATTTGGAGAGCCACGCTTCCGCCGGTGGACAACTGCTGCAGCCCTGCGAAGTAAAAAGCTCGATCAGGTGGACTTTTTGCGGGCCGCTCTCGAAAACCCGGTCGCCGGTTTGCGCGGTCAACGCGCCAATCGGCAAGAGCAAACAGAGAAGAAGCCGGTTCATGATGAACTTTTCCTTGTGAATATGCGGCGTAATCAGCGAGATTAAAACTCCAATGATCGGCACGGGAATTTTAAAGGGGATGGCGGTAACATTCCGGAATTTTGCCGGAAGTTATTTCGAGAAGGAGCGGCTGACCACGGTGCAATATCCGGAAGAGCGGGCTCCTCTTGCGGAGAATTATCGGAATTTTCCGTTCCTGATTTACGACAACGATCCTCAGGCGGGCCTGCGCTGCGTCGCCTGCAAGATTTGCGAGAAAGAATGTCCGCCGCAGTGCATCTACATCGTTAAGAGCGACGACAGAAAGCCCGATTACATGGGCAAACCGCAGTTTTACCCGAAGGTGTTCGACATCGATATCTCGGTCTGCATGAGCTGCCAGATTTGCGTCGAGGTTTGTCCGTTCGAGGCGATCAAGATGGACAAGGAATTCGAGCTGAGTCAGCGCGAGCGATTCGATCACTTGCTTCTACGTAAAGAGCAACTTTCCAAATCGAACGGGTACTATCACAAGATCCATCCCGTCGAAGCAGAGAGTGTTGACAAGAATCTCGCGGACGCGGCAGCCGCCGCGGAGGCAAAGAAGAAAGCAGCAGCTGAAGCAGCGGCGAAAGCCGCGGCAGCAAAGGCAGCAGCCGCTGCGACCGCTGAGGCGAAAGCTTCGGCAGACAAGCCGTCGCCGTCACCGGCTGCTTCCTAAAAATCTCCGACGCGGAGCAGCATTACGGCGCTGGAATGTTTTCGCGCGCGTACCGCAGAGCGCGCGACATCCAAACAAGCTCATCCAGAAATTTTTTCACGCGATGGGTGTAAGCTGGATCGGTGATCTTGCCCGTCGCTGGATCGAAGAGCTTTCCTGCCGTGCTGAAATAGACATCCCAGAAAATCGTGACGAGGCCGAGCTCGCGCAGCACCGGAACCAAACTCTGGATCATTCGCGCACCGCCGAATGGTCCAGCCGACACGCCACAGACGCCAACCGCTTTATGAACGTATTCCTTGAGATTTGTATCCAGCACATGCTTCAGCAGTCCTGGGAAACTATGATTGTATTCCGGCGCTACGATGATCAAACCGTCAGCGCGCTCGACGGTCGCGCAGAACTGGCTGTCCTTTAGCGCTTCGCCGGCGTCGTCCATTCGAATGGGAATTTTCCGGATGTCGATCAATTCCGTTTTGATATCGCTGCGTTTCGATGCTTCATCGAAAACGAAATTTGCCGCGGGTTCGGTTAGCCGGCCTTGTCGCGGCGTGCCGATGATGATCGGGAGGAAAACGGGGACGGTAAACTCTTGCGCAGGCATCGTTTCATTTGTCGCAGCAACCGGAGGAAGCTTACAAGCGCTATTTGCCCGAAGCGGCCAACAAAGCGACCTTCGCAAGCATCGCAACTTGCCAGGGTGGCGAAATTGGCAGACGCGCCAGACTTAGGATCTGGTGGAGCAATCCTTAGGGGTTCGAGTCCCCTCCCTGGCATTTCAACAAGACGATCGCTGGCAGCGACATCAAAATAAGGCTTTCCCACGGACGCGGACCTGTAATAATGCGGGATGCCGTGGGAAGAAGTTGCCAGCTAAGCGCAGGCATTCATGTGATTGCAGGCACCGCAATCGCGACAGTCATCTCGGCTCCGATTTTTGCATCCGATACATTTTTCTCCGTTACCCGACAGAGCGTTCCCCTCGAAGTTAATGGTCAATTGAGGTTCGCTGAAGATGAAGGGTATATCCGTATCGTTTGAAGCTGCGAACATTCAATCAGCAGCGCGGAACGGGAACACTCGCGGCGCCGTTTTCGACCGGCATCTTTTGATCATCGGGTTGTGGGTATTCGCTGGATATTATCTCGGGTGCAAAATCGGTTTTGCACTCACGTTTCAACCTCATCCAGTCTCTGTTCTTTGGCCTCCAAATTCTGTTCTCGTCGCGGCGCTTTTGTTGACGCCGCCGCGCAGCTGGTGGGTGGTGCTATTGGCTGCACTTCCAGCGCATCTGGCGGCGCAATTGCAGAGTCACGTTCCACCACTGATGATTTTCTGCTGGTTCCTCAGCAACTCCTGCGAAGCACTGATCGGCGCTGGGTTGATGCGGTACCTGGTGCGCGGGCCTATTCGTTTCACCACACTTCGCAACGTAGGCCTGTTTTGCCTTTGCGTGGTGTTCGTCGCTCCGTTCTTGTCGTCGTTTTTAGACGCCGCCCTTGTCGTATGGAACCACTGGGGCAAGGACACCTACTGGGAGCTGATCCGTGTGCGCCTTTTTTCAAACGCCCTCGCGGCATTGATCATTGTGCCGTTAGTCGTGACGTGGGCGACGACTGGAATCCAGCCGCTGAGGACAGCCCGACTATCGCGTTACTTGGAGGGATGCGCGCTATTTGTTGGTCTGTTACTCGTCAGTTACGCTGTTCTTTATAAATTCGGATCGGGAACGGACTCGGCTCTTCTCTTTCTCCCGCTCCCATTTCTTCTTTGGGCGGCGGTACGATTCGGTTCTCTGGGAGCAAGCACTGCTGTTTCAATTGTCAGCTTCCTGGCAATCTGGAGCGCAGCTCACGGGCATGGACCATTTTCCGCCGGGCCAGCTGAACAAGACGCTCTTTCAATCCAAATATTTCTCATCGTCTTAGCGATTCCGCTGTTGTTTCTGGCCACAGTCATCGAGGAACGCGTAACCGGAGCAAGCGAACTCGGCGAAAGCGAGTCACGTTTCCAGAACGTCGCGAATGCTGCGCCCGTCCTTATCTGGATGGCCGGCGTGGATAAGCTCTGCACTTTCTTTAACAAGCCGTGGTTAGAGTTTACCGGCCGCAGCATCGAACAGGAGCTTGGAAACGGCTGGGCTGAAGGCGTGCACCCGGACGATCTGCAAAAGTGTCTGGAGGTTTACATCGAGGCATTCGATGCCCGCCAGCCATTTGTTATGAAATACCGGCTTCGGCGAAGCGATGGCGAGTATCGCTGGATATCGGATCAGGGCGTGGCACGCCATGATGCGCAAGGAGGGTTCGCCGGCTACATCGGCTCATGCGTAGACGTCACAGAATTAATGAAAAAGGAAGAGGCTTTGCACGAATTCGAGGAACGAGTCGTTCTCGCAGCCGAAGCAGCTCATCTCGGGGTGTGGGAGATGGACCCCACTACCAATGAGCTTTGGATGTCTGATAGCGCGCGCACTTTGTTTCAATTTGATTCCGAGACTCCCCTCGACCACGCGGCGCTTCAAGATCGCGTTCACCCAGAGGATCGTGCGCTTCGCGATTCCGCCGTCAAACACGCATTGGAAACAGGCAGTGGATACGAAATCGAATATCGCGTTTTGTTACCGGATGGCACTCAGCGCTGGATCGGGGGGCGCGCACGCTCCGTAGCCGGAAACAATCGCAAAGGCGCCCGCCTCATTGGTGTTTCCATAGACATAACTCCACGCAAGCTCGCTGAAGCCGAAGCACTGCGGCAACGTGACGAGCTCAGTCACCTCAGTCGTGTGGCGTTAATGGGTGAAATGTCTGCCTCCATTGCTCATGAGTTGAATCAGCCGTTGGCTGGAATTCTCAGTAACGCCGCGGCTGGACAGCGTTTCATCGATCGCGGGAATGTTGATCAAGCGGAAATTCACGAACTGCTCGGTGACATCATCTCAGACGGGCGCCGCGCCGGTGACGTAGTTCGAGGTATTCGGGGGATGGTAAAGAAAGAGCAGGTGGAGCGTCGATCAGTGAATCTCAACGAGGTTGTGACGGACGCAGTGCGCATGGTATCTGGCGATGCCCTGCTGCGTTCGTGCCAGGTGGAAACATCGCTCGATGCGAATTTGCGAACTGTCGAAGCCGACCCGGTTCAACTTCAACAGGTGTTACTGAATCTTGTGATCAACGCATTTGACGCCATGCGAGACACACCGATCTCCAGGCGCAAGGTCCTGATAGCAACGCAATCAAATGGCGATGGTGCAGTTTGCGCGACGGTGCGCGATTACGGTGTCGGAATTTCCGCGGAGATGCAGGATCGTCTGTTCGATCCTTTCTTCACTACTAAAAATGAAGGACTGGGAATGGGCCTGGCAATTGCACGTTCGATTCTTGAATCTCACGGCGGCACCATCGCCGTGAAAAACGCAGATGGTGGCGGGGCTCGATTTGAAGTTGTCCTTCCGGCGAATGGACCTTCTACATGATGCGTGCCGGTCGCTGATTCGGTGTGTTTGGTCAAACAAACACAGATCGCATTCCCTAGGTGGTGTGAGACTAAGGTCTAATATGGCTACGTCGAACGCGAGCGTAGTATTCACTTGTTTTGCATGCTCCACGCCCAGATCGGATCTGTCTTCTCGACGATGATCCGTCGGTGTTGAGAGGCCTAAATCGGCTTCTCATGTCGGCAGGTTGGCACCCTGAACAGTTTAGCGAGCCGGACGCGTTTTTGAGCTACGTGAAGGTTCATCGACCTACGGTTGCCATCATTGATGTTTGGATGCCGCTTATGAACGGCCTTGAGGTCCAATCGCGATTGCGGGAGCTTTCGCCGTCGACGCGCGTCATCATGTTTACCGGAAAAGACGATCCGCTTGTTCGTTCCACGTCTCTTAAAGCTGGCGCGTCGGCTTTCTTCACGAAACCATTCGACGACGAGGAATTTCTCACCGCCATTCGGCTGGCCCTTTCCGCAATGTGATGTCGCCTTGAACTGGCTGTAAATCGAAACGAGAATTTCTGACTGGATTTATCCGTGAAAATTGTGTATTCCAACACGGGTTCCTAACACAATGCCGACTTCTTCGAGTGAATCGGTCGCGATCGAGCGTCCGAAGACAAATTCCAGGATTTTTGCGCACACCCGCTGGGACATCGTCCCTGTCGCGGCAGCCGTTCTGCACTGCATCTACTTCTTTGGAATGTTTTATCTTTTCCCGCGCGTCCCACTCTGGGTCATGCTGATTCTCGGTTTTATTTATTCGGTCAGCATTTCGTGGAACATCAACGGCATTTCTCACAACTTTATCCACAATCCGTATTTTCGTTCGCCGCTACTGAATCGGTTATTCAGTATCATGGAATCGATTACGGTTGGCTTCGGCCAGGTTTTTTACGAGTGCATTCATATGCAGCATCACAAGGGCAACGCCGATCGGCCCGACGATCATGGTGACACCATTGATTGGATTTCGATTTACAAGCACGGCCATGACGGTGAAGCGGAACACCCGTTGAAATACACGTTCGTAAGTTTCTTCCGCGAAGACCCAAAAACCGTGCTCAAGGAACTGAAGCGCAAGAATCCGAGCGAGGCGTTTTGGGGAGTGTTCGAACTGGTGTGCTTTGTCACGACTTTTGTGATCCTCGGTATACTGAACTGGCATTACATCTGTTTCCTTTTGCCGTTTTGGTATTTTGGCCACTGCCTCTCGTATCTGAACGGCTACTACCGGCATTACGGGGGCAATCCCGACGAACCGATTGCCTGGGGTGTCAGCACCTACGGCAAGCTCTATAACTGGACGTGGTTCTACAATGGCTACCATGCCGAGCATCATTTCCGGCCGAAGGTGCATTGGACTCGAATGCAGGCGTTCCGTGATCAAATCGTGGAGCAACAGCGCAGGGCTGGAGTGCGTGTTATCAAGGTCCCGCATGCTCTCGGTTTTCTTGACTCCGATTTGCCGGTTGCCGATCTACGACAAAAGCAGCGAGAACTACATTCCGAGCCGGCTGCTTAGACGGTAAGGTTGCTTGCCGCAGCTAAACATAAGTCGTCAATGAAACATCGCATACATCGAACGCTGGTCCTTTGCGCGATCATCATGTTAACCAAAGCGTCGGCGTTTTGCGGCACGTCGGAATTTCAGCCTACCACCGCGAACAAGAATCGGCCGTCAGGCAAAGCGCCTGAAGGGATGGCGTGGATTCCCGGCGGCGAATTTTCCATGGGCGCGGCGGTGGGCGGCGAAGGAAGTCATGCAATGCCGATGCCTTCGAATGACTCAGAGCCCGTCCATCGCGTTTATGTTGACGGCTTCTGGATGGATGCGACTCCGGTGACCAATGCGCAGTTTGAGAAGTTCGTCAGGGCGACGAATTACGTCACAATTGCTGAACGCACCCCCTCAAAAGAAGAATTCCCGACTGCACCCGAGGAGAATCTCGTAGCGGGTGCAGTCGTTTTTGCGCCGACCGATCACGAGGTTCCTCTCAACGATCATTATCAATGGTGGACCTACATCAAAGGCGCGAACTGGCGTCACCCGTTCGGTCCGCAAAGTGATATTAAAGGTAAGGAGAACTATCCCGTGGTGGAGATTGCGTACCCTGACGCGGAAGCTTACGCGAAATGGGCGGGTAAACGTTTGCCGACCGAAGCGGAGGTTGAATTTGCGGCGCGCGGCGGTTTGTCAGGAAAAACATACGTCTGGGGCGATGAATTTCGTCCCGGCGGAAAATGGATGGCCAACACGTGGCAGGGAACATTTCCAGTGAAAGATGCGGGCGAAGACGGTTTCGCCGGCATCGCCCCTGTGAAATCGTTTCCGCCGAATGGCTACGGCCTTTACGACATGGCCGGAAACGTTTGGGAATGGTGCAGCGACTGGTATCGACCTGATTACTACAAAACGCTCGCAGACAAAGGCGGAGTGGCGCGCAACCCCCAAGGGCCAGACTCACCGTTGGATCCGGCCGAGCCTAACGAGAAGAAGCGGGTCCATCGCGGTGGATCGTTTCTTTGCAATGAACAATATTGCTCGCGCTACATCGTCGGCACGCGCGGCAAAGGCGAAGTGAACACTGGGACGAATCATCTCGGTTTTCGCTGTGTAAAATCCCCTTCGCAAATCGCGGCCAAGTGACCACTTTTGGCGGCCCGCAAAACCACCGGAGGGTTTTCGGATTTGCTTCCATGACTGTCGGTTATTGCTTTATAACTGACCTGTATTGCGGCGCTCAGGGCTTGAGCGTGCCAGCGTCGCGTTACGTGACGCGATGAAAGATCCTGGCCTTTCCATAAATGTTGTGTCGGCTGGGCAAGGCCCGCAAGCAGAGAGCCTAAGCGTCCAAGGGCCTAAAGACAGGGGCGTAAGCGGTGAACAGGGGGCCGATGAACTCGCCACGGCGCTGGCGATCATGCATGCCACGCTCGAGTCCACTACGGACGCAATCCTCGTCACCGACGAGGCGAATTACGTCGGGGAATTTAACGAGAAATACCTCAATTTTTGGGGAATCCCGCCTCACATGATGATATCGGCTCATGCTAGCGAGCTGTGGAACTACACTAGCCCGCAACTGAAGGATCCAGCTGGGTATCTGGCACGCATCCACGAAATCATCGCCTCGTCCTCTCCAGAGACCTTCGACCTTCTAGAGTTGACGGACGGGCGCTTTTTCGAGCGGAATTCGGCAATTCAACTGATCAAACAACGAAACGTTGGCCGTGTATGGAGCTTCCGCGACATCACCCAACGCAAACGCGCGCAGGACGCGCTCGCCAACGAGAAAAGAGTGTTAGAAAAAATCGCATCAGGCGCGTCGCTTGCGACGGTGCTCGATGTCCTGGTGCGCGGTGTTGAGGCGCAATCATGTGATGGAATGATGTGCACCGTGTTGATCTTCGACGAAGCGGCGCAATGTCTACGCCACGGAGCGGCGCCCAGCATGCCTGCAGAATACAATCGGATCGTGGACGGCATTCGCATCGGTCCGCGTGTGGGCTCGTGTGGGAGCGCTGCTTACAAGCGCGAACGTGTATTTGCGACAGATATCGCCACCGATCCTCATTGGGCTGATTACGCTGAGCTCGCTGCGACGTTCGGGCTCGGCGCGTGCTGTTCGACGCCAGTTTTCTCCAGTGACGGTGCGCTGTTGGGAACTGTTGCCATGTATTATCGCAATCCGCACCAACCGAGCGAGCACGATCGAGAGCTGATCCGCATGGCTACGCATTTGGCGGGCATCGTGATTGAACGCGCGCGCTCTGTAGAGCAACTGCGCGTTGCCAAAGTCGCGGCGGAACAACGCGCTCAGGAAATCACGCAGGCATACGATACTCTGCGCACGACGCAGGAAGCCTTAAATGCGGAGCTCGCGGGCGCGGTGGATTATGTGATGTCGCTTTTGCCTCGCCCCATCCGTGAGGAACGGCTTTCAGCAGACTGGTTCATGGTTACTTCCGCGCAACTTGGCGGAGATGGGCTTGGTTATCATTGGATCGATTCCCAGCGGTTCGCCTTTTATCTCCTCGATGTTTCTGGTCATGGGGTGAAGTCCGCGTTGCTGGCAGTTTCCATCATCGACACGCTGCGAACGTGCGGCCTCGCAGACACTGATTGGAACGATCCCGGCGCCGTGCTGCGGGCGTTAAACCGGGTTTACTTTTCTCAATCGCATGATCACCTCTATTTCACGATCTGGTACGGGATCGCCGACCTGGCACACGGAACATTACGCTATGCTGGTGGTGGCCATCCTCCCGCGGTTCTCCGCGCAGCAGGATGCACGAAGCCGAAGTTAGCTGCGAGCGGTCCGCCAGTCGGTTGCTTCGGTCATGCTAGTTACCCGACGTTGGAAGTTCCGCTGCTCTTTCCGACGGAATTGTATCTCTTTTCGGATGGAGTTTTTGAAACCCGCCGGCAACAGGAGACCGCTTCCCTCGATCGGCTTGTCGACTTTCTTGCCGGGTCGGGTAATGGCCATGGCCCGACTATTGCCGAGATTCGCAATCGCACGCTTGAGCATCTCAATGGCACACTACCCCCCGACGATTGCTCAGTATTGAAAGTGTCGCTTTGCTAGAACGATATATTCCAGGTTCCGACGACACATATTTTGAATCGGTGGTTCTGTCGTAATTTTGAGTGGCACTGCTGATCAGCGACTGAATTCCATTCGCCTTTGACTGGGAGGAATAGGCCTAAAGTCCAATACTCGTCCCAAGGAGGTTGAGGAAAATTACTCCCGATTCCGTTCGATCGTCCGGAATCCAACATTGCCTACGATTATGAACAGCGATGCTAAGAAAGCTAACCGGTCTGCAAGCGCAGAACAGAAGCGCCACGAAAGTGAAGAGCAGCTTAGTTTGCTGCAAACGATTACGACGGAGTTGGCGACAGCCGAGGATCTATCATCGGCCTTGGAAGTTGTACTTCGCGACGTTTGCGAGAAGACGGGCTGGGTGCTGGGACACGCATGGGTGCCAAATCCCGAACGAACTGCTCTTGATTTGGTTTCGGCGTGGTATTGCGGTGATGGTGAGCTGAAATCTTTCAGGACGGTCTCTGAGGGATCTCACTTTGAACGCGGCATTGGGCTTCCCGGACGCGTGTGGGAATCGAAACGGCCAGCCTGGGTTGAGAACGTCACCGACGATCCTAATTTTCCGCGATCGGCGGCCGCCCGGATCGCCGGTTTGAAGACGGGCGTTGGAATTCCGATTCTCTCAGGCAAAAAGGTCATCGCGGTTCTCGAATTTTTTATGCGCGAGTCACGCGCTCGAAAATGAACGCTTGCTAAACGTAATCGCGTCAGTCGCCGGCCAATTGGATCTGCTTCATCGCGCGACGCACGCGGAGGCGGCGGCTAGAGAGCGGCAGTTCCGGACTCTTGCAAACTCGATATCGCAGCTCGCCTGGATGGCTGACAGCGAAGGTTATATTTTTTGGTACAACGACCGCTGGTACGAATACACCGGCACCACGCTCGAGGAGATGAAAGGATGGGGTTGGCAGAAGGTCCATCACCCCGATGAGATCGCCCGAGTGGTTGAAAGCATTAAGATCGCATTTGCAACCGGTCAACCTTGGGAGGACACCTTCCCGTTGCGAAGTAAAACCGGTGAATACAGATGGTTTCTTTCCCGTGCGCTCCCAATATTCGATGCAGAGGGCAAAGTTGCGCGCTGGTTTGGAACGAACACCGACATTACCGAGCAGCGGGAATTGGAGCAGGCATTGCGCGAGAGTCGAGACCAGTTGGAACAAAAAGTAACGCGCCGCACTGCCGAGTTCTCCCGCACCAACGAAATCCTGCGCTCCATCTTGTCGAACATGGGCGATGCCGTCGTTGTCGCCGACAAGGACAATAACTTTCTCGTCTTCAATCCGGCGGCGGAGCGCATGTTTGGAAAAGGTGCAATGGAAACGCCGCCAGCCGAGTGGCCGCAAAATTACGGACTATATCTGCCGGACAAGGTCACCCCGTTTCCGCACGATCAGTTGCCCATCACACGCTCGATTCGTGGTGAGGAAGTCGACAACATTGAGATGTTCGTACGACATGAAAAGGCGCCCCATGGGATCTGGACGCGAATCACTGGTCGCCCGTTGCGTGGCGCCGACGGTGATCTGTTAGGCGGCGTCGTCGTTTGCCGGGACATCACTCAAATCAAAGAGGAAGAATTTTTTCGTGCCGGCCAAAGTCGAGTTTTGGAAATGATCGCGGCCGACGCACCGCTCTCCGAGGTGCTTACCAGCCTTGTTCTTCTCATGGAAGGTCAGGCAGAGGGACTACGCTGTTCCATTCTTCTATTGAACCGCGATGGGAAACATGTGCGCCATGGTGCAGCGCCGAATCTTCCCGAAGCTTATGTGAAAGCGGTGGACGGGTCGGCAATCGGGCCATGCAACGGTTCCTGCGGCACTGCGATGTTCACACGCAAGCCAATCATCGTGACTGACGTCATGACCGATCCGCTCTGGAGGGACTATCGTGAGCTCGCGAAGATTTGTGGACTACGGGCCTGCTGGTCGACTCCGATCCTTTCTCCTCAGGGCGAAGTGTTGGGTTCGTTTGCCATGTATCGCCAGGAAACGCGGGGACCGCAGCCTGAAGAAACGCGGCTCACGCAAATCGCCACACATATTGCCGGGATCGCGATTGATCGTCAGCGCCAGCAGGAAGTTCTGCGGGAGCGCGATGCCCGTATCAGCGTGGCTGCTGAGTCGGCCGATCTTGCTTTCTGGGTTTTGTATCCGGAAGGCGACGCCTGGATGAGCGATAAGGGACGCAGGATTTATGGCTTCGATTCCAACCTGCCTCTGACCTGTGAGTTGATTCTTTCTCGGGTTCACCCCGATGAACGAGCCGCTGTGAAAGCCGAATACGATCGTGCCTGCGCTTTGCGTGGAGCGTTTGAGACCGAGCATCGGCTTCTTTTGCCATACGGCAAAACGCGTTGGGTGATTATGCGCGGACGCTGTTTGACGAGATGAACACGGCAACATTCTGGAAACCATTGGAGTAACGCTTGACGTGAGTGCGCAAAAGCAGGCGGCGCTTCAGCTCCAGGTTCAACGCGAAGAAATGGCGCATCGCAATCGTGTGGCGTTAATGGGCGAAATGACTGCGTCCTTTGCGCATGAAATCAATCAGCCTCTGACCGCAATCTCGAACAAAGCTTCTGCGGCGCGTCGTTTTCTCGACCGTGGAAATATCGATCCTGTATTGCTCCGGGAATTATTGGAGGAGATCGCCGCGGACAGCCAGCGCGCCGGAGAAGTAATGCGCGGGATTCGAAGTTTGGTGCGCAAAGAAACCAGCGAGCAGACGCTGTTGAATCTCAATGCAATTATTTCAGATACTGTGCGGCTCGTCAGCTCCGACGTGTTGAATCGCGAAAGTGTTGTTACGACTGAGCTCGACCCCCAGGTGCCTGGAGTGCAGGGAACTCTCGTTCAAATTCAACAGGTATTGCTGAACCTGATCATCAACGCTCTCGACGCCATGGAAACACTTCCGCCGGCAGAACGACGTGTCATTGTCAGTACGCGCTCCGATAAAGGCGACCTCGCTGAAATTACAGTGCGCGATTTCGGAACGGGTCTGCCAAAGGATCGTCCGGACAAAGTTTTCGATCACTTCTTTTCCACGAAACAAAAAGGAATGGGCATGGGTCTAGCCATTGTTCGATCAATTATTGAGGCGCACGGCGGCACGATTAGTGGCGAGAATGCCCCTGATCGCGGCGCGCGCATGGTTGTTCGCCTTCCTGCCGCTCGCGGGGAAATGCAAAAAAGCAAGGCAGCGGCATGAGCGAATCGGCTGACGCCCAACCGAATGAGGTCTGCATCGTGGATGACGATCCTTCCGTCCTCAAATCGATGCATTACCTGCTCGCGTCCGAAGGATTCAAGGTTCGCCCGTTCAGTAAAGCGCAAGATTTTCTGGCACACGCCGGCGCTCATCATGTGCCGGTCGTCGTAACTGATATCTGGATGGATCAGGTGACCGGTTTGGAACTCCTTGCGCGACTCTGTGCCATCTCACCGCGCACAAAAGTGATCGTCATCACTGCGCGTGAAGATCTGGCCGCGCGCGCCACGGCCATGGCCATTGGCCCAGTCGCATTTTTCATGAAGCCGTTCAATGATGATAAGTTCATTGCCGCCGTCCGTGATGCGCTTGGCTAGGGCTGAAGTTCTTCTTTCTCGACAACATCCGCTCGTTCACTTAAACCAGGTACGCCTTATGAAAACACAACAATCGCAATTAAACGTCATTCTCATCCTTGCCGCGGCTGTTACTGCGCTCTTTGTGGCTGGTTGTGCCGAGGTGGGATCAGGAAACACAACGTCCCTCCTTACTGCGGCGGGATTCCGCGCGCACACACCGCAGACGCCGAAGCAACAGCAAATCTATGCTGCCCTGCCAGCTTACCACGTCGAGCGGGCCACCGTGAACGGACACGTTTTTTACGTGTATAAAGACGAGAAAGCAGGAGTTGCCTACGTCGGTCGAGAACAGGAATACCAGCGTTACCATGAGTTGGCAGTTCAGCAGCAGATTGCCCAAAACTATTACATGGCAGCGGAAATGGATCGTGCAGCCGCGTATGGTTGGTACGGAGCATACGGCCCACGGGCGTTCTGGTGGTGAATGTGCCGGGCCCTTTTAGGGAATTCGAGCTTTTCTTGCTTGTTGTACAGGCGCTTGTGCCAAGCGCCTGTCTATAAAAATTTCGGCGTTTGGATACAAACGCCACCACAACTCGCTTTGTGGGACCAAAGTCCCATAGTGGGGTGGCTCGATTTTTTAGATCGTTAGTGTTGCGCAATCAGGTTCGATTGCGGTTCTTTCGATCATGAAAACAAAACTCACTACCGTCCTCAGCCTCGCGCTCGCTGCGGCAATCCCCACTTATAGCCACTGGATTCGTGGTTCGACGACAGGTGAAAGCCGAGATTTTGAACTGGTGACATAGCTTGAAACTTCCCGCTCACGTTTTGTTCCGTAAAGATCTGTCTCTTATTCTTTGGAGACCGCGCGGCATCCTGGATGAATCAAAGGTCAACGAGATGGTCGCGTTCACTGAGACTGTCGAAAAACGAAATCGCCAGCCGCTCAACCGATTCATTGATTTGTCAGCGCTCGACGCAGTTGATCTGAACTTTGAGTTTGTCTTTCACGTTGCGCTCGGTCGGCGTCTCTCGGCCGCGCCCAAGCCTGCAGTGAAATCCGCCTTCTACGTTACCAGCCCCGATACCACCCATTATGCCAAGCTGCACGCCATGATAACGGACCATTCGCCGCTTCACGTCGCCTTGTTCACGGATCGCGCCGCTGCAGCGAAGTGGCTCGGCGTTCCGCTCGAGGCGTTGTCCGCATGAGCAATGGCTTTCTAGCGAGAAAAAAGTTCATGAGGAGTGCCTAAGTAGAAAGATGAAAGAGCGTCACGATGAAAACGAAACGCATAGATCTCGCGCTGGTCTCTGCGCTGAGCGCAATTCTAACCATCTCCGCGGTCGCGCAGGAGAAAACCTCACAAACCTTTTCACCGGCTGAATTGACCGAGCGGACAGTGCATCGCCGCGCGGTCGAAGCAGTCATCTGGGGGATGCCGGCGGTGAATTACGACCTCATGTATCAAGCGATGGTGCGCGACGCCAAGGCTGGCGAGGGCAGTAACAAAATCGTTTATTGGTCGCGTCCATTTGGCTGGAAAAACCAAACGCTCACGCCCAACCCGGACACGATCTATCTGATGCCCTTCATCAACACGAAGGATGTCGGCCCGTCGTGCTGGAGATTCCTCCGGCGGACGAAGGCACCATTGTTGGCTCGGTGGACGATTGCTGGCAGGCGGCAATCGAAGACGTTGGCCCGGCGGGCGTAGACAAGGGTAAGGGCGGTAAGTATCTCATCCTGCCTCCCGGTTATAAGGAGAAGGTTCCCGATGGTTACATTGCCGATGCCATCGGAGACCTATCAGTCGTATGCGCTTCTGCGCTCGAACGTGAAAAGCAAAAGTGACGCCGACATCGCCGCGGCTGTGGCTTATGGGAAACGGGTGAAGCTCTATCCGCTCTCGCAAGCGAACTAAGCCGCCGACTACCACCTTCATCGACGCGATCGACGTAGTATACGACGCCACCATCCCCTACGACCTGCGTTTCTTCGAGTCACTTAATCGTATGGTGCAAAGCGAGCCATGGCTGAGGCGCGACATGGCGATGATCGATCAACTGAAGACGATCGGTATCGAGCAAGGCAAGCCATTTAAACCCGACGCTAAGTTACAGCAGACGCTGAAAGAGGGCATCGCGGAAGCTCACGCCTGGCTGGATAACCAATACGAGGCATTCTATACCACCACCGCGGAGTATCCTGACCGTCAGTGGGCTTTGCCCGCCTCGAAGGACCTAATCAAGGCTACGGAGAGCAATTACGCGGAAAGCAATCTTTATCCCGACCGACGGCCGTGGCGTTGCTTATTCCTACGCCTTCTTTAGTCCCAAGCATCTGGGAGCGGGCCAATACTACCTCTTCGCGATTCGGGACAAGGACGGAAACGCTTTCGATGGTAGCTAGCTCCTATCGTCTCCACGTCCCGCCGAATGTGCCGGTTAAACAATACTGGTCGGTGACCGCCTACGATCGCGCCACGCATGGTCTGATTCGCGACACCAAGTGGTCGAGTCGTTCGTCGCAGACAGAAGGTTTGCAAAAAAATGCGGATGGCTCGGTCGACATCTACTTCGCGTCTCAGTCGCCGGACGGTAAAGAATCGAACTGGGTGCCCGACGAGCGCGAACGGAAAGTTCGAAGCGCTCTTCCGCTTCTACGGACCTGAGAAGGCGCTCTTCGATAAGACCTGGAAGCTGCCGGACATCGAGAAGGTGAAGTGACCTCCACACCAAAGAAAGGAATCATCATATGAAAACCAAACTCGCCAACATCGCGCTGGCCTTATCGCTAGCGTTACTCGCATCCTTATCCGCACAGGGCGCGGATAAGAAACCCAACATCCTCGTCATCATGGGTGACGACATCGGATGGTTTAACCCGAGCTGCTACAACAGTGGCATCATGGGTTATCAAACGCCCAACATCGACCGCATCGCCAAGGAAGGCGCGCGGTTTACCGATTGGTATGGGCAGCAGAGTTGCACGGCGGGACGCGCGGCGTTCATCACCGGGCAATCGCCCATCCGCACCGGACTGACGAAGGTCGGCCTGCCGGGCGCGGATATCGGCCTGCAAGCCGAAGATCCGAGCGTCGCCGATTTCATGAAGAACCTCGGCTACGCGACCGGGCAGTTCGGTAAGAACCATCTGGGAGACCTGAACAAGTTCCTCCCGACTGTCCACGGCTTCGACGAGTTCTTCGGCAATCTCTATCACCTCAACGCCGAGGAAGAGCCGGAGAATCCCGACTACCCGAAGGACCCTGCGTTCAGGAAGAAGTTCGGCCCGCGCGGGGTCATGCACTGCTGGGCCACCGACACCGACGACGCCACGGTTGATCCGCAGTTCGGCAAAGTCGGCAAGCAGAAGATCGAGAATACCGGCGCGCTCACCGTCGAGCGAATGAAAACCATCGACGACGAGTTCACTGATGCCGCCCTGGCGTGGATGGACAAGCAGGCCAAGGCCAGCAAGCCGTTCTTTTGCTATTACAACTCCACCCGCATGCATGTCTTCACGCATCTCAAGAAAGAGAGCGAAGGCAAGACGGGCCTGGGCCTTTATCCCGACGGCATGGTCGAACACGACGGCGCACGTCGGGCAGCTACTTAAGAAGCTCGACGACCTCGGCATCGCCGACAACACCATCGTCGTCTACACCACCGACAACGGCGCCGAAGTCTTCACCTGGCCCGATGGTGGCACCACGCCGTTCAAGGGCGAGAAGGCCACCAACTGGGAAGGCGCCTTCCGCGTGCCGACGCTCATCCGCTGGCCCGGCGTGATCAAACCCGGCCAGGTGATCAACGACGTCTGTGCCCATGAGGACTTGATCCCTACCTTTGCCGCCGCCGCGGGCGAGCCGGACCTCGTCGCCAAGGTGATGAAGGGCTATCAGGCCAACGGCAAGACCTTCAAGGTTCACCTCGATGGCTACAACCTCATGCCGTTCCTCAAGGGCGATGTAAAAGAGTCGCCGCGCAAGGAGTTCATCTACTGGTCCGACGACGGCGACCTGATGGCTATTCGCTACGAGAAGTGGAAAGCCGCGTTCTTCGAGCAAAACGCGGAGATGTCCCCCAAGACGCCGGTCGGCGTGTGGCAGGGTCAGTTCACCAAGCTGCGCGTCCCGAACTTGTATAACCTGCGCGCCGATCCGTTCGAGCGCGGCCCGACGAGCATCTACTATGGCGACTGGATGGCTCACCGGATGTTCATCCAGGTCCCGATGCAGGCGTTCGCCACCCAGTGGCTGGAGAGCTTCAAGGAGTTCCCGCCGCGCCAGAAACCCGCGAGCTTCAACCTCGATGAGGTGATGCGGAAGATGTCGGAGCTAGGCGGCAAGGACTAGATGCAAGTCTCCAAACCAATGCCGGACATCGAGAAGGTGAAGTGAAAACAACTATGAAAACCAAATTACGGATTTACTCGTTAGGCATAGCTCTATTTGCTATTCTAGAAGCGCGAGCTCAATCACCTTCGCTGCCAGCGAGCAACTCCATTCCTGTTACCGTCGATAACTTCATCCGGGCCGAGACCGATAGAACCTTTGCCGCCAACGCAAAACAGGGCGCGTTCGGCAAGTTCGAGCACCTTCGCGAACTGGCTGCGATCGACGACCAGCGCGTCCAGCGACAAAACCGTGATACGCTTTATTCGGTCGGCGTCTTTGATCTTGATGCCGGGCCGGTGATGGTCTCGCTACCCGACGCAGGCAAGCGTTTCATGACGATGATCGTCATCAATGAGGATCATTACGTTTACACAGTTGTCTACGGCAAAGGCAGCTACTCTTTCGATAAAGGAAAGGTCGGCACGCGCTACGCGCTCGCGGCGATCCGCACCCTGGTCGATCCGAACGATCCAAAGGATCTCGAGCAAGCGCACGCGCTGCAGGACGCGGTCAAGGTCGAGCAGCCTGGTGGTCCGGGGAAATTCGAAGTGCCGAATTGGGACCAGGCGAGCCGAAAAAAGATTGCCGATGCGCTGACAGTGCTAGGCGCATCTCTCGTTGACTGGCGCGGTGCCGCCGGCCGCAAGGGTGAGGTCGATCCGATCAGACACTTAATCGTTACCGCTACAGGCTGGGGCCTCAATCCCGATAAGGATGCCATTTATCTTAACATCACGCCGAGCAAGAACGACGGAACGACGATCTACAAGCTTACCGTGAAGGATGTACCTGTCGACGGCTTCTGGTCGATCACCCTCTACAACGCCGAAGGATATCTCGTGAAGAACGACCAGGACGCCTATTCATTCAACAACATCACGGCGAAGAAAAACACCGATGGTTCGGTCACTATTCAGTTCGGCGGATGCGACGGCAAGACGCCCAACTGTCTGCCGATTATGCCCGGCTGGAACTACACGGTGCGTCTCTATCGTCCACGCAAAGAAATCCTCGATGGCACCTGGAAATTTCCGGAAGCGCAACCTGTTGCCTTAACCCCTATTGAAAGGACACCGTGAAGTGCAATGAAGCTTCCACTTCCACCAGACGTTGAGTTTTACGAAGACATTCGTCTGTTCGTCTGGAGACCGCACGGTTTGATAAACAAGGCGGCTGTTAACAAAATCATAAATGTCATTGGAGAACTGGAGATCACGTTAAAGGAGCCTTTTAATCGATTCTCCGACACAGTGAAAACCGATGACAGTTGATCTGAACTTCGAATACATCATTCACGTTTCACTTTATCGGCGCCGCTTCTATGGCAAACGCCCGCCGATCAAATCGGCGATTCTCGCCACCGATGCTTCCCTTATTCATTATGGCAAGGTGCATGCGTTACTGACTCAAGGTTCTCCAATCAACGTCCGCGTATTCCAGGATCGCAAAGAAGCCGCGAAATGGCTAGCTGTACCAATCGCAATACTAATGGCGGCCGCGGACCAGCAGCAGTGAATCAACGACGAATGAAAGTAACGACGTAAGAGTAAAGTTAACATGAAGAAGAGACATCAGCCTACCAGGCTAAAAGCTATCTCACAGAATTGCAGCGCTGTAGCCACGGTGCTGTGTCGCCGTGTTGCCGTGGGGAACAGCATCGAAGCGCCTCGACACAGCGAGGCGACTACAACGGCGTGAATACGTTTGATTTTTCAGGGAAGGTCGCGCTTGTCACGGGCGGTAGTCGAGGGATTGGTTACGCGACTGCGCTGCTGTTTGCGCAAAGCGGCGCGAAGGTTGTGATCGGCGATGTTGATCCTGCGGGAGAGGAAACAGTCGAGACGATCAAACGCGATGGGGGCGAAGCCATTTTTGTGAGGACCGATGTCAGCGACGAGGGCGATGTGAAAAATCTCATCGCAACAGCGGTCAAGACTTACGGCGGATTGCATTGTGCATTCAACAACGCCGGTGTTTTGCCTCCGACGGTGGCGCTCGTTGAGATGGAAGAATCTACTTTCGATCAGACGCTGGCGGTCGATCTCAAAGGAGTGTTTCTGTGCATGAAGCACGAGATCACGCACATGCTGCAAAGCGGCGGCGGCGCAATTGTGAATACTGCGTCAATCGCCGGCCTGATCGCCGAGCCGGGAATCAGCGCTTATGTCGCCGCCAAACATGGCGTCATTGGATTGTCCAAAGCGGCTGCCGTCGAATACGCAAGTAAGGGCATTCGCATTAACGCGCTGGCGCCCGGGCTGGTGAATACCGCAATGACCAAGGCGTGGTTCGATGATCCAAATATGAGCGCGTATTTCACCGCGAACACGCCGATCGGCCGTGTGTCACAGCCGGCCGAAATAGCCGGCATGGTTTTATTTCTTTGTTCCGACCTTGCCTCGTTCGCTGTTGGCCAGACGTTCGTAATCGATGGCGGCTACACGACTCATTGACTGAAACTCTGATATTCGCGCTTGGCTGCGGATTCAAAAAAGGTGACCTTAAAAATCGCCTGAACGAAAGTAACGCGCGATGACTCTTCCGCCCGACATCGAATTTCTCGAAGACATTCGTCTGTTCATTTACAGACCGCGAGGTTTACTGGATGAAGCTTCGGTTACTAGAACCGTTAATATTCTTACGGATCTGGAGGCAATGCTAAAGGAGCCGTTCAATCGGTTCTCCGATACGTCGGCAATCGATCGAGTCGAGTTGAATTACCAATACGTCATTCAGGTTTCCCTCTATCGAGTGCTTTCGTACGCTGATCGGCCACCGGTGAAATCGGCAATTCTTGCGACCGAGCCCACCGTCGGCCATTATTTTCAATTGCATGCCGTAATCACTCAGGGATCGCCGATCAATGTTCGAATATTCCAACAACGAGAAGACGCCGCGAAATGGCTGGGTGTTGCGCTGGAACGGCTCGTTGAAAATTCCGCGCAAGCGACAGACGAGAGCGGCAATCAACCAAACGGATCTGCTGTTAACGAACGATGAAACTTCCACCTGAACTCGAATTCCACGACGATCTCCATCTGCTCATCTATCGACCGCACGGTGTGATTGACGAGGAGGCTGTCAAAAAAGTTGTGAACGTTCTCGAAGATCTCGAAGCCAAGCTGCAGAAGCCGTTCAATCGATTTTTCGATACTCTAGAGAGCCGATGAAGTTGAGCTTAACTTCAAATACGTCATTCAAGTCTCTCTCTGTCGTCGCCTTTCGTACGCGGGCCATCCACCGGTGAAGTCGGCAATTCTCGCCGCCGATGCAACTATGATTCATTACGCGCGGTTGCATGCCTTGCTGACTCAAGGCTCGCCGATTAACGTGCATGTCTTCAAAGATCGAAAGGAAGCCGCCGACTGGCTCGGCGTACCGCTCGAGCGGCTAACAACGGATCGCCAGCACAACACAGGCAGATTGAACCGATCAATTTGCTGTCTTCGAATGCGTTCGTTGTAGAGGTGCTGCAGCAAATTTTCCAGACGCTACGCCTGAGCGGACTGGCCGCCGGACGATTGGCCACTGAGGCTTTGCAAGAGCGATGGCAGCAAAGCCGCCAATCCCTGTTGATGGTCCGCAGTGGGATCGATTTTTCCCGCGGGCGTTAGCTTGTCGACGATCTTTGGCAGGTACTCAGCCAGGAACGTTGACACGATAGCCGGATCCACTCCCATTCTGGTCGCGATCGCATTGACCTGCTCTGAGCCGAGCACGTTTTGAAGTTGATCGCTAGAGATCGGCTGGTTTTCGCCCATGCCAACCCAAGATTGGAATGCGTTTCCATGGCCACTCTGTCCAAATTTATTGGCCAAACCCTGTAGACCCCCGCTCTGCGTGAGGAGACCGCCGACAATTCCCATCAGCGGATTCGCCTGACCAGATGCACCGCCTTCTCCGCTAGCTGCGCCAAGTATCGAATCAAATAAACCCATAACCTGTTTCCTCCTTTGGTTGTTGGCTGCGAGTAAAGAAAAACCAGCTGTTCACTGGACGACTAGACAGAATATCGCAGCGGTGCGCGATCCGAAAGATGAAATTTGCCGCATGAGTACCAAAGCAGAAACGACGCGTCATTCTTGCCTGCAGACTTCGCCTTGACGGACATGCTAAGATCGTCGGCCTAACCAAAATAAATCTATGCTACACATCATTTGGTCCATCATTATCGGGTTCATCATCGGTTTGATCGCGCGCGCCATAATGCCGGGCGCGCAGCATCTAGGTTTCATAATGACCGCGCTACTCGGAATCGGTGGCTCGATCGTTGGTGGGCTTATCGGCCGGTTGTTTTCCAAGCCGGAGCCCGGTGCGGCGTTCCATCCGGCCGGTTTCATCATGTCGATCATTGGCGCAATCATTCTGCTCTTTATTTGGATAAAATTAATGGCCTGACCAAGTCGATTCGCACCCTTGGCGAGAAACGTCACGTGTCGGTTGCGCGCTAGATGTTCCGCCTTCACCGTTCGTTTGTATCAGCCTGTAAGACCAAAGTCCCATTGTTGATGTGTCTTGCCTTTGTCAGCCTCTATCGGTTAACAGAAAGAAGCTTATGAACAAGTATATCGCCGAATTCATCGGAACATTCTTCCTAGTCCTGACAATTGGCTGCACGGGAATTGGTGCAGGCGCGGGGGTCATCGCGCCGCTCGCCATCGGCGCGGCGCTGATGGTGATGGTTTTCGCCGGCGGCCATATCTCTGGAGCACATTATAACCCAGCAGTCACGCTCGGGGTTTTTATCCGGGGCAAGGTTAATTCGACCGACGTAGTGCCTTACTGGATAGCACAGTTCGCCGGTGCCGCGGTCGCGTCGCTGATCGTGAGTAAGATCTTTCGCGCCGGGGTAGCTGTTACTCCCATCGCGCCTAATGTTGGTCCAGCGCTGCTTGCGGAATTTCTTTTCACATTTGCGCTTGTTTATGTGGTGTTGAACGCCGCGACGGCGGAAGGCACTTCAGGAAATTCATTTTATGGTTTGGCCATCGGCATGACCGTGATGACCGGCGCATTCGCCGTCGGCGACATTTCGGGCGGCGCATTCAATCCCGCGGTCGCTTTCGGCATCTGCATCCTCGGGATTTCAACTTGGGCAAACATTTGGATCTATTTGCTCGCCGATTTGGCTGCTGCTGTTGTTGCAGCTATTGTTTTCCAGCTCATCAACCCGCCGATGCAAACGACCCCGATCGCAACAGACGAGCCGCCTTACGAAACGCCCGATTGAAAACTCAACCTCCAACTCTTAAGAATCTTATGAGAGAAACCAAAATTATTGCAGTTCTCCTTGGCATCTGTGCATGCGTCGCCGCTTCATCTCTGACTGCGGCTACAATTCCCGCAGGAACGACACTGGCGGTAACAACCCTCAGCCTTATTACATCGCAGGATGCGGTGGGCGCTACTTTCGAGGCGAAGATTGCTCAGGACGTTTCGGCCAAGGGAAACGTTCTATTGAAAGCTGGAACAAAAGCATTTGGAAAAGTCACCTCTTCTCGTCGTAATCCGCGCAGGTCCGAGCCGCTCGCTGTGGAATTGACGTCTGTTTCGGTGAACGGACGCAATGTCGCGGTGAAGACGAGCCCCATCGCACCGCACGGTCCACCGCAAACCGCGCGCCAGGCGCATTACGGACATACCGCCGGCACGACAGTAGTGAATCCTCAAACTCTGTTGCAGTTCCAGCTTTTGCAGCCAGTGACGCTGTGATGGCTGAGTACAGCAGATCGCGCGTAACGGAAGCGCGAGTTCCGCATGAGGTGCTCGAGAATTCTTCGATGATCTGAGCGGCGATGTTACCGCGCTGCATCGGACGGCGGCACAAACGGCAGACCTTCCCTGATCAGTCGCGAGAAATCAGGAGAGTCGTTAGCGGCGCTGGCACGTGTGTCGATCAGGCTTCGAGCCTTTAGCTCTGCAAAGGGAAGTCCGCCCGTCACGATGACACCGCGCTCATACATCAGTTCGTCTCCTTTTCCATTGAGCAGGATTCGCCAATCCCATGGCACGCGCTCGTTCCGTGGATGCTGTGTGCGAATGCTCGTTGTACAGTTGGTGGTGATTGCGTTATACCACCGCGGTGTGTTCCGCAGGGAATTGAGCGACTGAATGTATTCAAGAAACCGTTCGCGCGCTTGCGCTGGCGAAACTGTCGTGCGGTAAAGATAGACATCTTCCTTGCGATAGTTTGTGCGCAGACGAATCACGTCGCGTTCATCGGCTACTATGTAGATGAGTTCGAACTGCCGGTAGAGTCCGCCGATAGTCGAGTAAGCTTGACCAAGCTTCTTGCGAATCTCGATCGAGAAACAGAGCGGCGGCGCGTCAGCGAATTGGAAAGCTGACGATAGGATGCGCGATCCAGGGCGAGCCCCAGTAATTAATCGCGAGGTCGATACCGGTGATCTGCGACATGCGTACGGTGCGCGTCTCCCAACGCGGGGTGTAGTCGGTCTCGGTTCGGTAGTCGCAGTTGCGTACATTGTGAAATGTTACTTCGTCGCCTTGAATGTCGGCCCACGCTTCCTTGGCCACATCCGGCTGCCAGTCGCTATCGTTTGTCGGAGAAAGCGTCAGCCACCAGGTGAGCACTCCCGCAAAGAGCACGACAACGACGACCAGCTTTCGCCAGAATGGCCTAACGAATAGAAGGACGACCACGAAGGTGATCGCAAGCAATGCGGCCGTAACCTTGTTCCCGTTGCCGAACGGAGCGTCAAACCACACCGCGCCAAATGCCCAGGCGGTAGCGATGATGGCTGCTATAAGAACGAGCAATGCACCAGCCCATCGAATCACTCGCATCAGATTAGGTTACGAACGTTTAGGAACCTGAGGCGAAGTGCCAGCTGATGGTGCATGCCTCGCAGAAAACCGCGGCGAGTGAATCGATCGCAAAGTGGTTTGTACCGTGTCAAGGAGTCGCCTGAGCCAAGGTGGTCCTTGAAGTGCCACTCGTTCTAAGATGTAAACGCAGAATTCGGTCAAGCTCGGCGATGGTTTCCGGCAGTTCGCATGCTCCGTGGGGCCCGGGAACAATCACTTCGGACTGCGCGCCATCGAGATGAGAGCTCCAGTAAGGGACGACACCATCAGAGCAGTCCGGGCAATGGTCCTTCCCGCGATCGCCGATGATCGAGTGATACGGAACGCTGATCCGCGCTTCATTGACTATGGGTAATGCCGGATTTGACGGTTTCAGGCCAGTGATACTGTTCGGGAGACGTTTGCCACTCCCGGTCAATTTCACAAGTTCTGCGCTGGTGAGCACGTCCGTCATGGCCGAGGCAATGTTAAGTGGAAGAGCGATCAAGCTGGTGCCAAATCTACCCAATCCACTGCTGGCCATCTCGCTCCCGCGATGCGGCGTACAAACGAATACAACGCGTTTGATCCGAGGATTAGCCTGAAATGTGGTGGCGCGCACAATCAAACTATCGCTGGAATTTTCCCTAAAAATGCTTTTCGCGGTTTCCCCGAGACTTTTCTCCCACATCGGCCTCGTGACCGCAATCACCTGCATGCGAGTAAGCATTCCGCCCATACTGTGACCTACAACAACGTACGGGCGATGGTTCGGATAAAGTTTGTCGAACTTGCCGAGCTCTTCGCGCAATCGCAATGCAGAATACATGATGGGGTTGCCAGTCGGATAGCCGAAGACCAAGAATTGATAATGTTTACGGATTTCCGGGTCGGCTTGGAGTCCATTGATCGTTTGCGCCCAATTGAACGCGGTTGAGAAAAGGCCGTGCACGAGAACAACGGGAATTCGGTCGGGATCGTAAGGCTGGAGGAAATACAAACCAGTCTTGTCCATATAGCGACCGGATCGAAGCCCTGCCATTAATCCGACGAGTAAAAGATTACCTGGCGGCTGGTAGTAGTTGACCGGCGCTGAGAAATTGGCCGCCAGAGGACGGGTTTTTCCTTCAACGCTGGCCATCGGTTGCTTGGCGGGACGGCGAAGTGCGAGCGTGGCATCCGTTGCATGAAAATCGAGCGTAGCTGTGACCGGTGCAGTGATTCCCTTCGCCGGCATGAACTTTTCGGGTGGATTGACGATTCGCACCCCGACGAGCGCGCCGCCAACACCTTCTTGAACGTTTTGCTTCCTGACCAGATTTTCTTTGATCTGATCTGGGCTCTCAAAGGTGGTGAAGTAGTTAGGCGCCCAAACTCCACTGCTGGCAGGTTCAAGCCGTAGATGATAAGTCTTGCTGCCGTTGAGGGTCAGCGGATGGTTCCAAAGCTGCCCTCCCTCACTCGACCGCAGCAGAACAGTGAGTTCGCCGCACGCTGCGTTGTACGTTTCACAGGCGGGTGTCCCAATTCCGGTCCCGAGCAATGGTGCGGTCACGGCGGCAGCCTGCAAATAATCGCCTGCTCGCTTTTCAACCGGGACATTTGCGGAGCGCGCCTCGCGCATGAGGTTTGCGGTTGGCGCATATTCGGGACCCCGTCCTGTCTGCGGCGCCGTCGCACAACTGGCGAACAACGCGATACACGTTATCCCGGCGATCAGGCGAATGGATGTTTTTGTGTCTTCAAGCTTCACAAGCGTCGGAGATGCTAGGCGGGAAGTATTGTGAATGCACCAGGTTTTGTCATAAGACTTTAGGGCTATGTCGGCACGGTCGGGAAGCTCGCGCCACATCGTCACGAATTCTCAGATTTTGCGCTCGAATAAAGTGAAACCAGTCGGGCGACTGGGACCGCTAATAAAAGCAAACCCGTTATCGCATCCGCCACCGCGTAATCCGCGAAACCCGAGCGATGTCACCGTAACCGAACGTTCGGTCTTATTAAAATGGTACCGGTCCGCCCATAGGTCCCCAAACTCCTTCACCACCTTCCCACATACTCCACTCCATCGTCGAGTCCTGATACATCTCCGCGTCCTGGAGATCTTCCCTGGCGAGCTTCTTGTCGGCGCGAAGCTGTTGATAGGCCCGGTACTCTTTGGGTCCACCGACGTACGCCTGATTGTGAGCCGGGTCCGGGAAGACGTAATAAGTTTTCTTGCCCTTTTTGACCATCGTCACGCTCCCAGTCGGAAGATTTTGGAGCTTTTGCTTTTGGGCGGCCGTTTTAGGCGTGATGACCCTAAATCCGGAGGCCACGAGCATGCTCTCTCTATTTTGCGTGGTGGTCTGCGTGCTGGCGCAGCTGATTAACAGTGCTGTGCATCCGACGGCGATACTGCTGAGGAAGAGGCGTGTTGTTGATTTCATAGATGGCGATGTGCCCTGTTACCGGATTCGCCAGAGTTTTGCAATCCCGCGATGAAGAAGAGGGAAAATTGAAATGGCTGTATTCCTTTCCTGTGTTCCTGGTTGGAAAGCCTGGCCGTTGCTTCGCATCCGTTGCAGCCTGATTCGCTTTTCTGTTTCCGATGTCTGGTTCTTACTTCATTCTTTGTTATGAAACTGGCGCTCATAAAATTTCTGTCCGCCGCAACCATCGTCTGCGCCGCAGATGTTCCCATTACACAAGACGAACTGATCCGACGCACTCAGGAGCTGTACGACGCGCTCGTGCCCGGCAATCAGGTGCCGTGGAAAAAACATTTCGCCGACGACTGCATCTTCGCCGACGAGAAAGGCCGAATTTTCGACAAACCGAAGCTAATCGCCGACATCACACCGCTGCCGGCCGGATATTCTGGAACGATCAAGATCGAGAACGCTCAGAGCCGGATAATTGGGAACATCGCGGTACTCAGTTACGACGCGGACGAGACCGAGACGATCTTCGGCCAAAATCTAAAAGCGCGTTATCATATCACTGACACGTGGCTTCAACGCAACGGCAATTGGCAGATCATCGCCAGTCAGGCACATCGTTACTATGAAGATCCCGCGGTGGGAAAAGCAGACCCGAAAAAGTTTGCCGACTTCATCGGCACTTACGAACTGGCACCTGGGCAAATAAGGTCGGTCAGTGGTGAAGGCGACAAGCTGTTCGTTGAACGGAACGGCAAAAAAGAACAACTGCTGCCGGAGACATCAGAGCTTTTCTTCCGCAAAGGCGTCGAAGGCAGAATTCTGTTCCGTTACTCTGCTAAGGGTACAGTCGACGCACTAATCGACCGTCGTAACAACGAAGACGTCATCTGGCGCAAAACGAAATAGTTCGCGATCCCTTCGGTTGTTTCCTGGCTTCATGGTTTCCTGATTAGCCTGTCCCTTCTTGCTTTCGCGGCACGAGCACGATCTTTCCCAATGCGCCCGGCTCCATGACCGCTCGATGCGCTTGTGCTGCTTCGGCGAGCGCAAATTCTTTGGCGATCACAGGACGTAACGTTCCGTTTTCCAGACCGGCTACAAGCGCAGCATGAATACTTGCCAGCTCTGCTGGCGGCGTATTCGGCAAAGCCATGCCGCGCACATCGGCATCGCGCTGCATCGTGTCGCGCGGATTGATCTCCACGGGTCCGCGACTGCCGATGATCACGACGCGCCCGCCTTTTGCAAGAATAGTCAGATCCTTCCCGAGGTTCACGTTCGCGAGTAGTTCCACGATCACGTCAATGCCATGTCCGCCGGTCGCCTTCGTTATCTGCTCAAAATGATCAGGCGCGCGATGATCGAACACTTCGTGCGCGCCTTGTTGGCGTGCGAGTTTGATTCCTTCATCGCTGCCTGCCGTTCCGAACACGCGCAGACCGCGAGCGCGTGCCAGTTGCACCGCTGCAGTCCCGACACCGCCGCTCGCACCATGCACCAGAACCGTTTCACCCGGTTTCGCTTCGCCGCGTTGTAACAACCCGCGATAGGCTGTCGCGTACGGCGTTCCAATCGCCGCGCCTTGCGCGAACGAAACATTTGCTGGCAACGGATGCACTTGTTCCTTTTTGCATAACGCGAACTCCGCATACGTTCCGCTGATCGATCCCGCGGTATAAACACGAGCGCCGGCTTTAAATTCACTCACATCCGCGCCAACCTGCTCCACCACGCCGGCGCCGTCGTTACCCGGTGTGTAAGGCAATTCTGGCAATCGCGCGTACGTTCCCGCGCGAATATAAGTCTCCACCGGATTGATACCGATCGCGTGCATTCGCACGAGCACCTGAGCGGGACCGGGTTGCAGCGTCGGCACTTCTTCCAAACGCAGAACTTCAGGTCCCCCAAATTCTTTTACTCTGATTGCTTTCATGCGTTCTTGCTTGCTCCTCTTTAATTCTCTTTTTGTCGCACGCGATAAATCAGAAACAAAACCACTCCGGCGTTTACCAGCACCACGAGCAGACGGACAACCGTAAATTGCTTAATCAACTCATACACCTCCAACGGCATCAATGAGCTTGTCGCAACAATAGTCAGCCATTCCGCCCAGCGCTTCCGGAAAAGCAGACCGGTCCCTTCAGTGAGGAACAGCGCGGCGTAACCGGCGCCTAGTGCGCTCACTTCCTTTAGCTCTTTGGTGTGCACGAGCTGCAGCTTACTCAGGAGAGTTCCAATGAATTCATTATCGGGATCGATCCGCAACTGATCGAGCCAATGTTCGACCTCCGACGCCACATCCTTGTGAAGCAAACTCAACGCCCCAAAGGCCAGCGTCAGAAGCAGCGCACCTTTTACGAATTTGAAAACTGCGATTACGAGCAGAGTTCCGTCGCCGTGTGAATGAGATCGTTTTTTCGCAGGCACTACATTCCTATCGTGCCTTCGCACTGAGCTGGACTGAAAACGATTGTGTTTCTTTGCGGCGAAACACTGGAGTCGGTCGGCCTGATAACAATTGCCGCCGTGGTTTACCCAGCAAGCTGCCAGACTCGCGTTCCTCCCCCGTATTCTTGCTACTCCATACCGCGTGTTAATGTAGGATCGGATCGAACGGACTCATGCAAACGCGCCGATCCTTCCTCCGCACATCTCTTGCAGCGACGACCGCAATCCTTGCCGATGTATCAAGCATTGTCGCGAAAGAAAGGCCGCCAATATCGAAATCGCCTTTCAACGGGTTCATAAATGGCGTCAAGTTCGTTACGCCGGAGGCGCCTGATTACGCGACCGCTAGGGAGGTTTTCAACGCCGGGATCGTAACCCAGCCAAAAATCATCGCCTGTTGCACGTCTGAGACTGGCGTTCAACACGCGCTCGAAAGAGCAAAGGCAGAGAATTGGCCGATCGCGGTAAAAGCAGGAGGACATTCCTTTGAGGGATTTTGTCTGAACGACGATGGCCTGGTCGTCAGTGTTTCGCCGATGCGCGAGATGCAGCTTGATCCGAAGACCGGCATTTTGACTGCAGGCGCAGGTTGTCGATTGGAAGAAGTGAACAAGTTTCTCCTGGCGAGAGGGCGTTTCCTTCCGGCTGGATCTTGTAGAACAGTCGGTCTCGCCGGTCTTACACTTGGCGGCGGCTACGGGATGTTCGCCAGAAAATGGGGTTTAACCTGCGACCATCTGCGCAGAGTCAAAATGGTCGATGGCGCCGGGATAATTCGCGATTCGAACGAAGAACCGGATTTGCTCTGGAGCTCGCGCGGCGGTGGAAATGGCCATTTTGGGATAATCACGGAACTGACGTTCAATACGCGCGTCGCGCCGGCGCAATTTTCGTCATGGAAATTTCGCGCCTACAAACTCGATCCGAAACGCGCCACCGCATTGCTCGAGGCGTGGTTCGAAGCCACCGTTGATTTGCCTAACGAGTCGTTTTCGGCCTGGATCATGAACGGCAGCCAGGTCACCGTGGTTGTCATCACAATTGGTTCGCGCGAAGAAAAGGGTTTGGTTGGTTTCCGTCGCCGACTTGCTGGCCTAACGAATAAAGTGACTTCTGGAGGTCCCACTTCTCTAAAGAGAGCCTTGACCTGGTATTACGGAGAGGATGGCCCGGGTTATTTTAAAAACGCCAGCGCCGGGTATTACAAAGGAATCGATGATATCAGGTCTGCGTTGCCCGGTATTTTCGAAGAAGTCTTAACTGTTCCGGGATTGATTTTTCAAATCAACACTCTGGGCGGCGCCATTTCCAGTGATGTGAAAGGCGCCTATCCGCATCGCGATTTCTCTTACCTGGGCGAATCTCAGGCATACTGGGAATCGCCTTCGCATGCGACGGTTCTTCGAGAAGCGATAGCTCGAATGCGCAATCATATTGCGCAAGCCGGTGTCACACACCATTACGCAAACTATCCGGATCTTGCTTTCGCGGATTGGCCAACGGCTTATTACGGTGCGGAAAATTATGCACGCCTCCAGCAATTGAAACAGCGGTACGATCCTGAGAACCGCATACAACATCCGCAAAGCGTGCAGCTGCCGGTTTGATTAAGAAAAGGCAGAGAGTTCCCGCGCGACTCAGCGCACTTCACCAGCGAAACCCGATTCAGGTTGAGAACATGCGCTTATCCTCTGTGCTCGCTTTCATATTCGACATCGACGGCACCCTGGTCGATTCCAATGAATTGCACGTCGATTCCTGGGACCGCGCATTCCGGCGATTCGGCAAACAATTTCCTCGAGAACAATTACGCGCGCAGATCGGCAAAGGATCCGATCAATATTTACCCGAATTTCTCACGCCCGAAGAGATCAAACGTTTCGGCAAAGAGCTGGATGAATACCGGTCCGAGCTGTTCAGAAAAGAATATCTTCCCAAGGTCCGACCGTTTCCTGAAAGTGCGCGAACTTTTTCAGCGCATTCACGACGACAACAAACGCATCGTGCTCGCCAGTTCCGGCAAAAAGGCTGACACCAAGTATTACGTCGACCTGCTTAAGATCGGCGATCTCATTGACGGCTACGTGTCGGGTGACGATGCCGACAGTTCCAAACCGGCGCCCGATATCTTTGCCGCTTCGTTGAAAAAGCTTGGCGATATTTCGCCTGCCGACGCTGTGACCGTCGGCGATACAAGATTCGACATCGAAGCCGCTAGAAAGGCCGGCCTGAAAACGATTGCGTTTCTCTGCGGTGGAACACCGGAATCAGTGTTGCGTCGAGGCGGGTGCAATCGCCATCTACCGTGATCCCGCCGACTTTCTCGTCCATTACGATAGGTAGTTAAATCGAAACGCTGAGTGGGAGGACACATCGTCCGTCTTGTCCGCCGCGTTGATCAACGTAAAAAAAACGCCCCGCATTGCAGCGGAGCGCTTTTGGTGTCGCGCAAAGAATGCGCTATTCAACAACTTCAATAAAGTCCGGTTCGCCCTGGCAGATCACCCGCTGCGTGTATGTAAAACCGTCCACGTCAACCGCGACCCAACAGCCGTCCACAAATACGAAGTACGAATTCCCGATCAACCGGAAATGGTTCGCACCGTATCGTTGGACGAAGAACTCTTTCGGATGCCGTCCAAGACTGAACACCTCGCTATGACGCGTTCTGAACTCTTCCTTGTTCACTGTCGTCGTCTGATTTGTGTTCACGTTCGTCTGGCTCGTGCTCGAACGCGCACCAGTTTCAGTCCGGTTCACGTCCGGAGCGTGACCTTAATCTTTGTTTGTCCGCGTACGTTTGTTCCCGTCTCAGGTTTTGCCTCCGGTTTGTTCTGCTCCTGCGCGGGGTGCATTTTTTTCGCTTTCGCTGGAGCAGTAGTCTGCGGTTCCTTTGTCTGCTCCTGCGTCTGTTGCGGCTCCGCTTGCTGGCCGAACGCCATCAGCGGTAACCCCAATATCACTGTCATTGTCACAATCCTCATATTTTTTCCTTTCATCCTCTGTACTTCGTATCCCAAAGAATTTTGGTCCTGTTGATAAGTCAGGTTTTTGCCGAACTTCGTTGCTGCTACCTTCGCGACTTTGCCTTGCATGTCCGGAACCCAATTTCACTGGTTCCTGATTAGTCTCTCCTGATTCCGTTCATCGCGAAGCCCGACCGTTTCAATTCGCTCGGCGAGCAATTTCGCCTGCTCGGTCGTGAGCTCGACCAGCGGCGGTCGCACTCTGGCCCATTCCGGATCGTTCGCGTAAATCGCAATCGCCTGTTTCAACGCCGCGATCATCGACGGAAATTTCCTGCTGCTGAAACACTTCGCGCACGACGTTTAACCGCGCCTGTTGTGGTTCGAGATCTACATCCGCTGAGACAGCGGACGCTACAGCGTACAACTCGTAAATCGCTGCCGGATTCACGTTTGCCGTCGCGGAAATCGTGCCCGCACCGCCATTGCGCATATTTGCGAGCAGGAACGATTCGCTGCCGACAAACACGTCGAACCCAGTCCGAGCCGGATGCGCGGTGTCTGCAAACGCGTCGAGAAACGTTTTGGTGTTATTCCAATCGCCGGAGCTGTCTTTCATCCCGGCGATCGCGTTTGGATAAGCTTTCAGGAGACGCTCCACCAATCTTGGTGTGATCCCGACGATCGCCACCGGCGGAATATGGTAGAGATAAATTCGCAGACGCGCATCGCCGACACGTTGCACCACTTCGCTGAAGTAACGGTAGAGACCTTCTTCGCTGACGTCCTTGTAATAAAACGGCGGCAACATCAGCACACCGGCGCAACCGTGTTTAACCGCATGTGTCGTGAGCTCGACTGTCTCGGTGATCGAGCAGCAACCGGTGCCCGGCATCATGCGCGACGGATCAATGCCGGCTGCGATCAGCGCATCGAGCAAGGAGATGCGCTCGTCTGTCGACATCGAGTTCGCTTCGCTGGTCGTGCCAAACGGAGCCAGCCCGCAGTTCTGCGAAAGCAACCATCGGCAATGCCTGATGAACCGTTCCCGGTCAGGCGCAAGATCGGCTTAAACGGTGAGACCGGCGCGGCTCACCACGATGCGGCTGCGACATGCAATTCTTCCTTCATCCTTAATTTTTCGAGCGCATACGCCGCGAATGCGTGCGCTTTGAATCATGAACGACAAAACTCATGTGAATGTTACGTTGCGCGCGATAACGCTGATTAGGAAATCCAGAATGAAATTTACAATAATTAGCATCGCTCTCGCCGGTGTCGCGATCATTGTCGTGGCTAGCGCCATGAGGCCGCAGTCAGCGACAGCGGCTACAGCTGAACCGACAGCGCAGCCCAAGCAATCAGAAATCGATTCGGCGGGTCGGCTCTTTCAGGCAGGAAAGTTTGCCGAAGCTGGCAAACTTTACTCGCAAATCGTCGCTCAAAATCCCAAAGATTATTCCGCAACCCTCCAGCTGGGTCGCATCGCGTTGCTTTCCAACCGACTCGACGACGCGCAGAAATGGTTGGAAAAGGCGATAACCCTGCAGCCGGAGAATGCCGATCCAAAGGTCATGCTGGCCGAGGCGTTTTATCGGCGCGACGATTTCCAAAAAGCAGCGGCTGCGCTGAACGGCGTCGACGTGAGCAGCAACAAACTAATTCGTGAGCAGTATCCGACACTGAACGTTGCGATGTTGGAGAGTTTCAAGGGCCAGACGCCCTATGAATTGAAAGGCAACGGGACAAGCACGCGTGTGAAGTTCGTAAAGACCGATCCGCTTCCGGTGGTCAATGTGCGCGTAAACGGTGGCAAGGAAGTCACCTTCTTCATCGATACCGGGGGTTCAGAGGTCACGCTCGACACGGATTTCGCGAAGGAGCTTGGCGTCCCGCAATTCGGGGCGGTACAGGGCACGTTTTCCGGCGGGCAGCACACTGAAGTTCAGCTTGGGCGGATTGAGTCACTCACACTCGGCGATTGGACCGTCAAAAACGTGCCGACGGCAATGCTTCCTTTGCGCCAACTTTCGGAAGGATTTGGCGTGAAACAAATCGACGGAATTATCGGAACCACTCTGTTTTACCATTTCCTGACCACGATGGATTATCCGCACGGCGAGCTTGTGCTGCGCCGGAAAGACGCCGAGACCTTGGAAGAGTTTAAGCAAAGTCGTCAGGCAAGAGAGTCATAGTTCCCATCTGGATGGCCAGCGATCATTTCATGGTGGGCTGGGGTCGCGTGGAGACGCTTCCGCCCACGCTCCTCTTCGTTGACACAGGTCTGATGGGCGCGGGTGTTAAACTGGCGGAGTCGGTTATCAAGGAAGCCGGGATCAAGCTGGAGGAAAACAAAGCTACTGAAGGCGCCGGCGGAGGCGGGACGCTGAAGATCGTGCCGTACACCGTGCATCAACTTTCCTTCGGAGACATAAAGGAAGAAAACGTCCCGGGTCTTTATGATGGACCGTTTCCGTGGGAAAACATGTTCGGCTTCCACCTCGCGGGCATGGTCGGCCACGATTTTTTCAAGCCTTACGCGGTCACCTTTGACTTTCAGAACATGCAGATTTTTCTGCAACAGAAGCGCTGAACTGGGTCCGCAAATTTGCGCTGAAGAGAAGCGTCTTACGCGAGTCTGTTTTTCGACCAGGTATACGATTCTCGATAGCCGTCTTTCACTGGTAAGGCGATGTACAGCCGCAAAAAATTGTTGAAGACCTTCAAAGCGTTCTTCTCCTTCGATCTTTATCAACGCGTCTTTGTGCCGTTGCCGCGATTCATGCCAGCGCCCCGAAACCAGGGCAGCATTTGCGCTGACGTCTTCGTGCTTTAGCAAACGAAATCCCGACGCTTCGATAAGCTGTTCGTTGACTCCAAGCGGCACGAACAGGAAAAGACCGATCGAACTACGCAGAGCTAATTCGTCATTGGTCACTGGCCCCGTAATTACGACCGGATCAGTGAAGACGGCGCGCCGACCGGGTCGAAGGACGCGCCGCCATTCCTGGAACACTTTCAGTCGATCGGGAAAATGGTTCATCGAGTCGATGCAAAGGATCGCGTCGAAGGAATTATCATCGAAAGGCAATCGGGAATTGGCGTCCGCGACTTCAAATGTTATCCGATCAGCCTGATTGGAGTTGGCCACGCTCAGAGTGGCGGTAGCGACTCCTGCCTCATTGGCGTCGATGCCCGTGACTCGGCAACTCACGCTATTGGCGAGATACCGCGCGGGTCCGCCGGAACCACTGGCGACTTCGAGAACGTGATGCTCAGGTCGAAGATCAAGCCACGAAATGAATCGATCGTATTCCTCGACCGTGGTCCAACTGTTCTGGCCAATGTCCTGACCGAAAGTCTCCTTACGGATCGTTTCAAGGACCTGTTTGGTGAAATGGCTGTACGTGCTGTCAAAGAGATCAATGCGTTTCGCCACGGTGAAGGTCTTTCGGTGAATAGAATGTGGCTTGATAACGCAACTTCTAGTTACAACTCACGCGCGTTGAATGTATCACCCTGGCTGAGATCGCCCGTCTCGTAACCGCGGCGAAACCAGCGAACGCGTTGTTCGGACGTGCCGTGGGTAAATGAATCGGGTACGACGTAACCGCGCGACCGGTATTGGAGTCTGTCGTCGCCAACCGCGCTGGCCGCCCGGATCGCTTCTTCAATATCGCCGGCTTCCACAACATGCTTGACCCGGTCGGTATAACGCGCCCAAACGCCGGCGAGAAAATCTGCCTGCAGCTCGAGCCGGACAGAGAGCCGATTGTATTCAGATTCGCTGACCCGACGGCGCGCTGCCTGCACGCGATCGGTAATGCCGAGCAGATTCTGCACGTGATGTCCAACTTCGTGGGCGATGACGTAGGCCTCTGCGAAATCGCCTCCTGCACCCAGCCGTTCCTGGAGTTGACGGAAAAAACCGAGGTCGATGTAAACGCGTCGATCTTGCGGACAATAGAACGGACCGGTCGCGCCACTGGCGAAGCCACAGCCGGACTGAATCAGGTCCGTGAAGAGCACTAGCCTCGGCTCCTCGTACTCGCGGCCCATTTGCCGGAAGACGTCATTCCAAGCGTCTTCGGTATCGGCGAGAACGACGGCGACGAATTTCGATGCCTCATCGCGCGGCGCTTGAGTGTCGACCTGCGCAGGTTGCGATACTTGCGCCTGCTGCTGCGAATTGAACAGCGCCTGAGGATCCCCGCCGAGCACGAGATAAAGAACTACGAGAATGACGGTGCCAATTCCGCCGCCCATAACGAGACGTCCGCCGCCGGATCCGCGAGCGTCTTCAACATTTTCGCTTTCTCTTCGCCCTTGCCAAAGCATCTATCTCGTATCGTTGCACGCGATGCACTTGCGTCTACTGACTTCGGGGATTGCCGACATCTGACATCTGACATCCGACACAGTAGACTTCCTCGTGAAGCCGTCGCTTACCGGAATCGTCCTGGAAGAACTGGCAGATCTTCTCCGCGAGCGCGGCGCGCCTTCCTATCGTGCAAAACAGATTACCGACTGGATCTACAAAAAACGCGCCGCCTCTTTCGACGCGATGACGGATTTGCCTAACGAGTTGCGCGCTCAGCTCACCGCGGAATTTGACACACCGAACACAGAAGTCGTCCGCGTCCTTGGCTCGAAAGATACGACGCAGAAATTTCTTTTCCGGTTACGCGATCAAAACCTGATCGAGTCGGTCCTCATCCCGGCGTCGCCCGCACTTTATGGGCAACGGTCAGATCGCCGCACAATTTGCGTCTCCAGCCAGGTCGGCTGCGCTTATGGCTGCAAATTTTGCGCCAGCGGTCTGGAAGGCTTGACGCGCAATCTCGACGCAGCCGAGATGGTGCAACAACTCATCGCCGTTGAAGAGAAGAGCGGCGAAAAAATCGACAATGTCGTCTTCATGGGGATGGGCGAGCCGCTCGCGAACCTGAAGAATCTTCTGCGCGCGATTCGCATCATCAATGCGCCATGGGGTCTCGGCATCGGCGCCCGCCACATCACTGTTTCCACCAGCGGACTCGCGCCGCAAATTCGCGAGCTGGCTAACGAGCCGACGCAGTTTCGTCTCGCGCTTTCACTGCATGGCGCAACCGACGAGGTGCGCGGCCAGATCATGCCGGTTAATCGCAAGTATCCACTAAAAGTCTTACTCGAAGCTTGCGATTACTACGTGGCAAAAAAACGAAGGATCATGTTCGAATACATCCTTATCGACGGCATCAATGATACTGACGACCAGGCCCGCGAGTTGGCCAAAATCGCGCGCCGTTTGTCGGCTAAGATTAATCTCATTCCATACAACACGGTCGAAGGACTGGAATGGTCACGCCCCTCGCGCGCGCGGCAGGAAAAATTTCAATCCATCCTGCGGGAAAACGATGTGGTGGCCACCCTGCGCCGCGAAAAGGGCCATGACATTGCGGCGGCTTGCGGTCAGTTACGGCTGCAAACGAAGCGAGCCGAACGCGACGTCGGGCTTTCAGTCTGACGCGGATTAAAAGAACGCAAGACTGATGCAGAAAAGCCGCCAGGGCAGTGCGCCCCAGCGGCTTCTCAAAGTCTAACGTTAACCTCGTCTAATTTCTTCGGCGCGCCCGGCGGTCGCGCCCTACCAATCGCAGCCTAGCTCATTCCGAGGGAGTCTAGCGTCGGCTCGTCGATTGCCGCGGTCTGGGTGAGTCCCTGTTCGCCCTGGTAAGCGGTAAGCGCTTCCCGAGTCATCGGCCCCAGCAATCCGTCCACGTCACCCTTGTAATAGCCCATTTGTTGTAGCACACCTTGCACGTCGGCGATCACCTTATCCGGCGGCTCAGCATGTTGGCCGGCATAGATCGGTCCGTCGTAGGCATAATATTGGGCTGAAGGGCTGTAACCCCACGCCGGAAACCAGTAGCCAGCGTTGAAGAAGTAGTAACCGCCACCGATCAGCTCCACACGTTGGTAATGCGAGTGATACCAGCCCTGATCGTGCCATTCTGGATGATAGGAGCGAAATACTTCATAATGCTGGCCCTGCCAGCGATCGCTTCCTTGGATTCGATAATTTTGATTGTACGTAACTGCCGGAATCTGCTGCGGCCTCGGCTGCGCACGAAAGTTCGCGTGCTGCGATTTGATTTGTTGCACCTGCTGCGGATCTGGCCTCTTCGCCTTGGCCCCTGCATTCGCCTGCACGTTTTGCTGGCCTGCAGCCGGAACTGATGAAGCTGCACCCGCCCCAGCGGCACCTTCAGCCGGGCCTGCCGGATTAGTAGTTGCTTTCGTGGCGGCTTCGCCCTTCATCCCTTTTCTTCGCTGCTCAACCCGCTGCTGTCTCGCAGTGGGTGTCGACGCGCCGGCTGATTCACCAGAAACATCTGTTTTCGGGGTAGTCGCAGATTGTTCGTGCGTGGGAGCATTGTGGCCTTTTCCCGTTCCAGGCTCATTCGTAGCTGCGTGTTCATGCACAGCCCCCTGTTGTTTCATTGCACCGGCGTCATGGGTAGCTGGATGTTGCTGCGTTGATCCCGGGTGCGTCGCCGGCGGGGCCTGCGGCTTCGGGTGTGGTTGAGTTGCGTGCGCTTTTTCCGGGGCATGCTTACTCGGTGATTGTTGTTCGACTGGCTGTTGGGCAAAGGCGGCTCCTGCCAGCCCGAGTGAACAGCCTATTAGTAAACTGGTAAGTTTTTTCATAATCATGTTTGGTCGTTGGACGTTCGCGATCTATTCAGGTCCTTCCTGGATTTTGCTTAGCCACGCTTAGTTTACCCACCGTGACGGGCGAACCCTAACGCGGCATCGATCGCCTACCATAGTTCGTGCGATCGCGCGTATCCGGTTCCCCCCGAACGAGAATTACAACTCGACGAACCACGCTGCTCTCTACTTATTCTTAAATTTCTCTTCGAACTTTTCGCGGTGGCATCCATCGGCGCGTTGAAATTCGAAGCGATCCAAAACAAAGGGAAAATTCAAGAAACTGTGGTCATCGAGGTGGCCACCATAGTTAAAGGGAAAACATTTTTATGAACTTATCCGTTGAAACAAAAGTGGCGATCGCAGTGGCAACGAGCTTCGTTGTATTAATGATGGGCGCCATGGCACAGGGGTAGCGAACGCGGCGTGTCCGACATCTCTTCCGCTGTTGCTCACCGCAACCTTTCGATGTGGTCGAGGCGAGAAAGATAACTCGCCTTTGGGTCACTTACCGTTCCTTCCGAATCCTCAGTCCGCCTGCTAAGCGGGCGACCGGCAGTAGCGACATCAGGTAAAGGTATTCATTCGCAGCGAACGAATCAATCTGAGGGCGAGGTCCGGAGCTCTTTCTGACTTTCAACGGACGTTCGCGAAACAAAAAGAGCCGCATGATGGAACACATCATGCGGCTCTCAAGATGGCTGGGACCAGTTACACCAAGCCAAGGGTGGCAAGTGTCGGCTCATCGATTGCCGATGTAACAGACAGTCCGTTGTCCGACTGATAGGCTGCGATAGCTTCCCGCGTCATCGGTCCAAGGGCGCCATCGATCGGGCCATCGTAGTAACCGGCGCGCGCCAGCTGTTGCTGAACATTGACTGTTACCTGGTCGGGCGACAATCCGTTGTAGGCGTAGATCGGGCCGTCGTACACATAACTCACGGATGGCGCATAGCCCCATGCCGGGAACCAGTAGCCGGCGTTCCAGTAATACCAGCCGTTATTCACGAAGACGATCCGATTGTAGTGGCTTCTCCACCAACTGCGATCGTGCCATTGCCGGTTGTAGTTGCGGAAGGCCGCATAGCGCTGGCCGCGGAACGCATCACCACGCCAGTTATTAGTGACTCTCGCGTTGCCTCCACGATAATAGGCGGCGTTCCCTGTCCGGTTGATCGCGAGGTTTCGGTTCCGGTTGATCGCAACATTGTTGCGAGCGCGAAGCTCATTCGCGTTGCGAACACGATTAACGTCCGCGTTCTTTGTGCGATTCACCGCGGCGTTTCGTTCACGATTCGCCTCGAGATTTCTGGTTTGATTAACCGCGATGTTTCTATTGCGATTCACCGCAAGATTGCGCTCGCGAGCTGTAGCTGGCGCCGTTGACGTCGGCCGGGCAGCGGGGGTTTTCACCGCAACGTCACGTGCCGCACGAGACGCCTGTGAGTTCCGCTCACGAGTCCTTTCGTTTCTCGCGACGTTTAGTTCTCGAGCTGTAGCTGGCGTAGCCGACGCCGGCCGGGCTACGCGATTGACTGCAGAACTGGTACGCGGCTTCGCATTCGACAGCTGTCGAGTCTGTGCTGTCGAAACATTACGATGCACGGCCATGGTTCTGCCCGCGCTCGCGGGACGTGCCGGCTGAGCTTTCGCTGTTCGCTGCTGCGGCTTTGCTCTCTCGGGTCCTTTATCCTTTGCCGCTTGCGCTCCTCCTGCTGTGAGCGCCAGCGCAAGGCTTCCAATGCATACTGTATACAGAATTGTTTTCATATTTTCCCTTCATTTTCCATTTTGAGATTAGACCAAACTGCAAAGCCAATTATTCAACATCGTTAAGTATTCTTGGCGTTAGGCGTTCTAGCGCGCGTTAGCCGCATCTATGAAACCCGTCGGCTGCGGTCACTTACGACTGGAAAGAGCTTTAGCCCGGCTTGCAGGGAGCGACCGGGATGAGCGACTTGGTAAATTAGATAATCTTGCCTGGCTCCTGAGAATCGCGTCATCATCGCCGAAAGACCGGAGCACAACATGAAATCGTACGTCATAAAGTTTGCCGATCGCGAAGAAGGACCATACGTCGAAACACAGATGGCACAGATGTTCGCGGACGGGCGTATCGATCGAAACACGCCATGTAAACCTGTCAGTGGTGGCGAGTGGAAGTCGGTCGATGATTATTTGCCGATGCTAAAATATGGAACGCAACTGCCGCCGCCTACCGCAACTCCAAGCGCTCCACCGCCACCGCCACCACCAGTCTTGTCGTCATCGCAACGGGTCTCAGTGGTGGATTTCGATATTCCGTTCGGATCGGTTCTGAAGATCATGTTCAAATGGATGGCGGCAGGGCTCGTCGTTTTTTGCTGCTTCCTGCCGGTGATTTTTGTTCTTTGGCTGATTGTGGCGGCGATATTCGCCGCACTCTTTAGCGGCGCGATGTCCACTTTTCATCATCAGTAGATTTGTTGAAGCTCGTTTTGGAGTGGGGTCGATGAACTTCGTTTGAATGCAGGACAATTTCAGAAATTACAGCGTGAGAAGCGGAAAAAAAGAGACAGAGTAGAATCATGAACAACGGCCCAACAATCAGCATTGGTTCAACTGGTCAAGACGTACGAAGACTGCAGCGTATCTTTGTAATGACGAAGGTGCTCGCGCCTAACAATATTACAGGCACCTTCGACTCCACGACGGAACAGGCCGTCAAAGATTTTCAACAAGGCGCAGGCTTGACGGTGGATGGCATAGTGGGGCCGATAACGTGGCAGGCGCTTCCGGCCGATCCAAATACGCCGCTGTTAGCTCGTGGTGCATCGGGCAGCGTTGTGACCGCGTTACAAAAAGGTCTCAAGAAATATTCAACTCCTGCGACTGATCCGGGTGCTGTCGATGGTGACTTTGGGCCGAAGACCGAAGCCGCTGTCAAAGCCTACCAACAGGATCGAGGCGTCCAAGCGGACGGAATTGTAGGCGACCAAACGTGGTGGGCTCCGGCGGGAGCCGCCGGAGCGACTCTTGCTTCGCTGTCGGGACTTACGACGGTGTGATTTGAGCCGCGACCGAAAAGATAGCGGCTGACACAGCCGCCGCTACAGCGCGCCTGCCTCCCGGCGTCTCCCTCATCTGTGCTCTGCTATTGTCCGCGGCTTGCTGGTGGAACGATACCATTCATGCGCAGATACTCGATCATCTGCCCGTAATGATCGAAGCAATGAGCTGCGGCAAACGTTGCCAGGAAGAGGCGCGTGGTCGGCCTGCCACTCCCCGACGTAATCGGTTCGACGAGGTTCGAGCTGTTCAGCGTCGCGACTGATTTGTGTCCGAACGCGAAGGACTCTTTCACAAACTTAATGATATCGGCCTTGGCTGTCATGTTGTCCGGGCCTTTGCCGTCGTTGACCGTGTCTGGAGGTTTCTCGCCCGTAATCGGAGACCAAATGAGATAGTTGGACGCAGCGATATGCTTAAGTTGCTGTGCAAACGTGCGCACACCCTTGTAGTCGCTGCCGGGGAGGTTCAGTTTCTCCGGAGAAAAATCGAACTTGTCCTCGGGCATCGCCTCGGCCGCTTCGACCACTTCCTTCTCAACGAGACTAATCTCGCGATCGATCGCTGAAGCGATGGTAGGTGGAGTTGACGGTGATGTGGACGCGCCGGCTGCAGGCGAGCTTTTGGCGGGCTGCGCATAAGCTGAAGCCGCAGCGAGGGACAATGCTGCTGTTAGCAGTAAAGAAGCTTGAAGATGTTTCATGGGATATTGTTCTTTCTTTGTTAGGTTTTGGTTTGTTGGTTTTGTGCGGCTTGATTTTTGATCCACGCTTCTACTCTTTCTTGCAGCAGGTCTAACGGCATCGATCCACCGTTCAATATTTCGTCGTGGAACGCTTTGAGATCGAATTTTTCTCCCAGTTGCTTCTTCGCTTCATCGCGCAGCTTGAGAATGGTTAGCTGACCCATCTTGTAAGCCAGCGCTTGCCCGGGCCAGGCGATGTACCGGTCCGTTTCAGTCTGCGCCAGCGCGTCGTTGATGTCGTTGGCGTGCATGTAATCGATCACCTGCTGGCGGCTCCAGTTTTTGTCGTGAATCCCGGTATCGACTACCAGCCTGACGGCGCGAAGCATTTCCGAATTCAACCGGCCGTAGTCAGACACGGGGTCCTGGTAGAAACCGATTTCTTTGCCTAACACCTCGGAGTAGAGCGCCCAACCTTCGGCATACGCGCTAAAAAAACCGTGCAGCCGAAACTTCGGCAAGCCTTCCAGCGTCTGGGCGATACTGATTTGCAGGTGATGACCGGGAACACCCTCGTGATAGGCAATGGCTTCGTCGTCAACCAAGGTACGCTTGGTCGGGTTGGAGACGGCAACAACGACACGGCCCGGTCGTTTCCCATCCGGCGTGCCTGACACGTAATGGGTCGCGGCGGCTTTGGCGAAGTCAGGGATCGGTTCCACCGTGACTGGCGACTTCGGCAGCAATCCAAATAGTTCCGGCAGCTTCGGCTCCATCTGGTGGATGTATTTTTTGTAGTCATCCAGAATCTGTTGCTCGCTGGTCGGCTTCCACTTGGGATCGTTGTTGACCGCCTCCCGGAAGCTGGCCAGGTCTTTGTATCCCTGGCTTTCCGCCAACTTCGTCATCTCGGCCGTGATACGCGTTACTTCCTTGAGCCCTATCTCATGGATGTCTGCGGGCGGGACGTTGACGGTGGTCATCGTTTTCACCGCTTCGGCGTAACGCCGTTTCCCGTCAGCGAGGCTTTCGATCGTAAGCTCGGGTCGTCCTTTCGGAGCGTATTCGGTGCGCAAGAATTCAGCGAATTTTTTATACGCCGGTAAAACGTCGTCGTTAATCGCTTTTGTGATCTCGTCGGTCAGACGTTTCTTGTCTTGCTCGGAAAATTCCTTCGGAAATTTTTTAGTAGGTTCGAGGAACGGGTTGGCGGCGATGATGCCGTCGCATTGTCCGGGGAGCTTTTCGACAACGATCTTAGGCGGCATCAGGTGATCCTTCTCGCCTTGCCGCATCACTTCGGCGGTCTGTTCCAGCACCCGCGGGATCTGGTGTAACCGGGAGATGTAATCCTCGTAATGCGGGACGGAATCAAACGGCACCGCGTTCGGCAAATCGGCCAGCCGAGTGTGCACACCGTTCTGCTGATGCACCGGCATCTCGTAATTCTTCAGCGCGTAGTTCACGTCTTCGCGCTCCAGCTGCTTTTCGAGGATGCGATGACTTAACAAGTCGTTGTCGCTCATGCCATCGGTCGAGATCGCCTTTAACCGAGTGAGAAAGTCGTCGGCTTCCGCGTGTTGGCGGGCAATGTCCGCGAGCGAAACCTGACCAAGCTGTGAGTTGTAACGGTAATCGCCGTACAGATGTTGCCCGCTCCGGAAAATTTTTAAGCCCGGCTTGATAATACTCCTCAAAAAGCGCGTTCTGCTTTGCTACCCGATCCGCTACCGTTTGCCCTAAAGCAGAGCACGCCAACACAAGAACCAATCCAAAAACCAGTTGTCGCATATTGATGCACGCTAGCAGAGTGGCGTCACCACGCACGTTGTGATTAGTGTTGTACCTCGGGAAAACTGCGAATGCTGTCAGCATCCATAGATCCGTACCTAGAGAATCGGCAGGCAACACGCCCGGCACTAAAGCGTGTGATGAAGGACTTGCCCTATGTTTCAGGTTGATCGGCAGTGACCATAAGACGTTTAACCAGCTGGCCGGTGACAAGTCCGTCCACAATCTCCGGGACATCCGCGACTGTGACGCGCCCATAGAAAAAATGATCGGGTTCGACTAAAACCGTCACGCCGGTGTCGCATTGGTCGAGACAGCTCGATGTACACACGCGCGCGTCGAGCTTTGCCAGTCCGCGCGTCGCAATCTCCTCTTTCAACGCTTTGTGCACTTCTTCGGAGTCTTTGGCCGCGCAGCATCCTTTCGGGTTATCCTCACCCCGACGATTAATGCAGACAAAGAGATAGTGCTTGCGTTGCAGAGTGGTGAGAGTCGAACACGCCTGACGGGACGTCAAAGGCCAAAGAATAGCCAATTGTATTCTGGCAATAACGGACGATAGTTGATGCCTCGGCTGCGATCTCCGGAAGCGCGCTCAGGGCCCACTCCGTTTCGGAATTTAACTCCGTCAGCCTGTCGTCACCGTCAGCTAAATTATGAAACCAAATCTAGTCAAAGCCGCCTCTGAAGTTATTCCTAATCCGAAAATCCTTGTGAACATGGTCTCCCAACGCGTTCGACAACTTTGTCTCGGTTCTCGACCGATGGTCGAATTTGTTCCTGGACTGGGTCACGCTGATGTCGCGTTATCAGAGATCGCTGCAGGTAAGTTGAGCTTTGAATTGACCCTCAAGCAGAGCGACACCGTTGCATCGACGGAGGTGGTGGAGTTTCCCGTTGTTCGTGTGGCTAAAGCGAAGAAAAAAGCGGCCTAACAAATCTTGGTTTGCGCCGCCGATGCGATCGACGATCTGCTTCGCGCGACCGGACATATGCGAAAGAGCAATCAAGAAAGCGGTGCTCGTTCCCGAGTGCTGGTGCTGGTGGACGAATCGAATGTCGGCAGTTCCGTGCGAACTGCGGGACGCGGGCTCGATTGGTTAAAGCTCCGGGATTTTTTGGCCGGCCCGACCACCGGACGCGATCTCATCGAGATGGTGGTCTATTCCGGATTGCCGCCCGCCATTCCAACCTGGCAGGACGAACGGGACAGGAAAAATAAGTTCGTCCATTGGCTGCGTTCCAATGGATTCATGGCGGTGACCAAAGATGGTGCGCCTGCCGAAGAAGGTCATTACAAGGCGAACGTCGACGTGATGATGGCGATCGATGCGCTGGAGCTTTCGATCGAGATGCGACCCGATGTTGTGATTCTCGTCACCGGGGACGCCGATTTCGCTTATCTGGCCACCAAGCTGCGCCGGCACGGGATCCGCGTGGAAGTCGCGTCAGTTGCCGCAAATCTTGGGAACATATTGAGATCAGCTGCGAGCGACGTAATTGATCTGGCCCCGCTCTTTCGGACGTTCGAGATCACCACCCCGCGCGACGTAGGACGCGCACGGGCAGGCGACCAGGGAACTTCGTCGCCGGCGGGAGCGCGGCAGGAGCGACCGACCAGAGTGCAGGATGCGGCCCCGCAGGTAGCGAATCGAACGCCGCGGCAGCAACCGCGCAGACGCCGGCCTCGGTTTCTTCCCGTTGCTACGGCACGACAACCGGACGAAAGTTGACGTTTATGGGACACAGCAAAGGCAGAGACAACGCTAAAAGACGCGCAAGACGACGGAAAAAGACTGAGCGCCTTGCGCTGGCCAAGCAGCCTTCGCCTGAGGCTCCGGCTCGCCAAGCAGAAAAAGCCGCGGCGAAATAACGCACGGCCTATTTTAGCTATTACGCCACTGCTGAGTCGAATCAATGTGCTCCCTGTTCTAGAAGACGCTGAGGATCAACAATGGACTGGTTGGATTCTCTTCGCTTCAGACCAGCGAGCAATTCCATGAGGCGCGTCTCGTACGAATCACACTTGGGAGATTTGCCATCTGGCTGGACCCATTCGGGATGTTGGACCCGTAGGTCGTCGTGAATCTGTTGTCGGAGGTCAGTGTAGGTGTGGATCTGATGATGCTCGGCGGTTGCACTGGCGAAACGTTCGTGGGCGGCACCGGATCGTTTGTCGAGTTTGATGCTTCGGCGAGCGCGTTTCGTTCTGAGACTAACGAATTTCATAAACGCCTTTCTGTTTCGAGGTTGACTGCTCCAAATCCGCGCGGAACGAGGAACATCTGTATAAGCTGCTATCAGCAGCAGTCATTTCAGTTGCCCTCGAGGCTCCAGGTGAATCTGGAGATCGCGCAAGCGGTGTCTCAGCGAAGGTTAAGCCTTTCAACCACCCTATACCCCGGTCAAAAGTGCGTTGAGGCGTCGGATGACGTAATCAAGAATTTTGTATCCGACTCGCACGATCGTGTCAAACTCTTTCACAGCTGACCAAACGCTTCGCGGCTGACATGGTTGCCACTGCACCTGCGTGGCTCATCCGAAGACAATGATTGCACGCCGGCGTTGGAACCGCTTTGATTGACGCCGGCACACGTGCGCACGCGACGCGATTTTCTTTCTCTTGCCGGCAAAAGCCTTGGTCTCGCCGCCGTTTCTTCGGCAACGGTCGCGTCATTACTGAGAAATATCGAAGCAGCGACCAAGAACGTCGCGCATCTCACGCCGGAAGAAGCGGCCACTGACGAAGATTACTGGGCCACCATTCAAAACTCATTCAGCGTCACGCGCGGCATCATCAATTTGAATAACGGCGGCGTGTCGCCAAGTCCGCGGATCGTGACTGAGGCGCTGGTTCGTTACATCTGGGAACAGGAGGACGCCACCGCCTACACGATGTGGCAAATTCTCGAGCCGCAATCGGAAACCATTCGCACGGGTCTCGCCGAGCTGTTCGGATGCGATCGCGAGGAAATCGCGATCACGCGCAACGCTTCGGAATCGCTCGAGACTTTGCTCATGGGCATGGATTTCAAACCCGGCGACGAGATTCTTACCACGACTCAGGATTACCCGCGCATGCTCACCACGTTGCGTCAGCGTGAGAAACGGGAAAACCTCAAGCTTAAGCTCATTCAGATTCCGATTCCGGCGAAGAACCTCAACGAGATCAGCGCTGCGTTTGAAAAAGGAATCACCGACCGCACCCGGCTTGGTCCTCATCTCCCACATGATCAACATCACCGGCCAGATCACTCCGGTGAAGGCAGTGTGCGACATGGCGCGGGCACGCGGTATTGAGACCATCGTCGATGGAGCGCATTCCTTCGCCCAGTTCAATTTCAAGCAGAGCGATCTCGGTTGCGATTACTTCGGCACAAGTCTCCACAAATGGCTGTACGCCCCGAAAGGGACCGGCATGCTTTACGTCAAACGCGATAAAATCGAAAAACTCTGGCCGCTCATGGCCGCTGAATCCAAGCAGGCATCCGACATCCGCAAATTCGAAGAGATCGGCACCCACTCAGCGGCACCGAAGCTCGCCATCGGCGAAGCCCTCGTCTTTCACAACGGCATAGGCGGCAAACGCAAGGAAGCGCGGTTACGTTACCTGTCACGCTACTGGATGAACCGGCTCAAGGACGTGCCGAAAATTCAGTTCAACACTTCGTTCGACCCGAACCAGTCCTGCGCAATTGCAAATGTTCATATCGAGGGCACTAGTCCCGAGGCTGTGACGAAATATTTGTTCGACAAACACCACATCTTCACCGTGCCGATCATGCATGAAGAATTCCAGGGGATTCGCATCACACCGAACCTCTACACTACGTTCAGTGAGCTCGATCGATTCTGCGAGCAGATGGAACTGATCGCGCGGAAAGGCCTGCCCGCGTGATATGGCGTGGGTCAAAGCCGCTCACATTTACAAATTTGGCAGCAGCTGCGTAAGATCGCGTCGAAAGTTGGTCTCGGAGCTGTTGTAGCCGGTGTGGGTCAATCGCACATGCCCGGTGCGATCGATCACCACCAGATTTGGAAACCCGGTCAAACCAAATGCGCGCATCGTTGCCTGTTCGGGGTCAAACGCGATCGGCAGCGAGATGTGCCGATGCTGTGCAAACGCGCGGATTCGGTCAGGCGTATCGCCGCCTTTGTTTGTTCCAACCAACACGAATTCAATGTCGCGCCTGGCCTGTAGATCGGCACGAATACGCTCCAGCTCGGGCAGCTCAGCAATACATGGAGAACACCAGGTAGCGAAAAAATCGAGCACGAGAATTTTGCCGGGTGTAAAACGAGTCGGCACCGGGCTGTGGCTGATTGGTTGCAAAGTGAATGGCGGCGCCGCGCCATTGCCCGTGTGCGTCAAAGCGCGCTGCATCTGCACCGGAATGTAGAACACGCAATACCAGCCTGAGACCGCGACTAAGATCATAGCCGCCACGACTGTTACGATTCTGGCGAATCGCTTTCGGAATAACAGCCACACTACAATCGCCACCCACAATAGGAGGGTTGGCCAAAGAAGAGGTGTTTGCGGCAGGACAAAAAACGCGAACAAGAATGTCGATGCGAAAAGAAGCAGAACAGCGGCAATCCAATCGCCAGGCGCCGGTCCAGCCAGCAAAAATGCGGCGAACGCAAGCAGTAATGCGCCGGTGACATAAAGGAGACGAAGGTCATCGGAGACAGCGAGCGCGATCCCAAACACGGCCGCGGCGACCAAGATGCCGATCCCGAAAGCGACGAGTCGCACCTTCCAACTCGCGCGAAACGCAGACATCGAATTCATACGGTTCCCTTTCCGGTTTGATGCGGCTCCTCCTCCATCTGGATTCAGACAAGAGAGGTTGTTGCGGGTTTCTTCATCGCAGAAGAAAATGACCGACTTATGCGTTTGGTTCGAAATGCGATCGTAATCGGTTTCGCGGTTGTTTTGGCGATTGGGCCGGTGCGCGCAGGAGAGTTCGATTCGATCCTGCGTTGGCGGAACGTCGGACCGTACCGCGGCGGGCGGACACGTGCGATTTGCGGTGTGCCGTCACAGCCAAACGTTTTCTATATGGCGCCGGTGAACGGCGGCGTTTTTAAATCAATCGATTATGGCCGGACGTGGCAGCCGATCTTCGATAATCAGCCAACGGCATCGGTCGGCGCGATCGCGGTTGCATCATCAGATCCGAATGTCATTTACGTCGGCAGCGGTGAAGGGTTGCATCGGCCGGACCTTTCAGTCGGTGATGGCGTTTATAAATCGACTGACGCCGGCAAGACCTGGGCGCATCTCGGATTGCGGGATGGTCAACAGATCGCGCAATTGGCGGTGGATCCGAAAAATGCGGACCGCGTCTTTGTGGCCGTAGCCGGTCATCCGTACGGGCCTAACGAGGAACGCGGTATTTATCGATCCATCGATGGCGGCAAAACATTCGAAAAGGTGTTGTACCGCGATGAGAACATCGGCGCGAGCGATGTGCAGATCGATCCGAGCAACTCGGAAATTGTTTATGCTGCGCTTTGGGAATCGCGTGAGGGACCATGGGAAAACGGCGTGTTCAACGGCAACGGAGGCGGCATTTTCAGATCGATCGATGGCGGCAAGACATGGCGTCAATTAACCAAAGGTTTGCCGGACAACATTGTGCAGGCGAACCTCGCAATCGCGCCGAGCGCGCCGAAAACACTCTTCGCCGCAGTCAAAACAAAGACGATCGCAAAACTTTATCGTTCGGATGATGGCGGCGAGACATGGCGTGGTACAACTGATGATCCGCGCCCCGGACTCGGCATTGGCGGGGGCGATCTGCCGGTGGTGCGGTTCGATCCGAAGAATCCGCAGATCGTTTACTCGGCCAGCATCGTCTGTTGGAAATCGACGGACGGCGGCAAAAATTGGGACGGCTGGCGCGGCGCGCCGGGTGGCGACGATTATCAAAATATTTGGATCAATCCGAATAATCCCGACATCATTCTACTGGGCTCGGACCAGGGCGCGATCGTCACCGTGAATGGCGGAAAAAGCTGGAGCTCGTGGTACAACCAGTCGACTGCGCAGTTATATCATGTGAGCGCGGACAACTCCTTTCCGTACAGGCTTTACAGCGGTCAACAGGAAAGCGGGTCGGTCGGAATCAAAAACCGCGGTGACGACGGCGCGATTACGTTCCGCGACTGGCGACCGGTCGCGGCCGAGGAATATGGTTACGTTGTTGCCGATCCGCTCGATGCCGACATCATCATCGGCGGGAAACTGACGCGATTCGATCGTCGCACTGGTCAGGCGCAAAACATTCTTCCGGTGCCCGTGCAGACGGAAGATTTCCGTATGATACGGACCGAGCCAGTTGTTTTTTCGCCGCTCGATCCGCATTTGCTTTTTTTCGCTGGAAACACGCTCTGGCAAACGCGCGATCGTGGCGATCACTGGGAAAAGATCAGTCCGGATTTGTCACGACCGAATTACGAGCTGCCGGTGAGCACTGGAAAGTATAAGGAGGATGCAACGAAGCAGGCACATCGCCGCGGCGTGATTTACACCGTTGCGCCGTCACCGCTCGACGCAAACAGGATCTGGTGCGGCACCGACGACGGTTTGATTCATCTCACGACCGACGCCGGAAAAACCTGGAGCAACGTGACTCCGCCGAGCATTTCCGCGTGGCAGAAAATTTCCCTAATCGAAGCCGGACATTTCGACGCGAACACTGCTTACGCGGCGGTCAATACTTTGCGAATGGACGATCTGCGGCCGCACATTTTTGCGACGCACGACAGCGGCAAAACATGGACGGAGATCGTCAATGGAATACCTGCCGGGCAAATCATAAACGCAGTTCGCGAAGATCCGGAACGCAAAGGTCTCCTCTTCGCAGCATCCGAAAAAGGCGTGTATGTATCATTCGATGACGGCGCGAACTGGGAGTCGTTGCGACTGAATTTGCCGGCAACTTCGGTGCGCGATGTGATTGTTAAAGGCGACGATCTGGTCGTCGCCACGCATGGTCGCGGGTTCTGGATCCTCGACAACATCACGCCGCTCCGGCGCAGCGAAGCGGCTACAATGGAATCGGGCACGCGGCTGTTTAAGCCGCAGACCGCGTTGCGTCTGCGCGCGAACCTGAACACCGACACGCCGTTGCCACCGGATGAACCGGCCGGCGAAAATCCCCCGGATGGTGCAATGATCGATTATTTCCTTTCCAAGGATGCAAGCGGTCCAGTCACGATCGAGATCAAAGACGGCAAAGGCCAGTTGGTTAAAAAATATTCGAGCACTGATAAGCCGGTCGAGGCGAATCCGCAGCGGCTTAGAATTCCGAGCTACTGGATTCGGCCGCAGCAATCCGTTTCCACAAAAGCAGGCATGCATCGTTTTTTGTGGGACATGCATTACACGCCCATCGCAGGTGTGGAACCCGACTTCCCGATTTCGGCGACATATCGGAACACGGCGCCGCGGGCAACATCGCCTTGGGTCGCGCCTGGTGATTATACGGTTACGCTCACAGTTGAAGGCAAAACTTTCACCCAGCCGTTGACCATCGCGATGGATCCGCGCGTCAAAGTGTCGGCCACTGATCTTCAGCAACAGTTCGATCTCTCATGGCGTTTGTACCAACTGCGCCTCACGCTGGCGCCGATCGGGAAGAAGTTTGACGACATCGCCGAGCAGCTAACAAAACTCAAAGCACGAGCCGCAGAGCGACCCGACCTGGCGCAAAAACTGGAAGCCTTTGCTCAAACACTCATGATATTTGGACCGCCACATCCGCGACCAGGCGCGCAACCCTCGTTCTTCGTTTTAGACTCGACGACGCATTTGTTCGATGACATCCAAGACGCAGACGCAGCGCCGACAGTCGCCACCAAAGCCGCCATCGAAGATCTTGAGGCAAAGGTCGGAGCAACGATGGGCGCGTGGCGCAAATTACTGGAGTCCGATCTTCCCGCGTTAAATCAACAACTGAAGCAAGCGGGATTTCCCGAAATCAAAACGGAAACAGAGCAGGCGAGTCCCTAAGACTGGCAGCATCGCTTTCACGTTGTGTAACGGCTGACACAGCCGCGTCTACAGAGACGTTGGTTAGTGCCAGTTATGACGATGTCCGCCCCAGTAACCGCGGCGGCCATAGAACCGATGGCCACCATAGTAACCAAATCGCGGACCGTAATAACCACCAAACGCCGGACCGACGAAGACGCCGAAACGAACTGGCGGAACATATACGACCGGGCGTGGCGGTGGCGGCGCGTAATTGTAAGTCGGCGCCGGTGCGCGGTATGGCTCAACCATATCGGTGCCGGCGTTCGAGCGTAGCGCCGAGCCAAACCCGAAGGCGAACACCGCCAATGCAATAACGAAACTTTTCTTTCCCATAATCAAATATTCCTCCCGTTGTTTCGCCGATTTAACCCGACGATGACTACGAAGTTGCCGAGGAAAATAAGCCGCATGTTTTTAGCCAGGGATGAACACCGATTTGCTCGGCTTTCACCTCCCTGCGCGACGCCGGCTCATTGCCAATTCCAGATCATGACAGCCTGTCAATATCGGGACGCTTCGGCGTGGCGCGCACGTCGGACTACAGAACCTACTTTTTGTCGAACAGCGGGAGGTACGCTTCGTAGCCTCTGTCCTTCAACTGGTTGACGGGAACGAAATGGAAGGCGGCCGAATAAACGACGTATCGCTGGCCCGTGGGCGATTGCGGGTCGGGAAAGACGTGGCCCAGGCGGGCATTACTTCGCTTCGCGCGCACCTGGGTGCGTTGCATCTCGTTTGTGTTGTCGGGCACCTCGATGAGGAGATCTTTCGAAATCGGTTTCGTGAATGTGGGCAAACCGATGTGGCCGTCGAACTTGTCGACTGAAGCGAAGAGGGGTTCGAGAGTAATTACATCGACGTAGATGCCAATCTTCTCGTTGTTCCAGAACTCATTTTGAAAAGGTGTTTGCGAGCCGTTGCCCCGCACCACGCCAAATTCCTCCGCCTTTAACCTGCTTTTCAAAACCGCGTCGGTGGGGACGGGCCGGTTCGGATCGAAAGTTGTGGTCTCGGTTTTTAGCTTCTGCGTCAGGAAGAAGAAGTAGATCCCGATGACGGCGAGCAAGACTGCGATTCCAGCACCGACGTACGTGCTGATCGCCGATCTTTCTTCACTTGTGATTCGTCCCCCTGCCATCGCGGTGAACCTTATTGAATCCGCGATCAGCAGCATCCGTCAAGGCGGAATACGGTTACGCTTCATTTTGCATCGCAGGTCGGGATTGGGGCTGCATTTCGGGGGATGATGGCAACACGGTCTTGCCCGCAAGAATCGCGTGTGATTGGCTCTCTCAGTCTCATGGCCAGAGAATTCAAACCGGTTCGGTTCTTTGTGATGATGGCAGTCGCGGCGTTTATCGTGTGCGGCATTACGGCGTTCTATACGCATCGCGCAGAGCACGGCCGCACATCGGAGGAACGGCAGGCGTATTGGATCGGAGAGAAAGCAGGAGAGGATGCGCCACGTGATGCAAAAATGCCCATGCCGGCGGGATTAAACATGATGGCCCAGAAGTATTTCGAGCAGCACGGATCTGGTAACAAGCAGAATTGGGATCTGGCGTTCGAACACGGCTACGAGGACGGGTTCAAGAAGACGCATCCGGAGTACTGACGCTGTGCTACGCTCCTGAATGAAGTTGTCGGAGAAGTTTGAAGAAGCGCTGATCTATTCGACGCGCGCGCATGGTGATCAGACGCGCAAGAAAACGGGAATTCCGTTCGTCGCGCATATTCTTGGCGTGACTGCCATCGCGCTCGAGTACGGCGCGAATGAGACTGAAGCGATCGGCGCGTTGCTTCATGATACGGTAGAAGATTGCGGTGGCGTCGAGCGATTGCGCGATATCCGCGAACAATTTGGTGATGACGTCGCCAGAATCGTTGATGGATGCACCGACACATACAAAACGCCAAAACCGCCATGGTTGGAGCGAAAACGCTCTTACATCGACCATCTCAAAGACTGCAGATTCTTCAACGCGGTTGGTATCAGCGTCGGATAAGTTGCATAACACGCGTGCAATCCTGGCTGAGCTTCGACGACATGGTCTCGAAGTGTTCGAGCGCTTCGGTGGAAAAAAGGACGGAACCGTTTGGTATTATCGAACCCTTGTGACCGCGTTTCGGCAACACGGCGATCATTCAGATCTCATCGACGAACTCGATCGTGTGGTAAGCGAGATTGAACAGTTCGTGCGAGAACACTGAAATTTCTGCCGCCGATCGCTGTAGTCGTCGCCCTGTGGGCGACGCCTTGAACTGATTTGAGTGCGCGCTTCCCACAGGGAAGCGGCTACAGGCAAGGCTTGTAATCTGTGTTCGATCAGTGTTCATCTGTGGCGAAACAGTGAAAGGACGAACCGGATTGAAATGGGCGATCGGTGTAATCGCCATTGTCGTCCTTATCGGCGTTGGCGGCGTGGTTTCGCTTTTCGTAGTCGGTTTCATTTCGCTGGAAAAGGGCGAGCGACATCGTCGCCAATTCCAAGCGGAACTGGACTCGGGAAGATGGGATTTTAGCCAGGAACCGGCGCTGTTCGCCGTCGCGCAAGGTATTGTCAAAAACGATCCGGAAGCGATCCGTACCGCAGCGAAGGGCGTGCCCGATTTGCAAGCGCCCGGAAGAGACGGCACAACGTTGCTCAACTTCGCTGTGAGACAATCATGGCAGCGACCGGAATCAGTCGAGGCGATTAGAACGTTACTTTCTCTGGGCGCGGATCCGAACTACACCAATGGCAAGCCAAACTCTCTGGCCATGGCGGATGCTGGGCATTCATCGGCGGCGGTGCTGCGCGCGATGCTGGAGGCGGGCGGAAACGCGAACACTCGCGATGAGTTTGGCCGCCCGATGATTCTGATGAACTGGTATCTCGGGTATTACAAAGATCAGGCGCGCTCACGACTTGAATTGCTCCTTGATCATGGCGCTGACGTCAATTCCACTGATGCCTAACGACCGATCTGATTCGGCAGGTTATCCGTTGCTGCTTTACAGAACTGCAATGGGGGTCGACGACAAGCTCGCGTATTCAGATGCGCTGCTTTTACTCGAACGCGGCGCCGATCCAACTCGTGCGGGCGCAGATGGAACGACATTTGGGAAGATCTTGGCGGACCATCGGTCGCATTTTCAGGCAACGCACAAGTCAGCCCCAACTGAGTTCGCCGCACTGTGGGACTGGGCCGAGAGACATGCCGTGCTCCAGCAGGGTCAGTAATACAAATCCGGATGAACGCGGTGCCACATAAACGATTTCCGTGGATCTGGTACTTGCTGATCCTTCTGGTGATTGGTGCGTTCGCGTTTGCGCCCATAGGATCGGTCATCTTATGCGCCGCGATTGCAAATACGTACGGGTGCAAAGTAGACGAAGGGTCTGTGCATCCCTGCATTGTCAACGGCCACGATTACGGCGAGTTGGTGTATTCACTCGGCGTCATGGGCTGGTTGATGCTTGTTAGTATTCCGGGCGGTTTATTCGCTTTCGCCGGCTGGCTGGTTTTTCTGATTCTCCATCGTGCCAGCTGGCGACAGCGGATTTCTGCCGGAGTTCCTCCTCCGATTCCGACGCCGACTCCACCCCGTGAGATGCCGCGTGCAGAACGCGACGGTTAGATTTTCCGACGCAGATGTTGCGACTAACCGCGTTCGCCTAGCAATCGCAGCTCTTGCCGCAGTTGCATGCCTTGCCACTATTCATCGGGCAATTCTTGCCGGTCTTCTTGCACGAGGGCTGGTCGGTCGCCAGCGCGGTCGCGCATATCATGGCGGCGACAATGGAACAGACAATTTTCGTGTACCTCTTCATACAGATTCAAATCTTCCCCAGCACTGAAAGTTGCGCGACAAAAATTTCATTCCCGCGAGGGCGACTGGAATCGTTAATCTGCCCGTTCACCGCTCGCCGTAAACTACCTTGCCGCCGAGGATCGTAGTTTTCACTTTCACGTTGCGGATGGCTTCCGGCTTCAGATCGAAGATGTTCTCACTGAGGATGACCATGTCCGCGAGCTTGCCGGGTGTAATGGAGCCTTTCTCGCGTTCCTGAAATTCGGCGAATGCCGCACCGGTGGTGTAAGCTTCGATCGCTTCCGGTAGCGTGATTTTTTCCTCTGGAATCCAACCGCCGGGATTTTTTCCGTCGAGTGTGGCGCGTGTGACTGCGGCGTAAACGCCCAGCATCGGGTCGAGCGGAGCGACGGGCCAATCGGTGCCGAATGCGAGCGTGACGCCGTGATCGAGGAAACTGCGCCACGCGTAGCTGTAACGTGCGCGCTCGCGACCGATACGGCCTTCGGCCCAGCGGCCGTCGTCGATCGCGTGATAAGGCTGCATTGAGGCGATGACGTGGAGTTTCGCGAAACGCTCGAAATCTTTTTGCGCCATGTGCTGCGCATGCTCGATGGCGAAACGCTGGTCATGATAACCGTGCTCCTTCTCGATATCGGCGAAAATATCGAGCATCATGGAGATCGCGCGGTCGCCGATCGCGTGAACCCGCACTTGCAATCCGGCGGCGTCGGCTTGCATCAACCGATCGCGCATCGCGCTGGGCGGATGCATTTCGTCGCTCAACAGTCCGCGGTTGCCGGGGTCGTCGGCAAACGGCTCGAACATGTAAGCGGTTCGCGAGCCTAACGAGCCGTCGGCATAACCTTTGACGGCGCCGAGTCGCAGATAGCTCGAGCCCCACGCGCGACGAATGCCGACCTTCGCCTGATCATGCCAGTCCGTTTCCATCGGCACTGCGTAGATGCGCGTGGTGAGCTCGCCTTTTTCGGCGAGCTCCGAATAGGCAGCAACATCCGCAAATTCCGGGTTCATGTGCTGCACGCTCGTGAGGCCCAGCGACGCCGCATGTTTCAGTGCGCCCCGAGCAGCACGAAGCCGCTGTTCATGCGTCATCGGCGGAATGACTTTGTAGATCAGTGGCATTGCGGCGTCCTTGAAAATCCCAGTGGGATTTCCGCTTGCATCCCGCACGATGACTCCGCCGGGAACGTCAGGAGTTTTCGCGTCAACCCCGGCCAGCTTCATCGCGGCCGAGTTGGCGAGCGCTTCGTGACCGTCGTAGCGATCAACAAACATTGGAATGTCACCCGTGATTGAGTCCACCAGCTCCTTCGTCGGAAGCTCCGGCTTTGGCCATTTGGTTTCATCCCATCGGCCACCCAAAATCCATTCGCCTTTCGCGGTCTTTTTCACCTGCGCTCCGATACGGTTCGCGAACTCCTCCGGCGTTGCGGCGTCAGTTAGCTGAACTTGTTCAAGCTGTGCGCCGCCTTGGATGAAATGCACGTGCGCGTCGTTAAATCCGGGCAGCAACAGTTTGCCTCTCGCGTCGATCACTTTGGTTTGAGGACTACGCCACAAATCAATGTCAGCCCGCGAGCCGACTGCGACGATGCGATCTCCGATCACAGCGACGGCCTCGGCTTTTGGCTGCTGTTTATCTACCGTGTAAACGGCAGCATTAGTTACAATCAGCGTTGCTGAAGGTTTCGACTGCGCGTTCGCGTCCAGAGCGGCCATAATTATCAAGACACAAATTGCGAATTTACATTTCATAATGGTGACGAATGCCGAAAGCACATTGGTTTCCGTCCAGACCTGTTTGGCCCTTCATAACTGTCATACCGAACGGAGTCTAGGAGTCACGTAGCGACAGACTACGGTAACTTCGCGGGATGTCTCGACTTCGCTCGACATGACAGCTATGGCTTCTAGAGTCGTAGACATAAGATGAGTGGCGAGATCGTTACTCGAGATTTTTCGATCGACGATTACGACGCGACGTTCCAGCTCTGGCAACGAGTCGAAGGCTTGGAGGTTGCCGAGGGAGACGACAAGGAAGGCGTCGCTCAATTTGTAACGCGCAATCCGGGGCTGAGCCGGGTGGCAATGGACGGATCGACAGTTGTCGGCGTCGCTATGTGCGGTCACGACGGACGCCGCGGATACATTTATCACGTGGCGGTTGATCCAACCTATCGCCGATACGGATTGGGTAAGCGTCTGGTGCAGGAATGCCTGGACGGATTACGACGGGTCGGAGTCATGCGCGCTTTAATTCTGGTGGCCGATTACAATCTTGGCGGCGCTGAATTCTGGAAGCGCGCCGGCTGGGAGGATATTCCCGGCGCGGTGCCGATGGGAATTGATGTCTAGGCGATTGAGCAATTTCAAGCGTTGGAGACGGCCTGCCCTCAGGCCGTCCTCTGGTTTGTGAAAGTTGGCGGCAAACATTTTCGAACCATCTGGCGGAAGCCAGACGACGAACGCGTGGTGCAGCTGATCGATCAGCGATTTTTGCCGCATGAGTTTGTGATCGAAGAGGTTCGCAGCGTCGAGCAGATGGCGATGGCGATTCGCGAGATGCACGTGCGCGGAGCGGGATTAATCGGTGCGAGCGCAGGATACGGCATGTATCTCGCGGCGCTCGAAGCTGCCGGTCGAGATTCATTCGATGCGCACCTGACGCGCGCGGCAGCTCAGCTCACAGCAACGAGGCCGACGGCGGTAAATCTTTCCTGGGCAATCCAGCGGCAGTTACAAAATATCGGCTCGGGAAAAACCGCGGATGAAAAAGTCGCGCTGGCACTGGGTACGGCTGATTCAATTGCAGACGAAGACGCGGAGCATTGCCGCATGATCGGGCAACACGGCCTACAGCTCATTCGGCAGATCGCGGAGACGAAGCCTAACAAGCCGGTCAATGTGCTTACTCACTGCAATGCGGGTTGGCTGGCATTTGTTGATTACGGCTCTGCGACTGCGCCGATCTACGCCGCGCAAGATAGCGGATTGCCATTGCACGTGTGGGTAACTGAAACGCGCCCGAGAAATCAGGGCTCGAAACTTACTGCGTGGGAACTTGGGCAGCATGGTGTGCCGCACACGGTGATCGCAGACAGCGCAGCCGGCCACTTGATGCAACGCGGCGAAGTCGATCTGATAATTGTCGGGACCGACCGCACAACGTACACCGGCGATGTGGCAAACAAGATCGGTACATATCTGAAGGCATTGGCCGCGAAGGCAAACGACGTGCCGTTTTATGTCGCGCTGCCTTCGTCCTCCATCGATTGGAAAATGCGCGACGGATTAAAGGAAATTCCGATCGAAGAACGTGGCGCGGACGAAGTAAAAAACGCCGACGGCTGGTATAATGGACAACAGATCGCGGTCCGAATTGCGCCAGATGAAAGTCCCGCCGCGAATTACGGCTTCGACGTGACGCCGAGAGATTTGGTGACCGGTTTGATCACCGAGCGCGGCATTTGCGAAGCAAACGAGAACAGTATTCGGTCGCTTTTTCCCGAGCGCGCGCCGTGAGCCATTACGTTAAATTTACGTTTCACTGCGCGCGCGCGGATATCACGCCATTCGATGCGCTTGCTGGACTGAATGCATACAGGCGGAAACTTCTTAAGCAGCGTTTGATGGGCGTGGACTCAACTGGCATCGGGTTCGGAAACGTGAGCGTCCGCGACGGCGTGAGCAAAAACTTTTACATCACAGGTTCGGCGACGGGTGGTCTGCCCGAATTGACGTCGACAGATTGCGTACGAGTCGTGGCGTACGATTTCGCAAGGAATTGGCTCCGTTACGAAGGCGCTGCGATTCCTTCGTCGGAATCGTTGACACATGCCGCGGTTTACGAATCCGATCCATCGACCTCTGCGATCATTCATTGTCACGACTTGGGATTGTGGGCGACGCTTCTCGATCGCGTTCCGGCAACTTCGAAGGCCGTTGCGTACGGCACGCCGGAAATGGCGTACGAAATCATGCGTCTGTTCAAGGTAAGCAATGCGCGCAGCGAAAAGATCTTGGTGATGGCGGGGCACGAAGGAGGAATTGTGACTTTCGGAGAAGATCTGGAAGACGCATTCGATGTCTTGATGCGCGAGCGAAGGGAATCATCGCCTTGCATTTGAAAACGGTTTTCATGAACTTGTCTCCTAGCGTCATGACGGATGAACTTGCTGCCCGGAACCAAGAGCGCTACGTCACGCGCCGCGAGTTTGTTGGAATTACTTTGGCAAGTGGCGCCGCGCTTCTGGCGGGCAAATCCGATGTGATTCTTGGAGCTGACGCGGGAACATCATCAAATATGGCTACAAATCCGACGTTTAATTTGGGCGGCGACTTCACTATCAATCGACTTGGGTTTGGAGCGATGCGCGTCACAGGTGAAGGGATCTGGGGTTGGCCGCCGGATCGACAGAACGCGCTGAAAGTTCTAAGACGCGCGGTGGAACTTGGCGTGAATTTGATCGACACCGCGGACGCATACGGTCCGGACACAAGCGAACTGCTCATTGCCGAAGCGCTTTATCCTTATCCGAAAGGCCTCGTGATCGCGACGAAAGGCGGCCTCACACGCCCTGGTCCTGGTCAATGGGTGCCAAACTGCCGGCCTGACCACCTTAAGCAAGCACTCGATGGAAGTCTCAAGCGGCTGCGCCTCGATCGCATCGATTTATATCAATTGCACACGGTCGATTCGAAAGTGCCAATTGAAGAATCCGTGGGTGCCCTGAAGCAAATGCAGGACGCGGGAAAAATTCGGCATATTGGATTGTCGAACGTTGACCGGAAAGAGATCGATCGCGCGCGCAAGATCGTTCCGATCGTTAGCGTGCAGAACCGTTACAACATTGAAGACCGCGAGTCCGAAAATGTTCTCGCGTATTGCGAGAAGGAAAAGCTTGGGTTTCTGCCGTGGTTCCCGATCGGAGGAGGCAGAGGATTAAAAGCGGAAAATCCGCTGAACACCGCGGCAAAGGCTCACGGCGTCAGTGTTTTTGAAGTCGCGCTGGCTTGGCTTCTGGAGCGATCGCCGGTAATGCTTCCGATTCCCGGCACGTCATCTCTGGCGCACTTGGAAGAAAACGTTGCCGCCGCGAAGCTGAAATTAACGCCTGAAGAATGGAAGGCGATTGACGCCATTGCCGGCTAGGTCAGCACCGCGGCTGGAAATCAGGGGGGCACGGTGTGCCGAAAGGATCTGGAAAGCAGGTCGGAGTAGGAGTCGGGCTGAAAATTGTAATCGGAGTAGCGCTAGAAATTGGAATCGGGGTACCGCCTCCGCCTCCGTCGCTACCTCCGCCACTGCCCTCGTCACGCTCCTTTTTATAAGTGATGAAGAGCTTTGCGCCGACTACTGGCCTGATTCTCACTCTAGCGGGGCCTGCAATTGTCACTCGATTACCAATTTCGGGAACGTTCACCGCGTTGCTGCCGGTGCTAAGATCAATTCGGGTCGCTGTGAGAACATTGGTGCTTCCGCCATTTGGGGCATCCCCCGGCAAGTCCACCTCAACAACGCCCCGATCTGTGCCTCCCTCCTGCGTGAAATTCGTGATCTTCATGAAATGATCGCTGGGCACTATGATTTCGAGAAGCGAATCGGTGCCGGAGATGATCTTGCTTTTAAAAGGATTGGCGAAAGCAACTGTTACTGCAACCAACAAGGTGAGAGCCACGAGACATCGCACTGCGAGCATCTTCATGATTCAACAGATAAACACATTTTTTGTTTCGGCCACTGAAATCCGCAGTGGCACCAGGCCTACAGGGACATTACGGCGTGGTCGACGTAGAAGAACCACGCAGCGTCTCGTTCAATTCGAGCAGCGGCCGTTCATCCAGTGAGATCAGGCCGCCGCGCGGCGTATCGATGTCCGTAATCAGCGTGATGACGATGGCGACGAGCACTGGAAAAACGAATCGCTCAAGAATGGAGTGTCGCCCGGAAGTTCCCGCCTGGTAACTGACCAGCCACAAGCCGCAACCCGCTACGCATAACAAAAGCAGCCAGACAGCGCCGGGCACGTGGTTGCGCTTGGCGGCGATGCGTGTGGCTTCGAAATCAATGGTTTGATTAAGGCTGGCTATAAAACTGGCGGTGATCGGAGATGGGCGCTCTGCGGCAGCCGCGACGGCCTCAGCCCACATACGGTCCTGAAGCTCAGCGCTGCGTTTGCGCGTCGTTGCGAATTGATCCGAAAATTGCGCCTCGCGATGCGCCTCGATGCGAAGCGGAACGTATTCCCGAAGTAACCGCACAACATTAGCGGCGTGCGGTTCGGGCAACAGCTGCGCCCGGCGTGCTGTCGTGCCGATTGAGTTTGCTTCCTCGACCAGAAGTTCGCGGCGCGTCTCGTGCCGCGCGGCGGCAATGGCGAAACTGAATCCAAGCAACAATCCCAACAGAGCCAGCACTGCAGATCTCACGGTGCCGCTGTCCTTGTCCGCTTCCGACTTCTCCCGGCTGCACGCAAGGCCCATGCGCCACGCCAACTCGGAAAGGCCAACCAGCAAAACCAGCAGAACACCAAATACGATCCACTGGCTTGAAAAGAACTGGCCAAATATTTGATCGAGCATTGCGGTAATTGTTTCTTTCGCGGCTATGGCAGTTGGTCGCGCGTACTGATCATTTTAGCGGACCTGGAACGAGCCGATCCTGGACGGTCATCCCACGCTTTTCCAATTCCTCGCGCAAACGCGGGGAAACTTCTCCGGAAAGACCGATCGAGACATGCGCGCTTTGATCAGATTTCGCGGCGAGCTTTTGCACTTCGTCGGTGAAACTGGCTGCGCCTGACGTCCAGGCAGCGTAGTCCCACTGTAACGCGACGATTATTGTTCCGTCTTTGGCGACGCAGATCGGAAAGTCGTGAAGCATGACGATCCGAGCGATTGGCGTTTTTTCGTGGATCTGATCCATCAAAGCCGCGGTGTAAACGCAGAAGAGAGCGTCAGCTTCGGTGGTGCTTTTTTGTGCCGCAACTTTGACAAAGGCGCCGCGATTTGCGACGCCTTTAAGTGCTTTGAGATGGACAGCGAACGTCGTGGCCTGCGTAGGTGTAAACGCGCCACCGTGAAGGATCCGTTCGGTGTCACTCGCACTCGCGCCCATCGCGCGGAAGGTCGAGCGATTGATTTGCTCAAGCTCGGCGGGTGATTTTTCACGCAGCAGTTCCTCGACTGTGCTGTTAAGATTGGTCACCGTGAGTGCCGCTCCCATCGGGCCACTGATCGGGAAAGTAGCGACACTAAAGGTGAATCCACCGGCCCACGAAGCCCAGGCGACGTCGTCCAGCTGCTTTTGCAGGACTGTATTGGTGCTGTATGGATCGATCCCCATCTGTAGCGCGATCTTTCGTTTTTTGTCCGAGTAGCCGATGGCGTCCTTCATCCTGTTCCCGTCGCCGTCGTTTCCGCCTCCTCCTTTACCGACGTTCTCGACCGTTTCCTTGGCGCGCCCCAAAAATTTCATGACTCCTTTTGGAACGTTGGAAATCGCCTGCGCCGGATCTCTGGCGATGTTTCTGGCCGAGTTGAGCGGGCTTTTTGCCGCAGCCACCAGTGATTTCTTAAACTCGTCGGTACGTGAGACCTCCTGCAGCCGCGCGATCGCGTCGATCTCCTTCAGGCGTTGGAGCAGCATTTCGTTTCCGTCCGCTTCGAAAACACCAAAGTCTGAATCAATCGTGAACTGATTCATGCCTGACCCCGTCGGCACCGGATCGCGTACGACATGATGCGGTCCTTTGAGCAACTCGGGCTTAAGGATCTCGCTCGCTTTGAGCTCGGGCAGCTCTTCAAAGACGGGTTCCGCGCGTCGTACTTCGAACGGTTCCGGCGTTTGGGCGAGGCATTGAAAAGTCGCGCTGAGCGTAAGCGCCAGGAAGAGGTTCCGATCCATGGTTCAGATGGCGATACTAAATCGGCAACGAGATGTGAAGCTTGAACAAGCGCCGTTCGTTTTGCGGTTTGCTAATCGCTTCGGGGTAAACCATTCCGGATGATGCGCGAGAAAGTCGGATCCTGGTGCGCGGCGCGGCCGCGTTCGTTAGTCTATTTTTGCCGCTTCGCTAACGGCAGCGATGAGTCGTTACGCTTATTGTGCTTGCGATTCAGAGCCCTGGTCCTTCTTCCACGTCGTCCTCGGTCACTGTCCAAGTCTTGTCGGGATTGTACTTATCCATGCTCTGGAACGTCTTCAGCGTATCCGGGCCGAGATCCTTTTGGTAAACGACTCCGTTAGGGCCAACTATGAACGTCTGCACGCCGGTGACCCGATACTGGGCCGGTGCTGCTGCAAGGGCGAATCCGCCGATCATTGCTCCTTTCACCAGAAAGTCCATTTCGCCTAAAGGCGCAGCGGGACCTTGCCCTTTCAAAACTTTGAAATAATAACCGTGAAAAGGCTGGCTCCGCTCTGTGTAACCTTGCTCCAGTGCTTTGGCGATCGCCTCTCCCACTGGACCTCCCCAGGTTCCATCCGGGTTCTGCCACGACAAGCCATCATGTTTCCCAGGCGTGCTGATGATTCGCTGCGCGTACTGGTTCACCTTGGAATCGTCGTGCTTTTGCTGAGCATATTCCTGCTGCGCTTCGACGAAACCACGGCAAATGGCAATCGCGTCCAGTTCGTTTGCGCCGACACGGCGATTCAGAATTTCCTGACGGCCCTCCTTGGTATCGAAGTACCACTTGCCGTTTTGCTTCACGATTGGAATCGGGAAAGGAAAATTGTCGTTTCCAATCGTGAGAACAGCGCGATTCGGATTCTTAGCATCCGTGGCAATTGAATTCTTTTCTTTCGCCTTCGCAGAAAATGCCGCCGCGCGATTTTTGTCCTCGACCGGATCTTGTGAAGCGACAAGGTCTGCGCTCTCTGGTCCCGAGGATCTCTTTCAGGGCAGGCATGTCGAAAGACGCCGCCGCCTGAACAAGGCTGTCGGACGCCTGTTGCGGCGTATCGAATTCTTTTTGTTTTACCTGCGGCGCCGCGGCCGCATCTGTCTTGGCCGCCAGCGCTGAATGCAAAGCGAGAGCTACGAACCCCGAAATAAGGATCGCAGAACCGAGAATTTTCGACGAACTCGTGATGTTTGATTTTCTTTTCATAGGATCTTCCTCCATTAGCCGTTTGCTTATCTCTTGCGTCCTCCACCGCCGCCGCCTTTGCCGCCACCCGCCACCGCCACGGCCGCCGCCACCGCCGCCGCCTTTTTTGGCGCCGCCGCCGACCTCCTCCTTTGCCACCGCCGCCGCCACCTTTCATGCTACTGCCACCTCGGCTGCTCGCGGCTTTAGCAGAGCTGCCACTCCCGCCAGCGAAGGCGCCACCGCTACCGCCGCCTCCCGACGGTTTATGGCCACCGACCTTGTCAGCGCCTCCTTTTCCACCACCCCCACTTGGTTTAGCCAGCGCTGCCACCGCTAGCCTTGCCAGCGCCGCCGGCACCACCGGGTTTTCCAGCACCGCCAGCGCCACCCGCACCGCCGGGTTTTCCAGCACCGCCCGCACCACCGGGTTTTCCAGCGCCGCCAACGCCACCCGCACCGCCGGCACCACCGGGTTTTCCAGCACCACCAACGCCACCCGCACCGCCGGGTCCGCCGGGTTTTCCGGCACCGCCAACGCCACCTGCACCGCCGGGACCGCCGGGTTTTCCGGCGCCGCCAACGCCACCTGCACCGCCGCCGGTTTTCCAGCACCGCCAGCTGTCTTCCCGCCGTACTTATTCGCTGTTTGTTTGTTAGCGTAAGGCGCGTTTCCCCGGTGTTGCGGGTTGTGCTGCCAGCCGTTGCCCTGGCCAGTGCCGGTTTTGTTGACGTTCTTGTTGTAGTTCTTATTGAAATTGTTGTTGTTGTTGATGTTCACATCGCCGTTATCCCAATCGCAATTGCCCCAGTTGTTGTGGGCCCATACGCCACCCACGGCGATGGCCGATCCCCAAGCCAGTGCTGTCCCCGGCTGGTATCCGGGATAGGAGTAAGGATAGTAGGGATATTCGGCAGGTGCAGCCCCATAGACTACCGCGGGGTCGTATGACGGGACGTAAACTGCCTCAGGGTTAGCTTGTTCAACTACAATCACCTGCTGACCGCTTTGCGTTGTCTTGGTCTCCACTTTCTGTTCCGAACCGGTCTTGAGATTCCCGGTGCCCTGCGCCTTTGCGCGCATACGTTGCACGGCGTCCATCACATCCTTTTGCTGCGCCAAAAACGCATTTCCCACGTCTGTCATCCACTGAATATTCTCCGCCATCCGCTGTACCACGTCTGGAAATGCGGCCATCGACTGCACGCTCGGGTCCCACGGCTGCTTGGCCACGGCGTCTACTAGTGCCTTGTCCTTCAGATTTTTGTTCTTATCCATCCATTGGTCTAGCTGCATGACTTCCAACGGGTAAGTGGAAGCGGCCAGCGTTTGAGCCAACATCGCGTCGGGATAAAGCGCAATCGGCGCCACCAAAGAATCCAATTGTTCGTTAGGAATCTTCGGAGCTTCCTCCGTCGTCGTCGTTTCCTCCTGCGCCAGGATCAGAGGAGAACTCCATTGGAGCGATGCCACGCACACGATGGCAATCACGCCGTAAAGTGCACGTCTGTGAAATCTGAATCGAGAGCATTCCAAGTTCATAAATTCCGCCTTTCTTTGCGAGATGTTAGATCTGCAACATCATGAGCTTGTCGCACGTGTGCGAGGCCGTGGAAATAGGACCTTGGTCTTACCCACTCGGAACCGGTGATAACGGCTCTTATGTGTTTCGGCCGACGCTGACTGGCCGATTTCCAAACTAAGCTTGGCCGACAACTGGAGCCGCAGTTAGAGGAAAAGGGCGACTCAGTCTTCGCCCGGTTAAACCCGGCGCTTACTTGTTAGGCTGGATTCGTTCTTACGATCCGGGTCTTAACCTTCTGAGTCGTCCTCCACATCGTCCTCAGTCACTTTCCAAGTCTTGTCGGGATTGTACTTGTCCATGCTCTGGAACGTCTTCAGCGTGTCGGGCCCGAGATCCTTCTCATAAACAACTCCGTCCGGCCCGACGATGAACGTTTGCACTCCGGTTACACGATATTCTGCGGGCGTAGCGGCAAGAGCGAATCCGCCGATCATCGCCCCGCCAACCACGAAGTCCATCTCTCCCATGGGCGCGTCAGGTCCTTGTCCCTTCAGCACCTTAAAGTAATAACCGTGATAGGGTTGGGGGTTGCTGGGATTCGAATACCCTTCTTCGAGAGCCTTTGCGACTCCTTCTCCAATCGGACCGGCCCACGTTCCATCCGCGTTCTGCCACGCCAGCCCGTCTTGTTTTCCCGGCGAGCTAATGATTCGCTGCGCGTACTGGTTCACTTTCGAACCATCGTGCTTTTCCTCAGCATACTCGTGTTGTGCTTCCGCGAAGCCACGACAAATCTGAATGGCATTCAGTTCGTTGGCACCTACGCGCCGGTTTAATATCTCCTCACGGCCTACTTTCGTATCAAACGACCATTTGCCTTTCTGCTTCACCAGCGGAATCGGAAGCGGAAAATCATCGTTCCCTACCAAAACAATCGCCTGATTCGGATTTTTCTTGTCTGTCTGGACGGACATTTTTTCTTTTGCCTTGGCTGCAAATTCCGCTGCACGATTCTTGTCCTGGACGGGATCCTGTGAAGCAATGAGATCCTCGCCATCGGGCCCAAGAATTTCCTTCGCCGCGACAACGTCAAAATTCGCCGCGACCTGAACAAGGGCGTCGGCTGCCTGTTTTGGTGTATCGAATTGTTTTTGTGCTGGCTGCGGCGCCGAAGCTGCGTCGGATTTCGACGCCGGTGCGGCCTGCAAACCGAAGCCTAACGAGCAAAAGCTAACGATCGCGCAAGCGATCGCGGAAATTTTCGACGAAGTCATAATATCTATTTTTAATTTCATTGGTTTTATCCTCATCGAAGTTCCTTTATCTTCGTCGTCCTCCCCGCCGCCGCCGCGACCGCCACCCCCACCGCCTCGGCCTCCGCCGCCACCGCCGCGACCTCCGCCACCGCCACCACCGCGGCTGTATCCGCCACCGCCCATGCTATGGCCGCCTCTGCTGCTGCTGGCTCGCGCGTAATTTCCGCTACCGCCGCCGCCAAATCCTCCTCCACCGCGAGAAGCGGAACTGGGTCGCGATGATGCGCTGCGATTACCGACTTGGTTCTTAGCGCTACCGCCAGATGGGCGGGTCGATGGTTTTGCACCGGCACTGCCTCCACCTGGACGATCTAGCACCGCCGGGTTTTCCGGCACCACCTGCACCACCGGGACGACCAGCACCGCCGGCACCCCCGGGTTTTCCGGCACCGCCAACTCCACCGGGTTTTCCAGCACCACCAACGCCGCCCGCACCGCCAACACCACCAGGTCTTCCGGCACCACCAACGCCGCCGGCCCCGCCAACTCCACCGGGTTTTCCGGCCCCGCCAATGCCACCTGCACCGCCAACTCCACCCGGTCTTCCAGCACCCCCAACGCCGCCCGCACCGCCAACTCCACCGGGACGTCCAGCACCACCAACGCCGCCCGCACCACCAACTCCACCGGGACGACCGGCACCACCAACACCGCCCGCGCCACCTGGACCACGGCCGCCGAATTTATTGGCGGTGTTTCGGTCGCCATAAGGAGCATTGCCCCGGTGTTGGGGATTGTGCTGCCAATTACCTTGTCCCTGGCGGTTCACGTTCCGGTTTACGTTTTTATTGTAGTTCCTGTTAAAATTATTGTTGTTGTTGATATTGACGTTGCCACCGTTCCAATTGCAATTGCCCCAATGGCCGCCCCAAGCGCCCCAGGCAGCGGCACCGAGCGCGATTCCTGCGCCCCATGCCAAAGCCGTGCCTGGCATGTAACCCGGATAGGTATACGGATAGTAAGGATATTCGACAGGAGCAGGGCCATACACCACCGTCGGATCGTAAGACGGCACATAGACAACGTCCGGGTTTGCTTGCTGAATTTCGATTACCTGCTTTCCGCTCGAGACTGTTTCGGTCTTCACTACCGATTGCTCGCTGGTTTTTAGATTTCCTGTGCCCTGGGCCTTGGCGCGCATGCGCTGGACTGCGTCCATCACATCAGATTGCTGCGCCAGGAATGCGTTCCCCAAATCCGTCGTCCATTGGACATTGCCGGCCATCCGCTGCACTACGTCTGGAAATTCTACCAATCCTTGAATACTTGGGTCCCACGACTGCTTTGCCACTGCGTCCGCCAGTGCTTTGCCTTGCAAATTCTTGTTTCGATCCATCCACTGCTGAAGCTGGATGATTTCAAGTGGATAAGTCGAAGCGGCGAGTGTTTGAGCCAGCAGTGGGTCGGGATATAACGCGATCGGCGCAACGAGGGAATCCAATTCACCACGTCGAAAGCTTCGGCGCCTCTTGGGTATCCGAGGTAGTTGTGTTCATCACTTGCGATTGCGCCTGCTGCGCGAATGCGCTCGAGCCTGATGAAACGAATGCGAGACCAATGATGGCTATCACAGTATGAAATAATTTGCGGTTTCGTGACTTCATAAGTTTTTGCTTTTCAACCTTGCCCGGGAGGGTACGTGACCTCTGTCGATCGGTAAATAGAACTTTCGTCCAATAGAACCGTTGAATATAAATGATAGTTTCAGTAAATTAATCGAAACTCATATATGAATAATCTCAAGAAAATCGCAATTCTATCGCTCGTCGTCGCAATGATGACGGGTTTCACGCAGGCGGCTAGTCATCATCACTCCGGGCCAGACGCAACTTTGCGTCTGAGCGGCGGTTCATTCGCCCTTGGAATCGGTTTCAGGTGGGGGTCAGGGACGCTGAGCTACAAGGGCAAAGACTATCCGGTCAAGGTGAACGGACTATCGGTAGGCAAAGTCGGCATGACCGGCAGTTCCGCATATGGCGAGGTTTTCAATCTAAAGCATCTTCAAGATTTCAACGGTCATTATAATGTCGGTGGTGCGGGCACGCGCGGTGTGACTATTGGCAGTGGGAAAGCTGGCACCGTCATGACAAATCAAGCCGGTGTGATAGTCCGCGTTGCCGCCACGCAAACAAGGCCTTGATGTCAACGCCACTGGTGGCGGAGTTGACATGCAAATTCAGAGATAACGGAGTTGTCTGATTGAGTGCGCCGCCGATGGCGCACTCGGTAATTGCTCGAATGGCCGAGCTTTCCTCACCCGCCGCCGTAATTGAGATCGGAACGGCAGGCTCCATGGGTGCGGAAATGGTCGTCATTGCCGTGGGTCCGGGGACCACTCTGGGACGGCTTCTGGATGCTCAGCGCGCTTTGGCTCGCGCCGATCGTGCTGTTGCTAGCGCATGGCTATTCTAATCCGGAGTCGAGTCCGCTCGATCTGCTTTACTTCGGTTTGACCGCCTTGTTTTGGATCGGCCACCGATTGTCGAGCACCTACCTCGCGTACTGCACGGAAGCGTATCGACCGCTCCTGCGGGAACAGCCGATCCGGTTTGTCGCGCTGCCGATTGTCATAACCGCAGGATGTTTTGCGCTGTTTCTTCCGGCAGACTCAGCATTGCCATGGACGCGCGAGGAGCGACTGATTGGACTGGCGATCATCGATTACGCCTGCGTGACGTACCATTTCGCGGCGCAACATTTCGGTGCGCTTTCACTCTACCGTTCGCGAGCGGATCGCAGCTCCTGTATTCAGACAAGGCGCTGGGATCGCTTTTTTGCGCTGACTGCTGGCGGCGTGCTTGTGTTTGTCGCGGATATCCTGGCTGGAGCGGTCGCGTATCAAGATCAGTGGGTCGATCGCTGGTTTCCGGCGTGGATTGTCTCAGCTGAGAATGGAATCCGCGGCGGCGCGATGCTAACGCTGTTTGCCATCACGGCAATCGTGTTGGTTGCCGAACTGCGCACGCCACAATGGTCGTTGCCGCGCATCTTGTACATCGTTGGGCTCGCAGTGATGGTGGGGTTGGCGCTTCGGCCGCGAAGTTTGTTTCTCTTCCTTGTGATCTGGACATCGCAACACTGGATACTCGCTACAGGGCTGGCGTCGCAAACGCCATCGGCGGAGTCAACTCCAACGACTGGCATTGTGCGCCGGTTCTTGCACAAATTGAATGTTCGGCCATGGGCGGTCGTGCTTCTGCTCATGTTGTTGTCGCTCGTGTTGCTTCCCGTTTTTGAGGTGGAAGCAAATCGCGAGACCGGCACTTATTATGGCGACCGAATATTCGGTGCGCTTGCGACGCAATTACGAACATCCACATGGCTGCCTGTGTTGCTCGCTCTCGGATTCGCGACGGGATTCATTCATTACCTGCTGGACCGAAGCGTGTATAGAATGTCGGATCCGCAAGTGCGCGCGGCAGCGTCTGGGCTGATTGGCAGAGGCAACAGAATTTCCCGAACGAAAAACATACAGCGGTTGGCTCTGGTTTCCGTGCTCGCGCTTGTTTCTGTTTCTTCCGTGCACGCGCAAATCGGAACTCCGGCGGTGCCACCACAGCCGCCAAAGGCGATCTATACGCCGAAACCTGTTTACCGACCTGAGTGGGCGAAACAGGGACTCACAGGGAAAGGCGTAGTTTTGGTGACGATTGATCAACAGACCGGCAAAGTTACCGGAGCGCGAATGCTGGAGAGCACCGGAAACAAGCAACTTGATGGCGCTGCTCTTGAAGCGTATTCGCAGTGGCGTTTCCAGCCGGGGACAGGTTCGCAGGTCAAGATTCCGATTGAGTTTGCGAGTCGGCCCAAACCTCCGGCGCCTAAACGAACAGCGTCGCAGCCGGCAATTCTTTACCCGTTGTTGATTCTGCTTGGTTTTGGTGTGGCAGTAATTGCAATGCGGACGAGAAGGAGAAGCGCAAGATAATCGCTCCCTGCTCTCAGCCGGACACGGCGAGTATTTGTTAGGCCTGCAAAATGCGGTTTGCCGTTCTTCTTAGCGTTTGCGTGTTACTCGCGACAACATCGCTGTGCAATGGCGTGGAGTTGGACCGTGATCTACCGCCCCTGAAATTGGGAGCGACTGATCTCGACGCTATTTTGCTCGAGACTCATTCCTTTGTTGATGCGGCGAATGGTCCCGAGGATTCCGGTTGGGAGATGGTAAAGGTTAGCATTGACGGTCAGATCATCGAGATCCCGCACTTATCGCTTGCGAGCAGCGTCGCGTTTCCAAATCAAGTTTTCGGCTTCTCCTACATGTACAACCAAGCCGGTAAACCGATTTCGTCGGTCACGATTGATTTGGGCGATTCGTTACGTCGAGTGTCGGTAAGCGGTGAGTCTGCCGATAAGGTCGACGCATTATCGAAAATGCTCGAGAAGGATTTTCGTCGCTACGCAACTGCTGCTGGTGGCCTGAAATTCCGTCGTGTAACTGGCATATGCCTTTCGATGTTCTTTTTGACATCGCTTATGATTGGCAGCGCGTATTACTGGAACAATCGAAACCGCACCGCATTAGGCATTCCGATTTGTTCCGCAGTCGGTTTCTTGCTCGTGCTTCTCCTGCCGTGGAACAGATTTCTTTCCGGCTTTATTCTTTATCACCGCTACTCGCCCTTTTTTCTCATCAGGCATGCGCCTCAGATCTTTTTCCTGTGCGTTGTCGCCACTCTTTTCGGAATTCCACTATTCTATTTTCTCTCAAGAAAGCAGCGGTAGCGATTTTGCTCGTGTCTCCCAACAATCTCGCTGTAGCCGCTTGCCTGTGGCAAGCGTGTCGCGTCTAAACTGTTTCGATTCCTTCAAATGTTGTTATCGGAGCAGCGCGCTAATCAGCGCAAGGACGCCGAGCAGCGCGATCAGCATTGCCATCACGCCGGATATTGATTGCGGTAGTTCGGGGCAACGCACGCGCAAGGCCTTCATCGCCCGTCGCTCCTGCCAATTCGCCAGAATCAAGCCGACCAGTCCAATGGTGATCATGACAAGACCAACTGCGCGCGGGCTCATCAGCGTAGCTGTTTCACCCTGTTTCTCGCGCAGGTACTGAAAAAACTTTGCAATGACGAATCCGAACGAAATCAGTGAGAGCGCCGTTCGCACCCAGGCGATGCGGGTGCGCTCGTACGCAAGAAACGTGCGCTCAAAGGCGAGTTGAACTCTGGGGTCAGGTTGTGCGGCCGTTGGTTGTTGAATGGCTTCGTTATCCATAACCGCTGTTTTCTGGAGGACTGCTCAATCGAATTGTGCCGGCTGTCCTGTCGCAGCGAGAACCGAGCGCCACCAGCCGCCGGCGGGGTCGAGTCGTTTCGTGTGCGTAGCGAGCAACTCGATCGGTACATGGATGAAGCGCCCATGTAGAAAACCGACAACTACACCAGTCTTACCTGCCATGGCGGCATGAACTGCGTGACGCGCAAACAGATCGCAGAGCAGGGCATCTTCAGAGTTCGCGGGCCGGCTTCGGATCTGATAGCTCGGATCGAAATAACGAATCACGACTGAGATGTCCTCGCTTTTGAAGTAGGACTTTATTTTCTCACAAAGAAACGGTCCGATATCCTGAAGTTTTAAATTGCCGGACGCGTCGCGTTCAGTCGCCTCCGCGCCGAGCAGATCCTGGCCTGCGCCTTCCGCGACAGCGATCACTGCGTGAGATTTGTTGACGATGCGTTCCTTGAGCGCAGCCAAAAAGCTCTCCAGCTTGAAGGGCACCTCAGGGATAAGCGCGAAGTTGACGTCCTGACTGGCGACTACCGCCCCGGCAGTGACGAATCCCGCGTGGCGCCCCATCAACTTTACCAGACCAATGCCTCCGGGCACGCTACGGGCCTCCGTGTGCGCACAATCGAGCACCCGTTTTGCTTCTTCCACAGCGGTGAAAAACCCGAACGTGCGCGAGACGAAACCGACATCGTTGTCGATTGTCTTTGGTACACCGACAACAGAGAGTGCATGACCGCGCTTGCGCGCTTCCTGATAGAGAGCGTGCGCGCCGCGTTGGGTTCCGTCGCCGCCCACGGTGAAAAGAATGTTCACGCCGCGGGCAATGAGATTGTCCACCGCTCTGCCAATATCGACGGGACCGCGTGACGAGCCAAGGACTGTCCCGCCGTGCTGATGAATGTCGTCAACAAATGCCGGCGTGATCTTCACCGGCTCAACTCCGCACTTCGGATCGAGCCCGCTGTAGCCACCGCGGAAGCCGAGCACTTCCGCGACGCCGTAGCCGTAGTGCAATTCGAGAAAGAGCGAGCGAATGACGTTGTTCAGGCCCGGACACAAACCGCCACACGTAACGATCCCGGCGCGTGTCTGCTTCGGATCGAAAAACAACTTCGCCCGCGGCCCTGCCAACTCGAACTGGGTCCCCGGTTCGGCGCCGATCTCGATCCGCTCGGGGATTCGGACTTCATCACTGGTCGTGTGACTCTTTGTCGATGCGAAGCGCGCTTCGCCGAGCGTGGGCGTGTTCATCGGAAAAGAAAAATCGCCAGCACCTGCGCCGAGAGAATGCGCAAGAGCGTGGTAAGCGGATAGACGGTGGCGTAGCCAACCGTCGGAGCATCGGAGCGAGCGATGTTGCAGGCGAAGGCCAGGGCAGGAGGATCGGTCATACTGCCCGCGATGAAGCCGCTCAGGTCCATGAAATTTATTTTCCAGACGGCGCGCGCGAAGATGCCGACGAGCAGGATCGGCAAAACGGTGACGCAAAATCCGGCGAGCAGCCAATAAAGCCCGGTGGCGGTGAAGACGGTGGCGAAAAATTTCGCGCCCGCGCCCAGGCCGACAGCGGCAAAGAAGAGTGCGATCCCGAATTCGCGGAAGGCGAGATTGGTATTGGTCGGCATGTTCCATACCTGCCGGCCGATGCGCCCGATGCGGCCGAGGATGAGCGCCACGACGAGCGGACCACCGGCCAAACCGAGACGGATTGGTTGCGGCAAACCGGGGAAGGCGATCGGCATGCTGCCGAGAAGAATACCGAGCACGATGCCGATGAAGAAGGGAATGAAATGCGTCTCGTTTAATTCCTTGAGCGAATTGCCGACAGCGGTCGCGGCTTTGTCGAGGTCTTCGGCGCGCCCGACGATCTGGAGTTGATCGCCAAATTGCAGCCGCAAACCGGGCACCGCGGTCATCTCCAGATCGGCGCGGGTCACGCGCGTCACGGCTACACCGAAGCGGTCGTCGAGATTGAGTTCGCCAACGGTTTTGCCGAGCGCATCGCGATCCGTTACGATCACGCGGCGAGAGGTAATGTCGCTCTCCTGCAGGAGAAGATCTTCATCGCTTCGCCTTCCCACGACCCGCTCGAATTGTTCCAGTCCCGCGCGTGTGCCGACGACCGCGAGACGGTCGTCCATGCGAATAAGGGTCGCGTCAGTCGCTGCCA
>CAVXHW010000003.1:0-81304 GCA_963761585.1 uncultured Verrucomicrobiae bacterium
TTCCGCACCCGTCTAGAATCTTTTCTTTAGCTGGACGTAACAGAACCGGCCTTTGACATCGGCAAGGGATGGGTCGTAGCCATTCCCGAAGGCGACACCGGCGAACGGCGGATCGTAATCGAAGACGTTTTGCATTCCAACGGTGATCGTAGTGCCATTTAACCAGGCGCGCCATCCACAAGCACCGTACTCGGCAGTGGAGATGGGCGACGTTTTTCGCTTGATCGGGCATTTCACGTTCTTACCGCCGTCCTTGGCGAAACCAGCCACTTCCTGCTGAGCCACCGGCGCCGGTAAGTTAAACGTATAAGACGCGATCAGGTCGAGCGTGGTCCACTCCCGTATCTTGCGCGCAAGGGCAGGGCCCAGGTCGAGATTGTCATCTTGATACTGGCCGGTGTAGTGGACGGTCGCGCCAACATCGAATCCCGCGAGCCAGGTGCCAGCCGGGCCGTCCCAGAACGCGCTGAGAAAGGCTCGAGTGTGCGGTAGCGAGCCGGTTAAGGTCGGTATAAATACATACGTACCCGAGATCCCAAATCGTTTAGTGTCGGGACTTATCTGAAGCTCGAACCGGGATAGGTAGGTCCCATTGAGGGTAAAGGTAAATCTGCCAAAATCGCCATGACCAAAGCTCGAAGAATCCAGGATATAGATCGCTTCGTAGTCGAGACCTTCCACCACGGCGCCGGTGAGGTTTAAGTTAGGACTGATAACGGTCGTGAGTGCGCCAGTTGTTGGATCACGAATTACATCCTGCGGAAATAATTTTTCATGTTCGACGATGAATTGCCCATCGGGTGTCGCGGCAATTGATCGAAGGTCAATATGCCAAAAATCAGCGCTCAGGGTAAGACCTCTGATCCATTTCGGACTGTAAACCGCTCCATAAGACCATTCGTAGGCAACCTCCGGCTTCAGGAAGGGATTCCCAGGTAAGAGTACCCGAATCGTGGTGCCGTCGGGTGTTTTCCCCGTTGGATCGCGAATTCCAGAGGGTGTGACAAGGAAAATCTCCGCCGCGGCCGGCGTAAGGTCGGGTAGTGTCGGCGCATGAAACCCTTCGCTATAAGAGCCACGTAAGGTGAGCGCGCCAATCCACTTAGGGTCAAGCGGCTGCCAGCGAACGGAAAATTTCGGCTTCTGCGCATCAAACTGGGAGTGTTCCGCAGGCAAGACGGAAGTTGCAGATGTATTCTGGCTGTACCATTCTTCGCGTTCGGCGATGTCGAACTCGAGACTGTATGCTCCTGGCAACTTCCACGCCGGGCTGGTCACCGGAATACGCACTTCCTGATAGGTTCCCCAGACGTCCCGGTTTACTTTTGAGGCTTGGAAATTAAACGTACCGATCGCGTCAAAACTGGCGTTCTCCGAGTCAGGATTGGTTCTCCACCTCTCCCCGCGATACTCGAGCCCAGCCGCGAAGGAGACTGGCCCGGCGGGAAGATTGAACAGATCACCATCGAGATGAAAATAGGCCAATGGCAACTCAAACTCGCCGGTGTTATGCAGGGTAACATACACCCGGCTAATCGCGGCCTCAGTGTTGCGACCGAGGAATCCCAGGAAGGGATTAAACGCTGTGGCCGGGTCCGTATCCAACAGCGCGTCGCGTAAGCCCGTCTCGCTTACCACGCCACCAGTGAGGGTTTCCTCTTCGTTCCGGGAATAACGGAACCCCAACTCCCAATTCCAGTTCTTGAAGTAGTCGCCAAACTCTCCCATCTGACCGCGAACTCCGGCATCGAACAGAATGTCGTGGAACGTGGTCTTGGATGTAGCGCCGCCTGTGTCTTTAATGCCACTGAAATGAACTCCGGTGGTGACAGGCGTGCCATCGGGCAAAGTTCGCATCCTGTCGTACGAGCTGAAAGGGATTAAACGGATTTGCGATTGGCACACTGATGCCGCTCAGGACTAAAGGCAGCACCGTTCGGTTGCTTGAATGGATCCGGGGAAAACCCAGTAGCCGCCCCGGCTCCATCAAAAAATGAGCGGGTATATTTGAAGTCGGCAAACACCGTTAAGTACTTGTCACAAATATCGCGCGTAAAAGAGCCATAGAAACTTTGGCGATCCGCCGCTGGAATCGATGCGGTCACAGCCGCGTGGTTATAAAACGCGAAGTTCCCATCCGGGTAAGGGACGTTGTTGGTATAGTAAGGTGAAGTTGAGACGTTCGGGGCTGAATGCGGCGGCGGAGAGTTCCTACTAAAAAACAACTTCGGGATCAATCGAAAGCCTAACGGAGCCGCGGGGTTGCCGAACTGGCCGATGACGCCGGGAAAATCCCCACTGCGATTATCAAATCCGCCCCATGCAGTCTTGGTTCGCGTTACTGGTAATGTTGCGGTCGCGACCGTAGATGGCGGCCCGATCGTAGGCATCGGCAATGATCACGATATCGGTCTTGTCATCTCCCGTCCCGGCAATCATCCACGTCTCGATCTCGCGTGCGTCATTGGAGGAGCCCAGGTTGGTATTGCCAATACTGCCTCCAATCTCCAGACCACGGAATTTGTGTTTCAAAAAGATGTTGAACACACCGGCCACCGCATCGCTGCCATAAATGGCCGAGGCGCCATCCTTCAAAATGTCGATGTGATCAATCATTGGGAAGGGAATGAGATTGATGTCCACCCCCGCGACGCCGGGCGAGGCACCTGCGGCAACCCCGCCGCCGCTACCAATTATCGCAGCGCGCTTTCCATCGATGAGAACCAGAGTTTCTTTGGGCAGTAAACCGCGCAGATTGGGTATGACGCTGCCATCCCCGCCACCAACGCCATTGGGGTTCTGGTTAATGGTCGAGCCCATCTCCTGCGGCAGCTTGGTCAGCAGGTCGGTTGTGTTGCGCGCGCCTAATTTCTCGATGTCTTCTGGGCGATAGGTATCCACCGGATTCGGCCCTACTTCTTCGGCGGTTGGAATATTTGAGCCGGTGACGACGCACGCGTTCCACTTCGGCCTCCGTGGGAATTTCAGGTGTCGGCAAGGGATTCTGTGCGGAAACCGAGCAGGCAAGTAAGGCAAACAATCCGCCAACAGAAGCAGAGATGAAGTGGCGTCGGTGGATCGTTGCTCGACACGGAGCTTCCGGCCGAGATCGCCTGTGAGTCACCATTGCAGACGACGACTCGCCACGTTTCCAACGCGTCGACACTACCAGCTCCGGCGACGGCATTTGGACTGTTCCTTGGGCGAGAGGACGACCACGCCTTCGCCGAGGCCTTCACATGTTTCGGCGCGCCCTACTTTGGCGAACGAATTAACGATTTTTTCGAAGCGCGGATCGCCGCGCAGCGGGTCCCATAGCGGACTCAAGCGCAAGTTGCCATAAGTGTAGGAGCCCGGAGCTTTGGTGAAGGCTTCAAGTTGCCCAAGCGCCAATTCACGTTCGCCTGTCCAGGCACAGATGATGGCAAACCACATCTTTACGTCCGACTCAGTGGGCACCAGTTCCATCGCGCGCCGTCCTTCGTTTAGTGCCTCTTCTTTTCTTCCCAAGCCTGCATCGATCAACCCGAGATCGACCAGCAGACCTGCATCTTCAGGGAGACCACGGATTTCTTCCTCCTGTTGTGCGCGTGCCCTCATAAAGGCAGCGCGCGCAGAAGTTTCGTCTCCTTTCAAACGAGCGATTACACCTACCCAAAAATCGCGGCCCAGTTGAGGAAAGCTCCACTGGAGCGAATGCTTCTGGGTAAGCACCGGCGCAGCACGCTCGGCGGCGTCCCAGTCGCGATCGTACAAAGCAAGAGTGTAGCGCTGGCTCGCCACAAATGGATCTTTCTCTGACCCAGGTTCATTGGTGAGCATGTTTTCAATTGACTCACGCCAAGGCCCTGTGTCCGCTCGCCGGTATACTTCGACGGAAGCCCGAAAAATCCGATCCACTCTCCGCTCTGGATGAAGGGCAACGATGCGATCCATAATTCTGATGTGTTGGTCATAGTCGTGCAACGTCAAGTAGGTAGATCCGAGGTTAATCAGGTAAGGGTAATTTCGAGGATCGAGTTCACATGCGCGCTCGAGATTGTGTATGGCGTCAGCCCAGCGACGCTGACTGCGGTCCATCGATCCAGCTAAATCGTAAACCACCGGGTTGTTGGGTAAACTCTGCTGAGCAAGAGCAAGTTCGGCGCGGGCGCGGTCATAATCGGATTTTCCCAAGTAGAGATGCCAGCCCAGCGCCAGGTGCGCTTCTCCCGAATTGGGCCTCACCCGAAATGCAGAATCAATGGCCGACTGTGCAAGGGCCAAACGAGCGGGAGTGTGATCGATCTCGGAGTCGTAAAACATATCGTGTGCAAAGGCTAGCTGGCAATAGGCGAGAAAGAAGTTGGGATCACGAGCAACTGCCTTATTAAGCAGGTCCACTGCCTCGGAAAGAGCCTTGTCTGCATTTAAAGGCGTATCGGCGGTGCTATCGGAGGGTACCTGGACGTTGTAAATCATCGAGACAGCTCGGGCATAAAAATCATAGGCGATCAAGTCCTGGGTTGGTCGTTCTTCAATAGACGCCTTCTCAGTAGCTGACAGCTTTGCGTGAACGTGCTCGGCAACTTTCTGCACGATCTCGCTTTGGATGGCAAAGAGATCATTCAAATCGCGGTCGTATTGCTCGACCCAGACGTGGGTATCAGTCCGCGTGTCGATCAACTGCGCATTCAGATGAAGATGCGTTCCGGCTCTGCGGACGCTGCCCTCCAAAACGTGAGACACGCGAAGCGCATCGCCGATCTGGCGCACATTTCGTTTGCCGCGATATTCCATCACGCTGCTGCGACTGATGACCTTGAGATCGCCGATCTTCGCCAGCTTGCTCAAAATGTCGTCCTGCACACCATCGGCGAAGACGGAGTTTTCTTTCTGGTCGTTCAGATTTTCAAACGGCAGAACGGCGATGCCGTTTGTTAGCGGTTGCCGTATCAATTCACTTTTCCAAATGATCCACCCGCTTGCTGCTGCTAGTGCCACCAGAGACCCTGCTGAAAGCGCTCTGGCTGGATTCCGCCGGACCCATTTCCTTCCTCGCGCGAAAATTCCAGTGTGCCGCGCCCGAATCGGTTCATGCTTGAGCCAACGTTCCAGATCTTCGGCCAGCGCGAGAGCGGAAGGATAACGCCGCTTTGGATCTTTCTCGAGACACTTGAGGCAGATTGTGGAGAGGTCGCGATCGATTTTCGGATTCAACAGACGCGGTTGCCGCGGCTCGGTATCCAAGAGGAGCCTGATCGTCTCGTACGTTGCTCCACCAGCAAAGGGCGGATGACCGGTGAGTAATTGATAGAGGACCGCACCGATCCCATAAACATCCGTGGCATTGCTCACTGCCGTGTTGTTTCCCACTGCTTGCTCGGGCGCCATGTAACTGGGCGTGCCAAGGATGTCCAGCGTGTGGGTGACACTGCTTTCAGATTCGACTAATCGGGCAAGGCCAAAATCGGTAAGATGCGGTTCGCCTTTTGCATCCAGCAGAATGTTTCCCGGTTTGATGTCACGATGGAGAATTCCGTGTTCATGCGCGTAATGAACAGTGCGCGCGACCTTCGCGATTAATTCCACAGCGCGCCGAATCGGCATCGGCTCGCGCCTGGTGACTTCGTCGAGTTGTCCGCCTTCGACGAATTTCATGCTGAAGTAGCACGAGCCATCCCGCTCTCCGACTTCGTAAATGGGGACGATGCAGGGATGATCGAGACTGGCCGCGGCTTCGGCTTCCCGGCGAAAGCGCTTCAGGTGCGCTTTGCTCGCCCACTGACCAAGGCTAATGACTTTTAAGGCAACCGTGCGATTGAGACTCTTTTGCCGGGCGCGAAACACCACGCCCTGACCGCCACGTCCGATTTCTTCCAGCAACTCATAATCGCCTAACTCTCCCAACATGGTTGCGGCGCTCTCTGCTGATTTTTCGCTAGACGTAGCATTCTCATCTAGTCGCGTGAATTCGTCTTCGCGAAGCCGGCGGTCAGTCGCCCGCGGCTACAGCATCCGGCAAAATCCCGAGCGCCGTTTCCAGCACGCACGCGGTGCAAAGCCCTCTCGGCGCGTCAGAAAAGATTTTCGCGCCGCATTTGCGGCAAATTCTGATTACTCTGATCATTGCCCGAGACTCGGCGTGCGTCTCTCATCTTGTACTGCGTAAAATTCTGTCCAACCTTATGCGCGAATCACAGCAATCAGATAACGCAACTCGTTTTCGATATCGCCGGGAGTCGCAACGGTATGAGCAATTTCCTCGCGCAATAACGATTGATAGCTTTGCCGAAATCGATGGTAGGCCTGCGAAACGGCGTTTTCGGTCATCCCGAGTTGCGCCGCAATATCCGCCTGCGATGGCGCCCCCGGCTCGTCTGCCAGCAATTGATTGAACGAATCGAACAACGCCGCGTTACCTCGCTTACGGTAAGTATCCTCTAATCGGCTCAGCACGCGATCCAGCAATGTCGAAGCCCAACGGCGCTCGTAAATGCGCTCGGCAGTGAGCGGGTCGGCTGGCTCCATGCCGCTCCGTTCCTCAGTACGCAGTTCTTCCAACGGAATGAGCTGCTGGCCTTTGCCACGTTTGATCGCCATCGCGCGGCGGTGTTCGTCGGCCAGAAAGTGCTTCAGCGCCGTGAGCAGATAAGAACGTAAACGCCCCTTCTCTTTGCGCACAGTCCGCAGGTCCCGGCGCTCCAACAAAAGAGCAAAAAAACCTTGCGTGAGATCCTGCGCTTCCTCCGGCCCAGCCCCTTGTCGCCGCACAAAGCTGTAAATGGGCCGCCAATAAATCCGGCAGAGCTTTTCAAGTGCCTCATGTGCCGCTGTCGATTCGCCTTGTGCCTCCAGCACCACGCTCCAGTGCGTGGTGGTAAACGCGACCCGACCATCTTGCGCGCTTCCACTGACCCCAGTCAGTGAGGTCACCTGATCATCAGCAGGCACGCTGCCATCCAAGTAAAAAGGCGCGTCAAAATCAAGCTTGATCGTGACTGGAGATTATTTGGTTAAATTGGCGTGACAAAGTGTACAAGAATTTGTGCAAGTCTGAGCCTGTTTCTACTCGCGCTCTGGCAAACAGAAGAAATTCGCAAATTCGCTCGATTTACCGAAGTAAACTCTCTGAGATTTGACAAGCGAAGCAAAGCACAGAAATCGCTAAAACCGCAATTTTAAGTCCGTTGCGTCTGTAGGATACTGAGTATGAGATCACAAAATTTCCCTGCTAACGCACAGACCGTTCCCGCTGAATACATTCCACCAATGTCATTGCAACGTTTCTGCGAGATTACAGGTTTATCCAAGGCGTCAGCGTGGCGTTACGAGAAGCGGGGATGGCTACGCACCTATTTAATCGCCAACAGACGATACGTCTTGGCGGCAGGAGTTATGATCCAGACGTCAGCTGCTTGAGAATTTTTTCTACGTCGCTACGAATCTCTCCGCGACGTTGCTCCGTATCTGCCCATGACGAGGCCGGTGACTTATGAGAATCAAGAAGAGCGAGAGCCTTTTCGGCGTGCTGTCGCGCCAACTCCTTCTGCCCGTCTGCCAAATAGGCTCCGGCAAGATTAGAGTGGGCGTCGGCAGAATCCGGATAAGCCAAAACGTTGAGCTTGAACGTCTCGATGGCGTTCTTGATGTCTCCGACACGCTGATAGTCTTCGCCGATAATGTCCACCGCAGCTTCCGGCCATAACTGGGCTTGGGGATCTTTGCGCCGAGCTTCCAACAGTTGCTGCGTGACTTGCGCGGTTGCGCCAGGCGTTTGAAGCTGAAACAGGATTGGCGCTGCTGCCAAACCATCCGCGGGCGCGTGACCCGGTGTTTTGATCAACGTAGTCACGAACCAGTGCACAATGATATCGGGCAACTCCGAATGAACTTTAAACATGTCCGTTCCGTGACCGCCCTTCGCGGGAACTTTGCTAGCGTCGCTGGTCTCATACCATAACCACGGCGCATCTTCGGCGGCAGAATAATGCACCAATTTCTTGCTCGGGCTGCCGGCTGTGACGTAGAGCAGCTTCATCGCATCTTGAGTTGGCGGATATTCATCATCATCGGAGAAGGCGAACAGCTCTGGCAGTTGCCACGCCTTATGCAGGAACTCATAGCCGATTCGCGCCAGGGTGCCGCCGAGTGTCTCTCCGGAAAGCAATACCAGCGATTTCACCTGCGCAGGATGTTGACGCGCAAATTCGACGGAATAGCCGACGCCGAGCCACCCTGCTCCTCCCGCGCCGATGACATCGCGGTTTACGCCTGGTTGTGAAACCAGGTATTGAAAAGCTTTATCAATGTCGTCGGTGATCTTGTCGCCAGCTTTGCCGCCGCTTTCTCCGTGTCCGCGCATATCGAGGGTAAGCGTATTGATCCCCGCCGACGCGAGCTGGCTGGCCACACTGTCCCACGACTTGCGATCGCGGTTGGCCTGATGCAGCAGCAATACACCCGGCCCTGGTTTGCTCGCAGCAAAGTAGCTGGCCTTCAGCTGCGTGCCGTCGGAAGTCTTGAGGTCGACATTCTGTGCGACGATGCCTTTCGCGGCGCGCATCCAAACCCGTCATCGTTAGGATAAGGACTGCCGAAAAGAGCAGGATTTTGATCGGTTTCATTTGATTAGAGATTCCCAATTAGAGTTCATGCTTCACTGACCAAGCTGGTTCTTAATCACGTTGCCGTCTTTCATCACAAATCGAACACGTTCGAGCTCAGTGATGTCACCGACCGGATCGCCGGCAACGGCGATTAAGTCGGCAAACTTTCCTGGTTCAATCGAGCCGATGCGATCCTGCCAACCCAGCATTTCGGCCGCATTGCTAGTGATCGCCCGAATGACATCGAGCGCAGGCATGCCGGCATCGCGCAAGTTAACAAAGGTCGCGGTGCTCGCTTCCCCGCGCGTCTTTCCCGGATAGAACCAGCACATATCCGATCCCGCGGCAAACTTCACGCCCGATTTCAACACCCGTTGGACGAACTGATCGTATCGTTGTTTCCCCCGTTCCGCGGAACTGGCATCCGCAGCGCGCGTGGCGGCTGATATGACTATGCTCGGCTCGGTAACTTTGCGTAAGAAGCCGCCATAGAAGGTTGGCGTCAGGTCCAAGAAGATGCCTTTGTCGCGCATCTGCTTCAGTTGCTCGTCGGTTACTTCGTTCCCGTGCTCGATGGAATCTGCACCGGCGTCAAGTGCGGTTTGTATACTGGTCTTATCGAACGCGTGCACGGCAACCTTGAGGTGCTGGCGGTGAGCCTCTTCGACTACCGCCCTAAGTTCGGGCACCGTGAGATTCTCATCCGCCGAAACCTTGATGACATCGACGTTCTGGAACTCGTTTTGCCGGACTGCCTGCCGTGCGCGATCTGCTCCGTCAATTAACAAAAACTCCTGCTGAAGGATCGCATCGGCCAGAGCGGGATTGAGGTTCTGAATGTAATCACCGCGCGTGATGAGTTTGCGTCCACAAGCCAGAATCCTCGGACCGGCGACACGGCCAGCCTTGATCGCATCACGCAGTTCAGTATCACCATCAATACCAGAGTGACCCAGATTGCGAACGGTTGTAATGCCGCTCTCAAGATCTTCGCGGGCGAGGTGTGCGCCGATAAAAGCGCGCTTCGTCGGAGATTCAACGATGGCGAGCAGGAGTCCAGGCGCAAAAATTCCGTTCTCGTGGCGTTGTGACTCCGTTTCCGGCGGTACGATGATGTCGAGAAACAGGTGCGTGTGGCCGTCAATCAAACCTGGCAACAGCGTAGCGCCCCCGAGATCGACTGTTTTGACGTTGCCAGATGCATGAGGCTGCACCTGTGCAGCCGGACCAACTTCTTTGATCTTGCCGTTTTCAATGAGCACCGCTGCCGGCGAAAGCACATTGCCGGAGCGCGGATCGAGCAATCGGCCAGCCTTTACTAACGTTGTCGGAGCAGGCGACTGGGCGGCTAACTGCCCAGCCGTGAATATTGCAACTGCGAAAGAAAAGATTGGATTTAAATTCAGGCTTCACGTGTTCGTTGTCGATGAGATGCAGCAGAATCAGGATTGTTCCCGGCCGATGCAGAATTTTTTGACACCTTGTTATCTGCTTAGTCATGAGAGCCGTTGTTTCTTGTCTGCATTGCCGGGAACAAATGCGCTGCTAAGAACTCCCATTTCGGGATAGGCGAGATGTCCGCCGACCTGGAGTTTGAAAATCTTGTGAAACTTTACTACGGCGATCTGTATCGGTTTGGTTTGAGTTTGACCGGAAGCGAAGCCGATGCGGCTGATCTAACGCAGGAGACTTTCTACATTTGGGCGAACAAAGGTCACCAACTCCAGAAGCCGGCGAGCGTGAAAAGTTGGCTCTTCACGACGTTGCACCGCGAGTTTCTCAAAACCTGTCGCCGTCGAAATCGTTTTCCGAGTGAATCAATCGACGAACGTGCGAGTGGGTTGCCGAACGTGCCGGCGGACTGCGCCGAGCGAGCCGATTCGCAAACGTTGCTTCGCATTCTGGGCGAGATCGACGAAGATTTTCGTGCGCCGCTTGTGCTCTATTACATGGAGGATTTGTCCTATAAAGAAATCGCGGCTGTCCTGGCGCTTCCGCTCGGAACGGTACAGTCGCGTATAGCGCGCGCGAAAATTCAGCTTTTGCACCGGTTGAGTGAAACCAATTTGCCGCTTGAGCAGGCGAAATGAATACGCGCGAAGCCAAAGAGATCCTGCTTCTCTACCGCGGACCGATCGACGACTCCGATCCGCAATTTCACGCGGCTTTGGACTACGCCAAAACCGATCCCGAACTTGGCCAATGGTTAGCGAGAGCAAACCAAATGTTACGATACGATCCGGGCGAAGCTTCGCGCAATCGAACCGCCGCTTGGGTTGTCTGAGAAAATTGTGCGCAGACGGCCGATCCCGTTTCCGCGCGATTGGTCGCGCATTGGTCAGCTCGCTGCGGCGATCCTCATCTCGGCCAGTGTCACCGCGCTGCTGATGAAATGGTCGGAGCGTCGCCACTCTTCTGTCGCTGGCGCGCAGGAAATTGTCGTGACTGGTGAAGTGCTCGATATGACTTGCTACATCGCCTACAACTTGAGCGGTCCCGATCACGCCAAATGCGCCAGAGACTGCATCAGAAGCGGTTTGCCCGCTGGAATCAAAGCTCAAGATGGAAAGGTGTATTTGCTCACTGGCGAAGCCGGCCATTCCATTAACGCCGAGGTGGCGGACTACGCTGCCAAGACCGTAACAATCAAAGGAAGGCAAACCGTGCGAGACGGCTTCGCGCAACTTCAAGTCGAAGAAATTCGGAAATTGTGATTGTTCCCATGAACGCGTCCGCAGCCCGATGAGATGCGTTCCATAGCGCCCTCGGCTCAGGAGGCGACTGTAGCGGCGGTCTCTGACCGCCGAAATCAGGAAGATCGCCGCTCGGAGAGCGTCGCTACAATAAATGATAAGGCCTCTTACCTCTTACCTCTTACTTCTTACCTTACTTCTTACTTCGTTCACTTCGTTCCGATTCTAACGCTTCAACGTTCACTTCACGGATCACGTCCGCGGCAGCTTCACTTTCGAAGTCATCGGCGGAAGTTTGCGCGCGCCTTCATCGAGACGGCGCTCGAAATCCTGCGAAATATTCGCGTAGAACGGATACGCCGCCAGATTCGCCGCCAGCGGGCGGTAACGAAAATGCTTGTACATCCAGAGCCAGGGCGCGGGATTTTTCCGGACAACCGGCTCGAACTGGTCCCAGCAAGCTTGCGCCATTTCCTGGAGCGAAGCGCCCGCGGGAAATTCAATCCGGGGATGAAAAACCACGCGGTAACGCCCGCCGGGCAGCGGCTCGCAATGGACGTTGATGAGTGGCGCGCCCGTGCGCTGGTGCAGCCACACGTGAGCAAAGGTGACGCAGCGTTCAAGCCCGAAGCACTTAATCGCCACGGTCGGCAGTTTCGCCGAAATTGTCAGATCGACGAGCAAGGCGAAGCGTTCGCCGCGGCGCAGGGCCCGGTACAGATGCATGACGGCGCCTTTGCGCGGTGCCACGCGATGGCCGCTTCTCTGGCGCAACTTCAGAGAAGATCGGATCGAGCAGTGGATTCTTGAATTGCTGCGCGATGACGACACCTTCGAGACCGGCGAAGGCCGAGACAATGCTGAGCCATTCGAAGTTGCTGTAATGATAGCAACCGACAATGACCGGCTTGCCCGGGCGCGTGTCTTCCTCATCCCATCTCTCGCGATTCTCGAACTCAACGTAACGCGAGAAATTTTGACTCGTTAGGCGCGGGCTCCAAAAAAAATCGAGCATGGTGCGTGTAAAATGCTGATAGGATTCACGCACGATTTGCGCGCGGCGTTCACTTGAAATCTCATCGCCAAAGGCCACGCGCAGATTACTCAGCGCAACGCGCCGGCCCCGACGATCGAGCATGGCGCCGAGCGAGCCGAGCAAAAGGGCCAGCCGATAACAAGCTTTGCGCGACAAAAGCGGAAGGACTTTCGTGGCGGCTTTAAGCCCCAGCCACTCCAGACGGTAGCGAATCTTTCTCGCCGTGCGCATCGCTCCAGTGTAAGCACGCTTCGCGCAGGCTGCGAGCGCCCGCTCGGCTAGCAATCTAGGTCGATAGAAATCGAATGGAGCAAATGGGATGAACACGCCGTGTTGGGAAACCGGCGGATGGACCTCGCAACTCTACCTTCTATGTCGTGCGTCCCAGTTCGCTCCATTCTTACTTCGTTGATGCGATTCGCAGTCGGACACTGTCAGTCAACGATCCACTCCAACGGTCGCGGCTGAAAATTCAGGTCGCGTTTTGCCTTGGCGTTCGACACGCCTCGCATCTGAGTCCCGTAGTAAACCGCATCCGCACCACCATCCCCTTTCAGAGCATCCTCAACTGATACCTGCGGCGGTGGTGGAGCATTCAACCATCGAGCAAACGCAGGGAGCCATTCGCGCACCGGTAAAGGTTGATCATTCGCAATCAGATAAATCCCGGGATTGCCGCGCTCTGCTGCTGCAATGGTTGCAATCGCCGCGTCCTCAATGTGTAACCACGACCAAACGCCTTCGCCATTCCCGATGATCGGGAACTGCTGCTGTCGCACCTGTCGGGCAACATCGCCATCGGGGTTGAACCAGGTGCCGGGTCCATAGAAGAAACCATAACGTAGGACGATCCCTTCCATGTTGGGATTTCCTAGTAAGCGATGCTCAAGCTCAGTTAACTCCCGGGCACCTGCTGCAACCCCAGGCGAGGCATCAAATGCCAGCGGCGTTTCTTCATCGGCCAATCCAGGACCAGGAACGGCCCAGAATGCGATCGACTGCCTCAGGTAACGCCGCACACCCGCTGCCTGCGCAGCTGCCAGCACATTCGCGCCTCCTTCCAAACGGATGCGATTGTTGAGGGCGGCGGCGGCGTTCATTGACTCAGGGCTGTAGGTTCTAGGTAGGGCGGTGAGTTGTTCAATCACGACTTCAGGCTGAGCACGACTGACAACCGCTTTGACAGCATCGGTATCAAATACATCGGCGATGGCAGGTTCTATGCCTTGTTGCACCAAAGCCTGAGCTTTTTCTGGAGACCGGGTCAGAGCAACCAGCGTGTGTCCTTTGGCAAGCAATTTCGCGATCAGCGGACGACCGATGGCTCCCGTTCCCCCTGCAACAAAAATCTTCATCTGTGAATCTCCTCTTGAAGTATGGGACTATTCTTCATAACTCCTACTTCTTAATTCTTACTTCGTTACATTGGATCCGCAGTCGGATACTTTCGGTTAACGGACTTCTCGTTGCTCCACGCTCCAAACTCGTGGCGGCAAGGAATGTCAAATATTAGACGCGACCTCTATTCTTCCCTCCGCAAGAGTGACGCCTACGCGAGTAGCTCTTCGAGTTCTTCGGTGGTAAGGCCGGTCATGAGCGGTTCCTCGCTGTCGATGGCGGCGTCGATCGCCGCGAGTTTTTTCTCCTGCAGCCGCAGGATTTTTTCTTCGACCGTGTCGCGGGTGATCAGCTTGTAGGCGGTGACGACACGGGTTTGCCCGATGCGATGGGCGCGGTCGGTGGCTTGCGCCTCGACCGCTGGATTCCACCAAGGATCGAAATGAATGACGGTGTCGGCGGCGGAGAGATTCAGGCCGACGCCGCCCGCTTTCAAGCTGATCAGGAAGACTGGAATCGCGGAATCGCTCTGGAAGCGATCCACGATTTCCTGACGCTGTTTGGTCGAGCCGTCGAGATAGCAGAATGGAATCTCTAGCTTCTCCAGGCGTTCGCGAATGAGATGCAGCATCGAGACGAACTGGCTGAAGACGAGGACGCGATGTTCGCCGTCGATCGCTTCCTCGAGGAGTTCGTCGAGGAGGTCGAGCTTGGCGGAGGTCTCTTCCTTATCAATGCCGACGAGGCGCAGATCGCAACAGACCTGGCGCAAACGGAGCAGACCAGTGAGCATCTTCATCCTTTGCGCACCGGCGTTCACATTCTTGCCGGAACTGCCGAGACCCTGCTGGATCTCGCGCAGTAGCGCGTCATAGGCGGCGCGTTGATGACTCGTTAGGCTGCAAGGCACGACCTGTTCGATTTTTTCGGGCAGATCTTTCGCGACGTCGCGTTTCCTTCGGCGAAGCAGGAACGGCTGAAGCCGGCGCGAGAGCCGGCGTTGCACATCGGGCGCGGAGCCACGCGCGATCGGTAATTCGTAGCGCTCGCGGAAGTCGTTGCGATTTCCAAGATAACCGGGCAGCGCGAAGTTCATGATCGACCAGAGATCGCGCACCGAATTTTCCATCGGGGTACCAGTCAGCACGAAGCGATGCTTCGCGCGGAGGGCGAACGCGGCCTGCGCGTTTTGCGTCTCCGGATTTTTGATGTGCTGCGCTTCGTCGAGCACGGCGGTCGAGAAGTTGATTTCGCGTAGTGTGTCGATGTCGCGTCGCAGCAGTGCGTAGCTCGTTATGACCATGTCGACGTCCGCGATCGATTTGAAACGCGCGGCGCGATCGGCGCCTTCGAGCACGAGCGTCTTGAGTTCGGGAGTAAACTTCCGCGCTTCATTCTCCCAGTTTGTCACCAGCGATGTCGGGCAGACGACGAGGGCAGGGCCGATCGCCTTGGTGTGCGCGTAGAAACGCGAGCGTCTGCACCGTTTTACCAAGACCCATCTCGTCGGCCAGGATGCCGCCGAGATTGTTCGCCGCGAGACGCGTGAGCCATTCGAAACCGACAAGTTGATACTCGCGCAATCTTTCCGCGAGCGGACCGAGTTTCGTCTTCGCATCCGGAGACGCGTCGCGGCCGGTGATGAACTTCTTCAGCGCTTCACGACGATCGGCGACGGCGGAGCCAAGCTCGCGCGCGGTTTGTTCGACATACCCGGCGTGGGCGCGGTTGATGCGGTAAAGCCCGGGCTGCGTCTGCGCCGGATCGCAATCGCGAATGACCTGCTCGAAATCCTCCAGGCCCGCGGTGTCGATCACCGCGATGTGGCCATTCTTTAATCGCGTCTGCGATTGGCCGGAGCGAAGCAGCCGCTGAATGTCGGCGTTTGAAAACACTTCGCCACCAGGCGTCGTCAGCGAGTAACGCACCTCGAACCAATCCTGACCCGAGCCGACTATCTCGAGCTTCGGCGTAACGCGCTCGATCTCGCCCGTCCACTTCTCGACCTGCGAGGTGAGGGTTGTCTTCCAGTCGCGCTGCAGTCTTAGATAATCGCTCGCGAAGAACCGGATAACATTGAGCTGGCCATGCAGCACGAAGCCGCCGGCGTCGGTTCGGGCGAAGCCGATCTGCTCGAGCCGCGCGACCGCCGCATTCTCTGCGTCGAGATTCCGCATCAGCACGCGATCGGTATTTTGCGGATCACGAAAGACGAATTGATCCTGCGCGTTGGTCAATGCTTTGATCGGCAGGCGGTCGCCGTAGCTACACATCAACTCAGCCGTGACGCTGTTGAGCGTGCCGGCCAGCCGCAGCTCCAAGGCTGGCTGCGCCGTTGCGATTTCTGGAAGGCGAATGCCTTCGCCGGCGCGCACATCGAATGCATCGCGCAGCCGTGGCAGATCGAATGCGAGGAAATGTAACGCACGTTCGCCATCGAGCAGCAACGGCCGCTCGATCAGGTGCGTCGAGCCGGCCGGCAACGCTTCGCCGCAGCGAACGAACTCGTTGTTCCGCAGCAACCACGCATCGGTCGCGTTCCAAAGAAGCAGAGCATTCGGCGGAAAGTTGCATTTCACCGCGATGCTCCCCTCGCCGCGCGACTCGACCAGAAGCTCGGGACGCAGCGCGGCCGAAGAGATCGTCGCCCGAGTCGCTTTGCCGAAAGTAACACGTGGATGATTCTGCAACGCCGGGAGGAGCCGCAGAAATGCGTCGCGTGACAAGATCGCCATGCCGCTCTCGAAGATCGCCGGGACCGCGCGCAAGCTTTCGATCAGCACGAGATCGGCGCCGTCGACTGCAAACGTGTTCTTCTTCGGGAGCGCGGAGACGAGCGTGCGGTTTCGAGAAACTTCCGCTTCGACGACGATCATGATCTGCCCTTTCTGCCATGCGCCCGCGAAGTTGGGCGGCAGGATCACGTGCAGTGTCGTTAGGGCGGCGTCAGCCGATTCAGCCGCGACGAATTGCGGACCTGCCGGAGCTTCGGGCATCGTCGGCTCGTTAGGCACGGCGACTGCAGCGGCCGGCGGATTCAGATAGCCCAGGCCTACCGCGACCGAATGCGCACAAATTTTTCCCGCCGAGCGAGACTCCCAACAACTGCAAAGATTCTCGACGTCGATCGCGCTTTTGATTCGCAGGCCCGAGCGATAATTCTTCGCACCTTCGCGCACGTAACCGCTCAACAGCGGCGCTTCGTATTTAGCCTCAGAGACGCGGCCGCTTTTGAGCAACTCGCGCGCAGGCTTCATCGCTTGCCATCCCCCTGCATTGAGGAGGAGCTTCTCGGTAATCGGAATATCGCTCACGGGCGAGCAACGTCGCGCATTCTGTGCGTTTGCGAAAATCCGTGAGCAGTTTACCCAAAGCCTGCTCGCCGTGGCGAGCGGCGGGCTACTTCGGCCGTGAGTTCGCGATCCGCAGCAGCACGTCGGCGTGACACGGCTGGTCGAGCGCGCACCAGCAGGCGAGATCTTTGTCGTGCAGGCAGTGTCGGATGTCGCGCTCGCTGAAATTATCAGCGAGGTGCTGCTCGTATAACGCGACGGCTTTTTCGGCAGTGAGCGTTTCGCCGTTCATCAGCTCCGAGCCCACCACGTACGGGTTTCCCCAAACAGTCGGTCGGCCGACGTAGATGGCGTTCGCCGGCATTTTCCAGCCTTTCGCGCGGCTGCGCTGGATTCGCTTCGGTTTGCTCATGCCAGCGCTAAATTCTCGCGCCGCTTTTCCGTTCCGCAAACAACGGCCTTAGCGCCTCTTTTCCTCCGCCAACCGGATGATTACTTCCCTCGCGTGTTCGGTCTCTCTGACAAAAGTGCCCAGCGAGGAGAGCACATCGACAGCGAAGGATTCGCAACGGCCTGCGATCGCTCAAAAGTGAGTCAATTTTCTCGCCCGTTCCCGATGTAACGATTCACTTGTCCGCCCGTAGCCTCGGCGGAGGCGGAACGATTCACGAATCACGTCCGCGGCAGTGCTCAATCGTGAGCCTTGATTGGCCCTTCGATGATCTCGGGTTTCTCAGTGAAAAGTTTAGACAGATGCTCTTTTACGTACTCCGCAGCTAGACGCACCGACTCATCAGCACCAGCTTTGTCCTTAAACACGCTGAGGGACGCGCCCTCGCCGTTGCCAGTATCAAGCCAATAGTAACGCACAAAGCCGTTCGCATTCTTAACGATTGGTACGAACTCCTCGCGTATCCGGCGGTCAATCTCTGCACCGTCCTTTGGATTAAAGTGATAATGACGAATAACGGCAAACATGATGCATCTCCTTCGCTTAACTTTCCGATTTCAACTTTCTTCTGCGAAGACGATCTGTGTGTCGCCTTTCGCGTCAAGCTCGAATCGGCCATGCGAACTCCAAAAACGCAGTCAATTTTTTCATCTGCGCACACGACGCAACGCGTTCTATCGCGATACGCGTCAACCTACGGAACCAGAAAAAACTTTTCTGTGTATGGATCTTTCACGACGGACCCGGACGCAAAATCAGTGACATCGATATACTTGTTCTCTTCCGGCAGATAAGGACTCGTGACCATACCTTTCCGGCCTGGGACCGGAATTCCATAGGGCAAACCAGCTTTTGCTTTTTCTATATCCGCGGCTGAAACACGCCGCACAGTGCCAGTAAGCCTCTTCTTCTTTGGGAGGGTGTGATGGTTGTCCGACTCCGGGTGGCGTCGCGGCGGCCGCAGGTGCTGCTCGCGAAGTCGGGTCGCCGCGTGGCGTGCGGCGTCTTCGCAGGTTGAGGGCGCGTCGACTGAGGCGGAGGCTCAGGCTGAGGCTGTAAAGGCTTGGAAATCGATTGACCAACTTTCTTGAAGAAGTTTCCCACTGGACCGGCGTTTACATAGGGTCCGCTCAAAACCAAAAGCGGGATCACCACTAACAATAAGGGGTTCATTTTCATCACCGACAACTCAATGAATCGTCTCGTTTGTTTGGGTTGGATTTTCTAAGCCTGAAAGAAAAGAAAATTTTTCCTTCGAGACGCGGGTAGCACCACTCAGAACCCAGCCCAAACTCCAACCGCGCTTCTTGACATTGTCACCGATGCGGCTGTCACACAATGGTTACTTGGAACTAATTCTGCGCGCACAACGAAACGCGTCCCATCGCGGTGGGCGTCTGCAATCCAGATTGTTCGCGAATATTGGGTTTAGGATCAGCTTGATTAATCTAACGTTCGAACTGATTCCAACCGCGGCTGCAGCCGCTCGACCTAGATATTGAGGTCAGTGGGCGGAATAACGTCGGAGAAATCGACTGTCATTCGAATGTCGCCGGCTGGGTCAGATCGAGTGATGACGCCGTGATCCTCGTTGACGAACTTCCAAAGAGACGAGACTAACTTTCCGATCGCCTCGCGATCGAAGACAAAGCCGTGCATATGAACCACAGACTCTCCTCCCTTAATCATGTAATCAATCACCGCATCGATATCACCCCGGTGCACATCGACAGGTCCGATTGGCCTGAAGCCGGCCTCGAGCAGTGAGTGAAGTGGGGCGCCGTTGCCGTCTACGACATGGGCGAGATACTCTTCGTCCGGCGAATCTCGACCACTCTCCTTGATGGCGTACACCATCATGATTTTCACCAGGAGCGAGCAGAGCCCGAAGCCGCGCGCGGCTGGATGGAACATCAGGCCACCAACCTCCGCTCGCTTCGTCGATCTCTCATCACCGGATCCTTGAATGATGCCAGTGCCAATAATGTTGTCGGTCGTCCGGTTCAGGACATGAAATAATCGGCGCTCCCGCGCTGCATCAAGGAAAGCATGCGCTGGACGATCAAAGAGTGTTCCTTCGTTCAGCGCCTCGATGAACGTGAACGGGATTAGGTACTCGGCCTCTCCTGTCAGCCGCACATCGATCCTGTCCTGATCTCTAATGACTGGCGGTCTAGGATCCATTTCGAGGGCGCCAATTTATCGGTCAGTGGCGGAACTCGCAAGCGTCGACCCCGAGTTGCAGAATCCACATTAGCAGAACACGAAATTTTCCGCACGCACGTTTCTGCCAGGCCTTTTACACGATCGAATTCACCGCGAACTCGTGTATCGCCCTTTGCGGTTCCAAAAAACTCAGTCAGCTTTTCATGAGCGCGCACGAGGAACCGCTCTTCGTCGCGATGCGCGTGTTGCTAGCATTGTCGGCTGTCGTCGAGAACGGATATGATTGATAACAAGCCCCACGCTTGCGATGATAGAAGCCCCGGCAGCGATGATTTTTGCCAAAACAGCCGGATCTTCGGCCTCCGCTGCCCAGCGGCTGTAGAAAGGCTCGCGGGGCGCTTCCGGCTTCGCCCAATGAAACCGTTCCTGAACGTCTTGAGGGAGTTCGGTGAAATACACCTTAGAAATTCCCGTTTTGGTTTTAAGCTCAATCCCATCCGCTTCTACGCGGCTCACCGTCGCGTCTTTGTATATCTTCCCGCTTACAGTTTTGAAGTCCTCGGCAAGCGCGAATGTCGCTAAAAGAAGCGGCAAGATTGCGATTGTAGTTGCCCAGCCCTTCACCCGCGAGATTCTGCCGTTTTTGTTTTCCATCAGGACAATGAGAAACTGATATGCGCCGCGCGCGTGTCAATCATCTTACGGTCTGCCAATCCCGAATTGGACTCTAGAGTCACCGACCACGGATTATGCATCATCTCGACTTGGTTCCTTTGACCGTGAAAGCTGTCCATCGGATTCCGTTCTGCTCGCTTTGCTGTGTGCCAGATAACGCTTTTCCGTCGCTGCTGAATTGCCAGTCGGTGCGGGATGGTACAATCGCGCCGTCTGGACCTCTCGCTACCCCTTCTTCGGTTGTCGTCGTCTTGTTGAAAGTCGCGGTCAGAGCCCAGGTCCAGCCGTCACCCGAGAATCCGGAAACAGTATGAACCTTCTTAACAGGATCATAGGACAGTATCTCCATGCTGTGCAGCTCCTGGCCGTTGCTTTGCCAGGTTTGATCAACCTGCACGAAGAATCCGTTAAGAATCCAGCGCTCGTGCAAACGCCAGTTCACTTTGTATTCAGGTCCGGTCGGCGTGTCCCTCGCTGTTCCTGATAAGTTCCAGTCTCCGATCCACACATCCCACTTTTTGATTTCTGGTGGAGGCGTTGGCGGCGAAGATTGCCCGTAAGCACAAATGTTAAACAAACCCGAAAGGATGATGCTCACGGCGACGCAACGGATGTTCATAGTGGAAGCCTGTAGCAGCTAATGCCGCTTTGCCGTACCAAAAAGACGTTTCCCTCTTTTTCTCAGTCCATAAAGAAGCGTGGCTTCTCTGGAGCTTTCCGCTCTCAACTAAAGGCTACCAGTCTCTGAAATCTCATCGCCAAAGGCCGAGCCTCAACGAAGGCGGAACGATTCTTGAATCACGTCTGCTGAGTCTACTTTCTAACTCCTACCTTTTGCCGCCGTATTGTGCCTCACTCACCTGTTCCATCCAGTCGACGACCTTGCCGTCGAGCGCTTCCTGAATAGCGATGTGCGTCATCGCGCTCGTGGGCATTGCGCCGTGCCAATGTTTTTCGTTAGGCGGGAACCAGACCACGTCGCCCGGCCGAATTTCCTCGATCGGTCCGCCTTCGCCCTGCGCCCATCCCACACCGGACGTGACGATCAATGTCTGACCGAGTGGATGCGTATGCCAGGCAGTGCGCGCACACGGCTCGAACGTGACGCTTGCACAACGAATGCGGGCTGGGTCAGGCGGCTCGAATAGCGGTTGAATCCAGACTTTCCCCGTGAACCACTCCGCAGGTCCTTCTTTCCCCGCCGGCTTGTCACGCGATAGCGCAGCGACGGCGGAAGCCGTGGCGGAAGAGGATGCAGACGCTTGCGTATCAATTCGCTTTATCTCCATGCTTTTTCTATCAACTGCGTGAAGGAGTGTGGCAACGACAGAGTTTCAACCCGGAAAATTGTCTTTAATTTTATTCCTGTTTTCCTGAGACATAGATCTGACCCCAATTTCTTCCCCTGCTCGCTGAGTTGAAGTCGTTGGACTGAACGTTATCGTCGCGATCATCAATTATTTCGCACGTCGTACCGCCTGAATGAACGTCACTGACTGGAATGCGATAGCAGAGGCATATTCTGCCATAGATGATCCGCAGGAACGTCCTGTCCTTACTTTCATTCAAGAGACACTAGGGACGCTAAAACCGAAACGATTGTTAGATTATGGCGGCGGTGACGGAAAGTTTGCCGTCCTATGCGCGGAGAGCTCGTCGCTACAGGAAATAGTTAGCTATGACCCGGCGCCAGGGATGACATCGCTGGCAAGGTCTTTATGTGCCGATTTCAAGCAGATCCGCGTGGCTGAGGCGACACGGGAAATTCAGTCCGGAAGATTTGATGTCGTAACCTTTAATGCAGTCTGGATGTGCCTTACGAGCCGCGAGGCTTGCTTAGACACATTGTCGGAAATTGCGAGGCTTCTTCGCTCCAATGGCCGCCTGATCGCATCGGTGACGCATCCGTGCTTTCGGACCTGCAAGTTTTCGAACTATTTCACGGACTTCAATAATCGCGATTATTTCAACGATGACACATTGTTCAATGTCACGATCTACAACGGGAAACACGAGCTTCACATCGTTGATACGCATTGGAGCCTTACGGCGATGAGTTCGCAGTTGAGCGAATCAGGGTTTGCAATTGAAAACCTCTACGAACTGCCACGATCGACCAGCGGATCAAACGAACCGGATGCCAGCCTTTGGTTGGTAATTGTCGCTCGGAAGCTCTGAAGCTTGTGCGGTCAATCAACGCTCATCATAAGCAGGTTACGATGGAGCGGACTTCGGCGTTGGGCGTTGCCTGTAGCGGCAGAGCCTGCCCTGAGCGGAGTCGAATGGGCGTGTCGCATGGGATCTCGTCACTCGTCACCTGTCACTCGTCACTTCCTGTAAACTTCAGGATCGCTCCGGAGTAACACGATTCAACGATGTAACGCTTTCAACGCTTCAATGACTCACCGATCACGTTCGCTATAGCTCAAATGTTAAATAGCCTGCTCGCGAACGCTTTTGGAGTTTAGATCTGACCCCGTGGCTCCTCGCAACTTGCTCAAAAAACGGCTGGCAGCAGCGACCATCGTACTTCTCGTGTTTGCCGTGGGCCTGTGGGCGGGGTGGCACAAGGATGCAATATCCGCTCGCCTGCCGCGCTGGCATAGCGAGGTGACGCCGGACTATCCCTTCTCCGTCACCATCAGCCACTCCTTTGACGCTACCGGAGTCCTCGGTGGAACCAATGGCCCAGACTCCGGAATCCTGGCCGTCGCTGGTAGATCAGTTGAAGCGAGAAGGCATCGAGCTGCGCGATCGAGGTGACACGACAACTGCGATCGAGCGCTTGCAGGAAGCGTTGGACAGCGAACCGAATAACCCAGCCGTACTCTCCGAATTGGCGAAGACTTACGATGTCATGCAGCTTTACGACCGCGCGAATGAAATATGGCGCAAACTTCAGGAAATGGGTCCCTCGGCTGGTGCGGCATACGAGCTAGCCGATCGACGGCTGAAGCTCGAGTCGCCAACTCCGGCCGCAGCGCCGATGCCGACGGTTGCGGATTCTTCATCGCGTGAGGTAAGCACTTCGCCGTCTGGAACCGCTGCTGATTCTGAAAAGTACGCCACACAGCCGCGCGAACATGAGATCGAGCAAGTCCCGCCGTTATCCACTTCCACTGCACCGGACGTATCTTCTTCCGCAACTCGTGCGAGTCCAGCAGAGCCGGGCCCTTCCGCCGAAACTGCCGTCGCTCAGCCGGGTGGACGTCTTATTGTTTTGAGGGCCCCGAACTTTGGATCGAATATGGGTCTCAATCTTAAGATCGATGGGAGAGCGGCCGCCAACATTGTGCAGGGAGGCCGCTACGATCAATTCGTGCCGGAGGGGCGTCATGTGCTGACCGTGTCGGCCGGAGCAAACTATCAGCCGACGTCGACTGTGCTGAACGTGCGGCACGGAGAAACGTATGTATTCACGGCAATACGTCAGAACACGGATAGCGTTGCTCTTGTTCCATCAGCTCTCCCTCCAGGGCAGCCGCGCTAGGCTTAATAGCGCTCATCAGAAGCAGCTCCTGATGCATGCTGCTGACTTCGACGCCTGCTCGCGATCTATCGGAGTTAAGCGTTCCGATTCACGAATCACGTCCGCGATAGTGCAGATATTTACACGCGACCCCACTCTCAACGAACGTCAATCGACACTTTCTTAACAACGAGTCGCTGTGTTACTGATCGTTCAGAACTGTCCGCGGCACTGGATTTTTCAATTCGAGCTGGGCGCTTACTTTTTGCAGGCCTGCAGTTAGCGCTTCAATTTGCTTTTGCTGCGCGTCGATCTGCTGACGTGCTTTCAGGAACTCATTGAGCAACATCGCGTTTACCTGATCGTACCGGACGCTGTAGGGTTTTCCTTCTTTATCTCGCACGACGAGATCGGGATTCACTTTTTCGACATCCTCGGCTACGAGGCCGAACTGCGCAGTACAATCGGGGTCAATGTTCTTTTTATAATGGAACGTGACTGGTTTAAGGGCCAGAATTGCTTCGCTCGCTTTTTCCATCGGCTTGATGTCGTCTTTGAATTTCCGCGAAGATGCTGCCACACCGAGCTGACCGCCCCCACCAACCACGACTGGTGAACCGTTCACCGCCACACCTCTAATGCCGGCGATAAAGGTTCGTGTTATGTCCGGGCTGTCACCTACACGCATGGTGCCAGATTCGCCGGCCTGACCGGCAGCGGCAATAGCGATGTTATGACTACCCGTGGTGAGAGCGATGCCAGCAGCAAACCCAACTGCTATGTTATCAATGCCGCTGGTATTATTGGAGAGCGCGGAGGAACCGATGGCTGTGTTTCTGCCGCCACTTTGGTTGTGATCAAGCGCGCGAACACCGGTGGCCGTGTTGGCCATCCCCAACGTATTCTCATTTAGCGCATGAAAACCGGTGGCGGTGTTGCTGCGACCGGTTTGGTTGTTAGCCAGTGCATCAGCACCGGCAGCAGTGTTGCTGTCGCCGGTTGTGTTGGAATAGAGTGCATGAAAACCAATGGCCGTGTTGGCGGCAGCGTTTCGAGTGAGGCTGAAGAGGGCGTCCTGTCCCTCAGCGGTATTAAAACCTGGATAACCGCCGTCCGGCGACGGGACCACCGCTTGCGCTGGATACAAAAACGCGAAGCCGGTGAGCAGAGAAACAAGAATCAAAGAGAGTGTATTAGTTTTCATAGGCGCGCATTCTGCCTGTTTTGCTCTCCACACGGCAATGGCAAAATGATATGAACGCCGCGCGTGCCAAATCCTTTTCACGGTCTGCCAGGCCGTGAGGTTGACTCTAGAGCCGATAGAAGTGCCATTCTTTCGCCGGCTCGATGAGCATTTTTCGCGCTTCAGACGATCTTCGGCGTGCTTCACGTGCGGCCTGGCAATGTATGCCTCAAAACACGCTTTAAGACGCGACCCTTTCAGCTTCACGATGCGAATTAGTTCGCCTCACCAGCGGCGCTCTGTTACAATAGGATGAAACATAACAAGGAGCAGCGCGATGTCCGTTATCCAAGTAGGCCTAACCGATGCGACGAAATCAGTTGATCCTCAGCTTCTGCAATCAGCTGCAGCGGCACTCAATATCCAAGTGATGCGAGATCTGCCTCAATTTTGGGACGTCAAAGCGACCGTTCGCTCTCTGCCCAATCCAAAATCAATTCCGGTTGGGGTTTGGCCGGTGTTCTTGACGGCAAAGTTACCGCCCGGCGAAGGTGGCGTGCATCTCGACAAAAAGAACCAGCCCTATGCATTGGTAATCGCAACCGCTCAGGACAGCGACTGGACGATCGATGCGAGCCACGAAATCCTCGAGATGCTGGTCGATCCCTCGGGGAACCGACTGCAAACCTCGCGCTCCATCAAAATCGTCGGTAAGGGAGTGCAGGATAGTACCGGCGAGTTCGAATATCTGGTGGAGGTATGCGACCCTTGTGAAGCGGACCAATACGCTTATTCAATTCAGGGGATTGCTGTGTCCGATTTTATCACACCGCACTTTTACGATCCGGTCGCGACGAACGGTACGCGTTATAGCTTTGGCGGGCATATTAACCGGCCACGGCAGATTCTTCCTGGCGGTTACATCTCTTTTGCAAATCCTGACTCGGACCATCTTGAGCAGATCCTGTTTCTGGGGTCAAAACCGATCTTGAAGGATCTCGGACCGGCGAGCGGACGGAGTCTGCGAATGTACGTTGATTCGAAAACCTTCGACCTGGTAAGAAAGCGCCGAAAGCCTAACAAGGCGCTCGCAAAACGTGCAGCAACTCACCGCGAAATCGTGAATTCTGCTGCCTTAATCCGCGCGCGGACCTATCCGGTTTAGGGAACTTCCGCTACTCGCAGCGTCGCCCAGCCGGCAATCTAAATCGAGAGAAAACCGAACGGAGTAGATGGGATGAGTGACCCGCCTTCCCCGAGGCTACGGCGTGCCAAGCATAGAAGGTAAAGTTACAAGGCTAGGAGTGAGCAAGCCGGGACGTGAGCGAGTTTTCAATTTCACAATGTGAATTCTCATCAGAAGTTCCTACTTCTTACTTTCCTGCGATTCGAACTCCGACCCTCGGCAGTGAGTCAATTTTTTCTCAGTTAGCGAGCAGCCTCTACCAGCCCTAATTCTTTAGCGTTTCAGATATGTAACACGCGAACCGCTCGCCGAGGCGAGCGAAGCTGACGGCGACGTACGACTAAGGTCCTATTCACCGCGAGTGAGAGTCACTCTATGCTGAGCTTGGCGGTGTTGCCCACTGCCATTGTCATCACATACCAACAATCAATTAGAAATCTAAAAATTATGCACTTGAGAATACGAACTATACTTTGTTGCACAGCGATCTTTTCCGCTGTCAGCTTTTTCACAATTACGTTTGCCGAGACAAATCCGCTTTCAAAGGCTCAGGTGGCTGACCGCATCCGCAAAGTGGAAAACGGCGTGGATGATTTCGAGAAGTATCTGACCAGTCGCGGCGAAAACGCCAAGGATCAGGCCGGATCGGCGAAGAGCAGCGGAGCGGCAAAGCGCGGCCAGGGTGCAAACTCCGCGAACAAGGATGCGCGGAAGGATCAAGCCAAGGATCAAGGCAAGCAATCAAAAGACGACCTCCAGAACGCCATGGACGATCTGAATCGCACCACAAACCGTCTGCGGCGCAAGTTCGATGAAACGGCGAATTATCTGGAGACCAAAGTGCAAATGGAGCAGGTCATGGACAGCGCCCGCCGCGTTAATCAGGTGGTGGGGAAAGGGAGTAATGACGGCCAGGCACAACGCCTCTGGACTGCTTTGCGCGCGAGTATCAATGATCTGGCGCGCTGCTACAACCTGACCCCCATGTCATAGGGAAGGGCATACGATGCCGGTTCGGCGTGTTGTCCTGAGTAATCGGCGCATGGCCTTTGGCGATGAGATTATCGACCATGGCGCCGAGCGAGCCGAGCAAAAGGGCCAGCCGATAACAACCTTTGCGCGACAACCGCCAACGGAACTTCGCAGGCTTTTCGAGCCGCGATTAGTGGCTGCAGGAACTCCGCACGCCACGAGGTCGTAACGATCCCGTATGCGTGATCTGCTGATTCACGCAGCAACATTCGGAAGAGCTCTATTCGAGCAGCTTCCTCAGATTTTGAAGCACGGCTTCTTCTTCCTCAGAGCGCGCGCCATCGGCGAGAAAGAGTTCCTGGCACAGGTCCAATGCTTGTCCCTTCACTGCAGCGGTACCAAGCCTATCCCTTATCGAAGCCAGGAATTGATCTCTGTACACTGGACTTTCTGTCGCGTTCCGTGCGTTACCAATCGATCTCACATCGAACTGATCGAACGGTATTTTCGGGTCCCAATTGAACTTCGCGACCGTGTCCGTGATCAACCTGTCCTCCGCGAGGAAGACCAAATTGTCGGCGTACATGCAATAGTTTAGCAAGTCGACTATCGCCTCACGCTGGGGCTGCGTGAGGCCGTCGTTCGGCGCTTCCGATTTGTGAAACAGCTTTCTGATTAGACTGGGCATAACGTGATGTTCGAGGTTCGATGTTTGATGTGTGATGTCTGGGTTCCTATCAACCCAACGCCATCCGGCCTTCAGAAATAGCCGTTTACAAAAATTGCAGCAACCTATTTTCGATATTGGAATGGCAAACGAACAAAGCACCGTGACCCGAGTCGCAGATCGTAGAGACGATTTCCGCGCAGCAGGCACAACCTGTTCGGCGTTGCTCCCGCCGCGTTCGGCAAGCAGGCCACGCTGATTGGCAACTACCGGACTGGCATCAACGCCTCCTGCTGTGGGCTTGCTATACGTGATTCACGTATAGCGGCAGTCGCCGACAACTCGTGTGGGCGCGCTAGCCACGGATGGCTTTTCCCGATTGCGGTTCGCGCAAGGTCGTTCATCTCATCGCGTCTCCCGATTTCGATCATTAGATCACTTCATCAGAGAGAGGTTTCCGCCTCCAGTGGTGACGATCACGAGATTCATTACTACGAGCATCATGTCGTAGCTCCATCCATTTGTTCCTGAGTCACCCCAGAAGCCTGTGCGCCAGACAAAAATCTTCTTCTGAATTGCGCCGAGCATTAGCAATATCAAACCGCCCGCAGCGAGTTGTGTGAGAACGCCAAAAATTATTCCGAGACTTCCGGCGACTTCGGCTGCGCCTAGAAAAATAGTGAAGCTTTTGCTCATTCCGATGTCCTTGCTTCGCGCCTCGGGGTCTTTGAGGTGCTTCCATCCACTGGTGATGAACACGAGTCCAACCATGACGCGCAAAAGAAGAAGCGCGACATCAGTGAACTGGGTTAACTGCGGAAACATCATTCAGTGATGACGTATCAGTCGAGGTTGAATAGCGGCATCAATGCGGCTCTTCGCACAGCGAAGCGGCTACAACATTACGCTTCCCGTAATTTTCCTGATTCCGACTCCTTGACCTCTGCAGTCTCTTCGATTGAAAATCAACCAATGAAAAGTTCGCGATAGCCGGACACCATCGCCAGCACGCGAGACGCGCGCGCTCCCCAGAATTTGCGGCCGACACGGTCGCCGCTACAGGAGAACGCCATGATGCAGTCCAGCACTACGCGTATTCGATAAAGCACTCATTACGCTCTTTCAATACCTAGGCGCCTGTTCGGAACTGGTCGTCCTTGTTTTTGAACAGGATATTGAACGTGGTGAGCGATCCGTAACAGCGCGTGATGTATTGTTGCAGGTCGAACTTGTCCGCGTCGCTCAGTTTGTCGCTAGCGTTTACCTTCTGCTCGAGAACTCGCAGATTATTGCGGATCATAACGATCTTGTGGAAGAATGTCTCGAGCGGGACTTCTTTCGGCTGCAGAGAACTGTCAGCCGGTTGCATGAAGAGCGTCCCGCGCTGCCATCGAGTAGCCAGACCTTCTACGAGCACATCCTTTTGCTCAAGGCCGAGTGCTTCGACCACAGCGTGAGCCGTATCGCGGACCAGATTCGCAAGCGGCATCTGTAGCTCGCTCAATGTAGCAGTCGGTTCCGCCGGTTGGAGATCGCTGGAGGCGGGCGCAATTGTCCGCTGCGCGTCGTCAAACTCTATCTCGGCGGTTTTGTCGTTCAGCGATCTCACGGTCCCGACGCCGTATTGCGGATGGCGCACCTTCATGCCGATATGGAGCGTTTCGATTTTCATGTTGCTCTCGAACTCTGCGAGATGCGTCATCGAAAGCGCAACTATGGTGTCCATCGTCTTCGTCCCTCGGTTGTGGAATTAGATTTAACCGCAAGGACACGAAGTGCGCAGAGAACGGAGCGAACGGTGAACGACATAGAACGTAAGCTGCGAGGGAACAGCAAGCGAATGGAGCTGGCGAGTTTCAACATTGTTGGTTTTGCCTTCGTGATCTCTGCGATCTCTGTGGTGAAAGATCTCGGCAGAAAGTTCGCGATGGCGAGACCCATCGCCAGCAGCGGGTCGCGTGCGCTCCCAGAATTCGCTCTATTCCTTTTTTGAAACTCCGTTGCTGCTCCCCCGCAGCTTTGCCTTCTATGCTAGTCGCCCCGCTTCCTCCATTCCTGATTCGAATGTAGCGAATTTTGTAACCGTTCTTGGTTTGATCCGGTCATTCGCTCAAAGCCTTCATCGTTATGGCAATTCCGAATCGGCTCAAATCCGTAAAGGCGTGGCTAGGTCTGGTCTGCCTTGGCTTTGCGTTTTTTAGCTCTTCCTGTGCTAACGACGAAGCTTCGTCAGACGACTCATCACAGCATCACCGACATCACGGCGGCGGTGGTGCTGGCGGCGGCGGACATTACGGACATGGACAAGGCGGAATGTTCGATCAGTCGAATCCTTCCGGTTCGCCATCCCCCGTGCCGGGACAATAACAACTGCGCCTTAACAAATCTGGGCGTCGAGGAACTCGGGGTTTTTGTTCAAATCCAGAGTTGGAAAGCGCGTTCGTCGCCGTCGTCCTATGGGCGACGTATCCACGTTTGTATGAGAGCATCAATGCCGCGCTTCGCACACCGAAGCGCCTACACCCGATATGGAATTGGGCGCGGCGTTTTTTAAGCGACGGGAACGACGGTAGCCGCTTCGATGGGAGCTGTCTCGGCCTTGTCGGTGATCAGCTTTCGCAGGAACGGAATCAGCACGACGAGCGCAATGCCTACCGCGAGGCTGCCGGCGCCGAGCTCGGCGAAGAGCTTCGCGTACCCGGCGTTGGTGGCAATCGCAGTGGTGCCGGTCGGCTCGGGGATCATTCCCGAAAAGTCGCCTGCAAACAGCGACGCGAGGCCGGTCCAAAGCATCCAGCTGCCCATCATCATCGCCTTGATACTGCCTCGGCGCGAGTTTGCCGATCATCGCGTATCCGATCGGAGAAATGAGCAGCTCACCGATGCTTTGCAGCACATAACTCATGAACAACCACACGAACGCGCTCTTGCCGTCAGCCCCTGCCAGTTTGATGCCGAGCGGCAGAATGAGAAACGCAACCGCCATCAAAAGCAGCGATGCGGCAAACTGCTTCGGTATGTCGATGCGCCACCCGCGCGCGCGCATATTCGTGAAGAGCGCCGCGAGTATCGGCCCGCCAATCACGATGCAAACGGTGTTGATGTTCTGAATCCACTGCGGCTGAATCTTCACGGGACCGACCATGAGGTTGACGTTGTTGACCGCGAACAGCATCAGACCGCTGGGCGCCATCTGGTAGAGCGACCAAAACATCAATGAGCCAACGGTCAGGATCAGATACGCGGTCATGTTGCGCTGTTCGCGGCGATCGGAGTGGCGGACCGTGAGGTAGAGCAGAGTGAACGCGACCAGGCCGCAGATTCCCTTGATGATCGTCTCGGTTCCGCCGGGCCGTTGGAGCATGAACCACACAACGGGGACGAGACCGATGAGAATGCCGATGCCGGCGAGTTGGCGCAACCGGAACTGCTTCGGCGTTGCGTCGAGCAGCGACGTATTGCGGTCGGTCAGTGTTTTCCAGTTGAAGAAAGCGAGGATGATGGCGACGAAGTTGCCGACCGTCGCGAAGATGAAAAGGCTCGCGTAGCTCTCGGTGGCTTGGAAATGGCCTGCGACGCTGAACCCGATGAAGAAGCCGACGTTCATGCCGGCGTAATTCCAGAGAAATGCTCCTTCGCGGCGCGGATCCTCCGGCGTGAACCGCTGCGTCAGCATCATGTTGATGCAGGTGACATTGAGGCCGCTGCCGGTGAGGAAGAGCGCGAGGCCGATGTAGAACAAGGGAAGTGTGCCGGCCGCGATGCATGCGCAGCCGAACACCTGCAGCGCCATGCCGCCAACAAACAGGTTGCGGTTCGAGAGGAAGCGGCCGCCCAGGTAACCGCCGAAGAGGTGCAGGCCGTAGTTGAACGCGCCGAAGACACCCATCAACGTGGTGGCTTGTTTCACGCCGAGATGCAGATGCTTCGTCGCGTAGAGGACGAGCGTCGAGTAGAGGACGGCGAAGCCGAGCGTCGCGAAGATCTGGATGAAGAAGAGCGCGGCCGTTCCCTCCGGGGCCTGGGAGAAGCGGCGTGTGAGAAATTTCATCCGGCGCTCCTTTGTCGCGCGACGCCGGGTAATGTCAAGCCGCGCCTGCGATGTTAGGCGTGCTTGGTTTGCAACGCGTTGAGGACAACGCGTTCCACCTTAAATGAAGGTGGATCGGCTTCTCCGAAGACGATGGCGTACGAGATCGCCGAAGGCGCAAATAATCCGCGCCAGAGCGACTGCAACATCACCCGAGGTCATTGCGGATGGAAGACGTTACAAATGGCGCATTCCTGTTCGTGCATAAAAAGCGCGTTTGCGCTAACATTCCCGCCGTCCACAGAACAGATATGTCCCCCGATACTGCGTCAGAAGTTAAGTTTGAGATCGGGCATGTGCTGTTCATTGACATTGTCGCCTACTCGCAGTTGCTCATCACTCAGCAGAGCCAGCACCTTGATACGTTGAAGCAAATTGTGCGCGGCACGGAGCAGCTCCGCGCGGCCGAAGCCGAAGGGAAGCTGTTGCGACTGCCAACAGGCGATGGCGGCGCGCTGGTATTTCGCACTACGCCGGAAGCGCCGGTCTTGTGTGCGCTCGAGATTGCCAGGCAACTGAAGAACCATCCTGAACTATGCGTGCGAATGGGCATTCATAGCGGTCCGGTGAATGAGATCAGTGATTTGAACGAGCAAGCTAATATTGCCGGCGCCGGAATAAACATGGCGCAACGCGTGATGGACTGCGGCGATAACGGTCACATCCTGCTTTCCAAGCGCGTTGCCGATGATCTGGCGCAATATCCGCGCTGGCGATCGTTCCTTCATGACCTTGGCGAATGCGAGGTCAAACACGGCGTCCGTATTAACGCGGTGAATTTCTACGGTGATGGAATCGGGAATCCGCAAGTTCCAAAGCGGTTCCAAATTCTTCATAAACATCGCGCGCCAATACGCTGGGCTGTGATCGCTGCTGTCGTACTCGCGGCTGCGCTGCTCGCGTTTCAATTCGCGCGAATACGAAAACCGCCAACCGCCGACCTGCCAAAACAAACCGCGCCAATCGCGGCGCAGGACAAATCAGTTGCTGTGCTGCCGTTTGAGAATCTCAGCTCCGACAAGGAGAACGCGTTTTTCGCGCAAGGAATTCAGGATGAAATCATCACTACGCTCTCGAGGATCAGCGGGCTGCGCGTGATCTCGCGCACTTCCACTGCGCGCTACAGTAGCGCTCCGGAAAATCTGCCGGAGATCGCAAAACAACTGCACGTGACGAATGTGCTCGAGGGCAGCGTCCAGAAGGCCGACGATCGGGTACACATCAACGTGCAGCTGATCCGGGCCGACAACGACGCGCATCTTTGGGCGCAAAGTTATGACCGGCAGTTGACCGACATCTTTGGAGTCGAAGCCGAGGTCGCTAAAAGTATCGCCGACTCGTTGCAAGCCACGCTTTCGCCGCAGGAAAAAGCGCGCGTCGAAACTAAGCCGACAACTAACGCCGACGCGTACGTTCTTTATTTGCGCGCGCGCGATTATCAAACGCGACCAGACAATCTGCTGCAGGATTTCAAGGCAGCGATCAATCTTTACGATCAGGCGATTAAACTCGATCCGAACTTCGCTCTTGCCCACGCGCGGCTCTCGGCGACGACAAGCAACTTGTACCACTTCTACGAACCAATCGCGGCATGGAAGCAAAAGGTGTATTCGGAAGCGCTGGACTCGCTGCGACTCCAGCCAAACCTCGGTGAAGGGCACCTGGCGCTCGGGCTTTACCAGTACTACACGGAGAACAATTACGATGCAGCGCTGAGCGAACTGAAACTCGCAGCGGAGGCGCTCCCGAACGATGGCGACGTGGGCCTGTACACCGCGGCAGTTCTTAGACGTCGTGGGGATTTGAAGCAAGCGCTCGCCGCTTATCAACACGCCGAACAAATCGATCCGCGCAACCCAGTCATGCTCTATGATTCTTCGCAGACGTACTTCGGTCTGCGCGATTGGCGCACGGCAGCCGAACGAATGGATCGCGTGCTCGCTCTTTTTCCCGATTCTTTCAACGTCAAAATACAGCGTGCCTACGTTGAGTTTCTTTGGAAAGGCAGCACGGCACCCATCAAAGCCGTGCTGGAATCTTTGCCGCCGAATCTCGACCCCGACGGCGTGGTCACTTTCGCACGCTGGGATGTGAACTTGATGGACAGAGATACGGACAGCGCAGAGAAAGCTCTGGCGAACTCCCCGCTCGACACCATTACTTCTCAGACGGGCGTCCCGTTGCCGAAAAGTTATCTTCAAGGGTGCATCGATCTCGTGCGCGGCGACACAGCGAGAGCGCAGTCCCAGTTCGAAGTCGCGCTGCCGCTCGTTGAGCAACTCGTTACTGAGAGTCCGCAAAACGGAACGCGACGCGCGCAGCTCGGGTTGCTCTATGCGTTCCTGGGGCGAAAGGATGACGCACTACGAGAAGGAAAACGAGCGATGGAACTGGCACCGATCGCGCACGATGTGATCGAGGGCGCGGTCGTCGAGGCCTTTTACACTTTGATTTGCGCCCGGGTCGGCATGACCGATGACGCAATCAGCAGGATCGAGCGTTTACTCACGACGCCGTTCGCCGTCGATTATGACGACGCGAGCATTACGCTTTCAGATTTGCGGCAACGTTGGGAATGGGATCCGTTGCGGAACGATCCGCGTTTTCAAAAAATTCTCGCCAGTCCTGAACCGGAGACGATTTACAAATAGGTGGCTCGGCTTCTCCTGAAGACGATTGGTGTCCAACGCGTTGAGGACAACGCGTTCCACCTTTAATCGATGAAGAGCGTGCGCACTTTCTTAAATACCTCGTCGTATTTCGCGGCCGTCACTTTTCCCACTGAGTGAAGAATGACGTGCTGCTCGACGGTGAAAAGTCGTTGTGGGCGAATAAAGCAGGGCTGACCGATTTCGCCGCGTTCACAATCGCCGCTGTCCAGCGGAACGGCGAAGGAATCCCAGTGCCCGCGGCTGGTGATCTGGCAGAGAATCAAATCCGCGCCCGGAAGATCGGCAATTACCAATGCAGGACGGCGCTTTTCGGCGGAAGAATCGTTCCGCGGAAATGGAATAACAACAATTTCGCCGGCTACAGGTTTGACCATGCGGCATCCTCTTCTAGACAGTTCCAATCGCGCCCGAGAACAGATTCGCTCAGCTCAGCGCCGTTGAACGCGGTGTTTTCCTCCGAATCATTCGAGGCAACCTCATTGTCGTTTTGTTCGCGCACGCTCATAACTAACAATTGCATGTTTTATCACGAAGAACACGGAGGAGACAGAGTAATTCTTTGATCTAACTTCGTGATCTCTGAGATCTCTGCGGTGAAAGTTAATCAACAAAAGTTCGTTTCGGCGAGCCGCCGAAACCAACACGCGAGCCGCGTGTGCTCCCCAGAATTTTCCGCCGAGACAGCCGCGAATGCTTTCGGGGCTATAGCATCGCGAAGAGAGATCACTCTGCGGCCAGGCTTAATGTTACTTGTGAAATTGCTTCGCCGTTGCGCCAGTGGTTGATATGTCATTACCAGATGAAATCGCAGCACAGTTGTTTATTCGTAGGATTTATTATTTGCTTCACTTTTGTTGCAAAAATGGACGCACAACAATCTCCAGCGGAACGGGTGGGTGAAATTCAAGCGGCCTTGCGCGAGGCAAAACTGGACGGCTGGCTTTTTTACGATTTCCGGCACAGCGATCCCCTCGCCTACCGGATTTTGAAGCTGGACGAAAAGATGTTCGCGTCACGCCGCTGGTTCTACTACGTCCCGGCCTCGGGCGAGCCCGTCAAAATTGTGCAGTCAATCGAGCAATTTAAACTCGACTCGCTTCCCGGAAGGAAACTTGTGTTTCGCGGTTGGCAGGAATTGCATGCGCGGCTGCGTGAAGTGCTGGCCCCGGCGGCGAAGGAATCGAAACGTCGCATTGCAATGCAGTATTCGCCGATGAACGACATCCCCTACATCTCGCGCGTGGATGCTGGAACGATCGAACTTGTACGCTCGTTAGGCGTCGAACCGGTCACGAGCGCGGAACTCGTGCAACGATTTGAAGCGGTGTTCTCGCCGGAGCAGCACCAGATGCATGTGGAAGCCTCCGATAAGATGCATCGCATTATTCAGGAGGCGTTTGCCGAGATTGCGCGTCGGATTCGCGCCGATGAACCAACGACCGAGTGGGATATCGCGCAGTTCATGCTCCGTCGCTACAAGGAGGAAGGGATGGAACAGGAGCCGATGATCGTGGCGGTGAACGCGAACGCTGCCAATCCGCATTACATGCCGACCAAGGAAAAGAATTCGCCAATCAAACGCGGCGATTTCGTGTTGATCGATGCGGCCACGAAGTTCACCAAACCGGACGCGGTCGCAACCGATCAAACCTGGACTGGTTATGTCGGCGAATCTGTTCCGGAAGAGTACTCACGCATTTTTAATATCGTGCGGGAAGCGCGCGATTCCGCAGTCGATTTCGTGCGCAAGAATGTCCGCGCAGGTAAACCGATTCGCGGCGCCGAAGTGGACGACGTGTCACGGGGCGTAATTACACGCGCTGGTTTCGGCGAACAATTCACACATCGCACCGGCCATTCTATTGGCGAAGAAACGCACGGCAACGGCGTCAACATCGACGATTTCGAGACGCGCGATTCGCGGCGTATTATTCCCGGAGTTTGTTTTTCCATCGAGCCGGGAATTTACCTCGAAGGAAAATTTGGCGTTCGATCAGAAATCAACGTTTACGTTTCGGACAAAGACATCGAAGTCACCGGCCAACCAATCCAAACGGAAATCATTCCGATCCTGAAGACTCGGTGATGGCTAGGGTTTGTGCTGAACCGACACCATCCAGCCGACGCCGAACCGGTCTTCACACATTCCGAATTTGGGCGCCCAAAATGTCTTCTCAAGAGGCATTGTAATCTTCCCTCCGTCGGCAATCGCGTTGAAGACGCTCTCGGCTTTTTCCTCGTCCGGAACAATAATTGAAAGCGAGAAACCTTCGAAGCTCGGTTGGCCGTCGCACCTGCCGTCCGAAGCCATCAGGAGTGTTTCGCCGATACGGAAGCTGGCATGCATCACTTTGTTTTCCATTCCAGGCTGCGCCATGCCCGGTTCGGGCGCGTCCTTGAAACGGCTGAGCATCTCCACCTCCGCGCCAACAGCGCTGCGATAAAATTCCAGCGCCTCCTCGCAACGACCGTTAAAGAATAGATATGGTTGCACCGACATATTCGAATTAGTCATGCGCGTAGCTTGCGACTCGTTCGGCTGAACGTCAATTTGCTACAACCATAGTTCGTACGAGTAGTTGAGGAGTTACTTGATTACCTAGGTAAACTCCGTTTCAATCGCAGCAAATACAGGGGAAGGACCGGCGAATCCTACCTCTGGAGCCAATCTCTAACGCGAACGTCGCTCGCAATCTTGGGCATACATAGGCCCATTCGCTCTACCGGCTACGAAACTTTAGGTACCATGAAAGCATTATTTTCAATATTTCTCGCGCTCGGTCTGTGCATTGGCAGCGTTCACATCGCTCAAGCTGGGCCTGTCCGCACGGCGAAGAACGTGGCGAAAAGCACGGCGATTACCGCCAAGAATGTCGCGCACAGCACCGTGAGAGGCACAAGGAGAGCCGTGCACACTGTGGTCAACACGTTCACGCCATAATCGAATCTCCGGTGTCTGAGACCCCCGCAGTGCCTTTGCAGTCGCCATACGGCTGTCGATAAGAGGAAGTGCGATTAGACGAAACACAGTTTCGAACGCAAACTGTTGGAAACTGTCGAATCGGGGTTCGTCTTTTCATTTTTGGGGAATGATCGCACAATCGCTTTGGGGCCGTACAATAGTCTCGGCGCGGGGTCGTGAAATAGGCCTCCGCATTTTCGCGGCTCTTTTCATTTTCACTCTTTTCGTCGGTGGGGTTCAGCTTCGCCGCTGGACCGGGCAAAATACGCGGCATGTCCGTTATCAGCACGATATCGTCAACGCTTTTTACTGGGGACAAGAGACCCTGAAAGAAGCGCGCCGCTTGTCGCCGAACGACGCGTCTGCAAATTCGTGGACAGGATTGTTTCGTGGATATCTTGGGCTTTACGATCGGGTGAAGGAAGAGGCGTATGACGACGATTACGGCCTCGATTATCCGCCGCTGCGACTCCTGACCATGGCCGTTTGGAGCAAAGAAGTTCGCGACGGATTTCCGTGGGTCGACAATGAACATCCGAAGCTTGTTAACCCCCTGTTGAAAATTAACCTGGTGTGCGAATTGGTTTCGGCCGCGGCGATTTTCTTTCTCGTGCGTTTATGTGTGCAGCGCTCAGTGCACGCGCACTCAACATGGCCGACTTGGTTGTCGCGAGAACATCGCGCCTCAATCTGCGGGCTCGCCGCTGCCAGCGCGGCCTGGCTCGAACCATCGATGATCCTCGATGCGCACGGGTGGCCGCAGTGGGATGCCTGGATCCTCCCCTTCTATCTCTTCGCCGCGCTCGTCGCTTTAAAGAATCGCTGGTTCTGGTGCGGATGTTTGCTGGCGTTGGGCGCAATGTTCAAGGGACAGTTATTGTTCGTCGCGCCTTTTTTTGTCCTTTGGCCACTATGGCAAAAACGATGGGTGAGTGCGCTCCGTATGCTAGCCGGCTTCACGGGAACCGCAGCGCTAATAGTTTCACCATGGCTGCTCCGAACGACCGGGGCTTGGATCGCGTTCGCCGCTGTAGCTGGCGCCAGTCTCCTGGTCGTCTTGCGATATAAGCTGCCGCACAAAGAAGCGTGGCTCGCCGGAATTGCCGGCTGCGCCGCCTTTGTAATCGGCGCGTTCACCAGCGGAAGCTTCGCGTGGTTAGAGATCGGTTTTCTTTATGGAACCAAGCATTATCCGTATCTCTTCATCAGCTCTTGTTACAATCTCGCGTCTCTACTCGCCGCGGCTGATTGGTCCCTGCAAGACGATTTGCTATCAACTCATGTCGGATCGGTTCACTTTCATCTCACGCTGCAATGGGCATTGCGTCTGTTTTTCCTTGGCGCAGTCGCGTTGTGTGCCCGCGGCGCGGCGCGACATCTGCGAAATCGCGATCCACGTGTGCTGATTGCGATAACTGCTCCATGGCTGCTGATGTTCGCGCTGCTCGGTCAAATGCAAGAGCGCTACCTCGTGTGGGGCGCGGTGGTGAGCGCTGTCGCGTTAGGCGTCAGCGTTCGGTTGAGCATTATTCATTTCATCATCTCAGCTGCGAGCACGGCAATGATCGTTCACGTGATGTTGGTCGATAAAAAGCTCGATCCGACGCTGCGCGCGATTGACGTGTTGCACGGCATTCGGCCATACGCATCGGTTTTGGTGCTTGTTTGTGCGGCTCTTTATTTCTGGGATGCGCTGGGTTGGTGGATGCCAGCGTTTGCGACGTGGAGCAGTTAAAACGCGGACGGCACCTTCGCTCGCGCTCGGGCCAGAGCCGGAGGAAGCCTGAATCGTAGGAAACGGCCCATAGGGCCGTGGCTAGAGCCTTTGTGCACTTATTGTCGTGCGAGACGGCGGAATAACAGCACGCCCAGCACGATAAACAGAACATTCGGAGACCAGACGAGCAGTTCCGGATGCGCATGTGGATTCCCGCGCAACGTATCGCCGATGATGACGAACAGAAAATAAGTCGTGGCAACAATCAGGCCCATGGCAAAACCAATTGACGTTTCACGGCGATGCGCCGTTACGCCCAGCGGCACGCCAATGATCGCAAAAGCTATGCACGCGAATGGAAACGAAAATCGTTTGTTGATTTCCGTGCGGCTGGCGCTGCGTTCCCGTGTGTTTTCGCTTTTGAGTTGATCCAGCAATTGCTCGATCGACAAAGCGGAACGGCTCGGTCGTTTTTTCTCCTTTTCGTATAGTTCTTCGAGGCTGATAGGCAACGTGCCTTCCACCATATTAATGCCGTCGTGGATCTTGTGGAGGTCGAACGGGTCTTTCGAGTCGCGCTCCTGGTAACGAGCCCCATACAGATGCATCAGGATTTGTTTGTTCGCCAAATCCGCTTCGAGCATACCGTTACGCGCGTACGTAACCTTCACGGGCAGTGCCTTATCATTCATCTCGAACACGGTAATGTTCTCTAGTTTGTTTCCTTCCTTTTTGCCGACATAAATCCTGCGGCCGGGAAATTGATCGATGACCTGGTCGCTGCCAAAAAGCGCCATTGGATTCCGCGTGGCGAGATCAAAAATGGTACTGCGCAATCTCTCCTGCGCGGCAGGCGCAACCTGGACATTGAGCCAGAGACAAATCGCCGTGCAAACAATCGCGATGCCAGCAAGCGGAACAGACACACGCGTGACGCTCACGCCGTTGGCGCGCAGCGCGATCAATTCGTTGTCCGCGGAGAGCCGTCCATAAACGAGGAGGATCGCAGTCAACAATCCCCACGGAATGGTGAAGATAAGCGAGAACGGCAGCACGTAGGCGATGAACGTGATCAAGTATTCCATCGGCACATCGTGATTCACCAGCAACGGCAACAGCTTCCTGAAAATATTTCCGACCACGAGCACCAGGCTCAGCACCGCGATGGCAAATGAGACGTTCACCAACAGCTCGCGGCTAACAAATCGATCGATCAGCTTCATCTTGCGTCGCAAACGTTAGCATAAATCTCACATGGGGCTGCGCCGCGCCACAGTTCACGACGGCGAGATAGGTCTCTTGTCATTCTGATCCCGCAGTCGCGGGAGAAGAATCTCAGATTTGTTTCTGGATAGAGCACTTCAAATGACCAGAGATGTTTCGCTTCCCTCAACATGACAACGTGATTTCGGCTGGCTTCTACCCAACCTTCGATAATTTGCTAGGATCAAACGATGAGCAGCAGCATTTACGACGTCGCGATCATAGGAGGCGGGCCTGCCGGGAGCACGGCCGCGGCGCTGCTCGCGCGCGCCGGACGTCGCGTGATTCTTTTCGAGCGCGAAAAGTTTCCGCGGTTTCACATCGGCGAGTCGCTGTTGCCGTTCAGCATGAAGGCATTTACCCGGCTCGGGCTGCAGGAAAAATTTTTGAGCGCCGGGTTCATAAAAAAATATGGCGGCGAAATCATGAGCGCGTGCTCCGACACTGGAACCAGGTTTTACTTCAAGGACGGCTACCGCTCGCAAACCGATCACGCTTATCAGGTGACGCGCAGTGATTTCGACAAGGTCCTGCTGGATCATGCGGCCGAATCCGGCGCGGAAGTGCACGAGCAGACTGTGGTTTCAAACGTGATGTTCAAAGCTGATGAAGTTATATTATCGTATAAAAGCGTGTCCTGTAATGAGGTAGGGTCGGCGCGCTGCGCCGACCGGACATCGCAGCGCGATGTCCCTACCACCGAGGGCGAAGTTCGGGCGCGTTACCTTGTCGATGCGAGCGGACGTACCTCGGTGCTCGGAAGGCAATTCAAGATCAAGAAGACCTATGAGCATCTTCAAAAGCTTTCGATCTTCGCGCATTACGATGGTGTGTGGCGTCCGGAAGGAATTGACGGCACGCTGACCGTTTTGATTCGTGCCGTTGATCGTTGGTTCTGGCTGATTCCACTTGCCGATGAGCGAACGAGCGTTGGCGTGGTTCTCGATAGTGAAACTTTTCGTAAATCCAATCTCAGCGCTGACGATTTTCTCGAGCAAGCGTTGGCGGAACAGCCAACCATTGCGAAACGCATGACAAACGCGCGACGCGTGTCGAAGACGTTTGTCGAAGCCGATTTCTCCTATCGAAGCGCGCATCTGTACGGCGATCGCTGGTTGCTTACAGGCGACGCCGCCGGATTCATCGACCCGATTTTTAGCAGCGGCGTTTTTCTTGCGGTGTTCAGCGGTGAAAAATGCGCCGACGCTCTGAACGAAGTGCTCGATCATCCGCGCAAGACAAAACGCTTGTTCGGGCGGTACGAACGATCGGTGAATCGCGCGATGGACGTTTATCTTCGGTTCGTCAATGCGTGGTACACGAAGGAATTCATCGAAGTTTTTCTCGCGCCGCGCAATGTGCTCGGTATCGCCCCGGCGGTAAACGCAGTTCTTGGCGGAAATGTGGGCAACAGTTTCCCGATTCGCTGGCGCATGTGGGTGTTTTATTTCCTGGTTTGGCTGCAACGCCACCACCCGATCGCACCGAAGCTCACGCTCGCGCCGAAGAAACAGATGCCAGCGCCGATGACACCCGTAGGCACGGCAGTATGAAGTCACCGGTAGGGGCGATTGATTCGTTCGCTCCAGCTCACTCACCCTCTCGGGCTTCCCGTCCATGTCGCGGCCTCCCGGCTCGCTCCATTCACCGAATCGCCTTCGTGTTCCCGCGTTTTGTGCAGGCGATTGAGGGCAATCGCCCCTACCTCATTTCCATCGTCGCGATCACTTGTTTTTGCCTAACAAGTTGCGCATCGGTCTCACACCACCAATTCTCCGAGCCGGCTGCGGGATGGCAGACCAAAACTGGCCAGCTCATGTATCGGACGGCTAAGGCGACGCTGATCGGCGAGGCAATAGTTCGCTTGTCGAAGACGGGCGATTTTGAACTGACGGTGTCGAAAGGCCCAGGAATCACATTGTTGTCCCTACGACAAGATGGGGAGTTTGCGGAATTCAACGCAAGCTTTACGGGCCAGCATTGGTCTGGTCCTACTGCGAGCGCGCCGCCACAGCTGCGCGGTTGGCTCGCGTTACGCGATCAATTCCTTCGCGCGCCGAATCAAAAAACGCTGCGATACGTCAGTGGCGACGAGACTTTTCTGTTCCGCTTTTGAGATTGGAACGGCGTCTCACAGAGACGCCCTACAATCACTAAGCCAGAGCGGTAATTGTAGGGCGTTTGTGTCAAACGCCTCAAGAAATAGCATCTCGCAGCCGCAGCATTGGCATCTTCACACCGATTCGTGTTGAATGGTGGCTGCTCATGCGCATCAGCGATTTCATCGCCCGAACCATCACACAGCGTCGCGCGCTGGTTTGGTGCGGTGTGGCTGCGCTGACCATCGTTTGCATAACCATTCTCGCCACCTCACTGCGCCTGGATTCTGAGATCTTCAATGTTTTGCCAGGCAAATTTTCATCGGTCCAGGGCCTGAAAATCTACGATCACGATTTTGAGCAGACACGTGAGCTGACTTTCGCGCTTGTCTCCGATCCGCAGGATGTCGATAAACTGGAGGAATTCGCGCCGGTGTTTGCGGAACGGCTGCGCGGGCAAACGTGGTGCGCGCGCGTGCTCGCCGGTTCGCCCATGACCACTGCGGATGGCATTCGCGATCTGCAATCGATCGCCGTCCCGTTGCTTCTCAACCTGGAACCGAGCGCTTTCGACGAGGCAATGTCGATCCTGCAACCGGACAAGATTCGCGATCGACTTCATCGTTTACGCCAACAGATCGAAGCGGGCTCGCCGCGGCCGCAGTTCGAGCTTTCGTTCGATCCGCTCGGGTTGATCGCGCCCGCGCTCAAACCCTTTGCCCAAAGCACCGCGATCGAACAGGAACAACCGCTCACCTCACCGGATCGCACGATGCGAATCTTTCTAGTGGTGACGAATCAAAAATCGATCAGCGCGTTTGAATGTCAGCATTTGATGCGGCAAGTGAACGAGTTTCGCAAAACTGCAGCAGAAGGATGGGACGGCAGCCGCCCACTGCAAATTCTCGTGACTGGGCGCTCGGCGTTTGTATCCGAAATTTCGTTGAGCATGCGCTACGATGTCGTCGCGACGTTGCTTGGCTCAGTCGTGCTCGTGGGCGCGATTTTCTTCGCTGGGTTTCGCCGATGGCTGCCTTTAGCGGGCATGGCGTTTTGCCTTCTTCTCTCGTGTCTTGGTAGCGCTAACTGCGGGCCAGCTTCTTTTCGGGCGGCTGAGCATGATCAGCGTGGGCTTTTGCGCCATTCTTGTCGGACTTGGCGTCGATTTCGCGATTCTCACGATCGGACGCTATGACCAGGCGCGCGCCGATGGCGAACCGCATCAGCAAGCCATTGCGACTTCGATATCAAAACTCGGACGGGCGGTTTTCTTTGGCGCGCTTACGACAGCGGTAGGTTTTCTCGCGCTGGTGCTGAGTGGCGCGATGAGTTTTGCCGAACTCGGCGTTCTGATCGCCATCGGCATTTTCGTCGCAGGCCTGTTCATGTGCTCGATTTTATTTTTGTTTGTTCGCGAGCGACAAGGCGTGGCTGCTCACGACTGGCTCTTTGATCTGGTAGCGAGATATGTCCGGGCGATTGTACGCAGACCGGCGCCGGTGCTAATGTTTTCCTGCGCGGTTTTGCTGCTGCTCAGTGCCATAGGCTTTTCACCCATTCCTCCGCTCGAATTCGAAGCCAACACGCGCTCACTTCAACCAAAAAACATTCGCGCAGGTCAGGCGCTGGAAACAATCATGAAAAAAATGCCGGTCCGCTGGGAACCGGTGCTGGCGATCCTTCGCGCGACAAACTCGCAGGAATTGCATGACCACTGGCAAAAAATTTCCGCGCATTGGAGTGAATTCCAGGCAGCGGGAAAGATAAAAGGTTTCTCCACACCCGCGGCACTTTGTCCATCGCCGATCTGGATGGGACAAAATCGCAACCGTTTGCGCGGTATAAATTTTCAGACGGCGTACCAAACATTGACCGAAACTCTCGAGGCCGAAGGATTCAGCGTTGAAGCCTTTGCTCCGGCGTTTGCGTTGCTCGACGACTTACAACGCATGGCCGATCCCAGCGTGCCACTGCCGAATTGGCGGACCCAATTACCGAAATCATCGAGCTGGTGGTTTTTGATCGACCGCTATTTCGGGCAAGACCCGTTGCTGACGACTGGATTTGTAATGACTAACGGACCGCTCACGACACACGAGCAAAGCCAGGAGCTGCAACGCGGTCTATCGGTGCCTGGCGTTCCCTTGACTCTGACGGGCTGGACCTACGTTCTCGCCGATCTCCAACCGTGGTCGCACCATCAACTCCTGATCATTAGCGCGTTGATGGCCATCTTCGACATCTCGTTGCTGGCCATTTTGTATCGCGACGTTCGTTTATGGCTGATCCAGATCGTTACACTCGTGTTCGGGATTGGAGCGATGATCGCTACCATGAAACTGCTGAACATCCATTTGAATCTGTTAAACGTGCTCTCATTCCGCCTCGTGCTCGCCATCGGCGTGGATTACGGAATCTACGTCGTGCTCGTCTGGCAAAAAACGCACAACGTCCAACATGACGTAGCTGGTGTGGTGAAACCGGTCTTGCTCGCAGGACTGACAGCGATCAGCGGTTTCGGGTCGCTCGCTCTTGCGCGGAACCCAGCGCTAACCGGCCTAGGCATTGCGTGCGCCATCGGCATTTCCTGGAGTCTGATCGCCACCATTTTCTTCACCTTACCTGCGATGGCGGCCGTTAAACCCAAGCGCTAGGAGGCATCGCGTAGCCCGCACGGTTCGCGTACTTCCGTTCAGGTAAAGGCCTGTTAAACTAGCAAGCAATGCGCCGACGGGGATTGCTGTGGTTAAATGCGGCTTTATCCGTTATTCCCGCTTCGCTTTTCGCGGGAGCGACTATCGAGGGACACGTGGACCTTCCGAAGTCGCCCCCGGCACCGGTTCAGGCAAAACGATACGAGATCGTAACCAAGGCCGGAGTTCTATCGACGCAGCCGCCGCTGGCCGTGGTCTATCTTGATGGCAATTTTCCGCGACCAGCTTCGTTGCCAACCAAAGAAGTCGCGCAAAGGAATTTGACGTTCATTCCAGCGCTTCTGCCGATAGAGGTGGGAACAAAGGTACAATTTCCAAATCTAGACGATCAATATCACAACATTTTTTCCTATTCGCCCGCCAAGCGATTTGATCTCGGCCGTTATCGCCCGGAGGAACGGCCGATACCTTCGGTGACGTTTGATAAGTCGGGCCTCGTGACTCTGCGCTGCGACATTCACGAGCACATGCGCGGATTGATCCTCGTCTTGAACACGCCGTACTTCGTGATGACGGACACAGCCGGCCGCTTTCGGTTAGATAAACTTCCGGCGGGTCACTACACACTGAGGGCTTGGATCGACAGCAGAACTACGAGCGAAAAGTCAGTCGACTTGAAGGACGGTCAAACGCTGCACGTTGATTTGCCATGAGCGCCGCGATTGCGACGAGAAGCAAAGAGGTCGCGAGCTTTCGCACCCGATTGTTCACCGCAATCATGGTTATCGTAGCAACGCTGACTGCGCTCGGGTTTTATCTGGCACAGCGCAGAGTCACCGCCGACGCGGAGCGAAACCTGCAGCAGACATTTCAGACCGAGCTTTCGTCGACGCACAAAATCGAGGAACTGCGCCACGCCTCGCTTGCCGACCGCTGCATCACACTCGTAGCGAAACCGCGTATCCACGCTGCCATCGAGGACGACGCAATCGATCTCCTGTATCCCACCGCAAAGGACGAGTTGCGCGATCTGATGGAAGGCGAGGAACCGCCTCCGGAGCAGGCAGCACGATCTCTTCACGCGAGATTTTATCGCTTTCTCGATGACACCGGCGCAGTCATCAAGCCGCCCAATCCTTCGGATGTAGGAGAACTCGACGCAGCGACAGAAGCTCAACTTTCGCTCAAAAAATTGCCCAACACGCAGCAGATCGGGTATATCCAGTCCGCTGCCAATATTCATGAAGTAATAGCCGTGCCGATCTTTTCCACCGACACTGGGGAACTGGTATCGGCGCTCGTGATCGGGTTCAAGCCACTCGAAGTCGAAAACAAAAACACCGGAATGCAAAGTGGCATCTGGGTAGATGGCCACTTGCATCTGCCGGCGCTTACGCCCTCCGCGCAAAGCTCCCTCAACCGCAAGATAACGCCTGTCCTGGCCAAGTCTGATTCAGAGCAAAACTATTTTCGCGTGGAAGTGGCTGGTGCGCCTCAGTTGTTGTTTCATAAACGGGTCAATCCGGGGTCGCTGTTTCCACCCGCGTACGAAATTTTTTTGTATCCTCTCGCCTCGTGGACGGCACAACTGAATCGTCTGCGCTGGCAAATTGGAGGCGCCGGTGCGCTTCTATTGTTAGGCGGATTCGTCGCAAGTCATTTCGTGGCGCGCAGCATGTCCGCGCCCGTGAAGCAACTGGCGCTCGATTCGGAAGAAAATCGCGCAGAACGAGAACGCGCCGAGGCCGCGCTGGCATCCACCGCGGAGGAACTGGAGCGATCCACCAGATATTCAGCCGACGCCTCACATCAGCTGAAAAGCCCGATGACGATCCTTCGAATCGGTCTCGAATCACTGCTGGCACGCGAAGGATTTAAGCCGGAAGTCTACGAGGAGTTGTCCACTCTGCTTCATCAAACGCGACGGTTAACCGGCGTTATTGAGGATTTGCTTTTGCTGTCGCAAATGGATGCTGGCCACCTGCAAATCGCATCGTCGCCCGTGAATCTTAGTCAGTTGGTTGATGAATGGCTGGATGATCTCGGTGCGTTGCCCGAATCGCCGGACGTGAAGATTGAAAAGGAATTTCCGCGCGGACTTTTTGTGGCTGGCGAGAAACGTTACACGTCGCTCATCATCCAAAATCTTCTGGAGAACGCGCGAAAGTACAATCGGGCGGGCGGACGAATTCGGGTTAGCGCACGTGGCAATGGCAGAGACGTAATGCTCACAATCGGAAACACTGGCCGTACGATTCCGCCGGGTGAAAATATCTTCGAACGATTCCATCACAGCTCCAGTCCTTCGGCCGCATCGGGGCACGGGATCGGCCTTAATCTGGCGCGCCAACTGACGCGATTGCATGGCGGTGAACTGCGCCTGGTGCGTTCGGAAAAGGATTGGACGGAATTCGAAGTGCGCTTTTCCGCCGCAAACGGTGTTAATGCTGTTACATGAAAGCGCAGATCTTTAGCCTGTGCATTTTTGCGTGCACAGCGTGCGCTTTCGACATCGATGATACTCTCGACCGGCTCGATAGCACACTGACGATCTCCGGGTTTCAGAATAATTTTCGCGCGCGATTGAGCGGCACAGTCGATCTGGAATTTTATAATTTCCAACAGCCCGCACCCGGGCTCATTAATTCAAAAACCGATAATCTGTTCAATCCGCGTCTCACGCTGTTTCTAGACGCCCAAGCGGGCTCGCAAGTGTATTTCTTCGCACAAGCGCGATTGGATCGGGGGTTCGATCCGAGCGATAACGGCGCCGAGGTTCGCTTGGACGAATATGCGCTTCGAATCACCCCATGGCAGGACGGACGTTTTACATTGCAGGTCGGCAAATTCGCAACCGTCGTCGGCAATTGGGTCCCGCGACACTTACCGTGGGACAATCCGTTTATTAGCGCGCCGTTGGTTTATGAAAATGTGACTGCCATTCAGGACAAGTACGCCCCCTACTCACCTCTTTATTTCATCTATGCGCCTTACTTCCGGGGAAAGTACGCGTTCAATCCAGTGATCTGGGGACCGGACTACGCCAGCGGGATTTCTGTTTCCGGCCAATTGGGTCGCTTTGATTACGCAGTCGAAATGAAGAATTCGTCACTCTCCTCGCGTCCCGAATCCTGGTATATCACCCAGAATGGCTTTGAAAATCCGACTTTTAGCAGCCGAATCGGATTCCGGCCTAACGAAGCTTGGAATTTAGGCTTCTCTGGCAGCGAGGGCCCATATTTTCGTCGGGAAGCGGAATCGTCGCTGCCGCCCGGTCGAGACATCAGCGACTATCGAGAGTTCGTCTTGGGACAAGATATCAGCTTCGCATGGCATCACCTGCAACTGTGGGCTGAGTTTTACGAAGCGCGTTTTGAAGTCCCGAACGTGGGAGATGCGGACACGTTTGCTTATTACGTCGAAGCGAAATACAAATTTACGCCGCAGTTGTTTGGCGCTGTTCGTTGGAACCAGCAACTCTTCAACACGATCAATGATGGCCTTGGCGCTAAAGAACACTGGAATCCAGACCTTGGCAGAATCGATGTTGCCGCTACCTACCGTCTCACCACGCACACGCAGCTAAAATTGCAATACAGTTACCAGCATGAAACAACTTCTCCCGGCGAGGACAACCATTTGCTGGCTGCACAGTTTACCGTCCGTTTCTAATGATCCAATGTTGCCGATAAACTTGTGAAAATTCTGATCGTTGAAGATGACCTTCCGGTGGCGCGGCAAATCACAGCAGCGCTGACCGAGGACGGTCATGATCCGAAAACCGTTCATAGTGGAGAAGACGCATTGGAGACGGTTGGCAAGGGATCTTTTGATCTAATCGTGCTCGATGTTCGCCTCCCTGGCATCGATGGTTTCGAATTGTTAGGGCGCCTTCGGGAGCAACATCTGGCCAGTCGTGTGCTGTTGCTGACGGGCCGAAGTGCCGTCGAAGATCGAGTAACCGGCTTGCAACTCGGGGCCGATGATTATTTGCCGAAGCCATTTGCCATGCGTGAACTTGTCGCACGCGTCCGCGCGCTCGGCCGCCGGTATCCGGAGGAACCAGTAATCTGTTTGCGCGTCGGCGACGTCACGCTCGATCTATCCACGCACGACGTTCATCGAAATACGCAGCGGATCGAGCTTTCTCCACGCGAGTTGATGTTGTTGAAGGTGCTAATGCGAGAACCCGGACGCGTCTTCACGCGCACGGAGTTGTGTGAACGCGTGTGGGAGCACGCGCACGAATACGATACCAAACTGGTTGAAGTGTTCGTGGGCCGGCTTAGGAAAAAGCTCGGTGAACCTCCGCTGATTCAGACCATTCGCCACGTCGGCTATACCATCGGCCGCCCCGAAGGCAAAATTCCTGTTCGTCGTGGGACGAACTCGCAACGGCGAGGCTGATTGTCCCGGTGCAGCCGGGGTGTAGCGACGCTACCGGAGCGCCAAACGTGCCGCTGGCGGACATCTCGGGTAACAACGGCGTTACTTTTGCGACATTGCGGCCAGTGACATATCAACTGCACTTTCACGGCGCTGATCCGCTGAATTTTACCGAACAGAGCTGCAATGAGAATCTTTTCCTGGCGTCTTACATTAGTCGTAATAGCGACTACTTCGTTTATCTTGTGTCCCAAAATCGCAAAAGCGACGACATTTGGCGTCACTGTTGGCCCCGGTGGTAATTTGGTTTTTTCACCTTCGTCTGTCACGATTCATCCAGGTGATCAGGTGACGTGGACCTGGGGTTCGAGCGGCCACAGCACAACTTCAGGCTCCCCGGGGCAGCCAAGCGGTATCTGGGATTCGGGAATTCATAATCAGGGAGCGACCTTCACTCACACTTTTACTAGTGCCGGAACGTTTCCGTACTACTGTGTTCCGCACGGTGGATGCTGCGGCATGGTAGGCACAGTCGTGGTGGCTAATGCGTCGCCCACGCCGATGCCAACGCCCACGTCAACACCTAGACCCACACCTACGCCCGCTCCCACCTCCACACCGACTCCGGTCGTTGCAGCTAATCCTGCGACTAAAGTGGCTGCGTTTTCAGCCACTCTAAACGGTTCGGTCAATCCACGTGGGGCGACCACGATGGTCTCCTTCCAGTATGGTCTTACGACGAGCTATGGATCCAGTACTCCTATGCAGACTCAGAATGGTAACACAACGCGGCCTGTCAGTGCTATGGTTGCCGGCTTGCTCGCTAACCGCACTTATCATTTTCGAATTGTCGCTCACAACAATGGCGGTACCAGCTTGGGGCCCGACAGGATCTTTACCACACTTACAGCGACCGGACCTCCGGTCGCCTCAACGAATCCGGCGACGTTAATCGCCAGTTTCTCAGCTACGCTCAATGGATCACTCAATCCGCATGGACTAACCACGACGGTCTCTTTCCAATACGGAACCACGACCGCTTACGGATCCACCACTCCAATGCAGACTCAAACTGGGAATACTTATCAGGACATCGCTGCCAACATCAGCGGGTTAAGTCCAAACACCGTGTATCATTTCCGAATTGTGGCGACCAACAGCGCCGGCACAAGGTCCGGTAGCGACAGAACGTTTACCACGCTAGGTGTGACCGGGTCGCCTGTCGCGACAACTAATCCGGCGACATTTATCGCGACCTTTTCAGCCATGCTCAATGCTTTACTCGATCCGCATGGATTAACTACGAGTGTTCATTTCCAATATGGCACTACACCCAGTTACGGACTCACAACCGCTCCTCAGAATCGGGCCGGAAACACGTTCCAAGCTTTCGGCGCAAACGTCACGGGCTTAACTGCGAACACACTTTACCATTTCCGAGTCGTAGCATCGAACGGGGCCGGTACTACAATGGGCAGTGATCAGACGTTTACCACGCTTACTCCAACCGGCCCTCCTGTCGTCATAACTAACGGAGCGACAAACGTGACTGCATCTTCAGGAACTCTCAATGGCTCGCTCGATCCGCATGGACTGACTACGACCGTATTTTTCCAGTATGGGACCACGACCAGTTATGGGTCCGCGACTCCTATGCAGACCCAAACAGGAAACACTTACCGAAACATCGCCGCCAACGTCAGCGGCTTAACCCCACACACTACTTACCATTTCCGGATGGTAGCCACCAACACCGGCGGCACCAGAATGGGTAGCGACAGGACCTTTACCACGCAGTAGCCTAGGTGATGATCCGAAGTACTATCTCAACATCGAAAAATTCTCTGTCACCCTTGCTATGATTGTCCAGTCACATTTTCCATTGAGGGTAGCTGTAATGTCTACAGTCTTAATCGCCTCGTCGCTCATCGCCCTGAGTGAAGAACCATCGAAAGGAAAATGGAGCGCGCCTGCGGCAGAGGCGCAAAAGAAGAATCCCGTTGCCGCCACCGAATCTTCACTCGCTGCCGGACAAAAGATCTATTCGAAAACCTGCGCGATGTGCCACGGAAAAACCGGAGACGCGGACGGCCCGGCCGTGATTGAATTAAATATCCACCCGGCGAAACTCTCCGATCCAAAGGTAGCAACCGAATCTGACGGAGCCCTCTTCTGGAAAGTCACAACCGGCAAAAAACCGATGCCGGCATACGGCAAACGCCTCTCCGAAACAGATCGCTGGAACTTGGTAAATTACATTCGCACGCTCTCAAAGCGATAACGTAGCTGCGCGCTGAGCAGATTCCGGATTGCCGCGCAAACGACGACCTTTTACAATCTTCCCCGCACTCGACATCTTCGTTTCGAGCAAATCACGTCGTATCGCACATGACCAGCAAACGTTGAAAGGTAACAACCGCGTTACTTTTCCGATACGGCAGCAGACCCCGACTACTGCGATGTACTTGCGAAAAACATTAAACCTATGAAAACAACTTATGCTTATACAAAAATCGTTCTGCTCTTATTGGGAGCAGCGATGTTCACGGTCGCATCTGCACGTGCGGACACTTACTCGTGGACGAACTTCCAATCTGACATCGCTGGCGTCGCGCAGCATACCGATCCAAACCTGGTCAATCCGTGGGGCATGGCAGCCTCGTCAAATGGCACAAATGGCATCATTTGGGTTAGCGACAACGGCACGGGTGTTTCAACACTCTACCATCAGGATGGCACAGCCCTGTCGCTGGTAGTGACGATTCCGACAGCCAAGCAGAACAGAGGAACAGGGAATCCTACGGGCGTTGTATCTAACACCACTCAATCTTTCCCGGTGACAAAGAATGGAACCTCGGCGCCGGCTCGCTTCATCTTCGTCAGTGAAGATGGTTCCATTTCCGGGTTGGAATCCCACACTGGACGGGACGCACGCGATCATCGCCGTCGATAACGGCACGAACCACGGCGTTAACAGCGCCGTTTACAAAGGTGCAACGCTCGGCGTCGCCAACGGTCACAATTTTCTGTATGTCACGAATTTTCACACCGGCAAGGTCGAAACCTACGATGAGAATTTTCAACAGGTTAATCCGAACGGTTTCACGGATACGAATCTTCCAGCCGGTTATGCACCGTTTGGCATCCGAAATTTCAACGGCGAAATTTTTGTGACGTATGCAAAGCAGGACCACGCCAAACATGATGACGTTCCCGGGCCCGGCTTTGGGTTCGTCAATGTGTTCGACACCAGTGGCAACTTCCTCCGGCGTCTGATCTCAAATGGCAATCTCAACGCGCCTTGGGGACTCGCTCTCGTGGACGGCGAGCTTTGGGTCGGCAATTTCGGTGACGGCTTGATTAACAATTACGATCCGGTCACCGGCAATTTCATCGAGACGCTTATGCGCGCCGATGGCACCCCGCTTCAATTTGACGGGCTGTGGGATCTTCTTCCGCTCGGTAGCGGCGTTTATTTCACCGCCGGGATAGCGGACGAAGGCCACGGCCTGTTTGGGCTGATTACCGAGGATTAAGATTAGGGACGCTGCAGATTGGGGGCGCACGCTTCCTTGTCCGTTGCCAAAGGGTGTTGTCCCGGCGAGGGCGTGCGCTCACCATCTTTTGTTCGATCTGCGGTAACAGACCGTTATTTATTTCGGAGCTTTCTGGCGAGGCAGCCGCGGCGGCTTTTCATTGAGACCAAGATTCTCGCTGTTACCGGCGTTTACGGGAAGTCGTTTGCCAGGCCGCTGGGTTGAAGTTGATGACGGCGGGGCCTGGGCGGGAGAAGCTAGCGCCAACAACATTGTACGGGTTAGTGGCGAAGAACTGCAACGGACAATTCACAGCCTGGACATCAAGAGGGGGCAATAGCTCAGCCGGGATTCTACCCGTCCCTAAGCACGGCTTGTTTAGTTTCCTCGGCGTTACGAAGATACAGAACAAGATCGTAGCCGCTGCCGCTCGGATAGGGATAACCTGCGGGTTTAAACCCGTAATCAGCCGCAAAGCGCTTTGCTCGCGCATCTGCCCGGGTCGTGGCGAAAAGATTTTCATTCTCGGCCAAACTGATTAGCTGACCGATAATACGAAGCGATAGGCCCAGTCCTTGGTGTGATTTAGTGACAGCTACCCAGCCCAGCTCGACACGATATTCATCTGGTGGTGTGGTTGCTCGCGCTTTCGCGAACACTTTGCGCCGATAGCTTAACTGAGGGCGTTTCAGCGCACCTACTCCGACGAGTTGTCCATTTGATCCCCTTAGAAACAACAGTCGAGAAGCGTCGCGAATGCGCTGCGTCAAGCCTTCTGGATCGACTGTTCCGTATTTGGTGACCAGGTTTTCAAAATCGGCTAACGCCTGAGGGGCGCAATCTGAGGGCGAGAGTATGGACGAGGTTATCATTGCACTGTCTTGCCGGGATGAATTTGGGTGATCGCGGAACGGTCGCACGTCATTATGGCAACAATTCGCATAATTTTATCGTTTCGCCTGAAGAGGAAAAGAGCCAGAATCCCGTTCATATGAAAATGAAACATCTCTCTTTGGCCCTTATTCTCCTGCTCGCCTGCCTTTCGACTTCACCGACATCGCAAGCTGTCACCCCGCCACCGGATGGCGATTATCCGGGCGGCAACACCGCGGAGGGGCAAAACGCCCTTCTTAGCCTCACCACCGGAACATACAACACGGCGGTTGGTTGGTTTTCACTCCAAAGCAATCTCACCGGCAACCTCAACACGGCTATCGGCGCCGGGACGCTTCTTTCCAACACTGCCGACAACAACACCGCCACCGGCGCCGGTGCGCTCTTGAACAACACTACCGGCGAGAACAACACGGCCAGTGGGGTGTTCGCCCTTTTTGACAACACTACCGGCGGCTCCAACACAGCAACCGGTTTTGGTGCGCTCGGTAACAACACTACCGGCAGCTCCAACACGGCCAACGGTGCTAACGCGCTCCTTAATAACACCATCGGTGCGAACAACACGGCCATCGGCAATGGCACCCTCTCTAACAACACCAATGCCTTCGGCAATACAGCCATCGGTTTTCAAGTACTTCTCAACAACACTACAGGCGGCTCCAATACGGGTATCGGCGCTGAGGCGCTCCTTCACAACGCCACCGGCGGGAGCAACACCGCGATCGGTGGTGCCGCGCTTCTTTTCAACACCACCGGCGACTCCAACACAGCTATCGGCGGTGGGGCGCTCGGTTCCAACACCACCGGCAGCGAAAATGTTGCGTTGGGAGGAGGCGCCGGCAGTAACGTCACAACGGGCTCTAACGTTATCTGTATCGGCAGCCCTGGCGGGAACGTGAACAATAGCTGCTTTATCGGCAACATTCGCGGTGTAGCAACGCACAACGCCGAGGCCATACCAGTGCTGATCGATTCAGCTGGCCAGCTTGGCACGATGAGCTCTTCTAAGCGGTTCAAAAAGGAGATTAAAGCGATGGACAAAGCCAGCGAAGCGATCCTGGCACTCAAACCAGTAACGTTTCACTACAAGAGCGATGCTGGCGCCACACCCCAATTTGGTTTGATCGCAGAGGAAGTGGCCCAGGTGAACTCGGACCTGGTGGTGCACGATTCCGACGGGGAAATTTACACGGTCCGCTATGACGCAGTGAATGCGATGCTGCTAAACGAGTTTCTAAAAGAGCATCGCACGGTGAAGGAGCAGGGAGCAACGATCGCGGAGCTCAAGAAGGAAATTGCAGGCCTCGCTGAAACGGTGAAGGAGCAGGCAGCGCAAATCCAGAAGGTGAGCGCACAGCTTGAGGCGAGCAAACCTTCATCGCAAGTCGTCAGCAATCAGTAAAACCGGGTCGAGGTTCCATCGGGCAATAAGCTGTTCAGGAGCAGCCCGAATCAGAACTGAAGGTGGCGGCCTCAGAGCCGGCGACTCGCAAAGTCGGCGAGTTGGAGAAGGGTCTTTTCCACGTTGCTAAGGGCGGCTCGCCTGCGGAGCACTTCCCGGAGCAGTTTGGGATCGTCGGTAATGATGTTGTCCGCGCCCATGCTGAGCACGGTGTTCATGAGGGGGACGTCGTTCACCGTCCAGACGTGGACTTCCAGATTCCGGCGGTGCGCGCGGGCAATGAGGTCGCGCGTAACAGCGGCAGAGCTAACGCTGAGAACGTCCGTTTTCAGTCCGGTGATATCCCCCAGCGCGGAAGTCACGATTAGGCCGGTGCGGATGCCCGGGCTGGCAGCGCGCACCTGGCGGATGCCGTCGTAGTCGAGCGAGGTCACAATGCAGTCGCGGGCGAAATCGTGCTCGTTGATGATGCGCACGACTTCGCTGGCCAGTTTCTGGTCGTGGCCATTAAATTTGAGTTCGATATTGAGCTTCGCATGGCCTTTCACTGCTTCGATGACCTGCGCAAGAGTGGCTATGCGTTGGTCGCTGAATTTGGGACTGAACCAGCCGCCGCTGTCGAGATCCTTCAGTTCGTCATAGGTGACCTCCCAGATGCGCCGGTTGATGCCGAAGACGCGATTAAGGTCCTTGTCGTGAGCGAGGACCACGGTGCCGTCCTTCGTTTCCTGGACGTCAATTTCAACAAAGTCCGCGCCCTCTTCGATCGCCTGCAAAATGGCGGCCATGGTGTTTTCCGGTGCAGCGATGGAACTGCCGCGATGAGCGGTGATGGCGGTCGCGTCCTGCAGATGGATTGCGTTCACGAGGCGCACTCCAACGTAAATTGTCAGAGCCATAAAAATGGCAAGTAGCGCCCAGCCGGTGCGGAGGAATCCGGACGCTCGGCGCATGAGCACCGTCTCCTCTCCTATCAGCGATTCCGGCAGGGTAACATCCGGCCGACACTGCAAAAACCGCACCGAAACCTTGCAGGCGAGTGCCACCATGGACAGTATCGCCGCTGCTATACTAGTTAGGAAATGAACCACCACCAAAAGGGCTGTCATCGTCAGGACCACTGCGGCATCGTTCCCCGCGACACCAAGGAGCACCCACTTCAACAGCAGAGTGAGCAGCCATGAGGCGCTAAAGAGTAGCGCTACCAGCGCTAGCCAGCGGAGCAACATCATTACCGTCTCTCGCTTCCGCGTTTTTACGAGCCTGGTACTCTCCCGCAGCGCGGTAGCCGGCGATGCGTTCGTAAAGAGAAGCAGCGGGACCGAGTAAATCCAGCGCACAAAACGCCGCACCGCGAAGAAGGCGAATCCGACGCTGGCGACGATGCAAACCGACAGGACAATCCAGAACGGCGGCGGCTTCGCATAGAGGTAATAGTTGATGTCGTTTTCTGTGAGGAACATCCAATATGCTCCTCCAGCGAGAGCGAGGAATGGCAGTGCGATCGCGAGGTAGATTAGGAATTGTTTTACCGAAAGCCGCCAAAGACGCGGAAGCGCGAGGCCGAGAAATCCGAAAAGTTGCCTCATCCGGATGCGCTTCGCGCCGCTGCAGCGAAATCGCCAGAGCTATCAGTCCGCCAAATTCGAAGAACGCCAGCGCGAATCCGATCGTGACTACCACAATTAGATAGCACAACCCTTTGAAAGAGAGAAAAAAGCCGACCAGGTCATAATTGCTGACCGCGCCGTTGCCCGACCACGCGATCAGGCGGCTAGTGAGCCATGCCGTGGAGGGGATGAAAATCGCCAGGCCGAGCAATCGGAATAGCAACTCGAAGCCTGCGAACTGCGGGAGTCCCCTCCTCAAGATGGATCGGGCGGCGGCGACAGGACATTCGTCACCAGTTTCACTGGATGTTTCGCCCTTATCCCCTGCAGTTCCAGAGACTCCCGACAGGCTTGGGCTACGGGTTTCTTGACGTTGAATTGTTAACAATGTGAAAAGTTGAACGGCGCGACCATAGGACTTTGGTCCAATCAGTGTTAGAGCGGCGTTCGTATCAAACGCCGGAATTATGAGACCGACGTTTGGCACAAAGGATTGCGGGAGCGCGTGAAATAACGGTCGACAGATTGTTCCCCTGCTGGTAAAGATTTCCTCGATTACGTCATCCGACAGTTTCAACTTATCTCATGCCGGGCTGAAAACGCCGGGGCGGGACTTCGCTGAGACACCGTTTAACGCGATCCCTCCAGTCCGCTTGGAGTCCCGAGTCAACGGAAGTAAGACTGCTTCTTTAAAGCGTCTCGTGAGAATGGTTCTTGGTTCTGCGCGGAACTGGATTGCAGTTTGCAGTTCAACAATCCAGCTCAACAAAAAAATAAATATGACAACTCTGCGCTCAATAAAATCAATGGCCCAATCGCCTTTGCGGCTTGCTCTCCTTCTCATCCCGCTCGTGTTCGCCTGCTTCGGCCTTTTGCCAACAGTTCAGGCGGTAGATCCAGCGCCGGATGGAGGCTATGGCCCGCCCGCCTATGGTGTGGGGAATACTGCAGAAGGAGAGGATCCCCTTTTCAATCTGACCAGCGGCGCACTCAACACAGCCATTGGTTTTCGCTCGCTAGGAAGCCTCACCACAGGCAGCTTCAACACCGCGATTGGCGCTGGGGCGCTTTTTAATAACACCGCAGACCAAAATACAGCAATTGGTGCAGGCGCGCTTTTGAGCAACACCACCGGCAGCTTTAACACGGCCACCGGCGAAAGTGCGCTCTTTTTCAACACCACTGGTACGTTAAACGTGGCCACCGGCGACAGTGCGCTTCTAAACAACACGACCGGAAGCGACAATACAGCCAATGGTAGCGCGGCTCTCGTTTTCAATACAACCGGCAACGGCAACACGGCCAACGGTAACGACGCGCTCTTTAAAAACACCACCGGCGACGAAAACACAGCTGATGGATTCTTCGCTCTCTGGAACAATACCACTGGCCTCCGAAACACAGCCATCGGTACTAAGGCGCTCTTTGGCAACACCATCGGCAGCTTCAACATCGCAGTCGGCCGTGGTGCAGGGACGCTGCTCACTACAGGCGACAGCAACATCGATATTGGCAACTTTGGTGTCGCCGGCGAGTCGGCTACGATCCGCATCGGCGCTGCTCAGACAAAAACCTTCATAGCCGGTATTCGCGGAGTTACGACCGGAATCGCCAACGCGATTCCGGTGTTGGTCGACACCGCTGGCCAGCTCGGCACGGCAGGTTCCTCGCGCCGATTCAAGAACGAGATTAAATCGATGGACAACGCCAGCGAAGCCGTGCTGGGGCTTAAGCCAGTGACTTTTCACTACAAGAGCGATACGACAGAGACGCCACAATTTGGGTTAATCGCCGAGGAAGTTGCTGCTGTGAATCCTGACCTCGTGGTGCGTGATAAGGACGGCGAGATTTACACCGTGCGCTACGATGCGGTGAACGCCATGTTGCTCAATGAGTTTCTCAAAGAGCATCGCAAAGTTCAGGAGCTAAGTTCGACCGTGGAAACAAAACTGGCCACGATTGCCGATCTAAAGTCAACAGTCGCTCAGCAACAGAAAGGCATGGAAGCCCTCACGGCGCGCTTGAATGAGCAGGCAGCGCAAATCCAGAAGGTCAGCGCCCAGCTTGAAGCGAACAAACCTGCGCCGCAAGTAGTCAACAATCCCTAAAGCCGCGCTCTCAGCATTTCACGATTACGCCGTCACGCTTCACCGCGTGGCGGCTTTTTGTTTCACGGTATGACGCCCGCAGTTACTGCTTTTGGCCAGTTAGGGGGCAGTCAGGCTGCCGTCCGCTAACGGAAGAAAGTTCAGCCTCCGTGGAAACGAGAACCTGTCTTCGTTTTCCTCTCAAATTTGTTGTTGACGTGCGCCATGGCGCCGTATATACGGCGTATCTAACACGATTACGTCATCCGACGTTTCAACTTACCTCCGGCACGGCTGAATAAGCCGCAGGGGCTGGATCTTCGCTGAGACACCGCTTAACGCGATCTCCAGATCCAACTGGAGCCCGAGTCAGCCGAAGTGAGGCAGCTATTCAAAGCGCGCCTTGTGAGGACGGTTCCTAGTTCCAGCGGAACTGGATGCAGCTAACGCAAGTTCAACAATCCATCCGCAACAGAAAATTAAAAACAATGACAACTCTATCCTTGAAAAAATCCATGGCCCGTTCGCTTTTGCGGCCTGCTCTCCTTCTCATCCCGCTCGTGTTCGCCTGCTTTACGCTTTCACCAAGAGCGCTAGCGGTCAGTCCGGCACCGGATGGAGGCTACCCCGGTGGCAATACCGCGGAAGGGCGAAACGCTCTGTTTAGTCTCACCAGCGGTGGCTTCAATACGGCGATTGGTTTCTTATCGCTCAGAAGCAACGTCACTGGCCAGCTCAATACGGCCACTGGCGCTGGGACGCTACTTGCCAGCACCGCAGATGAAAATACGGCCATTGGCGCCGCGGCGCTTTTAAGCAACACTACTGGCGCCGACAATACGGCTAATGGAGCATTCGCCCTCTTTAGCAACACGACTGGCGGCTTCAACACCGCCATCGGTGATTCCGCGCTTTCTAGCAACACGGTCGGCGCGCAGAACACAGCCACGGGAATGAGCGCGTTGACGAGCAACACCGGCGGCCTCCGCAACACCGGCAATGGTGCTTATGCGGCAGCTAACAACACCACTGGTAACGACAACACGGCCAATGGAATGTTTACGCTTTTTAGCAACACCGCTGGCAACGAGAACACGGCCACCGGTTCGCAAGCGCTCTTTAGCAACACCACTGGCAGCGCCAACGTGGCCATTGGTTTTCAAGCGCTCTCCAGCAATACTGAGAGCAACCACACGGCCATCGGCGTTCGCGGCTTGCTCTCCTTCTCATCCCGCTTGTGTTCGCCTGCTTCGGGCTTTTACCAAAAGCGCAGGCGGTGAATCCACCACCGGATGGAGGCTATGGCCCGCCCGCCTATGGCACAGGGAACACTGCAGAGGGCGAAGAGGCCCTTCTTAACCTGAGCAGCGGCAATTTCAACACGGCCGCCGGTTTTCGAACGCTCTTTAGCAACACCACCAGCAACTTTAACACCGCCATCGGGGCCGGAGCCCTTTTTAACAACACTGGAGACCAAAATACGGCAACCGGCGCCGGGGCGCTTTTGAGCAACACCTCGGGCAGGTTGAATACTGCCAATGGTGAAGGAGCGCTTTTCTTCAACATGGACGGCACCCAGAACACGGCTACCGGTGCTGGTGCGCTGGAGAGTAACACCACGGGCGATCTCAATACAGCCAACGGTGTTAATGCACTCACTAGCAATACTGATGGCGCCCAGAACACAGCCAACGGTATTAATGCGTTGCTGCGCAACACCACTGGCGGTTTCAACACAGCCGATGGGGCGAATGCGCTCGATAATAATACCACTGGCGACTTCAATACAGCCCTTGGGTCGGCTGCGCTTACTAACAACACCACTGGCAACGGCAATATTGCTATAGGCTTTCAATCCGGCCATGCGGTTACTAGGGCTAACAACGTTATTTGTATCGGCTCGAACGTTGACGGGGCCAACATAAACAACAGCTGCTATGTCGGAAACATTTTTACCGCAACCTCTTCTAGCGGAGTTGCCGTGTTCGTTAATGGATTGGGCAAGCTCGGCACGGTTACCTCTTCAAAGCGCTTCAAAGAAGAGATCAAGCCAATGGGCACAACCAGCGAAGCGCTCTTTTCACTCACACCGGTTGCCTTTCATTACAGGAAGGAAATTGATCCGGCTGGCACGCCGCAGTTGGGCCTCGTGGCTGAGGACGTAGAAAAGGTGAACCCGGACTTGGTGGTGCGCGACAAAGAAGGAAAACCTTATAGCGTGCGCTACGACCAAGTGAACGCGATGATGCTGAATGAGTTCCTCAAGGAGCACCGCAAAAACGAACGACAAGAATTGAAGATTGAGGAGCAGGAAGCGAAAATTGCACATCAACAAAAGCAAATTGAAGCGCTTACCGCAGGCCTTCAAAAAGTGAGCGCACAGCTCGAATTGAATAAGCCTGCAACGCAAACGGTTCTGAACGATCGGTAAAAACCGAGCACTAGCATCTGCGGCAGGGTTTTCGCCAGAGGTATTGGCCTAGCGGTGGGGTGTAGCCCAACTACCGATCTGCAATCCGGCTAGCACGAATTCGACCGAAAGGGCGGTTAGAATTATCCCCATAACCCGGGTGAGAATTGCTGCACCCTGTTGGCCAATGACACGCAGAATTACGTCTGACAAAAGAAGTAACAGGTAATTTAATACTAGTACGACCAACAGCACTACAGCCGTTTCGGCGCGTTCATGTACGGAATAGACATCGTTATCAGTCAACAAGATGACGGCCGTAATCGCACCTGGGCCGGCAATGGCGGGCACAGCGAGCGGAAAAACAGCTAGATCGCGACCTTTGTCGACAGAAGCGCCGGTCTGCTCAATCCAGCCGAAGACCATCTGCAAACCAAAAACGCACAGGATAAGGCCGCCAGCCACCTGCAACGAGCGAAGACGAATTCCCATCGCGTCGAGTACTATTTGGCCAATTACGACAGCAACCACCAGGACGATCGCGGCGTAGAGAGATGCTCGCCAGGCGATCCTTCGACGTTCGGCGCGATGCATGGCAGCAGTCAGGCCCGCGAACAAGGCGAGATTGCTGATCGGATCGATCGTGGTCCAAATCGTCATGAAATCGCGAATTATTTTCTCGAGCATAGAGTGAATGGCAGCGCGCCTCGGGGAATTGTTCAGCCTCCTGTGTGCAATTATTCTGCAGGAAACCGAGACTAAGCTCGCGACTTACTCAATTTCCGCGGTGATCTGACCGTTGACGTCCTTCAACGTGACCGTATCCACGCCTGCCAGCTTTACCTTATCAAAGGTTACTGAGAGTCCCTCGTCGTCTACCAGGTTGAAATCCCACGTTTCTGATTTTGCGTCATTCTTGAAGCGCACTTGCACACTTCCCCCGGCGGTCAGTACTTTTCCGTCGAGAAGAATATTAGCGTCCCAATCCTTGTTGTCAGAGGCGGTAATATAGAGACCTTCAAAGCTTCGCCCGGTATGGTTCACCAGCGTGAAGTCGAGATCTGACGCGAATGCGTTTGCGACGGTTAGGAGAAGGATGAAGAGAAAAAAACGTAGTTTCATGAGCGGGAGTTATTTCTTCTTCTTCTTTTTGTGAGAGGTGGTCTTCTTGTAAACCGTGCGACCGTATTGGTCCTTCACCTTTGTCGTCTTGAACACTTTCTTCCCTTTGTATTTCTTGTTTGTCGACGTGTAATAGCGTGGTTGGCGATAGATTTTAGGTTGGTTGTAATAGGGATCGAAGTCACTCGGATATGGGCGGTCGCCCACATACACGGAAAATTCGCCCGGGAGAAGCAACGCATGGCTTACTTCGACACAACCTCCGCCGAGAACAGCGAGGATCAAGATGTAGGAGAGACAGCGAAAAATCACCCCGCTCGTCTATCAGGAGCGTTTCGCCGAGTCAAAGAAAAATTAGGCCTGCGCAGAATCGCCGATTAACCTGCACGCAGGCAGTACCTCTTTGCAGCCCAAAACACGTTTACCCACCGCATGATGGCCACACGCTCATCCGGCCATGATGGGATCGAGCCAACCAAACATTTTTTGAAAAAATACCTCTCGCGCGCCCGCCTCACAGTGCTCGCCAGCGCCTTCACTTGCCGCAAACAGCACATATTCTTTACGACATCGCAAGGCGTTGTACAAATCCTTGCCACCGCCGCGTCGCCGATCGTTTTCGGCTTCAGCTCACAAATGTCGGACACCGAATATTTTTGGCTACGTCGGCGAGCGAGTACGCCTGAAACATCTTAAAATATTCCCACGGTGTGGTTGCGCCATGCACCCACATGCCGCGCCCAAGAATAAATCGTTGGGTCGTGTTCTCTTGCAGTTTGTTGAAAAATGGTTCGAGCACTGCAACGTCATTGTTCGCCAATGCGTTCGAGATCTCGGGCGGAAACATCTTGTTAGCCAGCGCTGCTGGGTCAAATAATGCAGCGTCCGCGATGCAAGCAGCAATCCGATGCTCGAACGCTGCCGCGCGTGGCGCGAGATAGCCGCCAAAGCTACCACCGTATAACGCAATATGAGCAGAATCCACATCCGGTCGTTTGAGCAAATAATCAACCACGGGAGTAACGACGTTTTCCCAATCCGCGCGCATTGGTAATTTTTGCATAACAAGCGCACCGCCTTGCCCGGGACCGTCAAAGATCAAGACATTGTAACCGCGCTCTAACGCTCCGCCTGCAGTGCTGAAGAATAGTTCCTCGCAGGTGCCGTCATAACCACCTGTGCATAACAAGGTTTTACGCGCCGTGTTACTCGCATCGGGTTTGATGAAGTAACCCGGCAGAGTTGTATTCTGGTATGGAATCTTAAGAACCTCGATCGGCTGCTCGAACAACGCGGCGGCTTTCTGAAACGAATCGGTTTGTTTCTCGTACGCCTCGATCACGCGCGGATCAATGGGCAGCGCAAACATGAAAATGTACGCGGTGCGATAATAATTCGATGCGCGCAGGAACGCGTTGCGGGCGCTGACCCGATGCCCGGCGGCATGGGATTTGACGGCAAGATCGTACAAGCGATCGGCATAGGACGACCACGCGTTGTACCAGCTCGCCGCGTCCCCCACCCTGATTGCTGCTGCGATCGCCCACGCTTCGCCAATCTGTGCGCCCAGCGGCGCGTGATCGAGCGTGCGTAGGAATTGTCCGTCGTACTCAGGATCGTCGAAATAGATTCTCATATAAGCTCGTCCTTAATCACACGAATACTCTACAAGATGCAGCTCACGATGAGACGAATTTCGCCCAAAATTCGTTCGAAGCCGGCGACGCCAGCGATGCCGTCTCAGCCATAGGTCCGCCTCACCTCTTTCCGCGGGATCGGCCAAGGCGTCGTTTGCACAATTAAGCAGAGAGTGTAAAAATTCCACTCTCTCCTCCGTGGTGCGCCGGGTTCGTACCTCGAGATCCCCGAAGAAAACCTATAAGAAGTCGTAGTGTTCCATGAAAACGAAAATTAGGAATTTTGTCACGTTAGTTCTGCTCTCGGCAGCATCGCTGACGATGCTGTTTGGGTCACCCGCCACACAACCGAGCGGTAATACTCAGACTGAGCCTGACGTATCATTGCCTGGGATGTTCTCGACCGGCAGCGACAGCGCAGGTATGCGTACTCGCGCTGACGCGGATCTACCCAGTGTACGGTACGCATCGCACGTAGATCTGAACCAACCTGGCGTGACCCTGGAACCGGTGGATGCGCGTTCGCTTACGCTGGAGCCGAATCAAATAGGGATCAATCGAAGTGTCGATGTCTCGCCGAACACGCGCGCACAGAAATTCGTTAATCCAGATGGCTCTCAGATAATTGTGCTCACGATCAAGAGCTCCAACGCTTCGGGTATAGGTGTCCATTTTCGCAACTTCTCGCTTGCTGACGGCGAGGAGGTGTACGTGTATGGGGCCGGGACCGATAGCATCGTTTTTGGTCCGTTCACCGAGAAGGGCCCTTGGGGCAGCGGAGAATTTTGGTCTGGCACTGTCGATGGGGACACGGCCGTTATCGAGTTCTACAAGAGAACTGACGAAAACGGACAAGGATTCGAGATTTTTGAGATATCACACATTTTGGCCGAGCTAGATTGGCGACTCCGCTCCAATGAGCCCGACATTCTAAATTGCGAAGTTGACGCGTCATGCTTCAGCGACCCAGAGAAAAACGCCGTCGCAAGAATTCTATTTAACAACAATGGCACGTTCCTGTGCACGGGCACTTTGGTGAACGACGTTGCCCAGGATGGAACCCCTTATTTTCTGACGGCCAATCATTGCGTCAACAGCCAGGCAGTCGCTCAAACTGTTGAAGCATATTGGTTTTATCAGACAACCAGTTGTAACAGCGGCGTTTTGCGAAATTGGGTCCATACCGGACCGGGCGCAAATCTGCTTACGACGCAAAGCTCCAATGATTTTGCCTTCTTGCGGCTCCAGACCAATGCTCCTGGCGGGGCGTTCTTTTCCGGTTGGACTTCTGTCGCTCAATCAGCAGGCGCAAGTGTTTTCGGACTTCACCACCCCGACGGATACATCCCGCCAAGTGTCAATTCATACTTACGAAGGTCGAGCGGCACTATCATGGACACGAATTTCAACTGCCTCGGCCTGGTAAACGGTTACGTAACTGGCTGGGCATCTGGCAGCACCGAGCCCGGATCGAGCGGATCGGGCCTTTTCACCACGAATGGCCACTACCTAATAGGCGCCCTAAGTTGCGGACCTGCTCCGCCCACGTGCAATAATCCAGGGGCCGGGTACAGCAAGTTCGCCAACTTCTATCCGCAAATACGACAGTACATATATTCAGCCGCGCCGTCGGCGCCAATAGCTAGTCCGGCGACATTTGTGGCCAGTACCAGTTTCAGAGCCAATTGGAGAAGCGTGAACGGTGCAACCGGTTATACGCTGGATGTAGCTACCAACAATTCGTTTACCAATTACGTAGCAGGCTATCACAATCTGAACGTCGGTAACGCGCTTAGCCACAGCGTTGCTGGCTTAAGCCCAAGTACCACTTATTATTACCGGGTGCGCGCACATAACGGGACCGGCACGAGTGGCAACTCTAATGTTGTAAGTGTAACCACACTTCCCCCAACCGGGCGGCCGGTCGTCGTAACGAATCCGGCAAGCTTGATTATGAGCCATTCAGCCACGCTTAACGGAGCAGTATATCCCCACGGATTTAGCACCACGGCGTATTTTCAATATGGAAGAACCGTCAGTTACGGATCTCGGACGCCTAACCAGATCAAGACTGGCACTAATTATCAGAACGTGACTGCCAATATCGCGGGCTTGACTGCGCACACCACGTATCATTTCCGGATAGTGGGCACAAATACCGCCGGCACCAGATACGGTGGCGATGGAACATTCGTCACACACGTAGCGTACAACTTTATCAGCAATCGATGTGCATCAGGCCTTGTGGACTTGATCGCTCTACTCCCGCATTCGCGGCCGAACCTCTGTCCGTCGATGGCAAATTAAAGCTCTACTGTCGGACTCCAAAAGTAACGCCGAGCTTGAATTGACCAACCGTAGGCGAAAAACGGTCCTGATGGGATCAGTAAAACTGACTCAGATCGTCTCAATAAATCCTCGCCATCGCGCACTCACTCTGATACAAGTCGTCGGTATGAACAGAAACATTTTCTACATAATTGGAGTAATTGTCGTTATCATAATCGTCCTGAAATTGCTCGGAATATTTTAGGAGTCAGGGTTGTTAGTCAGTTCGTGCCGCTCAAAAGAATCTTCGTTGCTCACGCTCAGCGGGACGGCAGCGTTTCGTTTCGCACTGCGGGATAACGCTGACGGTTTTCTGGGACTCGAACGCGAAATGAATTGGATCTGCGTTACTGGCAGAAACGCTAACGCGGGCCTACTGGCTTAGTCCTCCCCGACACATGTCTAACACGATGCTCAAGCCAGGAGGCTTGATATTGCGTGGTAGATCAACTCCTGTTTTCCAAGGCGGCGACATTGGCCACCTGTTAAGAAGCTTATCTATCGTGATTTCCTGCTCCGTCGGCGGATCTGAAGCGTATTGAATCACGGTAACTATGTGGAATTCGGTCGCACGTTCAGTCAGCCTGAAGCAGACTAGATAGGAGCTGCGATCGCGCTCTGCTCCGGCGCCTGGACTGGCGATTACAACGTGAAAGAGATAGAAAGGCCAATCTTTGGCTACAAGGTCCACCTTCTCGAAATCCGCTGAGAAGGGATGCGAGACACCATCCCACACGAAAAATTGGGCTTGCTCGCGTGCGCTTTTATCGTTGTTAGCAACATCAAACACCCAGTCGAGACTTCCAGCAGGCGTTTGGAATGTGGCAATCGTTAGTGCGATCAGTATAAGAGCGAGCTGTCGCATAAGAGTTGCCACGGGTCTAATATGCCCCGACTGCGCTCGTGACCGCCCGATAAAGCGGAATCATGGAATTCCCCTTTAGCCGGAAGTGCGACGCGATGCGAGCAGAACTTTACTACCTGCATGGCTTTTGAGCCGGCGAGCCCGTGAAAAAAAGTGCCATCGCTCTTTGGAAGCGCGGAGCGAATTGAGGCGCAAATCTAAATCGCAAGGGCGAATCCAAGGCCTGGGTGCCCCGATAAGGAAAGAAAACGATACACTTGTCTGCTGCAATGCGCTGGTGGGTGACGAGCTAAAACTAAGCCCATTCAATCTTGCCGTGTTATCAGGGCAAATTTCACTCCTCGTTCGTCCACGGCGATGAAGGCGACGAAGATTTAATTACGCCGGGCAGAGTAAAAGAAACCGACTCTCTCGCGTGGGATTAGGCTTGGTTTTCAGCGATTTCAGAGCCTAACAACCCAATCCTGGCAGTGACAACGATCATGTGCGTATTGATACGGGCCCGAAGGTGCCCAGTAATAATCCGTCACGCCACGGCGTGTAATTTCTCGCTCGATCGCTTCCTTTTCTTCGAGGTCAGCCTGGACGCCATTATACGCGTTGCTCTGCAACACTTGCTTGTCCCAACTCGTGTGCGCCATGCTCAAGCAATGCTTGAGTGAGTAGCGACGCAGTTGCAGATCGGAAGTGGCTGAACGTTGAATGTCAGTCTGCGTCGAACAACAGCCTGCCACGACAAGCCCGCCTATTATTGAGAATATCATCTGTTTCACGCGTCCTCCTCCGGTTCACTCCTGCACAATGCAGGCTTACGAGTTTCTTAATACAATCGTAAGATTCGGTCAATAGCAACACTCGGCCTCAATCGCGTTTGCTTTGCCAAAATGGCATCGCTCAACTAATCGATGAAGTTAGCCCGCGAAGTGTGACCGCTAGTCTGCTTGCCGCGAAGCCTGCCAGTGGCTTATCTCCGTCTCGATCCGGTTTGCAGACGCACACGCGACGCCCGGAAACCCTTTCGGGATGCTTGCAGATGAATAGTTGACGGCATTTGTGGAACCGGAATCTGCGATTCGGCTTGTGGGGAATTTGTGTTGACGGGTTTGTGCCTTTATCCAAACTCGACGCCGTCTGGAACCGGGGTCAGGACAGGAAGCTTTCTCCCGGAGCTTTCTTCCCCTTTTCAGACCTGCACTGCGAAGGGTCAACCCGCCGGGGGCAAACTAACAAAGGAAAAAATAAACATGAAACGTCAAAACTTAATTCACATTCTGATCGGGATTCTCTGCATTGGGCTTTTGCCACGAGCGCAGGCAGTGGTCCCGCCGCCAGACGGGGGCTATCCCAACTTCACCACTGCAGAAGGGACTAAAGCCCTTTTTAACCTCACCACCGGCTCTGCGAACACAGCAGTTGGTTGGTTTTCGCTCTTTAGTAACACTGAGGGCAGCTTCAACACCGGCTACCGGCGCGGGAGCGCTAATTTTCAACACAGGAGACGAAAACACGGCATTTGGCACGGCGTCGCTCTTATTCAACAGTATCGGCTCCAACAACACAGCCATTGGCACGGTCGCCCTTTTAAACAACACCACCGGCAGCGAAAACACGGCCACTGGTGTTGAGGCGCTCAAAGACAACACCACGGGTGTCGATAATACCGCTACTGGTTTTCGAGCGCTTATGAGCAATACGAGCGTCGATAACACTGCAAACGGCTCTAATGCGCTCCAGAGCAACACGACCGGCAGCCGCAACACGGCCATCGGATCCCAAGCGCTTTCTTTTAACACAGAAGGTAGTGGCAATACGGCCACCGGTGGTTCTGCGCTTTTCAGCAATACCACCGGCGACTTCAACACAGCCAGCGGTGACGAGGCGCTGTTCGCCAACACGACCGGCGCCCAAAACACGGCCACGGGGTCCGCGGCACTTTCAAGCAACACGAGCGGGGTCGGCAATACGGCTACCGGCGTGAGCGCACTAGCAGCCAATACTACGGGCGACAACAATACCGCCGTCGGGCTTCAAGCGCTCTTTAACAATACCACCGGTACTGAGAATACGGCTGTTGGTGTTAACACTCTCGGTCAGAACACGTTTGGCTTCCATAACAACGCTTTTGGCGTTGTGGCCCTTGCCAATCACGTCACTGGTAACTCCAATAACGCGTTCGGTAATTTCGCGCTCAATAGCGACACGACTGGTGCCGGCAACAGCGCGTTTGGTAATGGCGCTCTCCTTCTCAGCACCGGCGATGATAACACGGCCTTCGGTTTTGATGCCGGCTCCGCCCTCACTTCGGGTAACGGTAACGTGTATATCGGCTCAGCTGTCGGTGGCGTGGCTGTCGAGAGCAGCCATACTTACATCCGCAATATTAACACCACCAACGTAAGCGGTGCCGGGACCGACACGGTTACTGTGAACCTGGCGACCGGCTTACTTGGGCACCTGACTTCGTCGCGGCGTTACAAGGAAGACATTAAACCCATTGCCGAAGCCAGCGAAGCGCTGTACCGGCTCAATCCCGTTTCGTACCGCTACAAGAGGGAGATTGATTCAACTCAGTCGCCCGCCTTTGGCCTGATCGCTGAGGAAGTGGCGGAAGTGAATCCCGCTTTGGTGGCGCACAATTCTGGTGGGCAGCCCGAGAGTGTTCACTACGAAATGGTCAATGCGATGCTGCTCAACGAATTTCTTAAGGAACACAGCAAGAATGAGGAACAAGAAAAGACAATCGCAGCGCTAAAATCTGGGATGACGGCCCTCGCAGCAACGGTGAAAGAACAAGCAGCGCAAATTCAAAAGGTGAGCGCACGGCTTGAAGCGAGCAACCCTGCGCCGCAAGTGGTCAACAATCCGTAAAGCCCGCCCCAACACAAACAGAAATTTTTCGCAATCAGCCGTCACACTTCATAACGTGGCGGCTTTTTGTTTTACGCGGCGCTACGTGAACGCAAACAGGCCATTTAGCCCTGTGTAGGGCGAGGTCCTATGTAAAGATCAGGCTGGGCTTAACTAGACGGACTCCCACGACGGTGCTTTGCTTGACCCGCTGAGCAAATTGCGAGGCCGGGTGCAGAATCGGCCCTGGGGGATAATGAAAAGCCATCAGACGGCGTGCGCTATAATCAGGTGAACGGAATATTGCTCAACGAGGCCCTCAAAGAGCGTGCACTCGATCAGCCGCGGAGGAGAAAAATCCATAACCCGCGCTATCTCCGTCTCCTTCAGTGGCTACTCTACGCCATAGCGATCCTGGCGTTTACATGGCCCGTGTATCGAGCCTTTCTCAACATCGAGATTACAGACAATGAGGCGTGGAACGCTTATTTCGCCGATGCGGCCATGGGTAAAATGCCGCTCTATCCGTCTACCGCTCGACTCATCACAAACAATTATCCGCCTCTTTCCTTTTACATCGTGGGTTTAGCGGGTCGACTGATCGGTGATCCCGTCTTAGCTGGGAGGCTGTTGTCTCTGATTTCCGTAATCGCGATCGCGACAGCAATCGCTTTGAGCGTCAGGCGATTGGGCGGAACTAAAACGGCTACCGTAATTAGCGCTGCATTCTACGTGGCCACGATGAGCCGGTTTTTTGGGTCGTACGTCGGATTGGATGAGCCGCAACTTTTCGGTCATGCCATTATGGCCTTCGGTTTTCTGGCATTTCTCGGTGCGCGATCGAGAGACCGTGGATACGTCATGCCTATTCTCGTGATGGCCTTTGCAGGGTTTGTTAAGCACAACATCATCGCAATGCCCTTGACTGCTTTCGCCTGGCTTGCAATGAACCGCCGGCGCGAAGCGCTAAAATGTTTATGCGTAGCAGCTGTCGTGATCGTGACTGGTATTGCGATTTGTTATGTCAGCTTCGGCCGCGACTTCTTCCTTAACATTTTGGCCCCGAGACACTATTCGCTTAACAAGGCCATTCGCAGCTATAAGGACTTACTATACGTGTCCGTCGGTTTAGTCGCTTGCGTCTGTAATGGCTGGGTGACGTGGCATGATCGGAATGTTCGGCTTTGTACCGGTTTAATCGCAATTGCGTTGGCGGCATTTTTCCTGCAGAGAACCGGCGACGGGGTATGGACTAGTGCACAGTTTGATCTCGTGATAGCGGTCGCGATAGGTCTGGGACTGGCGTACACACAAGTTCCTCTGTGGCCATTGGCACGTCGGTTCCCGCCAGCCGTAGCTCAGGCGATTCTGTTGCTAGTAGTATGCGCGCGGTTGCTGGTGCCAAAAGAGCTCGAGCCTATCCGGCTGCTAGTTGACCGCAGCTTTAAAAATGAAATCGCGATGAGGGAGCAGGCAATGGCTGATAGTGTCGAGCGCGTGCGAAGAACACCGGGTGACGTGTTGTGTCCGAATATGCTAATCAGCTATCGTGCGGGCAAGCCGTTTGCGGTCGATAACTTTAATGCGGGGCAAAGAATGTCAGCCGGGGCACTGCCGAAGGATGCCGTAACCGCGCGTGTCGCCGCCGGGACGCTAACAATCGTCAAAATCGATCCGCGCGCAAGTTGGACAAATCCATTTCGACTCAACCCAGTACCTCCAGCAGAACTCAAGAAGTGGGATGCCTGGGTTGGAGACTGGACATTGTCAGGAACGGCGAAGGACACACCTACCGGACCTGAGTACAAGGTGAACTGGTATTTGCACGAACACTGGATTGCTAACGGATTCTTCGTGCAGGTCGATCAAACGTGGAAAGGCAACGGCCAGGAGTTTAACAACGTGGAGATCCTCTCCTACGATCCGATTAAGAAGATTCATACTGTTTCCGGATTCTCCGGTGACGGATGGAGCTGGGTTCTGACCGCAACTTTCGATAAGACAACGACCATCGAAGAAGGGGTGGCGACAGGTCCAGACGGCGCGGTCGCAACATCCCGCACTGACTGGCAATTCAGCAGCGACGGAAAGGCATTATCTGGCACACAGCAATCCGAGGAGAACGGAGTGCGATGGACAGCTTTCACGGTCAAAGGAACGAAATCGAGATGACGCATGTTCGTCCGCGCGCAAGTTGGACAAACCCATTTCGACTCAAGCACGACACTACCATGCAAATCCCGAGTCGGATTAACACGGACGTTCAACTAAGCCTTCGATCGCGCTTGAGTTCCCAGACCCCCATTGTTACAATTGAGCCGAAGGAAAGGATTAAGAAATGAAAAGCTGCATTCGACGAAGCGGAGCGACTCTGTTGTTGGGTATCTTTCTGCTTCCTGCTCTTACGCCGTCGGTTCAATCCCAAACACATCCATGGTGGTTCTATGGTTGCCCTAAAGGTGTCGCTGCACAAATCCCAGGCGATGTACCGGGACCAGGCACTCCGGGGTGGACCCAATATCAAAGCTGCTTGCAACAAAACTTAAGTGTGTCGTCTCAACAGAGCGCCCAAATAGCGCCCATCCTTGCCAATGAAGGACGAAAGGTAATAGCAATCCGAAACAACAATTCGCTTTCGAACGTTCAAAAAACACAAGAGGCTACGTCCCTACAGAAGCAGTCCGATCCGCAGTTAAAGGCGATTCTCTCGTCTGCTCAATACGACAAACTACAAGTCGTCCGCTATCAGGCCGTCCGATGGATCACTCAGAAAAGGCTCGGTTGGCAGTAAAGCTCGCTCCTCCAGTTTTTTTCTTAAGCAGGGACGCGGCTGTGGCGAAACGTCCCGATCTCTCACCGGCAACTCTTGCAATTGCGTGGGCGACCTCAGTCCGACCGAATAACACGGGTGATTCGGACCGACGTAATAGAAATCCCCTGGCCTCCGTACGTGGCGGAATAATTGGCTGGTACAAAAACCGCATCCTGACCAGACGCCTCAGCCGAACCGTGCACTCTTGTGCCGCTATATGAGAATTCCACTCGGACATGATATGAATTGGAGTTTTTGAAACGCGCGACTCGGGAGCTGCCCGAACTCTCGTACGAAACTGTTACACCGCCTTTTTTGTTTTGAGCTGTTGCGGCAGGCGCTTGTAAGACCAACATGAAAACAGAAACCAAGAAAATGTATCGACCCGTTCTTTGGTGAATTGTCATACCACGTTCAACAACAAACTGATCGCCGATGTCAATACCGGAAGCCGTAGATCTATGAAACGCCCTGATTTTACGAACGGCCAACGGAATCCTCGATCCGGTTGAATCGGCAGACTTTCGTCCGAAAGCTGCCCGCGTGGTGTTTCTTCTCTCTGCGCGTCGTCATGGTGATTTGACAAAACACCTGCTGAGCGTCTTACGTCATTCATGAAACTCTTTCAGGTTCGATACTTTTCGCATGCGTCGATAATGTTTATCTTCTGCGGTATTTCGCTCGCATTTGCAGCGAGTGTAGCGGCCACTCCTTTTAGTTTTCCGGATTGGGTTGAGCTTTCGCCAAACAATTCTCCTCCGGCACGTTCGTACCTTGCAATGACCTACGATCCGGTCAGCGGGAAGACCGTTGCGTTTGGGGGATTCGACGGCACTGGCTATCTAAATGACACATGGAGTTTCGACGGCACAAGCTGGACGCAGATTGCCACACAATCTGTGCCTCCAGCCCGCGCTGCCGCCCAAATGACCTATGATTCTGTCGCTCAGAAGGTGGTACTCTTCGGTGGGTTCAATGGAACCAATTACCTGGGCGATACATGGCTTTGGGATGGGTCGACGTTACAGTGGACGCAGGCCACGCCAGCCCATCACCCTCCTGCTGTTACCAGTCCGATGCTATTTCCCGATCCCAATGGCAGGGCCGATGTTTTTGGCGGATACGACGGCCACTTCTATCAGCTTACCATGTGGCAATGGAACGGCTCCGATTGGACGCAGTTAACCCCACCGACTGTTCCATTCGCTCGATCTTCAGCGGCCGTTGCAACGAATACGTCCACAGGACAGGTTGTTATGTTTGGCGGTCTGGCTGACGTTAACCCGAATAACACCTGGACCTATGATGGCACGACATGGACCCTGCAATCTCCGGCTGCACAACCTCTCTTAGTGTATGCCGCTTCTGCCGCTTTCGACCCCGGGCTGCAAGGCGTTGTTCTCTTTGGAGGTGGAAGTGGCGGTGTAGACCAGAACACGACGTGGTTATGGGATCAGGTCGGCGCCACGTGGACACTTTTGTCTACGCCGCACTCGCCGCCCGCGCGCGAAGGTGCTGGCATGACCTACGATATGGCCTTACACCATGTGATTCTTTTCGGCGGTCAGAATAACAACGGATATTTCAACGATACTTGGGAACTCATTTCAACATCTACTCCTACGCCTACCCCGTCAGTCACGCCAACACCGACACCCACGGCTACACCTACAGGGAGAGTTACTCCGACGCCGCGGCCTCATCCAACACCGCCACCTCGTCCCGGCTCTACAACGTAATCTGTAGTCTCACCGGGACCCATTGCTGTTCGCATGCGGATTCGAGTCGATAGACGCCGTCAGCTTTTCATCCGCTCGATAGCGATGAAGCACTGGCCATCGCCGCGATGATTCTTAAATCCCGGTTGGAGATCTGTCAGGATTTGTTGACTGACCCCCTATTCATCCTCGTACTGCCGATTCAACACGGTTTGCTGCGCGGGTTTGTTCAGCTCAAGCTGGGCGCTCACTTTCTGTAGCCCCGCAGTAAGCGCTGCAACTTCTTTCTTCAGCTCTTCAACGGTGCGGTGCTCTTCTGCAAAGGCTTTATGCTCTTTAAGGAACTCGTTGAGCAACATCGCGTTCACTGCGTCATAGCGCACGGTATAAACCTTCCCTTTGTCGTCGCGAGCCACCAGAGCAGGGTTCACCTTTTCCACTTCCTCGGCTACGAGGCCAAATTGCGGAATGCTATCGGGGTCAATGTCTTTCTTGTAGCGAAAGGTCACCGGTTTGAGCGCGAGAATTCCTTCGCTCGCTTTGCCCATCGGCTTAATCTCCGCCTTGAACCGTTGCGAGGACGGCGCTACGCCAAGTTGACCGTTGGCGTTTACGACAACGGTTGAACCTGTAACTGCTACTCCATGAATCCCGGCAACAACTGTCTTGGTCTGAACTCCTGATTTGCCAATTCGAATGGTGTTCGCTTCGCCCGCCACTCCAAGCACGTTGGCCCCAATATCAATGTTATTGCTGCCGGTGGTAAGATTTGAACCGGCTGAAGCGCCCACTGCGATGTTGTGGTTGCCGGTGGTGTTGTGTCCGAGCGCAGAATCGCCGGTGGACACATTACCGTCGCCGGTGGTGTTGCGAAAGAGCGCGCCACTGCCGTTGGCCACGTTGGCGTTACCGGTGGTGTTGTCATTGAGGGCCTGAAAACCGCTGGCCGTATTGCCGCCACCGGTTGTGTTGCTGAAGAGTGCTCCAGCGCCGCTGGCTGTATTGTCAACGCCGATGGTATTCGAGTCGAGTGCGCCCTGACCGAAGGCGCTGTTAAAGGTGCCGATAGTATTGCTCACGAGCGCTAAACCTCCATTGGCAGTGTTGAAGTTGCCGGTGGTGTTTGAATTGAGTGCGGCATACCCCGTAGCAGTGTTCTGCGCGCCGCTCGTATTCTCTAAAAGAGCCTGAAAACCGTCGGCCGTGTTGTTGTTGGCGGTGGTGTTGTTCTGGAGGGCATACGCACCGGTCGCGGTATTCTGGGTGCCGCTGGTATTGCTATAGAGCGCATCAAAACCGGTGGCCGTGTTGAGGCCAGCGGTGTTGCTATAGAGCGCTTGAAAACCGTCGGCCGTGTTGTCGGAGCCGATGGTGTTGAGACGGAGCGCATACGCACCGGTGGCGGCGTTGAAGCTGCCGGTAGTGTTCCTCACAAGCGCAAAATAACCGATGGCCGTGTTAGCTACGCCAGTTGTAAGGCTGAAGAGCGCACTGTCGCCCTCAGCCGTGTTATTCCCGGGATAGCCTCCATCCGGCGGAGGAGTAACCGCCTGCGTGTTTTGGGCGAGCGCGAAGAGCATAAGTGCGATGAGAAATGACAGAATTAGTTTGTTCTTGAATTGAATCGGCGGATTCATGGTTGTCCTTTCTTTCCCCAGCTACATTTATTCTGTGACTGCCGGGTCTGGAACAGGCGAAGAACCTAGCTGGGAAAAATGCCCTCTGCCTGTTTCAGATCCTGTATAATCTTTTGTAGGATTAGGCATTATCCGGCTATTAGACCTTGGTCGTATACGTTTTCTGTGCTTGAGCCGTGTTCATGAACAATGCACGGGTGCGACTCTGATGCACGTTTACGAAGTCTGCCCACCGCAAGGACAAACGAGGCGTCGATCTCGTCAGCGATGCCTTGCGATTCGGTCGCCTGTGGTACGGCGAGCCGAATGCGGTTTGCAATGCAATCCGGGTATGCCGAGCATTACAGCCGCGCGCACGATGCTGTAATCCACGTTTACGATGAGGCGGGGAACGTGACCCAAAACGCGCGAGCACAAGGGCGATTTCAAGGAGACCTGACAATCACCTTTGAGATTTCGAGCGAAGAATTCTTTCGGATTCCGACTCGTTACTTATGTTCGAGACCAACCACTTTTTGCACCAGCGCCTCGAAACGCGGATCGCCACGAAGAGGATCGAGCTTCGGATCAGTTTTAATCATGGTGATGGTTAGACTCTCATGATCAGCGATAGCTTGCTCCAACCGTCGAATTGCGTCGTCGCGATTTCCCAGACTTAGGTAGAGCAGAGTGCGCGGGTATTCGGGCACGTAGCGGTGCTGGCTGAGCTCTTCAAGTTCGGCCAGCATTTGGATAGCTGCGTCTTTATCGCCGGACTGCGCTTTGGCAGCTGCAAGCAGCACCTGAACAAACAGATCGTCGCTCAACTGCTGCGCCTTTGTGTATTCAGCAATCGCAGCCGGCACGTCGCCTTTTAGCTGAAGAGCCATGCCCAGATTATAATGTGCGAAATAAAACGTCGGATCAATCTCCAGCGTCTTCCGCAACTGCGCGATCGCCTCATCGTATCGACGCGCATCGTACAGATTCTGACCCAGGTCTGCATTAATAATGGGCGAGAGTGGATCAAGTTCGATGGCGCGTTTGCCCTCGGCGATCGCTTCCTCGAACCGGCCGAGGGCGAGGAGCGGGCCGTTTCCATACCACTGGTGCGCGGTCGCGTAGTTGGGGTTTAGCGCGATCGCCCGTTGAAATTCCGATATTGAACCAGCCATATCGAAGTCGCCGCTACACAGCAACGATCCGAGCGCGGTGTGTGCCTCCGCTAGTTTCTCATCCAGTTGAAGCGCTTTTAGCGCGGCAGCTTTCGCCGTAGGGTAGGCATCCTGTGGTGCCGTCGCAGTATAGGCTGGCAGGATAACGTAAGCCTCTGCCAGCCCGCTGTAAGCCAGTGCATATTTCGGATCACGCGCAATCGCCTGCTCATAAAATCCGATCGCCTGTCGGAGATTTTCGCCGCCACGTTTGCTCCAGAGCGAGCGGCCTTTGAGATAAAGCTCGTAGGCGGTCAAGTCAGTCGTCGGCTGAGCTGCTATCAGCTGCTTCTCCGCGCCGGTCAGTTTCGCCTGCAGCGTGTCAGCGATCGTCTTGGCAATGTCGCTTTCTACCGCAAAAATATCGGTCAGCTTCCGCTCATAAACGTCCCCCCAGAGATGGGCGTCGTTCAGCGCGTTGATCAATTGCACGTTGACCCGTACAGCGTCACCGCTCTTTTGCACGCTGCCCTCCAGAACATTTCCAACCCCGAGTTGTTTCGCGATCTCGCGCAGATTGTCTGGTGCGTTTTTGTATTTCTGGGTGGAAGTGCGTGAGATCACTTTCAGGTCCGCAATCTTGGACAGCCGGGTCAGAATTTCGTCCTGCATCCCTTCGGTAAAATAGACGTTGTCCGGATCGTGGCTCAGGTTTTCCAGAGGAAGGACGGCAATCGATTTTTCTGGCAACGGCGTCACTGCGGACGCTGATGGCGCGATGTTCCTTGCGAGGGCCGACGTTATTTCTCGACGATTTAGCCCGATTACCAACAACGCTGCCGCGACAATCGCCACGACTGCGATCAAGGCGGCGATCTTGTAAACACCGATACCATGAGACAACTTGCGGCGGCAGGATTCCAGCGCTTCCATCAACTCCCGAGCTGACGCGGGCCGCCGAGCTGGATCGATGGCAAGCGTGCAGCGCAGCAGCTTTATTATTGGTTCAGGAACTTTCCTCATGACCAACTGCTCGACTGGCAGATCGTCGCGGGTTTGACGATCGCGAATCTCTTCGATCGTGCTGCCAGAGTGTGGTGCCAGTCCGGTGAGCGCGAACCAGAGCGTCGCCCCGAGCGAATAAATGTCCGAGCGCGCATCGACCGGACCGCTTCCAAATTGCTCGGGGCTCGCGAAATTCGGCGTGCCGACAAATTCTCCGTGCGTTAGGTCCGTTTCTCCTCCGGCATTCGCGATCGCCTTGGCAAGGCCGAAGTCGATGACTTTCACTTCGGGCTCCGCGGTGTCAGTGTCACTCCGCGTCAACATGATATTGCCCGGTTTCAGATCGCGATGGATCAAACCGTGGGCTGCCGCAGCCATCAATGCCCGCGTGATTTGGATCGCAATTTCCAGAGCCGGTTTTGCATTGAGCGGACCATCTCTCCGCACGCGGGCCTCCAGAGTTTCGCCCTCGACTACCTCCATCGCGTAATAGCAGTGACTGGCATCCGGCGAAGCGCCGAACTGGAACACGGCGGCCACATTCGGATGCCGCAGGGCAGCTGCGGCGCGGGCTTCACGCAAAAAGCGTTCGCGCATCGCTTGTGAGCTGCGCGCGGTCGCGGGCACCTCGATCACTTTCAGGGCCACCCTCCGATGTAACACCTTGTCCATGGCGAGATAGGTTACCCCCATAGCCCCGTGACCGAGTTCCCAGTAAAAACCGTCTGGGCGTTGCTCGACCTCAAAGTCGCCGAAGACCAACGAAGCCTGAGGCGCTGTCGCTGCTTCCGCCGGTTCGTCAAACGCTATCCGCACCAGACAAGGCAGGCATTCGCTGTTCACGTTCAACGGCCGGCCGCACGTCGAGCAGAGATCAACGGATTCTGACAATATTTTCATGGTGCGCCCTATTCTCCCGCTAGCACTCGAAACAACCAATGCAACTCTCCATCCACCTCGGCTTCCGTGTCAACCGTTCGGCGAACCTCTGCGCGCAACAGCTCCCGGTAGCGCGCCCGCAATCGGGTCACGTGGCTGCGCAGAGTGGAGGACGGGAGACTGAGACGAACAGCCAAGTCATCGTAAGTCGGCAGCGGATTGGGGCTGCTAGTAAGGAAGATTCTTAATTCTCCGAAGAGCTTATGTTTGCCCTCAGCTTTCTGCTCAGCTGCCAGTCGCTCCAGTCCCACCCTGACCAGTGCCTCTGCCCAGGTTCTTTCAAAAACTCGGTCTTCTCCAGCGGGCTCCGCTGAAACGAAATGCGTCTGGAAAAGCGACTCCGCCGCCTTAGCCCGCGCGTCGTCCCACGGCAGAAAATCGAGGGACCCGCCGCGCTTCAACGTTTGCTCACGGTCGTAAGCGTGCCCCAGGAAATTCTTCAATGAGGCCAACAGAAAGGATCGGAATTTACCTTTCGTGCGATCGACGCGCGCGTAGATCTTATGCTCGATCATGTAGGCGAAAAAGCTCTGTGTCAGATCTTGCGCATCTTCCATGGCGTACCCGCGGCTCCGCACGAAACTGTAAAGCGGCGCCCAATAGGTCTGGCAAAGCTCCGCTAGCGCATCCTGCGCAATCTCCGGTTCGGCCTGGCTTTCCCCAGCCGCGACAACCATGCTCCAGTGCGTCGAAGGAAAGAAATCGCTTCGACCGCGCCCTTCCTTCCCGCGGGTATTCACGTTAACGGCTTGTATCAAGATCGCTGAAGATAGTCAAACGACGAGAAAATCTAAATTCCGTGCAGCGCGCGTTCCGGAATCCGTTTGTACACGGGAAAGCCATCATCATGCATGGCAACCATTAAAACCAACTAAGGAGACAATAAGCATCATGAAACCAAAACAAATACTTATCAGCATTCTAGCAGTTCTATTCGTGTTCCCATTGATGGGGACGTTCGCTCAGCAAGCAGCTAACTCGGGCTCTATCGAAGTGATCACGACTTTTGATTATCCCGGGACCGGAGTTGTGACCACCTCGCCGCAAAAGATTAACGAAAGAGGCGACATCGTTGGCGAGTTCATCGATTCGAGCGGGGTGGTGCGCGGTTTTGTCCGGTTCAGCGATGGTAGCTTTAGCGCGCCGATCGTCGACCCTAACGATACCGTGGGTTTTACCGAAGGACGAGGCATCAATAACCGAGGCACAGTAGTCGGTGACTACGCCAGCCCCGATGCCAACGATCACGGGTTTTTCCTGTCGGGCGGCACCTTCACGGGATACGATGTTCCCGGATCGGTCAGCACCGATGTGTTTGGGATAAATAATGCCGGCGACTTTACCGGCGCGTTTTCTGCCGACGACGTGACCCTGCAGGCGTTCATCAACGTTGGCGGAACCGTAACGTCGTTTAGCGTCCCGGGAGCTACCGGGACCCTTGCTTACCAAATCAATGATTCAAAGCAGTTGGTGGTGGGATACTATATAGACGCCTCAGGGATCCTTCACGGCTACTACCGGGACGCCAATGGGGCGCTGCACTTTCCGATCGATCCTTCGGGCTCCGTTCAGACAATCCTGTTTGGAGATAACAATAGGAACTGGGTGGTGGGCAGATATGCGGACGCCTCAGGCGTAACTCATGGACTCTTCTTTGTCCCGCCAAACAACTTCTTCACTTTCGATTATCCCGGGTCAACCTTCACATCGTTAAACGGAATCAGTTCGCAGGGAAATATCTGTGGCCGTTACGGCGATG
>CAVXHW010000004.1:0-45947 GCA_963761585.1 uncultured Verrucomicrobiae bacterium
GCTGCGGAGGAAAGCGCCCGCACTGTTCGGGAAAATGTCGCAACCGGTCTAATCTCGCCGCTTGAATACCGCGTGAGTCAAACCGCTTTTCTGACGACAAAGAGTGGGTTGCTCGACGCTATTTATCAGCACAACGTCGCAGCCGCAGAATGGGACCGCGCAGCCGGACGATATTTTCAATTTTCGTACGAAACTCGCAAACCGGGTTCGGTAGCGGATAAGTAGTCAAATCGTCACGGGCTTTACAAGAACCGACAGATTTGGCAGCCAGGAAGCCGTTACTCCCTGAACCTACTGATCGAACGGATATCTCGGCTGCAGTGTCTTGGCAATAATGGTCTCGAAGACCTACGAACAAGCCGGAACAAGAACAGCCCCTGCCGGGAACGAGCGTATTGCAAACAATCGGAGTGGACATCACACTAGTTCTTCAAAATTGAAATTGCCGAAATCAAAAACCGTTTTGTGGATCGGCGCAGCGGCGGTCGTTATCCTTTTCGCGCTCGCATATTTTTTTCTGATGCCGAACGCGGAAGTGGCGACAGTCCAGCGCGGGACGGCCATCTCGGCGGTTTACGGGACGGTGCGGATCGAACCCGCGTTTGTGGTGCGTGTTCGGGCGCAAAACGACGGTCTTATTCAGCTGGCTGAATCTTTCTCGGCCGGTCGCGGTGCAATCGGCAAAGGCGTTCAAAGGGGCGAATTGCTAGCAACGATTGCTGACGAAGAAACCTCCAGGCAATTGAAACAAGCACGTACCGATTTGCAGGCAGCAATTGACCGCGCGGCCCTTCCCGTCCCGTCTACCGAGTTGCTCAAAGCAGCGGAGGACAATCTACAACGGCTCGAAAAAGTTGTTTCCTCAGGGAACGTGCCCGCGGTCGAATACCAGAAATCCAAAAGTGAGGTAAACCGTTTACGCGGCGCGGTGGAGACAGAGCGCATCGAGCGGGATCGCAATCTCAAGTCTCTTGAAGAAGCTGCGAAGAAGCTCGAAGCGGAAATGAAGAACGCTGAAGTTCGCTCGCCGATCGATGGAATTCTAACCAACGTTCAGACAATCGATGGCGAACTGGTTTCGAACGCTAATGAACTTTTCACCGTCTCTTCGCGAAAGACTTACGTGCGCGGCGAAGTTAACGAGGAAGACGTAGGCGAAGTAAAACCGGGAATGAAAGCAAAGGTTCAATTGTACGCCTACCGCACGCGTAATTTCACGGGCCGCGTCACGTCAGTCCAACCCGCCGCCGATCCAACCACTCAGCGTTATACTGTTGTGCTGGAGATGGAAAATCCGCCGGACAACCTGATGGTCGGTATGACTGGGGAGATGAACATCATCACTGGAGTGCACGAAAATGCGCTGCTCGTGCCGACGCGCGCGCTGCTCGTCGATCAAGCGCTGGTAGTAAATGGAGGAATTGTGCAGCGACGAACGGTCAATGTAGGATTTCGCACACTCGATTTTTCCGAGGCGCTCAGCGGTTTGGCGGACGGCGATCACATAATCGTTTCGGATCAGGACAAGTTTCATTCCGGCCAGCCGGTGCGCCAGCGCATGATCAACGCGCCGCCTCCACCGAAAGCGCCGTGACACCCCCGCTTTACATTGCCCTGCGTTTTCTAACGCATCGCAAGCGGGCATTGCTTTTGAGTTTGAGCGGTGTCGTTTTCGGTGTCGCGATCTTCATCTGCACGCAAGCGCAGACGCAGGGCTTGTCCCGCTATTTCATTGAGTCCAACATCGGCAGCAACGGCGCGCTGGTCGTCAGGTCCCGTTTTCGCCCGCGGTACGAGCCGCTCATGGTCGCCGCGAAGAACTCCAAGGCGAATACGGGCCGCCGTCTCTATTTTGAAGGCATCACCAACCCCAACGAAATCATGCGGGTAAGCAGACAATTCCCTGATGTCATTTCTTGTTCGCCGGTTCTGCGGGGAACCGTAAGCGCTCGCGCGGGATTTGAGAATGCGACTGTCGATCTTTACGGCATCGATCCCGCCCTCCACGCACAAACTACCGATCTCCTGCACCAATTGATTGACGGCAGGTTTGATGACTTTCGAAATAACACCAGCTCTATCATTATCGGTTCGCGCCTGGCAGAGCTTCTTCAGACTAGTGTAGGCGACACGGTGCAATTGCTCGCCCCCAATGGCGAGTACTGGCGATTCAGTGTTGCAGCCATCGCACGTGCAGGCATTGGCTCGATCGATTCGACCCGTATTTACTCGCACGCCAAAGTCGCACAGGCGTTGCTGCAGCAGCCCTCTGGAGCGACCATGATCATCTATAAACTGCGCGACCGGAATCGTGCGCCGGTATTGGCCAGCCGGTTCGAAACACTTTTCCAGCACAATGCTCTCAGCTGGCAGGAACGCGAGGAGAGCACGCTCCAACTTTTTCTAACCTTAAGAATGTCCGTTGCGATTACGGTTTCACTCATCATTCTATTGGCCGGCTTCGGAATTTTTAATGTCCTTACGATGTCGGTCCTCGCGAAGATTAAAGAGATCGCGATTTTGCGTTCCATGGGTTATCGCCGCAGAGATATCAGTGCAATCTTCCTCTGGCAGGGCGCACTGATCGCTGCGGCTGGATCGGTGCTCGGTTGCGCGCTCGGCGCGTTAATGACCTGGGGTGTATCGCACATTCCCATTCGTCTCCGTGGCTTGCTCTACACAAATTATTTTTTGGTCACGTGGGACTGGCACCATTATGCGTTTGCGACGTTACTCGCGCTTCTGGCCGTGTTTATCGCCAGTTATGTCCCGGCACGGCGCGCCGCTGAGTTGCCACCCGTCGTCACCATTCGGGGATCGAGATGAGCGCACAAATTAGCCTGAGTTGCGACCGGCTCGAACGCTACCTCGGCGAAGAAGAGGAACGCGTGCACGCCCTGCGCGGTGTGTCGCTCGAGATCGAGACTGGAAGCGTTCATGCCGTGGTGGGCCCGTCGGGGTGTGGCAAGAGTTCGTTGCTCTATATTCTTGGTTTACTCGATACACCTGACGCCGGGAGTGTTGCGATCGAAACCGAAGCGGTGTCCCATCTAAGCGACGATGAGCTCGCGCAGAAGCGGAACAAATTCATCGGCTTCATCTTCCAATTCCATTTCTTGATGGAGGACTTCACTGCGGAGGAAAATGTAATGATCCCGATGCGTAAACTTGGCCAACTCTCGGATGCGCAGATGCGCGATCGCGCTGCCGAGTTGCTTGACGGCGTCGGCTTGGGCGACAAGTTGCGACGGCCCAGCCGTCATCTTTCCGGAGGCGAACAACAACGCGTCGCCATCGCACGCGCACTCGCGAATGACCCGCACGTCATTCTCGCCGATGAACCGACCGGCAATCTCGACACCGCAAACTCCGAGCGCGCATTTGAGCTGTTGCAGAATCTTGTGCATGAACGCGGCAAGGCATTGCTACTCGCCACGCACAATCCGGCAATTGCCGAAGCGTGCGATTGGGTCCACGAAATGAAAGACGGCCTTATCATCGACAGCCAACTTCGCGGCACGTGAAGTTCGATTGCTTGGGTACCTTCTTTCACGACGCAATAGACGTCGGTGCAACTTTATCCTGACCGCTGAAGACGATTTGCAGCGCACGGAAAATATGGATGATCGCGCTCGCCACCCCCCAGAAACAGATCCAGATGAAACCAGTCGCCGGAGCCCCAATTACAAGAAAAAAGGCGAACAGCCAGGTATAAATGTTGCGACGGCCAGCGACGAGGCGCACGAGGCGATCAAATGGAGTGAAATCATCCAGGTTTCGACCAATTCGTCGCTGAACGGCTTGTATGGCCATCCGTTCCAGCCTGTGGAAGGCAAAGAAGGCGAAGAAAATTACGTAGGCGTAGCGAATTTGACCGGTGGCTTGAAAATGATACGCCAGCGCCATCCACCACGACGTTTCAACAAAATAATCGAGGTCGTGCTCCTTCTTTCCAAGCTTCGTCGTTTGCGCTTTCAAACGTGCGAGCTTGCCATCAACGCCATCGAGAACTCCAATAACCAGGGCAAGCAACGCTCCAGCCCAAAGATACCCGCAGGCATAAAGCAGCGTCACGCCTAGACCGAGAACTGCGGTTCCAAGCGTGATCTGATTCGGAGTGATCGTCGTTCGACAGAGATGCGAAACCAGCCACTTCTCAATCGGTGCGTGCACCAGCGCCGGAAAATCAAGGACACCTTTTTGTGTCGCGTCACGCAGCAATCGTTCGGCCAACGGACGGCGCTCGAGCGAAGGAGCTGGAAAGAAAACCGGCCGCACACTCCGACGCATGCTTCGAACGTATGCTTGCTGTCGGGCGGCATCGACGTGCGCTATGCGACCCGCTATCATATCGGAAGTAACCTCTTCCACGAGTCTGCCAGCGCGATTTTTCCGCGAAAGCCATTCGCTCGACAGCAGAGCAGCACACAAAAGCGGGGAAGAATGGCTATCTGAATTTTCCAAAAGCGGCGCAATACTCGATGGGGGATCCGAATCGATGAGAGCGGAGTCGGTCTGTGCGTCGGCGAGCGATCGCAGCAGACGTTCATCGCAATAAAAACCGGCGAATACGATGAGGATCCGCCCGTCGGAGGCGACCCTCAGTGCAGCGAGGTTATCGAGAATGTCGCCAACCGTGACGTCCGCATCGGTGTGTTCTCGAAACGTGAGCGACACATCTGCACGACGCCACGACTCGTTAGCGACATGCGTAGCCATCGTCTTCACGGAGTTGGACAAAATCATCGCCTCATGAAAACCGAGCTGGAGCGCGACGCGACGCATTCGTTCCAGCAGCGAGATACCGCACAGGTCCGTCAGCGCCTCCGGCGAATCTGCGACGATCAACAATGGCGGGAGAAAAGGTTCCGTCATGCTACGTTGCCGGTGTCTTCAGTTTTCAAGCAGACTGGGTCGAGGTCGGTCGAAGTAAACGCGATCATCGACCGCCATTATCAGTGCATTTCTGCGGCCAGCCGCCAACTCTTCCTGAACAGCCTGAAGAGCAGCGTGATCACGGAAAAGGCGAAAAAAATGTGCAGAATCCATGACGCTCGACCGACGATCGCCAAAAGTAGAAACACAAAATAAATCACGTCGCGCTGTGTGATTTGATAAATGAAAGCGGTCAGCGCGCGACCGAAAAAACGATCTGCCAGGTTGAAGTCTTCCTGTCGGCGCGAGACTGCGCGCGTGGTATCGCGAGCGAGAAGCGGCATGAGAAAACGGCCAACCCCACCCGCCATTATAAAGAACGTGATCAAGCTCTCGAGCAGATAAACGAAGCCTATGTTTGCGCTCACCGACGGTTGCCGGAAGAGACCGATGCCGAGGCAGAGAACAAAAATCAGATTAGCGACGAAATCGCAGAAGGCGTCGAGGCGCCGGCCTCGTTCCGAATCGAGATATTTGGCGCGTGCAATCTCGCCGTCGCAGCCGTCCAAAATATTGATCAATTGGAAAAGTGCAGTCCCGGCCAGGAACCCGGTGTAATCACCGCGCACCAAAAACACAAAAGCCACGGGAGCGAGCGCGAAGGTCAATATCGTCCAGGCGTCGGGAGTAATCGGGAACTTAAGGAGAAGTCGCGTGATTACGCGTGAGATCGGGCGGTTCAAAAACTTCGAAACTATTCCGTCCTGCGATTTGCCAATGTGGCGAAGGAAATGTTTTTCGCTGGCGACAATCTCGCTCGGCTGCGCGATAAAACGCCAGTCCTCTCCCCCGGCCCGAGTTGCGCTTCGACAAGTTCTCTCGAACTGCTCGAAGAGTCGTGGCCACGCTTCCGTTAGATCGACAATCGGTTCCTCGATTTTCAGCGGGGGCGTCGTTGCAAAAAAATTCGACAAGGCATTTCGAGCGACGAACAAGCGCGTGGCGAGTATGCGTGCTTCCGGTTCAATCGAATCCGAAGCTTCGGTTAACCAAACACGCGTGATTCGCTGTTGCTCGGGCAACAATCGCTCCGAAAGCGAAATGTCGGGTTTCCAGAAAACGATAACTTCAATCTTGTTTGCCGTTCCGATTGCTCTGGCGAATTCATCGAGCCCCAGCACGAGCCGATCAAGCTGGCGCAATCCGGCGATCTGCCAATTGGCCGATTCATCACCTAAAATCACGACGCGATCTAAAGCGTGGTGCTCGTCGATCATACAACGCGAGCCTGATCTGCGTGGAAAGATGAAGTTAACAAATTCTTAAGCGTAAGGAGCATCGCCACCGGTCGGTGAGAAAGATTACGCCTTCGAATTACGACCAGTGCAAGATCGAACCGCAAGCCAATATGCCTAAGCGGAAATCATGGACAGAGCGACATTGGTTAGACTCGGCACACCTGGAATCTCAATCCAACCGGCCTCATCGAAGAACCACGAACGCCGATCGACTTTGATAAACAAATCGTGAATCGGCGAAAACAGATGCAATGGGAACGCGAACTCGCCGGCGAATGGATGGCCTCTGTAACGGGCGATGCCAATGCTGTGATTCGTCGCGCAATCCAACATTTCAACATCCGCCGAGCAGCCGGGAAGACGGATCTGGCACGCACATATTCGGCCAAGCAAGTCGCGACCCAAAACGAAAAACCTGCTCCTCTGCATACGAAAGGGGTCGACCGTAAAGCGAAAATCGACATTGAGGTTATCGTGCGTTCGAGAAACGGAATGAACGGCGCCATCGCACCAGACAGCGTTCTCGCTTTCGACACGAAGAAAACGTTCCGGGCGCGTCGCGTATCTAAGAAAACGTCGCCTCGACAGTCTGATTTGCGTTTGATGGCAGCGAATTGCGTCGCGTTTTGCTGCGGTCTCCGCTTCGGATGACGATAATTCCGCGGCGCGGTCGAAAAACGCGGGACTGTGACCGTGCACCAAATAATTCCACTGCGAAACTTCCCCTGCCAAAAAGTCGGGGAAGATGAGCCGAATCATCACGGCAACGGCGTTGTGGTCTGGATGAATGTCGGCCAGTGAAGGCACAAGGATATCTGTAGGTGACCAATCGTCGATCACTTGACTGAGTCGCGCGAGAGCGCCGTTGCAATCATGCAACAGGAGATCTGTCAGGCCCTGGTCTGGCAGGGCAAGAAACTGAACGTCCGAAGCGTCGATACCGAGGACACGCAACGCGGCCAATGCTTCTGAGCGTCTCAATTTTCCCCAGCGTTTTCGATCCGATGCACTCAAGCGCCATCTTCTTTCGAGTGCTCGCTGTGGCCAGGGATTGTTATCTCCATCTGTCACGTAGACAACGCGAATAGCCGCGCCAGCGCGAACTGCTTGCTGGAGAATGATGCTGCATGCAAGCGCCTCATCGTCGGGGTGTGGCGCGATCAGCATTAACCTCGACCGATTATCGAACGTCGGAGCAGTTGAAGTTAGAAATGACACCCTCGGTTAACAGAAGAGAAACCAAGGGAGCTGGCAATTTAATTCACTGTCAGGCGAGGTACTACAACCCGGTCGGTCTGAAATGGCGATCAACAGCCTGCGCCCAGAAGACCACGAGGTCGTGTCCGGTGGAAGTTTGCACAAATGTGTGAGCGCCCGGTGAAAGAAAGCGCGCCTTTCCTTCGTACCGCTCGCCGTCGAGCACACCCGTTACAGTACCAACGTCGCGCGCGATGATTTTGTACGAGGCCGGAATAACGATTTCAAAATCAAAGTGCTTTTCGTCCGTGGATGAGTGCAATAGAACACCTGCCACCCGCAATCTGTTTCCAATCGGTAAATAATTCTGTTCCAGAAAACGGGACGTGGCTGACGGCATGTCACCTGGCAAAACGGCGACACAGGTGCGTGTATCGATGCAACGCTGGATCACATTGTCCTCCATCAATCCACGCCGAATGCGTTCCTCAGTAAACGTCTCAATAATGGGATAAAAGCAACGCTGCCGGAAAACCATTTCTCCTCTGCGATCAAAAACGAAGTCACCCGGTTCAGTAAGTTTGAGCGTGTCCCGCAAAAGATCGCTCTCCAGTTTCGCCTTGTCGCCCCAGAAAGGATGAACGAACAAGGCCACCAATAATTCGCATACACCGAACAAGGCGGGCACGGGCATGACGCGCCAGAACTTCGCGATATTCTGATTTTTTGCCCGTCGGTCCAAAATCGTCAGAACTGCGCCCGTACAAATGACAAAGGCGAGCGGATAAAAGGGGAGGTAGTCCTGCCGCGACAGAAGGGGCCAAAAGGAAACGAGCGCAGTAAAAAAGAATCCGGCCGTGACAAAGATAAAACTCCGGCGCGCTGCCACTATGGTCTCGGTCGTCGCGGCGACAATCCGGCGCGCCTCGAGGACGACGAGTGGGAATCCGACAGCAAAGATAATCACCCACCATGCGGGATGGTCCCTCAAACCGGGCACGACGTTGTGATCGAATACCCAATAGCGGAACTGCGGCCAAATGCCATAGAGCGCAAACGCGGCGATGATCGTAGCAGGAACAATCAACGCGCTGGCAAAGAACGCTGCCAACGCGCCGAGAATCTGCCCCCAACCGATACCCAGTCGCTCGCGGCCAACGAAAATCAGAGTCATCGAACCCCCCATCAGAATAGACATGACAAGGAGCAAAGTCTTCATGGAGACGCCAAAGCAAAGACCGATGAGAAAACCCGCGATCAGCGCGCGCCGCGTTGTTAAGGGGCCACCGAGCAGTACCGTTAGACACAACAGCCAAAGCGGAGCCCAGAGATTGTCCGTCCGGAATTCAACCGAACGAAAAACATAGTCGGTGGAGAGTCCCACTAGAATAGCTGCCCAGACACCGACGCGCCGGGAAAAAAGCAGCGATCCGATCCGATAGGTGCACCAGAAGGCGAGAATGTAGAGCGGTTGCAGGATGATTCGCATCCAGTAGAGAATGGTCCCGCGGTCACCGATCAGTTTGTAAATCGGCGCGCATAGAATCTGAAACAACGGCATGTGGTTATCAGCCAGATCGCGATACTGAACAAAACCGCGAGCCCAGCCCCAAACGACGTGCAGATGTTGCGCCTCATCCCTGCCGAAATTGTAGTGCGTGATGGTAATGCCCCTAAAAACGATCAGCGCTATGAAAAGCGAAGCCGCAGACACGAATTCTTGCGGGTAGGATAAGCCGAAGTAATCGGCTATACACCGTGTGAACACTCGCCCTCGACTGGGTGAAGCAAGCATGTGCCTATCGATTCCAGCGAGCGCGCGGATCAACCTCCACGATTGTTAGGGTTCCAGCAGCCACACGGGCGGTTATGGCGTCCTTAGGCAGTACGCCGGCCAAAATTCTTTGCTGCACATTAAATGCGTCCACCGTAAACGGTTTGCTCGATCGGTAGCTTACGAAGGGCGGGCACAACACATCGCCGGGAACTCGTCGCACGCGCTGGACACTATCAGCCATTGTCTGCTCCCTTATCGCAATCTCCTTTATGAAACTGCGATCGAATACCATCCGCACCGGTTGAAGTTGTTTTGACGCCAGCAGCCGCACGCACACGGCAAGCAATAGAATTGCCTGCGCTTGTTCCAACCGAAGAGGGCGCGCAAGAGGCCATTGCGAAACTTGTGTGAACGCCAGACCCAAGCCCATCGCGACGGCAATAACCAGATCAAATTGAGCATTGATATCCACTCCAGCACCGCTTTTCTGTAGGAAACATGATCCGAACGCGATTGCGATGAGACAACTGCAAAGCTGAACGTTCACATCACGCCGACGAGCCCAGGCATTGTAAATGCAAGCGACCAAACCAACAGACACCCATTCTAATTCTCCAAAAATGCGAAGGGCTCTTTTCAACGAATAATGCCTGGGAGACAAGATGTTCAGAAAGAAGTTTTCGCCGAACAAGGCATAACAAATCGCGGTAGCGGTCATGATGGCAATCGCCGCTACGCAGAAACACTTCACAGCTTCGCGCCGACGATATATGGCAAGCCAGAGGAAAACAGTCACTGGCATGGCGATAATGTTGTGCTTAACCAAGCCCGCCAAAGCCATCACGAGAACGGCCCCCACATATCCGCGGTCGTTCGATCTTGCGATTAGAAACCACAGAAAACCAAAGGCCATGATAGCTTCGCCGAGAAGTTGCGGCTCGTTCATTCCGACATAGGGCATAAAAAATCGGCTCATCGTCGCTACAAAGAATGCCCCGCTAATTCTGGCTGCCACTCCACTTCCACCGAGCCGCCTGACGCACAAAGCGATCGCCGTCGCGATCGCAACCACGGCAACCAGGGACAGCAATCTGCCGGCTAACACCGGATCGCCTGTAAACCGCCCCACTAGACCCACGATGTAAAACGATAGTGGCGGATAGTTGTTGGTGATGAGTTGATGGGTAGATGGATAGAGCGGCATCTTACCCATCGCCGCATCAGCGAAATAAGCATTCCAACCCTCGTTAGGTTCAATTTCGATGTTCAGAAACGCGCGATAAACGGTCCATGCGAAAGACCAAATCGCTATGACATAGAGCGTCCACCGTAAGACACCGAGGTACCACGGATCATTGGCCTTCGTTGTCATTGGGACCTAATGGCTTCCAATTGAGGACAGGGCAACGAAACCTAGCGCATCCGGTAAATCACGCCTTCGGCAGTGTGCGCCACCGGCTGGTATCGTTCCGCCAAAAGTTTTGCCAGGATCGGAAAGTCTCGCACTGGATACAGTGCGCCAGGCGCGGAGTAAAGATCGACAATGTAGGCGGGCGGATGCCTGGCAAAATCCTGCTCGAAACTGCTCCAGGCGCCGGGCAAGATCCGGCTGCGAGTATCGAAACCGGGGATAGGTCCTCCGAAGACATACCCCGTCAGCGGGAAAGTTGTGATGTAGCGGCAGGCAGGACGTCTGTGCGCATCCAGATAAATTTCGGGACTCTGGCCCCAGACGAAAATCCTGTCGGCAGGATCGGAATGCGTGAATAAGTATTGTCCCGTCTCGGACGGTTCACGTCCTGGTGCCAGCCCCGTCCAGTGTTTGATTGAGAAGGCAATGATCGTAAGAGCCAGCCACACGTAGGTCACTCTCGGTCGCAGAAGCCAGTGGGGCGGCTGAATTGTCCGGGACCAAAGTCGCGCGTAGTAGGATGCCGCGAGTAGTGCAAGCGGAGGAATCAGTTGGACATAGTAATGAGGGTAAAAGCGCGCGCCTGCCGCGGCGCCAATCGCTGAAGCAGCGAGCAGTCCTAGAAGCGCTGTTCGTTCCGCCCTTTTTCCAGTCCAAATGTCGCTCTTAGCCCGGCATGCCATTATCGCTCCGATCAGAAGTGGTAAACAGGTCCCGAAGAAGACCAGCGTATTCACGATCCCTTTCTGCCAAAAAACGTGCGGAACGTCATGATCAGCAATTGTCCAATAGAACGTGTCATGAAGGATGCCTTGCTTCCAAAGCACAATCGCCACGAGGCCGAGCGCTGCGAAGAATCCTAACGTGAGCATGGTCGCCTGAATGATCGAATTGGTTGGCGTAAAACCGCGGCTAGCTCGATAGCTCGGAAGTAGTAGATAGATGCCAAGCGGGACTGCTGCTATCGCGGCCGGCTGTTTGAGCAGAAAGGCCATGCCGAGAAGCACACCTGCCGCAAAGAGCTCGGGTCGCAGTCGCGACGAACCGCGGCCGAACGCGATTGCCCACGCGCAGATGATAGGGAGATTCATCAGCATCTCACTATCGAACGAGAGGTTCTTCCACGCCCACCAGGGTTGGAACACACTGTAGAAGAACGCGGCAATCAAACCGGTATTGCGATCAAATAACTCGCAGCCGATTGCATAGAGGCCTGCCATCGCGCATAGCGTCCACACGAGTGCGACTACGTGAAGCGCTTTCCAATTGTACTTGCCTGCTACTTTGAATACTGCGGCGTACGTCCAGAAGAGAAGCGGCGGCTTGCGCTCTACTGCGTCAGCGTAGGGCCGACCTCCGTCGACGATCTCGTTCGCCACCACCGAATACATTGCTTCGCTGTCAATTGGCTGAGGATGCGAAAGAGACGGAAGGCGAATGACAACCGTGAGGAGAACTATCCCAAGCGCGGCGAAGCCAAATTGGAGCGACCTATAAGTTGGCACACCCTTCAGTTCGGCAGACTAAATTCTGGATGCGATCCCTTAAGGGAATCGTAAATGCGCGTAACTTTTTCAAAAACATCGTCCACTGTGATTGCTTGCATGCAAAGATTGTTGCGGCATATCGATTGCCGGTTGTTGTAGGCGTTCACGCAAGGACTGCACGCGATGCCGGCCCACAAGGCCGTCGCGTTCGGCGATCGCGCGGCAAAGAGCGCCGGTGTCTCCGGCCCGAACAACGCGACGACGTGAATCGGAGTCATCGAGGCAAAATGAGCCGGGCCACTGTCATTCGTCACCAAAATCTCACTGCGCGTGTACAGCGCGAGCACTTGTCGCAGAGTCGTTTTTCCAGCAAGCCGGATGACGCGGTCAGAGCCAACCTCGTTTGCAAGCTGGTTATTGGGGCCAGCTTCGGCGGGCGCACCGGTAAACCCAATAAACAACTCCGGGTAACGTTCGAGCAGCCGTCGCGCAAGTTCGACATAACGCAAAGGCGGCCACCGCCTCAGCGGCAGCAAGTCGCTCGCGTTCGGATTGAGCAGAATGATCGGCGCAGACCCAATACGAGGATTTTCGTGCTGTAGCAGCGCATTGATTTCAGCAACTTCAGACTGGGACGGCCGAAATCTTGCGACCGGCTGGTTTGCAGATGGCCTAAAGTCAAACGTCGGAAGCACCGACGGATCACGGTTCAACGCTTCAACCATCGCTTCAAACATCTGACTTGTATGAAGATGCGGATTGTACAAAAGCCGGTGCGTCATTAAGTCGCCGCGGTATGGTCCGTCGCCATAAAAAGTATGAAATCCAACACGCGATTTGGCGCCGGTCATAAACGTCAATATCGCTGAGAAACGTGTCAAAAACTCCATATCAATGACCGCGTCGATGCCGATTTTCCGCACCTGCAGCACCGCTTGCAACGCACCACTCGCGAGTCCGAAAAGACTGTTCGTCGCGATTGTTATCACATTGCCATCGGGAATGATTTCCATCGCGTCGAGAATGAAGCGATTGTCTTCGAATACGACGAAGTAAACGTTTTCACGTCCAACCATTTCGATCGCACGAAGAATTGCCGGATAAGCGAGAACGGTTGAGCCTTGCTCCGCGAACTTCACGAAGAGAATACGTTCAGCCTGGCGCGGTCCTGACCGTCCAGCGGATTCAAAGATTTTTCTGAGAAAGGTCAGAATGGCGCAAAGCAGCCCACCAACCCAGCGATCGGTACCTTGCAAAGTTTGAATGCCAACTGGGAGATCCATTTTCTGGCCCTCCTAAGATAGTCAATCCTTGCTAAACCATTTAGCTTGGGGACGACTGCTCATGCTGTTTGGGCGGAACGGAGTGTAGCGACAGCCGCCGTTCGATGCAATAAAGGCTGCTGTCATTCACTGATGCGAGACCAAAACGCTTGGCGAGAAAAATTTTGGCGGCCCCAAGGACTCGATTGTAGCGTCCAGAACATCATGAGCGCGGATGTTAGTTTTACGCCCTGCTAATCGAGCATGTTTCGGCGAAAATGAATCGCGGCGCTATGTCTCATGACCCATAAGACTGAAATCGCCCAAGCCTCTGACCCGCTTAACGAGGAGTCAGTAAGCCCAACGGAAGCTTTGCTCGATGTTCCGCCACCAGCGTCGGACGCACCCGCGCGTGTGGACGAAACTGGAGTGGAGCTAAAACGCGGCGCCTTCCTGAACACGATCGCAATGTTGGCGTCGAATTTCCGCGGCATCTTCTCATTTCTCGTCGCGCGGCTGCTCGGTCCGGCGGCGCTCGGCATATTCTCCGTTGCCTGGTCAACCACTGACATCATCAGCAAGATCGGTGTTCTTGGGCTCGACAATGCGATCACTACCTTCATCGCGCGGTCGGAAGCTGTCGGCAATCGGGCGCGAAGTCGCGTACTTTTTCGAATCGCTGTAGTACTGGGGGTCGCGCAATCTATTGTGACCGCTGCGATCGTCATAGTAGCGCTCCGGTTTTTTAACAATCGTCTTCACGTACAACCACAGGTTGTTTCCGCGCTTGCACTGGTTCTCTGCGCAATGCCGGGTCTGGCTCTATACCGGATCAGTACCGCTGTTTCGCGCGGAATGAAGGTGATGCAGCACGACATCTACTCGCGCGGGGTGACCGAGCCAATCGCGACAACCCTCGCGTTCCTGCTCGCATTTGCCGTCGGCTTCAAGGAGTCCTCACCGGAGGTAGCTGCGATCGTTGGGACGGCGGCCTCGGGACTCATCGCACTCGCGCTCGCCTCAACGTTGTTTCGCCATGTTCCCGCGGAGGCGGATGTTGTATCACCCTTTCGCGAAGCACGCTCTTTGGTCGGATATGCTGCTCCCATCAGCATTTATCAGCTGATTAACGCGTTCATTTCCAGGTTGGACCTCCTCATGCTCGGCTATTTTGTTGGACGCGCGCCCGGTGTGACGCTCGCAACAGTTGGTGTTTACAGTGCAGTCATCGGCACCGCGAACGGGCTCCGAAAAGTTAATCAGGCTTTCAACCCTATTTTTGCTCCGGTTGTGGCCGGCATGACTGCAACGGGCGACCACCAAATAGCGGCGGCGACTTACGCGCGGCTCGCTCAGTGGATGCTATGGATTTTGTTGCCACTCGTTGCGGTCCTGTCGCTCGCAGGCAGCACGATTCTGCTCATTTACGGTCCGGCATTTTGGCAAGGTGGCCAGTGGCTGGGCATCGTTGCGCTGGCCAGTGCTACCAATGCCTTTGTTTCCCTGGGCGAAACGGTCATCATGGTGCAACGCCCGCATTTGAATCTTCTGCATTCGTCGATTACCTGCGCGGTCGCGTTTGCGGCGCTGCTGTGGTTGATTCCGCGCTTTGGACCAATGGGCGCGGCAATCGGTATTCTCCTCCCGTACGTCGTCCAGGGGCTCCTGCGTTACGCGACTCTGCGGTGGGTATTTCACTGGAAAGACTCCTGGAGCGATATCAGTTCACCACTGATCGCCGCAGGAATTGCGATCGTTCCCGCTCTGATCTGCCGAGGATTTCTAAGTGGAGTTATCGGACAAGTCACCAGTGCTGCGGTTTTCCTCGCAGTCTTCGGCGTTCAGTGGTGGCGGCACCATGGCTACTTCCGCCTCCGCCGCTCCTAAGGCGAACTCTTTAGTCGCCTCCGATATGAGCGTGTTGATTATCAAACTCGGTGCGGCCGGAGACGTGGTCCGAACCACGACTCTATTAAGACGGCTCGGTGGCCAGATCACGTGGCTAACTGAAGCAAAAAATATCGTCTTGCTCGAAGGAGTGAAGGAAGATCTAAAATGTGTTTGTTGGGAACAGCGGGACCAAACCAAAGGCACTCTATATGACCTTGTCATCAATCTTGAGGACACGCAGGAAATCGGATCTTTTCTCAAGCAGCTTAAATATAAACAATTATTTGGGGCGTATCTCGATTCAGGGAACTCTTTGCGCTACACCGATGACTCGCGGCCGTGGTTTGATCTGGGTGTTTTAAGTAGATACGGCAAGCAGCAAGCCGACCAACTCAAGTACGAGAATCGGCGTACCTATCAGGAATTGATCTTCGAAGGTTTAGGATGGCGGTTCGAAGGCGAACGCTACTGTTTACCTGAGCCGACGAAAACTGGTCTGAAGGGAGATGTCGCTATTGCACCACAGGCAGGACCGATCTGGCCCATGAAAAACTGGGCATTCTATGACGACCTTGAGCGCACACTGAAAAGAAACGGCTTGATCGTAAACGTCTTGCCTAACAGATCATCGCTTCTTGAGCACCTGGGCGATGTCTCGAATCATCGGTGTCTGGTTAGCGGTGACACTCTTCCAATGCATCTGGCACTGGGCAGCGAGGTGCGATGTGTCAGTCTTTTTAATTGTACGAGTCCGTGGGAAATCCATGATTATGGTCTTCAGAGAAAAATTGTTTCGCCATTGCTCAAAGAATTTTTTTACAAACGCGGATTTGCTGAGCGTGCCACTAGCGCAATCACTTTGGAAGAGGTGGCAACCGCGGTGCTGGAGCAGCTGGACGCTGCGTCGAAGCCCAACGCCGCGCCCGCAGGCGTTATCAGCACGGCCGAATAATATCCCAAGCGTCGCGAAAAAACGCGATCGTTTCATTGTTGAGTTTCTGACGGCCGGGGATCTTGTTTAGCGACACAGTCCGCCGCTGCCGAGAAACACTGCCCATCCTGGCGGACGCCGGGATAACATATCGTTTTACGCCGCGGCGGCTAAGCCACGCGCTAATCCAAATGTCATCAATATAAAACGCTACAGATGGAGCTTTTGAATAATCCCAGAGCGACTGGTCAAAGAACCGTGGCTGCACAAGGTAACTTCCGCACCCGGTGATAACGGCCACTGGGCGCGGTTCGCGAAGGTCCTTCGCGTAAATCATTTTCGCATCGTCCCAATCTAAAGTGGACGGCATCGCGGCACCGCGAAAGCAAAGGGCCGCGTTCGGCAATTGCTCGCTGTAGTAAAGATAAGTTTCAAGCGCATCGCGCGGATAAAGCCGATCGTCGTCTACGACCATGATCAACGTATTCTCCCGCCCTGCTGCCAGCTCATCCCGAATCGCGCCGATAAACTTCGTTGCTGGCCCCCAATCCTCAGCGCAATGCAAAACACGCACCCGCGGCAACCGCGAAATATATTTCGGCACGACATAGGGTCGTTGCTCGCGCACCGAAAATTCCGGAATAGCCAGGACGATCTCATCCGGCGGGCGTGTTTGCTTGAGAAGGGAGCGAATCGTCGGCTCTAGATTGCCGATCCGGTCGGGCACGGTCGAAAGTGAAGCTATGACACGCCGATCGTTTGATCTCCTGCCGTTTGCCAAAGTTTCACGGATGAAACGGACTTGTCGCCGACGCGTTCTAACATTTCTTATGACAGGAAACAGACGCTTGAGACCCAGCGCGCCCAGGATCACAAGAACCAACGAAATTAGCGGCCACATCTGGACAAAGTAGACATCTCGAAGTTGCAGGAGTTCTTTAGTGCGGTCACGATGCCGTTGAGATATGCAGGACCTCTTGCATCTGAGCGATAGTTAAAATAGGAATCAATCCCGTTGCAACACATGTACTGCGTCCCATGGACGCGAAGCAAATTTTCGAAATCGTGAAGAGAGTTTTTCTCACTGGTGCGAGTTCGGGTATTGGCCTGGCCATTGCCAAATTACTTGTGGAGCAAGGTCATGAGGTCTGGGGCACATCGCGCAATCTGGAGCGACTCCCCAAAATGCCACGGTTGCATCCGATTCGTCTCGATCTGGCCGACCGGCTCTCGATTGAAGACGCATTCAACTCGGCGCTGACCGACGCTGGTTACTTCGATGTTCTAATTAACAATGCTGGGGCCGGTCACTTTGACCCCGCCGAGCTGGTTCCGATGGAAACGATTACGAGCCAGTTTCAAATTCTCGTTTTCGGTCAAATCCAATTGATGCACCTCGCGCTTCGTCACATGCAGGGGCGCGGAGAAGGTTTGATCATTAACATCACTTCGTTAGCTTCACGGCTTCCTGTGCCGTTCATGGCGGCTTACAACGCCGCGAAAGCTGCCATGGCATCGTTTACCATGTCGATACAACTAGAGCTACCTGATTCCCGGGTGCGTATTGTCGATCTTCAACCGGCAGACATTTCCACGGAATTCAACAAGAGTGTCGTCAATACCAGCACTGATCATCGGTATGAGGAAAAGATCACCAAAACCTGGGAAATTGTTGAGCGCAATATGAAGAAGGCGCCAGGTCCCGAGCTCGTCGCGCGGCATGTTCTCAAACTGATTGACGCGGCGCAGACGCCGCCACGAATAACAGTTGGCGATGCGTTTCAATCAAAATTTGCACCGCTGATTTTCCGGTTTCTTCCGCAGCGCGTTCGCCTTTGGGGACTGAAAAGGTACTACGACATATGAGCGCGATTTCTGAAGCTGTCATCTTAATTGCTGGCCAGGGCTCGCGTCTCCGTGGCGCAGATAAGAACTGCCTCAAGCCCTTTGTGCCGCTGCTTGGTCGACCATTGCTGTCGTACATTCTGGAGGCTGTAACCAGTGCAGGTATTAACACGATCCGTTTCGTGGTCGGTTACGAAAGTGAACGGGTAATTGAACAGGCTAAGAAGTTAATTCCGCCCCACATCACCGCGTCATTCGTCGTGAACCGCGACTGGCAAAAACAAAACGGCATATCGTTGCTTGCAGCAGCAGGTCACGTCAACGCACCGTTTCTCCTCACGATGGGCGACCATGTTTTTGACGACAGCATCATCGATTGTTTACTGGAAAACTTTGAGCCCGGCCTGCTTAACGTCGCCATAGATCGCAAGCTCGATTCGATTGTCGATTTGGATGACGCGATGAAGGTTCAAACGCGCGGAGACAAGGTGACTGGCATTGGCAAAAATCTGCGGAGCTACGACGCGATTGATACTGGCTTGTTTGTTTGCCCTTCGGAAATCTTCGCGTACCTCGAGCAGGCGAAGTCCAACAACGGTGGGAACGATTGTAGTCTCGCCAACGGAGTAGAGTTGATGGCTGTTGATGGCAAAGTGCGTGGAATTGATATCGGCTCCGCGCGGTGGCACGACATCGATACTCCGCGAGTTTTGGAACACGCCGGGCACGATACCAGTTGGCGCGTACTGCGTTCGCCTAACTAAGATCCGACGTCATTTCCGGCTGAGAGCCGAAATCACGAGCGCGGCTTGGGGCGACGGCGTCGCCACGGCTGTTAGCAGCCCTTGCGGTGGCGATCGCGCTGATTATCAGGCTCGCGCCGGCAGCAATCGTCCAAAGATGGAGGATCCAGCTGCCGAAATTCAGCAGCGCCAATACGAGGAAAAAGAAAATCGCGATGTCGCGCTTGGTCAGCTGAAACAGCCACCACACAAATCGTTCCCCCAAATCGAGCAAACCGGAATGACCAATCATTCCATGATGCCTTGCGTAAAACGACTCGTGAAAGTCGTCCGCATCCACCCGTTTTGCGCCGGTGCCCCATCGTAACACCAATTCATTGGCCGTAATCAGCAGCGCGCACACGACTCCTTCTTTGAAATGATGAAGCCCTGTCCCAAGCGCCACGACGTAGATAAGGCTGCCAAGGAAATCGCAAACATTGTCCAAACGTTCGCCGAATTTTGATTCTAAATTCCTGGCGCGCGCAATCTCGCCGTCGCATCCATCGAGAATACTGAACACCTGAAATATCGCCGCACCGATAAGAACGCTGAGATAATTGCCGCGCAGAAGAAATACGCCCGCGGCTATCGGCAAAACAAAAATGGAAGCCGTAAACGCGCTGGGATGAATTCGGAACTTTACGAGCAGACGTGTTATGCGGCTCGAAATCGGGCGATTCAGAAATCGCGAAACAAAACCGTCCTGTGGCTTACTCATTAGCTGGTTGTACTCGTAGAGACTCGGCGTTAGCTGGTTACTCGCGTAACTTCATAGGGCGGGCTTGGCAAGTCAAAAACCGATGCGTGGAACAGTGACTTAGCTCATTCCGCGAGCGGTTTGTTATAGATGCGATAGGTTTTGTAGCGCTCCGCGCCAAGCGCTTCGAGAAAGCGGTTGATCATAAGATTGTCTTCAAGCGTCATGCTCAGTTCACCAGTGATCCCGCGTTTGACCATAGTTTCCTCGATCACGCGCAATACAAGCATCTCGGCGATTCCGGCGCGTCGATATTTTTCAATTACGCCGAGAGCGATCAGGCGCCCCTTTCGAATGCGATTCTTGTAGAACAGCAATTTGAGCAGACCAATTGGAAAACCAAATCGTGTCAGCCGCCCGTTGAGATCGCGCAGGACCACATTGATGTCCGGCACACCCAGCGCGAACCCGACCGGCTCATCGCCGTTCTCGGCGACCCAGGCGAACTTCGGCAGGAGTAGCGGCTTCAGTTCTTTGGTCATAAACTCGATCTCCGCTTCCGTGAATGGCACAAAGCCCCAGTTCTTTTCCCATGCCTGGTTGTAAATTTCACGGAGCCGTCTGCTTTCATCCCGAAGATTTGTGAGATTGGCTGGACGAAAAGTGACAGGGCAATGCCTGTGAACGCGAGTAGCGAGCCGTCGCAATTGTGTCACCGCTTTTGAAGGATCGGCAAACCACCACGCGTACCAATCCTTCGCTTTTGTAAAACCATAGCCCTCGATCAGCTGCCGGTAGTACGGTGGATTGTGCGCGGTCAATACTGTGGGCGGAAATTCGAAGCCGTCGATCAACAGGGCACAGACGTAATTGGTTGAATAATCGATCGGACCCATGATCTCAGTGCGGCCTTTCTTGCGAAGCCAACTCGATGCAGCGTCAAAGAGCGCGGCGGCTACATCGCGATCATCAATGGACTCAAACAGACCGAAACAGCCGACGTTGGTTTGGTGCAACGAATTGTAATTCGGGTCGTCGCTGGCCATGATTCGGCCAACGATCTTTCCGTTTTTGCGCGCCAGGAATAGGGCGGCGTCACCGTGCAGGTAAAAGGGATGATGCTTGCGATCAAGGAACGCTTTCCGTTCGATGATCAACGGCGGCACCCATGCCGGATCATTAGGATAAATTTCCCATTGGAATTTGATGAACGCATCGCGCTCCCGGCGGGACGTCACTTCTGAAACTTCGATGTTCAAAACGAATGGGGAAGCTAAGTGGAATGCCGCCCCACTACGAGCTGCTCCAGCGATTCAGCCATTTTTTCCTGACGCACAATCAGATAGACGAACAACAGATTCAGCGGGATCAGCTCGAACCAAAAGTAATAAACCGGCTGCCCAAGGAACAGCAGAAGAAATAAAACCAGCATGCGCGTATTGGTCATTAACAGCCGCCACCACCTGAGCATGTGGCCGGCAGCGTTTCGATAGCGCTGTTGCAGCCAGCCCGGGATTTGGCCGTGGAACACTGTGTTTGCGGTCTCTCGCAGCCTTTTGAGACGGGGCGCGAGCATTTCCTGTTGTAGAGTGAAATTCAAATAGAGCGCGAGAAGAAGCTTGTCCCATGCTCGCTGTCTCCAGCTCAACTTTCGATAGTCAGAGCGCAGTGCGGAGGAGGAATCTATTCCGTTGCGTGCTCCGCCCTCAAAGTAGAGGAATGCGGTCCGATAATAATCAGCTGCTGCCCCCTGCAGCGCGTGACTGATCGCCGCGCCGAACGCTAAAAGCCAGATCGCCGGTGACGCACCTGCAAACGCACCGCGAAGCGTCAAATGAATGTAAACGCTCGCGAATACCAAATGATCGGCAACGCTGTCAATGATGCGACCTTTGCGGCTTGCCTGGTGAGTCAACCGCGCAAGCTGACCATCCGCATTATCGAGCGTATTCGCGCAGACATGCAGCACCATACCTGCGATGTTGATGCCGAGATTACGGTAAAAATAAAGATGTCCGGCAACGATCGCCGCAGAGACCCCCCAGCAGACTGACGCCTGCCGGCGTCACCTTGAGCCGCGCGAAAAATTCGGCTAGTCGAAACCCCAGCGGCCGGTAGAAATAAACGTCGAGAGCGCCCTCCACTTCGCGCGCTTTGTAAGTGGCTGCGATGCGGGAATGAGGTGTCTCTACCTGCTGAGACATCATCAGGCGGTTTGCTTTTGCAACAACGCCGGAACGAGAGTGTCCTCGAGAATATTCAGCGCCTCATCCAAATCCGCGCGAGTATGTTTGGCTGTGACACACGCGCGGAAACAGATCCGATTTTGCGGGACAGCCGGGTAGTCGACCGGCGCGACCCAAAGACCGCGCCGGCGCAGCTCGTGTCCGAGCCGGTACATCAGCTCGCGATCACCAATCACAATCGGCATCACGTAAGTTGTCGATGCTCCCGTGTCGAATCCGAGCTTGTCGAGCTGAGCGTGGAAGTACTCGGCGTTTTCCCAAAGCTTCGCGCGCAATTCAGACTGCCTCGTGCCGAGTTCCAGCGCTTTGAGAATTGCCGCAATGACGACCGGCGGTAGCGCGCACGAATATACGTACGGATGCGCGTAGAAACGCAAATATTGCAGCGTTTCCTTGGAACCGGCAACGAAACCGCCCAAGGCTCCGAACGCTTTCGAAAATGTGCCATACACCAGCGGAAATCGGTCCTCGACGCCGAAGTGCTCCGCAGCTCCCCGGCCATGTTGGCCGCAGCCGAGAATCGAATGCGCTTCGTCGATGAAAACACTCGCGCCATGGGCGTCCGCAACATCAAGCACCTCTTGTAGATTTCCAAAATCGCCATCCATCGAATAAATGCCTTCGACCACCACGAGTTGGCGCCGGCCTTTCTGCCGAGCCAATGCCACGTCGAGCGAGGCGGGATCGTTATGCTCGAATTTTTCAGTGCGACACCGCGATAATATCGCGCCGTCACGAAGACTCAGGTGGGATCGATTGTCGAGAATGGCGACATCGCTTTTGCGCAACAGCCCAGAGATCGTGCCCAGCGCGCCGCCAAATCCGCTGTTGAAAAGCATGGCGTCCTCGCGATCGAGAAATTTCGCGACACGCCGTTCGAGTTCGCGGTGAAGATCGGTCATGCCCGAAAGCATGGGAGAACCGCATGCGCCCATGCCATGGGTGCGCAGCGCCTCATGCGCGGCAGCAAGCACGTCGGGGTGGTTGGCAAGACCGAGATAATTGTACGAGCAGAGGTTGATCACTGACCGCGGTTTCCCGGCATAGGTGATCGTGGTGCGGGCGTCTGCAGTCGAGAGAAGCTCGGGCTCGTATAATTCAACGGCCCACGCGCCGAGCTGCATCCAGTTTGTAAAGCTCTGTGGGGGTTGCAGCGGGTCGTCGCTTTCGCCTCCCAGGAAATTGCTCAAACTAAATTTTGCCGGATCAACGTTCATAGAGCCTCAGACTCTGTTTGACGCGCAACCGCACCGCACAGGCGGTGCTTCCCCAGCAAAACTGACAATTTTCTCCTTCACTAAAATTCCTTACGAGTTTCTCCACTGCATCCATAGATCGTGGAGTTTCGTGTCGGGGCAGCAATGTAAGAGCTTTCGGATTCAGGACAAGGCTTTTAGTACAGTTCCAGCCCGGCCAGTTCGAGCAACATGTACGGGCGAAACGAACGCGACGATTACCGCCGCGTCGTCCGGAAGACGTAGTCCCACAATGGCGAGCTGATGCCGTACCCGACCTGATCATCTTTGTAGTGATGGCGAAGATGATACTGCTTCAGCCACAGCAATACGCCGCGTTTCATCGGAAAATGATGCGTCGCATAATGGAGCATGTCGTAACAGACGATAGCCAAACACCAATCCGGCGAACGCACTGGACGCAAAGCGCCCGAACATTAGCAGGAACATCGCCGTAAAAAAGAACTGCGAGCGGCACACTGATACTCGGCGGCATAACAAGCCTTTTTCCGTCGTTTGGATAATCGTGGTGCACTCCGTGAATGATGTAGTGGAGCCGTTTTCCTACGCCCGTTTTCGGTTCGTAATGGAAAATGTATCTGTGGATCAGGTATTCGAGCAGCGTCCAAAGGAGCATACCGAGCAGGAAAAATCCCGCCACAACAACCACCGGGAATCCCTGCCTCCAAAGTGCCACGTAAAGCATAAAGCCGACGACAGGCAGGTAGAGAATCAATGGAACCGCTGGATGCACGCGCGAAAAGAATTCCATGAAATCACTGTCGAACATCCGGACCGTTTCGTTCTTCGTCGAGACGTAGAGCGGCGGCTTGGAGAGCGACGCTGTCTGGTCCAATTGCTGCGCCATGGCTAAAAGCTAATGGGCCGGGCACTCAGATCAAGACTCGACGTGTCTTGGTCGCCGAAGTCCTTCAAGGCGGAACGCGTTGTCCTCAACGCGTTCCAGATCGCGGCTCTGCTGCCTGGAAATGTCTCTTGCACCTTCGGCGGATCGACATCGGCTGGAAGACAAGCCGATCCACCTGTGTTCGGCATGCTGGCTAGTTGCCTCATTCGCTCCACTCGCGAATAGAGGCTGTATCGCTTATCAAACACGAACTGAAAGAGAAGACGGCTCCACGAGGAGTGGTACTTCAGATTGTTGTAAAACTCCGGCGCCATCGCGCGCAGCTTCGGCAGATTGTTCCACGGGATCGATGGTAAATCGTGGTGCTCATTGTGATAACCCATGTTCAGCGCCACCAGATTGATCGGTCCATAGTAACTGAACGTTTCCTGGTCGAAGTCGTAAGTGTAATGCTCCTGAATCCAGCGTGCCCCCACCGGATGCAACCCAATGGAAAACAAGAACGCGAATACCAGATAAAGAAACCCGGGCCAACCGCAGAAATAAACGATTGCGACATCATACGCGACCGCGCATGCAAGATTGATTGAGAACCAGCGGTCCCACATCTTGATCGCCTTGAGTCGAGGCGGACGGGTTACCTGAAAAAACGGAAACAGCATCAGCCAGATTGCCTTGCGGTACCACGAGTTGCCTACCAGGCGGGCCTCCCAATGGTTCGCCAGGTCTGCGTCCCAGTCGTAGTCGCCCTGATGGGAATGATGTTTCAAGTGATAAACGCGAAATCCCATCGCGCCCGGCGCGAGGTTGGGAAGGTCGGCGATGACGGCGACCATTTTGTTCCAGCTCGGGTTCCGGAAAATCAGGTTGTGCGTCGCGTCATGAATGATGACGTAGTTGGCATGATTGCCGAACGCGCCGACGCAAAAGGCGATCAGCAGACTGAGCCACCAATAACCGAAGCCCAACTGGCCCATGCCGAACGCGATTGCCGTCTGCATTACCAGAATCGACACCGCGATCAGCGCAGTCCACGGATTGCGCACCATTAACTCGCGAACCTCGGGATGCGCTTTGATGATCGCGCGCGCCCGGCCGGGGTGCGGTTGCTCAGATTCAGACTGATAAAAGGCGACCTGCATCGGCCCTCAAGGTATTGCATCGAACCCGCATCCTCAATCGCCCTTTTCGCAATTTGAAACCAGTGCCTTGAGCGTCCGGTGTTTATGATCCCGTTGTGTACACCAGACTCCTTCCGACCGACGCGGCGGTGCGAACAGCCGCGCAAGCACGCCCGGGCAAAAGTTACAGCGGATTAACTTTTAAGCCGTAGCGGGCGTCCTTCGCGAGTCGTGAACGTGCCGGCATGAATAAAAGACATTCAACCAACAGACGAAAAAACTTCTCACCGCAATGTCATTCGGTGGCCTCCTGGCCATCTCGTCAATCGCTATTCCCCAGCAGGCACCTGACATGGCGCAGCAGGCATCCGACATCGCCCAGCAAGGGCCCGATTCGCCTAACAGGTCGAACCGGCTTGAAGCGCGTCTCCAACCGGTGATTGCCGTCGACGCGAGTGGACAAGCGAGGTTGGACAGTGACGTGGCACGCGAACGATCGCTTCACCTCTGAAGTGGAGATCGCCAGGGTCGATTTCGCTGACCTGGGGATCACTCCTGGAAATGGCTTCCGCGATGAAGTCGTGCGAGCTGCGCATCCTTCGTGGCGGCGTGCTGATTTTTAGCAATCGTCTCCAGTTCTCCAGGAGTCTTGTACACGACATCACGTTTGAGACGAATATTCGCGGCACCGCCGCACCAGAGTTACGGGCTGGCGATACGGCGCGTCTCATCGTGAATGGCCACTTCACACTGCGCGGCAGCTTCCAGGTCCGTTAATCTCAGTTACCTTCAACTTCGATGAGAGAGGCCGGCACGATCAGCCGGCCTCTTTTTTGTCCGAATACAATGGGCTGAAAAACCCCGCGCTACTCTTGAGTCACCGGAGCCGGTTTTTGCATTTGAACGCGGATGCTGTAGGCGCTTTAGCCGAGGTGACGCACCGTCTTGATAAACGGCTGAGTTGAACCTTCGTCGATCTTTTTGCGGAGCCGGCCAATATAGATCTCGATCAGCTTCGTGTCGTAGTCATGCGCCCGTTCCCAAACGCGCTCGCTCAACTCCATTCGCGAAAAAGCGCGGCCCGGTTCCCTCATTAAGACTTTCAAAAGTGCACATTCGCGCTCCGACAGCTCGATGCGTCGCTCGCCGCGCAATACCTCGCGCTCTTCGATGTTCAATGTCACATCCCCAGCCCGAAGAGTTCTGCTGGGAGGCGCGGCAAACCGACGACCTAAGGCACTGACCCGGGCGAGAAGTTCGTTCATCGCGAATGGTTTCGTCAGGTAGTCATCTGCTCCACCGGTTAGGCCCGCGATCTTGTCCGGGTTCTCACTTCGGGCAGTCAACATCAAGATTCGGGTCGCCACTCCGGACGACTGCAACTGTTCTAAAATCTCGAACCCATCCATGCGTGGAAGTTCCACATCGAGCACGAGCAAGTCGTAGTTCCCCTCACGCGCTTCGACCAACGCCACTTTGCCATCGTGTACTACCCTAGCTTCGTGACCTTCCCCTTCCAGCGCCCGCGACAAATGCGTCGCAAGTTTGACTTCGTCTTCTATCACAAGAATTCGCACGGATTTCCACTTTACCATGCCCGCCCAGCGGAAGGCGAGACCGCAGCAGAACCGGCGCGACGCAAATGCTCCATAATAGAAAGCGACGCGCAGCATGACAACGCCGCTCGCAGAGCATCACCGTGCGAAGCGGCAGCGGAGGAAGCGCAACGGCGGCGGTGAGATAACACAGTTCGTTTCACAATTCAGCCCTGCCATGCACTCGCTTGAATGCGGGAGTTGGCAGAGCGCTTTCTTTTGCCCTCGGAAGGAACAGCGACTGAGGTCTACTGGTAATCAGGTATGTAAGGCAAAGCCTAACACGAGAATTAGGCCGTGCCTGACTAGACAGATTCGTAGGGCTTCTTAAATAAGAAGCCAACAAAGACTAACATGTCTAACAAACGGCCGGAAATGAGTTCTCGAGGGAGAAATCAGGGAAGACCAAAGCAATTAGAAGAAAGGGAAATTAACTCATGAAAAATCGTAACAACTTCACAATATTCATAACGATCCTGTCCGTCATTGGCGGCTTTGCGCTGGTGCCAGAAGTAAAGGGAGCTCCGGAAGTTGCTCCGCCGCCGGACGGGTGTTACCCCGGGTTTGCAACAGCGGAAGGGTGCAACGCCCTTCAAAGCCTTACCACCGGCTCTGCAAATACAGGACTTGGCTGGCGTTCGCTCTTTTCAGTCGGCGACGGCAGCTTCAACACTGGGGTTGGCGCGGGCGCGCTCCTGTCCAACAACGGGGACGATAATACGGCCGTTGGCGCGGCGGCGCTTTTATTCAACGCCACCGGTACCAGCAACACAGCCGTTGGCGCGGCAGCGCTTGAAAACGACACCGGTGGCCCGTTTAACACCGCCGTCGGCTTGCAAGCGCTCCAAAACGCAACCGCTAACGCGAACGCAGCAGTTGGTGATTTGGCGCTCGTAAACCTCACTACGGGCTTCTTCAACACCGCTATTGGCGCGGCAACCGGCGAACATCAAACGACGGGGCATAACAATGTCTACATCGGCCAGGGAAGTTTCGGTGTGGCCGGCGAGAACAACACCTGTTATATACAAGGCATCGCCAATTCGAGTATTCCTAGCGCCAATGCCTCTTTTGTGTTCGTCGATCTGACGAGTGGAAAGTTAGCTACGGTGCTTGCCGATGCCAATGGAAACAGGCTGACCGTACCCATTTCGCAAAGCCAGCTTCAACCCGCTCCCCTGGGCCAACCCAACGCCGTTCCCCAGCGCTATTTGGAAGACGGCCGCCAAGCCATGCTCAATCTCAAAGTTGATAAGTTGCAGGCAAGAGTCGCGCAGCAAGACAAACAAATAGAGACTCTCAGCGCTCAGCTTAAAGAGCAGGCAGCGCAAATCCAGAAAGTGAGCGCCCAGCTTGAGGTGAGCAAACCTGCGCCACAAGTAGTCACGAATAAACCGTAAAGCTGCTAGTTAATGCGGCCTTGTGTGCCAGCGCACCAAGCCGAATTTGGAAAGGCGTTCGTTCCCGTGGCGAACGCCTTTCTTGCTACGTCGTTTTGTTGTACGTGCTTCAATTAGTGAGCAGCATAGAAATAGATCGCGATAAACGCAGCAATAAGGAGGATTGCAGTGATCCACCAAACTCTTTTGATCGCGGGTTTTCGAGATGACCCAAACTCCTGCTTAACGAACTCTTCGTAATTGAAGTCCTCGTCCGGTAAATCCAAGGCATCGTATGTTTCGGCATCTTCTCGCCAGCCCGAAGTATGGTCTGCTCCACACTCCGGACATGCTAACGCTGTGCGAGGAACATCTTCGCCGCACACCGGACATACTTTCGGGGCCCTTGGCTTACTCCTCATTGTTGCTCATTCCTTATCTTCCGGACATAAGAACATAAACCCAACGAAACCGAGATAAGCCACGTGAAGGCGTTGCGGCAAACACACTGAACTTATTCTGGGTGGGAACGCTGAGCCGCCTGTCCTTTGATTTACCCTGCTTAGCTTCATCGATTGATTCGATCTTACCAGAAACTGGTTTGATCTATTTAATCTCAAAATCGGTATTAATAGCCTTAATCCAACTGTCGCCCGAACGGATTGCCACACCCATCACGTGACAATGTCCATCTTTCGCCTTTTGCAGGTTGGCTTGCCAGTTTCCAGAGTGGTCGGCACGAGCGTCGTCAACACCGGTCGTCCAGCGAACGACGAACGAAACATCGGCCTTGCCTTCGCTGAGAGGCAATGGTTCGACGCTATCAATTGTGATAGTAGTGGCATTCACCGAATCGTCGTTTTTGATAACTGGAGATTCCACCAGTCGAATCAAATTTTGCTTTAGCGTTTCTCCGTCTATCCCACAGAATTTCTCGGCCGTGTGCGTGCAGCCAAGAGATATCAACACTAAACAAACAGTGATAACTAAATGATAGAGTGTTCGACAGAGCGCGTTCAAACTATCGGGGCTCACGATGTGGTCCTTTCCTGGTTGATTTGGTTTCGAAACAACACGGCCTAACGAGATAGAGAAGCCACGACAGGATATCGTGGCAAAAACGCTGAACGCATTTCAATCGGGCCGTTTAACTGCCAGAGCTGACGTCGTTCCCGACTTCATCGTGCATAAGACGAGACTTTGGCGATAAACGCATTCCATTTTGGACCAAGACGACCGCCATCGAGCAGGATTCTCGGGCATTGCTTGAACCCCAAGTCGCGGTGGTCACTGTAACGGATCATGCGCCAATGCATGTGCGGAACAACATGATCGAGAGGGATATTGTATTGACGCATCAGGCTCGCTGTGAGTCGCGCGGTGCGGTCGATGGTGATGTCAAGATTGTTGCCCCGGTTTACACACATTTCGATCCCGATGGACGACCTGTTTCCCGGGCCCTCGTAATCCGCGTGCTCTCCGGTTTCGTTAGTAGGGAGGGTTTGGTAAATGGAATGATCGTCCACAGTAAAATGCCAGGTGAGAAATCCAGTGCGATTGTGACTGCCGCGTAGCCCTTTGTTCATGGCGAGCGCGTGATGCAACGCGTCGGCGCTATGAGCCGTGTTGTCTGTCGAATGAATAGTGATAAATGTCGGCTGCATCGGCCGATGCAAGGGACGCCCGCAATTCCCCGGGGGGATGATGTCCTGCGTGATTCCCAATTCGGCTGCACCGGCGGGAGCCAAGCCGGTGACGGCGGCGCGTCGGGGAGTCACTGCACATGAAGAAAACAGAAGACCCACCAGGACGACCGCAAGAGAACCCAAACGTGCGAAGTTTCACCGTAATCATTTACTGCCTTTGCGAGAGGAAAGCTATTGAAGGGCTGCAGGGTGACAATCGTGCCGAATTGTTCGGCATTTAGAAAGCGGAATCGTTTCGGGCTTCGAACATACGAGGCCGCTAGAACGGTCGAAGTTCTTTAGCCGTTGTCGTGACCGCGGGAGGACCGTTGGTCCGTCACTCTTTCGCGTAACTTCGCGCCCGATTTTACGCATTACCTCAGTGAACGGCCAGAAATGACTTTCAAGATGAGAGCTCACGGAAGGCCAAAACAACGAGAAAGAAAAATAAAATGAAAGAGAAAAAAGCGAGGAAGACTCTCCAAGTCCGTGACCTGACGCCCACAAAAGACGTCAGAGGCGGCAACCGCCGCCACCGCGGAGGCGGCGGCCACGCCTTCGGGTTGAACCAGCAAGAGAACCGGAGGCAGGCCCTACGAAATATCAACGGCATTTACATGCTGCCTGTATAAGGAATGACCGTTAGAAAGTCGCACCGTGGTTCGATTCCCGCGGTGCGATCTTTGTTTATCCAAGGAAGCGACCCTAACGGGATTCGAACCCGTGTTACCGCCGTGAAAGGGCGGTGTCCTGGGCCTCTAGACGATAGGGTCAAAAAGCCGGGCAATATCGGAATTACCACGCTTCGGCGCAAGGCAAATCGCCGATGAGATTTCCAAAGCGCGAATCTTTCAACGCTTCGGTTGGAGCTCGCGGATCAACGTCGCAGCGCGCGCGGTCGCGCCTTCGTGTTCGCCTAACGCAGCATGCGCGTTTTCCACGAGACGCTGGCGCAATTCGCTGTCGCGGAGAAGTTCGCCGACGGCACGCTCGAGCGAGTCGGCATCGTTAACCTGCATGGCGGCATTATTTGAAACGAGCGTTTTAGCGAGCGTTGCGAAGTTTTCCATATGCGGACCAAACACAACAGGCTTGCCCGCGAGAATCGGCTCCACAGGATTTTGTCCTCCGTGCGCGGCGAGGCTTTTCCCGACGAACACCACAGTGGCGATGCCGTACCAGCGTTGAAGTTCACCAGTCGTATCGAGGAGCATACAATCTGCATCTACCGCGCTGCCGGTGAGCGCTTCGCTGGCGAGGGTCACGCGCAATGGCATTACGGCCAAGTGCGCGCGGATCTCCTGCAGCCGTTCGACGTGACGCGGCGCGATAAACAATCGCAGCGACGGAAATTGCTCGCGCAACCGAAGGAAAACTCTGACCAGGATTTCTTCTTCACCACGGTGCGTACTGCCACCGAAGAGCACGAGTGAATCCGAGCTGAACGCGCCTGAGATGGATCCGGCTACAGTGCGGCTTTGTGTCTGAACGTCAGGGTCGAATTTGATGCTGCCGGTCAGATGTATTCGGTTTCGCGAAACACCGAGCGCTGTCCACCGTTCGACATCACCCCGTTCCGGTACACACACCAAATCGAGGAGTCGAAAAGTCGGCCCAACACAAAACCGAAAACGTCGATAGCGTCCTTCAGAGCGCGGAGACAATCGTGCGTTGACCAGTGCGAGGGGGATCCGGCGCGCGTGCGCCGCGGCGGCGAGGTTAGGCCAAACTTCCGCTTCAACAAGAACCACGCGAGCGGGACAAATAACCGAAAACGCACGACGCATGATGGGCCAGTAATCCAGCGGCGTGTACATGACTTCGATCCAGGGCGGCGCAGTTTTGCGCGCCAACGCGAAGCCGGTTGTTGTGGTTGTGGTTAGCACACACTGCAAATCCGGTTCGAGCGCCCGTAACGCACTCGCGAGTTTCAAAGCAATGTTTACTTCTCCCACGCTCACCGCGTGCAGCCATGTTGGACGTTGGTTCGAAAGCCGGCTCCGCACCTCGCGGTCGTAAATTCCCAGCCGCTGGCCAAATTTTTCGCGGTAACCGCCGCGGCGAATCATCTTAACGAAATAGCCCGGTAAAAAGATCAACAGTCCGAGCGGCCAAAGGAAGTTGTACAGGAGTCGTATCACAGCAGATCACATCTCAGTAGATAATCCGGTCATGTCGAGCGAAGTCGAGACATCCCGAGAAGTTAGCTTCGTGTTTTGCCCTGGGATTCCTCGATTCCGCTCGGAATGACGTGCATCAATTGGCTGTAGATAGAAACAGCACTTCGGTTGCGCCGTATGTTTTCTGTCGAATGGTCTTCCAAGCCTTCATTTCAGCAAGCCGTTCAGCCGGCCGCTTCTCCAAAACGAAAATGCCTCCCGGCTCCAGCAACTGTGGCAGACTTTCGTTATTTAAAAGCTTCTCAGTACAGTTTTCGTCGTGCTGGCCTTTTTCATACGGGGGATCCGCAAAAATGATTTGAAATCTATCGGCGTTCGATTGTTGACGTAGAAAATCAAAAACATCCTGGTCGCGAACGCGGCCTTGTAAGTTCGTTTTGGCAAGATTTTCCTCGATTGCTTTTGCCGATTGGCGGTCATCTTCAACAAATATTGCGGAGGCCGCCCCACGGCTCAGCGCTTCGATGCCGAGCGCGCCGCTCCCAGCGAAAAGGTCGAGCACTCGCGCGCCGATGATCGCCTCACCCAGGCTGGAAAAGATAGCTGCTTTGACGCGATCCATTGTCGGGCGGACACCGCGCTTCGGAACTGCCAGGCGGACTCCGCCGGCGCTGCCGGCGATCACCCTCATGGGGACGCGACTGGACTTGCCGTCGCAGTGGCTTCAGGCAGCGCTGCGTCAGGCGGCAAAGAAGGCGACGGCACAGCGGTCATCGCATCTTCAACGGCCTTCTTTTTCTTTTTTGATCGATCCTTTTTTCCGCCGAAGAAGCTGTTGAGCATGCTGCTGATATCCCGGCCGACAACTTGCTCCACCAAGTTGGTGCTGGGCCGCTCAATAGTACCCCCGACCTGAAACTCGATGGCTGAATAGTTCGGTTCGTCGATGCGGTGAAAGTTGTCGCGAATTGCTTTGAATAGTTGACCGCGAATTCTGTCGTTGATCGCTAGCTGCGAATTCAGTTGAAGCGTCCCATCAAACGCAACCGTACCCGACGAGGTCAGGCGAATGTTTGGGGAACGCAAAACCAGCTCATCAATCGTGATCAGCCCCGGCCGCAAGTGATATTTTGCCTCCGCCTGCTCCAGATTAAGCTCCTGCAGCTCCTCGATCTGCAGAATCTGGCCGAGTAACACTAGCAATTTGTATTGTTGGACGCGGCCGTCCCGCAAAGAGATTTCGCCTTGTCCGGCAAGCGCCTCCGGGTCGCTAGTTTTTCCTGAGGCTTGGAAATTTCCTTCCAATTTGCCCTTCACCATTCCCTTCGCACCGCCGGCATTTTCGACAAGTTGATCGGCGAGCACGTCATGAAAGTTTACGTTCGTAGTGAATGGGGAATCTTCTGTCTCTGGCTGCATCGCAAAGTAGCCGGTCACCTCACCCTCTGCGACACGAGCAGAAATTTTCGACAGCTCGAGGACGTCGGGCTCGTATCGAATCGGTGAGCGGAGTTGGTCCAAAAAAAAGCGGTCCCGCAACGACACCCGGGTGACCTTTGCATCTCCTCGCAGCGCCTGCGCGCTACGGATGTTGGTCCGAAAATCCACCCCCATAAAACTCGCCATGAGCTTTCCCTTTTGGTCCAAGAAAGTGAAATCGCCATCCTTCACGGTTACTCGTCGAACTTCCGGAGCGACTGCCAATTTTGGTTCGCGTCCCAGTGTTTCATTTTTAACAATTACTTTTGGCGAAGATGGAACGGTGGCTGAATTGGTCACGGCGGCGGTAGAGGTAGTTCGAACGAATCCCACTCCTGCGTCGGCCTGAGGGGTCGCTGGAGCCCGATTTGTGGACACGGTTTCTGCGCGCTGTGCTTGCGCAGTAGGCAGACGCCATTTTCCTTCTGTGTTCTGCGGCCAAACAACTCTCGGAGCAACCAGCGAAACTTCCTTGATTACCAGCCGGCGCGAAAAGAGCGAAAGAAAGCGAACGCGCAGCCGGAATGTTCTTGCCTTGAGAAAATCCTTCGGCCCAACCGAGACGGTTTGAGGAATCGTGATGCCGCTAAGTTCAAGGCCGCCCCAAGGGGTGACACTCATGCTGCGAATTTTAAGCGGAACGCCGAGGCTGCGAGTCAGTTCCTGCTGAATCTTTCCTTGTGCCCCTTGTGATTGCACATACAGATTCACGCCGACCAAAACCACTGCGCCCAGTCCAATCAATGCCCCCAGAGCGATCACTGCCAGCCGGCGCAATTTTTGCACCCTCAGATGTTACGCAGCCCTAGTTTGAAGCAAAGATCAAAGCCCAGTCGTCATTCTGAGCGCAGCGAAGAATCTCAGATCCATTTTGAGCCTGTCCACCCAAACCAGAATTAGAACCAGAGATGTTTCGCTACGCTCAACATGACAATGGGTACTGAGATGAATAGATAAGTTGTAGTTCCTTTTCCGAGTGACTGACATTGTTATCATTCTCAATCCAGCCGCGGGAAATCTCGAAACCATTCGAGACTGGCAAGAGCGAGTCGAACCGATCATCGGACGCTGGCCGGTCCGCATCACCTCGCATCCTGGCGAAGCGGAAATGCTCGCGAGACGTGCCGTCGAGGAAGGTTTTGGACGCGTGGTTGCAGCGGGCGGCGACGGAACCGTGAATCACGTGGCAAACGGAATCGCCGGCAGCGGTGCTTCGCTGGGCATTCTCCCGATGGGCACGGTCAACGTTTTCGCCATGGAACTCGGTCTGCCTGCGAACGATCTCGATCGTTGCTGGGAAATCATCCAGGCCGGAAACACGCGTCTCGTCGATCTACCGAGCGCGAATGGAAAATACTTCGTCCAACTCGGTGGCATTGGTCTCGATGCGCAAGCGGTGAAAGAAACCACTCTTGCTTTCAAGCGCAGTCTTGGCCCACTCAGTTATCTCATCTCCGCTGCACACATTGCAGCGCGCCAACCTCCGAAGCTTTTAATCGAGTCGGAGGACGCGCCTGTGCAGGAAGGATCGTTTGTGCTTGTCGGCAACGGGCGTCTTTACGGCGGACCTTTCCCATTTTTCAAGCAGGCTGTCGTCGATGATGGTTTACTTGATGTGGTCCTCTTCAAGCGTCTCGGTTTTCTAGAAATCTTAAAATATCTCCATGACGTTGTATTCAGCTCCGACATCCGCGTTCCGGAAATTGAATATTTTCAGACCCGCCAACTTCGTGTAAGCAGCGAGCAGGACGTTCCCGTGGAGCTGGATGGTGAATTAGCCGGGAATTGTCCCGTTGACTTCCAAATGCACGAAAAAGCCCTTCCTGTGCTGTCGCCTTCAGCATCGCCGTAGCTTTAGTCCGAGCACTGGGACAACTGGTTTTTCGCCCGGAACCGCGTGATGTTCTGCGCGATGGATCACCGTGCCCGCTGGATTCGGGAAAAAGCAGCCAAATCGCTGAACCCTTCACAGGTAGAGACGACTTTGGTTCAGCTCAATGAACGATGGCCGGCAAACCCGATGTCCCTTGTCGAAGTGGTCCAACAATTTCCGTTAGGTGAAACCGCTCTGCTGCATCTTCTGGCAGTCTCGAGCGTCTGCGCGACGCGATTGACGCGCAATCCTGAAACACTGCTGTGGCTCGCTCAGCCTGAGGTGTGCCTCGCATCGCGTAGCCGCGCGCAAATGCTCGCTGAAGTGCACGCTCTGACGAGTGATTCTGGAGTCGACAACAATTTCGAATCACTACGTTTTTGGAAAGGCCGCGAAATGACGCGCGTGGCCGTGCGCGAACTGGCAGCGGTCGCACCGTTGGAGGAGACCACCGGGGAGCTTTCACTGATTGCAGAGATTTGTCTTCGTCGTGTGCTCGAATTTTGGGACGCCGCACTGCGGCAACGTTACGGCTCGCCAAAAGCGGATTTTGCGATTCTTGCGCTCGGGAAACTCGGCGGAGCCGAACTCAATCACAGTTCGGATGTCGACCTTCTCTTTCTCTACAGCGACGAAGGCCAACTCACGCCGCACATTTCTTATCACGAGTTTTTCAATCGACTGGGAAATAAGGTTCTCGAAACATTTTCGAAGCCGCATCCAGCCGGATCGCTGTTTCGAGCGGATCTGCGATTGCGCCCCGAAGGCTCGGCGGGACCTTTGGCCCGGTCTCTCGAGAGCATGGAAAACTATTACGCTGGGTTCGGCGAAACGTGGGAGCGAATTGCGCTCATCAAGGCGCGCGGAATCGCTGGCAGTCGCGAATTGGCTTACGATTTCGTACGGCTACATCAGCCATTCATATACCCAAAAAGTCCAACGCCGGATTTGCTCGAAGAGATTGCGAACATCAAGCACCGCATCGAGCGCGACATCGTTGGGCCGGAAAAGCTGGATCGCGATGTAAAACTTGGGCGCGGCGGCATTCGTGACATCGAGTTCGTCGTGCAAACGCTGCAGCTTATCCATGGCGCGCGTAATCCGTTTCTGCAGGAACCGAGTATGCTCAAGGCGCTACGCGCACTAAGAGAACTGGATTTGCTCCCGCCCGACGAAGTTCTGGCGCTGGACAATGCGTATCGATTCCTCCGCCGTGTTGAACACCGCCTGCAGATCGAAGCCGAACAACAGACTCACACTGTTCCGGACGAGCCCGACCCACTGACCCGACTCGCGCGCAGCCTTCGGTTTTCGTCGGCCAGCGATTTCACGGCGGCACTGCAGAACCGAATGGGATTGGTTCGGCCCATATTTGAACGGATTATTTCTGAAAGCCCTGCGCAGAGCGCCAAAATCACTGTTGAATTTTTCAAGGATGCAAAACGAGCAGAAAAAGCGCTCACAGAGCTTGAACGAGGGGCAAAGAGTTTTCATGTCGCCACGCGAACTCGCCAGATATTCCAAAGGCTGCGCCCGATTTTGCTGGATCGGATTTCCAAAACCGCCGACCCCGACGCGACTCTGAACCAGTTTCTTCGATTCGTGGAAAGCTATGGTCTGCGCAGTTTGCTTTTCGAACTGCTTGTCACGAATCCGAAGTTGCTTGAACTGGTCGTAAAAACTTTCGATGCCAGCCGGTTTGCGGGGGATCTCCTGATTCGCCGGCCACAATTATTGGAAGACATCACCAGGGACCCAACCTTTGATGAACCGCGGTCGGTGGAAGAAAATTTGGGCCGACTCGATTCGTTAGGCGCAAGTGCGAACAATCTCGATCCGATACGCGCCTACCGTCAGCGGCAATTCTTGCGCATCATCCTTCGCGACGTGCTGGGACTCGTGCAACCGGCAGGAACCTTTGTCGAGCTGTCCGATGTCGCCGAAGCGTGCCTGATTTTTGTCGCGAAACTGCTCGCAAGTGAGCAACTGACCATCATCGCGCTCGGAAAGTTTGGCGGACACGAGATCAGCTACGGCGCGGATCTGGACGTGTTGTTTGTGGGCGAAGATGTTCGTGCTGCGCAGAATCTCATGATCGCGATGGCGCAACCAACCGCCGAGGGAAATATCTGGGCTCTGGACGCAAGGCTACGCCCTGAAGGTGAAAAAGGTCCGGTGGTCTGCTCGCTTGCTACGTTCGAATCCTATTACGCAGGCCGAGCGCAACTCTGGGAGCTACAGGCGCTCAATCGGGCGCGTGCCATCAGTGGCCCGCTAAAAAATGAATTCATGGCGATTGCAAAAGCCGCGTGGCGTCGCGCATGCCAGGATCCCGCGCTTTTCATCAAAATCGATGACATGGTGCAACGAATTCGGCGAGAGCGCGGAAGCGGATCTGATTTTCTCGATTTAAAAACCGGATCTGGCAGCATCATAGAAGCGGAGTTTCTCGTTCAAGCGTTGCAGATGCGCGCAAAGATCTGGGAACCGAACTGGGAGCGTGCCGTCGGCGCATTGCACAAAAGAGGGCATCTGGACAAGTCGGACGTTGCGAAGCTCAAGAATTCCTACGCGTTTCTGCGGCGCTGCGAACTTGTGCTGCGTCGATATGACAACAGAAGCGTCTCAACACTTCCGAGCGATACAGATGAACAACGAAAGTTTGCCATCCGTCTCGGCTATAACGAATTTGCCGCTTTCAGTCGCGATTATCTCGACGCTCGTCACGCAATCCACGCGCTTTACCAACGGCGAATTACACTGTCTTAACCGCCGTCACGATTAAGGTTCGCCCAAGCAGCAGCTCGGGTGAATTCATCACTCGAACGGCCCAGGCATTCCTTTCATCGAGCGTGCCGTAAGTGCGCTTGTCACGATGATAAACAATCCAGTTTGTGGCATGCAGAGGAACGAGCGCGAAGCGATTATCGCTGGATGGAAGTGGTTCGCGATTCAGATCGACCGTCTGGACTCGGTACCCGGAACGGAGAGCAATTTATCCGTGTAATCGCATCCGAAAGAACGAAACGGATAACGAGCGCGAACAAACGCAGTAATTCCCCGGTCCCGCTACCCACATCGAGATGGTCTCCGCTGGTCGGCAATGCGGGCGCAGTCGCGATTGCGCGGAGGACTGCTTGATGAATTCCTGACGTACTTAGCTCCGAGATCTCGCGCCGTCGCTTTCCCAAAAAGATCTTTCGCAGCTTCTTGGAAAGCTTTCGAGTGCGCACAGCGAATTGTGAACCGTCTCCGAGCGCGCGTCGAGATCGGCAATCGTCCGCGAATCGATCAGCCCGGGATGCCTTTAAGCATCTCCGTGTTGGTCGGGAATTTTTTCACGAACATTAATAGTCGCTGAATTGCTTCCTCTGGCTTGTGTCCGGCCAGACCGCGCCGGATGAGATTGATTTTCTCCAGCTCCCACGCTTGTAACAACAGTTCTTCGCGGCGCGTTCCGGACAAAAAGATGTCGATGGCCGGATAAATGCGCTGATCGCTGATTTTTCGGTCGAGCACCATTTCCATGTTTCCGGTGCCTTTGAACTCCTGAAAGATCAGCTCATCCATGCGGCTGCCGGTCTCAATCAGCGCCGTGGCGACAATCGTGAGCGAACCCGCTTCCTCGGTGTTGCGAGCGGCTGCGAAAATCTTTCGTGGAATTTCCATGGCACGCGCATCGATACCGCCACTCATCGTGCGGCCGCCACCGCCCATGGCATTATTAAAGGCGCGAGCCGTGCGCGTGATGGAATCGAGAAGGATGAACACATGTTTTCCGGCTTCCACCAGTCGTTTGGCGCGCTCGATCGCCAGTTGAGCAATCCGCGTGTGACTCTTTATGTCGGCGTCGTTGGAGCTGGCCATCAGCTGCGCTGTCGGATGCGAACGACGAAAATCAGTCACTTCTTCGGGACGTTCATCGACCAGAAGAATAATGAGTTCCATTTCGGGGTGATTCTTAGCGACCGCTTCGGCGATGTGATGCAACAACGTTGTCTTGCCTGTGCGCGGCGGCGCGACAATCAGGCCGCGCTGACCCATTCCCAGCGGCGTCATCAAATCCATGATCCGCGTGGTATAACGATCCGGGGCCGTCTCGAGCTTGATCCGTTTGTTGGGGTTGATCGTCGTTAATTCTTCAAATGGCCGAAGCCCCTGGTATTTCGTGGGCTCCTCCCCGTTAATCGTCAGTAACTTTGTCAATTGCGGACCACGGCTGCCGCGTCGGATTTCGCCGTTGATCCACATTCCGTCGCGCAAAGCGAAGCGACGCACGATTTCCGGCGTGACAAAGATATCCTGTGGCGTCTGCACAAAATTGCGTTTCGGATCGCGCAAAAAGCCAAATCCTTTACCGGAAATTTCGATGATACCCTCACCGAATTCCGGTTCGGTTTGAACCGGCTCGCTGGTTTCGCCAACGCTCTCAGCGACCTCTCGGACGGGCTGATCAAGCGTCTCGACGGCGACATCGGCGCCGGCGTTATCGGCGTTTGTTGACGATGAATTTGGTGATTTTTCAGAATTATCGCGCCTGAAGCCGTCGCTCCGATAACGCCTTCGCGGGAAACGACGGCGCGGGCGAGGATGGCGTTGCTCCGGCGATGCGGACTGAGTTTCCAGCGGCGCAGGCTGGTTTTCGTTTTCTTCGTTCATAAGCTAAGATGGTTCGCTGCAGGTGGGGGACAGCGCCCTAAAGGTCTTGTAAGCAGTAGTTTTTCAGGCCGGCAACTTGGCCAGCAATTCGTCGGGAATATCTAGATTTGAATAGACGTTTTGCACGTCGTCGTCTTCTTCGAGCTCATCACACAATCGCAACACCTGACGCGCCACGGTCTCGTCCCTGACCGCGACTGTAGTATCCGGAATAAACGTAAACCTTTGCCCATCGGTACCTGACGCCTGCATTCTTGAGCGCTTCAGCTACGGCGTAGAGCTGATCGTGGGAAGTGGTGATAACATATTGATCCTCCTCGATTGTCAACTCCTCCGCCCCAGCTTCCAAAGCAATTTCGAGCAGTCGATCCTCGTCAATGCTGGAGCGCGGAACCGTGATTTGTCCTTTTCGGTGGAACATGTACGAGACGCTGCCACTCGTGGCGAGGTTGCCGCTGTTCTGGGTGAAAATTCTGCGTACTTCCGCTCCGGTGCGGTTTCTATTATCTGTCGCGGTCTCCACAATGATGGCCACGCCTCCGGGCGCGTAACCTTCATACGTTATTTCATCGAGTTGTTCGCCGTCTTTGCCTTCGCCCGTGCCGCGTTTGATCGCGCGTTCGATATTGTCATTCGGCATGCTCTGAGCGCGTGCCGCCAGGATGGCGCTGCGGAGACGGGGATTGGCATTCGGATCGCCGCCGCCGGTTTTTGCCGCGAGGGTGATTTCCTTAGACAATTTGCTGAAGATCTTGCCGCGTTTGACGTCGATCGCGCCTTTAAAACGTTTGACCTTCGACCACTTACTATGTCCCGCCATAGGTGTGCGGAGTTATTTCAACCTGGAAACTTGCGAGTTGTGTTCACCTCGCGAGAGAATGACTTGCGAGGGGAGAAATTTACCGCGCCAATTAATCGCACGGAAACTTAGTTCGTCAATCGCCGCTCACGCTTCGTGGCCGTGCATCGCGTGCCTGCGAATCGCAATCGACCTTGAAAACTACCGGACGCCCGTGTCGATGCTCATGTCCACGTGCACCGTCTGATTTGAAATGATCGTGAATGGTTGCGGTTTCGCGCGGACGTGGCCCTTAGGTCGCCGGCCTTGAACATCAAGAACATAATTACCGGGCGGCAACGCGATCCGATATTTTCCACTCTCATCCGCTGTGACCCGCGCGATTTCTTTCTCTCCCTCGCGGCGCAGGATGATCAGCGGATAATCGGCGTAATTCTCAGCGGTGCTTTTAGATGGCGTTGCATCCGCAAGTTCGACTTCCTTCGGCGAGACAATTTTCAAATGTCCTTCCACGAAGCCGGGCGGAGCGGCGTCAATCAATGCGCTGCCGGCGAGTACCAAAAAGACGCAGACGGATACCAGGTACTTGAGAACAGATGACATCACTGCAAAAAAATGGGCGGGATAGATTTTCACTATCCCGCCCAACACTAATCGAAGTTTAGGGCAGTGTCAGTTGCCAGGCGCTGCGCCCATGTGTAGCCGCATAGAGCTTCCGAGCAGTTGGCGCTATCACGAGGCCTGCGACCTCGACCATGGGAAGGCCAGGGGCCGCCACCTCCCAATCGCTCGAGCCGTTGGCCCGCTTCAGAACGCCCCAGTCGTTGGATGCATAGAGATCGCCGGTGACGGAATCAAAGGCGACGCTCGTTGCCGGGAAATCCGGGAACGCTGTCGGTCCCGATCCATCCAGACTCGTCCATGTCGCCGTGCCTGCATTTGGGTCGTAGGTCACAGAGAAGATGTGCCCAGGTGTCGACGGGGTCAGGGAACTGTAGCTGGAATATGAAATCCAAGCGTGGTTCGAATTCGTCGAGTCGACGAAGATAGTGCTGACGAATCGGGGCGGGCTGTTTGCAGCGAGCGAGTCAAGTCGCGTGTAGGTAACGGTGGTATTCGTTGTGTCGGCATTCTTCGAGATGAAGACCCGTCCTGTGGTCGTCGCCGCCCATAAGGTCGACGTATCAGAAGTACCGCGGGCGACCGCAGCGACATTTCCGCCAGCAAGAGTAGTACCCCGATAATCTGCCGCGCTCGCGGTCAAATCTGTTGCACCCATCGGTCCAATCTGGACGAAATCACCGCAGGCGGGATTCGCCCCCGATGTCGTAAACTCAGGGCAGTTGGCTTCCAGGAACGTCTGGTTCCCAGCCCAATCCTGGGTCCGCCAGACGCTCAGAGAGCCTTGGAAGATCGTCCCCGCGCTGACAGGATCGGCGATGATGGGAGCATAAAACTGCGCGCCTTCGCCGCTCGCCACGATTGGACCACTCGCAATGACCCACTTCGTTGGATCGCCGTTCTGGAAGTTCACATCGTGGAAGTTCGAGGTGAACGAGTTAAACCGGAACGCGGTGTTGCCCACGTTGAAGCCAGACTGACCACCGTCACCATAGATTACCTGCGGCCAGTTAGTCGTCGAATTGCTGGGTTTTTCGAATGTTCCGTTATCTTGCGTGCCGCCCATCAGGTTATTTGCGTTTGATGGGTTAATCGAGACGCTTTGAAATTGCAGCGTTGAGAGTCCGTCGTTGTAAGTTGTAAAAAGCTGCGTTGGAACTGCCGAGAGCATCTGGACGCAGGTCGCAAGATTGGTACCCGTCAGCCCGCGAGCTGTGCATTGCGACGAAATATTTGCGAAACTGCCGCTCGAACGCACTATTCCGCCATCGCCGCCGAAGAAAGCGATATCGGTGCCGGGGACTTCTACAACTGCGTGGCTGTCTGGATGCATGCCGTTCGGCGCAATTGGATTTGGCTGGCAACAGCTTCCTGGTGGTGTTGGCTTCGTGGTCGCGTCCCACGTCATATCGGTAAAGGTTACGCCGGCATCCGTGGATCGGATAAATGCGCGACCGTTGTTTCTGAAACCGTACTGACTGTAGTTAAATGAACCACCCAGATAAATGACATTGGGTCTCCCAGGCGGTGAATAAACGACATTGTCGTACCAGCATTGCGCGCCAGCCGCAGGGTCACCGCAGTAGTTCAGCGTCTGGTTCGGCGCAGAAGACGCTTGCTGCAGTGCAGTCAGGTCGGTGAAACTTCCGTTCGTCGCGTGCACCGCGTCGTCAGTACGATACAGCCGCGCTTGATTCGCGGCAGTCACGCTGGAGTTTCCCACGCCGACGTACATTCGCGTAAATCCGCCGGTGATTGGCTGAACAGCGAACGACGCCCGATCGGTATTTTGCGTAACATTCAGTGCGTTCTTCATCTGAGTCCACGTTGAGCCGCTATCACTCGAACGCCACACACCGCCTCCAACGTTGTTCGGGCAGACATTGTTAGACGGGAACGGAGCTGCATACACTATGCTCGCCGAGTTCGGGTCCAGCGCGACTTCATGAACGCCGCGCGTTGAGCCGAAGCTTGCCTGGATGATTCCCGCGCTACCCGGAAGATCCGGATTCACACAAACGTCCTGGGAGTTAATCAATGTGAAATTCGCGCCACCATCAGTGGACTTCCAGAACCCGAATGGCGGCAGTCCGGGCGCAAGGCTTACGGCGCCACCACTTGAAACGGAGCTAACGCCGCGCACAGCGCGAACGGAGCCAACGTAAATGGTATTTGGGTTGCTAGGATCAATAATAATCGAAGAGATCGCCCGGCCGTCGAAAGCGGGACCGCTATAAGCGGGCGCTGTCTGAAAGCCACCGTGCCCAACAGCACAGGTGCAATCAACACCTGACCCAGCTGCAACAGTTGTCTGCGCGGCCAGATGTGTCCACGTATCGCCGCCATTGGTTGATTTGTAAATTCCGAAGCCAGCTTCCGAATCAGCCGACGCATTGGGTTCGCCCGTCCCGGCATAAATCGTGTTACCCGACGGGTCGCTCGGATCTATCGTCAATGTCCCGATCGCATTGGTAGCGAAACTGCCCGAGATGAATTCCCACTGTTGAGCGGGGTTGCTTTTCAGTGCCTTGTCCGTTCTCCAGACACCGCCCCCAGCTGCCGCCAGGTAAAGGTTGCAGTGGCCCTGGCCGCAGTTCGGCGCGAGAGCAAAGGCGGTGATTCGACCAGAGGTTGTGTAAGGAGCTCCACTGAAAGTCAACACGTTCGGATCGTTGGCCGAGGTCGGACCGACGAGCGTCCACTGCGAAGCTGGCGTAGGACGCTGCAAAGGGCCTAATCTGGTGGTCGCGACTCTGCTCGCTGCCCTTGCCCTGACATTGCTCCAAGCATGCTGCGCTCTTCGCGTTAATTCGAACGGCACATACGGAGCTGAGCCCGCGCGATTCGCGTAATCTTCTTCGGCTGCGGCCGTTGGCCCGCCGTCCTGTTCAGGTCCAGGCATGGCCATTTTGTTCCTGAACAGTTGAGCGCGACTTTGATTGAATTTATTGATCGCGCTTTTGCTGTCCGATTTCGCCAATGACAGGCTTGATGGTTTCACCGCGACGAACGCCATTGCGGCCGCGGCTGTGAGAAGAACACTCGCGCTTGTGACGCGCGCGAGTGAGAACAAACGATTTCGACTGAATGAATGTGGAGTTTTCATATATTTTTTTGTGCTGCAGTTCGGATAGTTTTGTGGAGTCCGAACCAAGGAAGCCAAAATTTGTCAGAGTTAGAAAAAAGCCCCAACCCATTTAAGCTTACATTTTTGTCATGCTGAAGCGCTACCTGACGCTGCCTATGCGAAGAAAAAAATCATCGCAGCGAACTACCTTTCAGCGCACTGCGCAGCATCTGTTGTCATTTGGCCCTTCGTCTTTATCGATGACTGATGACGGGAGAATTTTGCTTTTGGAAATTCTCCGTATCCGTCATCCTTGCAGCTAATGAAGATCCTTCTAGCTGGCATTATCGGTGGAATCGTGATGTTTGTCTGGACGTCGGTCGCGCATATGGCGCTGCCACTGGGCGAAGCTGGAATTAATGAGATTCCAAATGAGTCGGCGGTGCTTGGCGCGATGCAGAGCAGTATCGGTGACAAGACCGGACTTTATATTTTTCCCGGTCTCGGCGTCGGCAAAAACGCAACGCGCGAGGAAAAGAGCGAGGCGATGAAACAGATGCAGCAAAGAATAGCCGCAAACCCTTCCGGCATTCTCATGTATCATCCGCCCGGCCGTCCGTTCGTGTTTGGCAAAGCGCTCGTGGTCGAGTTCAGCACCGAAGTGCTCCAGGCAATTCTGGTGATTTGGCTATTGGCACAGACACGCATTGGCAGCTTTGCTGGCCGAGTCGGTTTCGTTCTGATTGCCGGAATTCTGGCCTCGATAACAACCAACGTTTCGTACTGGAACTGGTACGGCTTCCCCGGCGTCTACACAGCCAGTTATATAGCGATCGAGCTTATCGGTTTCGTTCTCGTTGGAGTTGTTGCCGCGCTGATGCTGCGAAACCGTAGTCCAGCGGGTGAAACTTCTGTCGCTCAGTACGTGATCAGAGGTTGAGCGCTCGCACTGTCAATGCCGGCCGACCGTTCAGAATGCCGTATGTCGCCTCTGCGCTTCCGTCGCTCGTTTTAAAATGTCGCTCTCTTCCGGTGTTGACGGGCACCCATTTTGCTCTGGAGTTCGCCTTCAGAAACTTCGTAATTTCCTTTTCAGAAAGATCGGTGCCGTTTGCGCGGGCGTAGCTTTCCAAAACGCTCCGGCTGTTGGCAAACGTAACCATGTAGAGATACTGACCCTTAGTGTAGACAACACTGACCTTTCCGTCGTCCAGCAGCCGTCGTTGAACGATCGTTCCGTATGCATCTTCAATCAGCTCACTGTTGGCGCCGAGATTTGCCGACGCCGAGCTCGCGATTAAGCACAAGGCGAGAACCAGTGTGACCGACTGCTTCATACGTTTCATTGTAACATTTGGCAGAAATCCGCAACCAGACTGCTGTCTTCGAATCCCAACGTCCGAAATGTCTGTTCCTTTTGCAAACCCGGCCAAAGCGCGCATGATCGCAGCATGACAGGGGAATCATTATCTCGCGCTTTTGCGCAGCTTTCTACTCCGCTGATCGCGGATGCTGCTCTGCGGTTGAAGATTCCGTCCCGAATCAGTCCGCCTGTCATTCGACCGGTAACGCCGAATCGCCACAATTAATTCCACAACCGCGCATGGCAAAGAAAAGCAAAGGTCGGCGGCGCGCCGTGCAGCTCGAAGTTCGCGAATCCGACGTGCACGGCCGGGGTGTTTACACTACGGAATTCATTCCCAAAGGCAGGCGTATCATCGAATACACAGGTGAACGCGTCTCTT
>CAVXHW010000005.1:0-115895 GCA_963761585.1 uncultured Verrucomicrobiae bacterium
TCAGCAGCGCGATGATGTTTGTACGGCTCATTGGAATTGGCGATTGCCGACCGCCGATTGCCGGTTGGCCACTCGACAACTCACCGGCGGACGGTTAACGAGGTTTCCGGTTTCCGCTTCCCGGTGTCCGCCGTTATTGGCGCCACTGGCGATCGGCTGAAGCCACCTGACGCAAAAACTTAAGTTCATTGAGGCATTTGCCTGTCCCCTCCGCCACTGCACTGAGCGGATCTTCCGCTACATGAACAGGCAACCCGGTTTCCTCACTCAAAAGCTTGTCAAAGCCGCGCAGCAACGCGCCGCCGCCTGCCAGCACAAGCCCGCGATCAACCAAGTCCGCCGAAAGCTCGGGCGGACAACGCTCAAGAGTGATGCGCACTGAATCGACAATCGTCGAGATCGGTTCGAGCAAAGCTTCGCGCACCTCTTGAGACGTGATCATCAGTGTTTTCGGCAGACCAGCGACTAGATCGCGCCCTTTAACTTCAACGCTTGTTTCTTTTTCACTCGGATACGCCGAGCCGATTTTGATTTTGATTTCCTCTGCGGTGCGCTCACCAACCATCAAATTGTAGGCGCGCTTCATGTATTGTACGATCGCCTCGTCCAACTCGTCGCCGGCAACGCGGACGCTCCGACTAAACACAATTCCGGAAAGCGAAATGATAGCGACCTCCGTCGTTCCGCCGCCGATATCGATGATCATGTTACCTGCAGGATCCTGCACCGGCAGTCCGACGCCGATTGCCGCTGCCATCGGTTCCTCGATCAAATACACTTCACGCGCGCCCGCATGCGTAGCTGATTCACGCACTGCGCGCTTTTCCACCTCCGTGATTCCTGATGGGACCGCAATAACGACGCGCGGTTTCACTCGCACTTTGCGATTGTGCACCTTGGTGATGAAATGCCGCAACATCGCCTCGGTAACTTCGAAATCAGCGATCACGCCGTCCTTGAGCGGACGCACCGCAACGATATTCGCCGGCGTGCGCCCCAACATACGCTTGGCTTCGTCCCCCACAGCCAGCACTCGATTGGTGCCGGCCTGCACCGCGACCACCGATGGCTCACGTAAAACGATCCCCTGATCCTTTACGTAAACAAGGGTGTTCGCCGTACCCAGATCGATCCCGATGTCGCTGGATAGCCAGCCGAAAAATCCGTTGAACATGAATTATTTATTAGCAGCACTGTCCAGCTCGAAGGAAACGCGTTCACGCGGCGCGATTCGGCGGCTGAAACGCGGTAACATGAGAAGGTGCAGCCCGCCGTCAAGCGTATTTATCTTGGAGTGATGGACTATTGGAGCGCTGACGAGCTTGCCATTACTGCATTACTCCTTTACTCCATCACTCAATGGGAAAAGTGATCATCGCACCATCAATTCTTGCGGCAGATTTCTCGCGGCTCGCTGACGAAATTCATCGCGTCGAGGCAGCAGGCGCGGATTGGATTCATTGCGACATCATGGACGGCCATTTCGTCGATAACATTTCGTTCGGACCGGACGTTGTGCAGCTCGTACGCAAAGAAACAAGCCTGCCGTTGGATGTACATCTAATGATCGAGCATGCCGATCACTATGTGCCGCGATTTGTCAAAGCCGGCGCAAACTCGATCACCGTCCACGTGGAACCGGGAGCCAAACACGACGTCTGGAAAACGTTGCACCAGATTCGAGACGCCGGTTGCCGCGCCGGCCTCACACTAAATCCCGAAACTCCATTTGAAATGATCGAACCGTTCCTCGGGAAGTTCGATATGCTGCTCGTCATGACTGTTCATCCGGGTTTTGGCGGACAACCGTTCCGCGCTGATCAGATGGAAAAGGTCAGGCGCGCAGCGATATGGAATCAATCGCGCGAGCACAAGATCGACATCGAGGTGGATGGCGGCATTAATCCAAAGACCGCCCGAATCTCAGTCGAAAACGGCGCGAACGTCCTTGTCGCCGGCACGTCGATTTTTCGTTCCGAGGATTACGCCAAAGCAATTCGTGAATTGCGCGGCGAATGAGAGGACGAAGGATCCCCGGCGCTTAGCGCATTTAGGCCGCTCCGGCGGCCACGACCGGCTCCGCTTCTGCAGTGGTTTCAGCCATCACTTCGTCAGTCTGCGTGACGCGCACAACTTCTTCGATAGTTGTGTTGCCCTGGGCTACGCGTCGCCAGCCATCCTGCCGCAAAGTCTCCATGCCTTCGGCAATAGCACATTGCTTCAACTCGCTGCCGTCACGCCTCCGCATGATCAGCTTTCGCAGCGGCTCCGTGATGACGCAGACTTCATAAATCGCTGCGCGACCCTGGTAACCGGTATGGCGACATTGATCGCAACCGGCCCCGCGCCGGAAACGAGTGCCGAGTTCCTTCACAGGGAAACTGATCTCAGCGAGGTAATCGCGCGGATAATCGACTTCTTCGACGCAATCCGGGCAAATCGTGCGCACGAGCCGTTGGGCGATAAACGACTTCACCACAGAGGCGAGCAGAAACGGTTCCACGTCCATGTCGAGCAAACGCGTAATGCCACCTACGGCGTCATTCGTGTGGAGTGTGCTGAAAACAAGGTGACCCGTCATCGCGGCGCGAATCGAAATGTCCGCAGTCTCGACGTCTCGAATTTCGCCGACCATGACCACATTCGGGTCTTGTCGCAAAATGTGTCGCAGGCCTTTTGCGAAAGTCAGATCAATCTCTGGTTTCACGTCGATTTGCGAGACACCAGGGATTCGATATTCCACCGGTTCTTCAATCGTAATGATGCGGCGCTGCACGGAATTGATGCTGCTGAGAAAACAATACAGCGAGGTTGATTTCCCACAGCCGGTAGGACCCGTCAGCAGGATAATTCCGTTCGGTTGGGTGAGGAGGTTCCGAATGATCTCTTCCTGCTTATCGCCCAAATCGAGTCGCTCGAAATTGAAGTGCTGTTCGCCGCGGCTTAGCAAACGCAGACTGATTGACTCGCCGTTGACAGTTGGAATGGTCGACACGCGCACGTCTATCTCCACATTGCTCGCGTGCAAATTCATCCGCCCGTCCTGTGGAAGCCGTCGCTCGGCAATGTCCATATGTGACATCACCTTCAAACGCGAGATGATCGCGGATTGCAGGACGCGCAATTGCGGTGGCACAGCGACTTCGTGCAAAATGCCGTCGATCCGATATCGAATGCGCAGATCGTTTTCCAGCGGTTCGACGTGAATATCAGTCGCGCGCTCCGCAATAGCTTCGCGAATGATCTGGTTAACAAATTTGACCACTGACGCTTCGGGATCGTCGGCATTCAACTCAATCGCGGTCTCGGTGTCCTCCAGAGTGTCCATGGAACCCCTGGTCTTCAGAATCTCGTCGAACGTCTCCGCGCCAACGCCATAAAGAGTTTTCATTGCGCGCAGAAGCTGCGCGCGCGGCACGAGCACCCATTCGGGAGGTTTTTTCATCAGCTGCCCGGCAAGCTGGCGCCCAATCGAATTGAAAAGATCGTAAGTCGCCAGCACCACCGAATTTTCCTTCGACTCGATCGGCAGAATCTGATGTTGAAAAACGAAACGGCTCGGCAGAATCGACAAAGTGGTGCGATCGATTTTTTTTGCGTCGATTGAGACGATCGGCACCCGGAAAAAATTCCCGATTGCGGCGAGGAAACGTTGTTCGTCCACCTTGCCCGAATCGAGCACCTGACTTACCCACGAACCTCCGTTGAGATTAGTGGCCAACTCGGCCGCCTCTTCGGTCGAAGGCACACCGCTTTCGAGCAGCAAATTAATCAGCGACTGACTGGGAGCTGCGTTCATACCGCAAGACTCACGGCATGTGTAACGCCCGGCGCACGGGGGTATCAAGATTGCCGGTCACACGCATCGAATAATTCTTCTGCAGCCGTGCAATGGCGTAGCTCACTTCTGGTGTGAATACGCCGTCCACCGGTCCGCAATAGTAGCCCAGTCGACGCAACGCCGTTTGCAGCGACCCAACGTAAGCCGGATCCAAGAGGAGGTGCTGACGCGACTTAAAATAGTACTCCCACCGCCAGGCATATCTCGGTGCGAAATCTGTAGCGTTCACGTGAGGCGTCTGATGCACGGTCCCCCATTCGTCTCGTTGGGCCAAAGGATCTGTCGATCGGAAGATACCGTAATCCACTACGTCAAACTCGTCGGCTTGTACAACGACTGCCCCCAGGCTGACGATCAAAACGAGTGCTATTCGTTTCATAATTGCAAAGCGTTAATGCATATCTTTATCGCCCGGGAAGATCCGGTGGCGGTAAGTTTATCTGTTTGCCCGTCTCCACTTTGGGGCAGTCTGGACACTCAGCCTGGTCCAGTTCCGGACCAAAATGTGTATGAGTGTTCTCCCATTTCTGCCGCAGTCGATAAAGATCCAGCTTCGTCAAGGTCACCTCTGGACACATGAGAATGATTAATTCGCGACGCTGCTTGCCACTCGCCGTGGAACGGAACGCCGCGCCAAGGAGGGGAATGCGCGAGAGATAAGGAAAGCCTTGATAGTTCTTCTGCTTTTGGTCTTCAATTAGTCCACCGAGGATAATCGTCGATCCGTTCCCCGCGGAAACATTCGTGCGAATATAGCGCGTATCGATTGTTGGGACCGAGTTGCCGCTGATGTTTACGTTGCCACCCGGAACAATGCTGTCGATCTTTTGCAAAATATCGAGCGACACCTCCTTCTCGGAGTTAATGAGCGGGACGACCTCAAGCTGCAACACTACCTTCTTGTACTCGATGCTCGATGATACCGAGGCCACATTTTGTTTCCCAATCAGACCACTATTAACGTTGCTTAGGCTATTTACCGGAACGGGAACCTCCTGCCCGGAAGCGATGATAGCTTTCTTGTTGTTGCTGGTGAAAACGGTTGGCCGAGAAATAACTCTGAATCGATTCGTGGACTCCAGCAGATGCACTATCGCCGCAAACGCGTTGCCGGCTGCCAGGTAAAGATTAGTTCCGCCGCCTACGTTTTGGATGATTTGGCTGAAGTTGATCAGATTGGCTGGATCGAGAATATTGGGGACAACCGGTGCCACGCTGCTGCCAGGGTTTACGGAGGAACCAGGGATGGGAACGCCCGGGTCATTGGTCGTAAACACACTATTATTCCGCGAGGTGCCCACGAACCTTTTGTTGTACTTTGCGAACCAATCGACACCGAATTCCTCGTTGTTGCTAAGGGTCAATTGCCCAATCACCGTGCTCAACGACACCTGCGGGGCTTTGACGTCCATTTCGTCGAGGATCTTTTCCACCTTCATGACCACTTCGCGATTCCCAAGGATAATGATTGAGTTGGCGCGTTGATCCGCGATCAGCTTCGAATTACCGATGGTGACTGCCTTGGGCACGGTGTCCACAGGCTGAGTGGAAAGCTCCTCGGAAATATTAAGCGAGCTGCCTGTGCCGCTCTGGCTGCCGCTGTAGTTGTTTGTCAGCGGCGAATTACCCGCCCCACCCCGCTGTTGCGATTGACCTGGCGGCGACGGGCCAACGCCCGGAAGTCCTCCCTGTCCTCCAGCGCCGGCGCCTTGTTCTGTTCCCGGTTCGGTCAATGCCTGGACAAGAACCGGCAAAATGTCGCCGGCCGAAACGTATTGCAGATAGCGAGTGACCGGCTTTGCAAACTCAACGTTGGCATCGAATTCATGGATCAATTGCCGGATAAACGGCATGTTGATCGGCCGTGTCACGACGTGGATGCGATTCGTGCGGACATCGGGAGTGATCTTGATTTTCCCGACGATGACTGCTTCTTCGGAAAGAATACCGCCGCCGCCTGAGTCCCCCACCGGCATCGGCTGTGGCACACCTCCGGGCACCTTTACGCCCCGAACACCTGGCTGGCCAGATGGCTCAGCGCTCCTTTTCGAAGATGTCGTTAAGCATGTCAACGACTTTGCTGGCATCCGCGCGCTCCAGCTTGATGAACTCGCTCACCACTTCCGCCGGCGCCACGTCTACCTGCTCAATCACCCCCGCAAGTTGCCGAATAATGTCAGCGTTCTGTGTCACAAGCAGGCTGGAGGATTTTGGCAGCGCCAAAATGTTGATCGTGCCCGAGCTTCCCTGAAAATACGCCATCAAAACTTGCTGAAGTTCCTGTGGGTCGGCGTACTGCAGCCGAAACAAAAAGCTGATTACAGGATTTCCCGCCGGAATGTCGGCCAAGTCCGAGATGATGGGAACTGGCGCTTTGCGCGGATTCTGGCCGGCGCCGACGACATCAACAATGTCGCGACCCAGCCGGTACGAGTGAAATCCCGTTGAGCGCCATGCTTATCTCTATGATCTTGATCGCCTCTTCGCGCGACACGTCTTTGGCGATGAAAATGTTGACCTTGCCCTGCACGAAATTATCCATCACCAACTTCTTGCCGGTGAGCTGCTCGTAGAGATGCAACACGTCGACTACGTCGCTGTTAGGAAATTGCAGTCGCACGGTAGCCGGCGCGTTCGGCGGGGCGGCAGGCGCCTCCTCTTGTACCGGCGGACTGACTCCCTTGACCGCTGGCAGAGTAGGACGCTGCGAGTCCCTCTGAGCGGAAGCTGCGGTCGCGCTGGCAAGCACGACTGTCACGATGCAGAAAAGCCGATGCACAGTCCTCTTTTGCTGGATTGCTGACCGTAGTGGATTTATGAGACCCGTCAACGTATTTCCCTCTGTGGAACAGTGCTTCAATGGTAACCCTGGACGCGGCAGGGAGTGCTAGTTTATAGGAGATCGGTGTTATTGCAAACCAGACTCACGCTTCGCATCATCTGCTGCGATCCTGACCGCGGCCTTTGCTTGTGCTGCGCCCCAACAGACTTCGAATTCAGTCGCTGAAATTCAGTCCGTCCTCACCGCCCAGCAGGACGCTTGGAATCGTGGCGACATCGACGCGTTCATGAATGGCTATGCACGGTCGGCATCGACGGTATTTGTCTCACAAGACGAAGTCAGCCGCGGTTGGGAAACAGTCCGTGACCGGTACCGGGTGAAATATTCCGATCGAACGAAGATGGGAACGCTCAGTTTCTCTGAGATTGAAGTCACGATGCTTTCGCCTGATGCAGCAGTCGTGCTCGGTCGCTGGCGGCTAAAACGCACAAACGACGAGCCGCACGGACGGTTCACACTCATCTTCAAACGCCTGCCGGAAGGCTGGCGTATTGTTCATGATCATACGTCCGCAGCTCCGTCGCAGTGACTCAGGCATCTGCTTGAACTGGTCGATCGGATCCTTGTCCGCAGGTTAGCGCCTGCATGACCAATCAGGCGAGATACCTGACTTACGCGCGCAATCGGGTGAGAAGCTTCTCATGGATATTGTCGAAGCCGCCATTGCTGAAAACCACGACCACGTCTTTTGGCTGCAGCATCGGAATGATTCGGTCCACAATCGCGTTCGCATTTTGCTCGTAGAATGCAGGCCGGCCAGCCTCAGCAATCGCCGCAACGACCCGATCCGGTTTTAAGCGCTGATCTTCGGGGATTTGTTCGATCCGGGCCACCTGCGAGATAAATACACCGTCGGCCACTTTGAGCGCTTCAGGGAGTTGCTGCTGAAACACCGCACGCCGAGTCGTATTCGAGCGGGGCTCAAATACGGCCCATAGCCGCTGACCACGAAAGCGATGACGGAGCGCCTGCAATGTTTGAGAGATTGCAGTGGGATGATGCCCGAAATCGTCGATTACTTTAACGCCGCCAGCTTCGCCGCGAAGCTCCTGCCGGCGCGCAATGCCCAGGAAACTGGAGAACGCGCTGGCGATTTCTGCCGTCGGCACATCATAAAAACGCGCGGCGGTCGCCGCCATCGCGGCGTTATGAACATTGAATTCGCCAATAAGCGGAATTTCGAAAACGTCCTCACCGAGTTTGAATCGAGAGACACCAGCCGAGTAAGAAACGTCTCGAATTCGTTGGGCGCAGTTTTTCGAGAAACCCACTTCGACCATCTGCGCCAGGCAATCTTTGGCGACCTCAACGGCATTCGGATCGTCGCCGTTCACGACGACCATACCGTTTTGAGGAACGATATTCAGCAACCGTCGAAAGCTGAGCTTGATCTCATCGAGATTGTTGAAGATGTCCGCATGATCGAACTCCACGTTGTTCACGATCACGAGTTCCGGCAGGTAATGAACGAACTTTGAGCGCTTGTCGAAAAATGCGGTGTCGTACTCGTCACCTTCGAGCACGAAATATTTTGAATCGTTGAGCCGCGCGCCTTCGCCAAAATTTTTCGGAATGCCGCCGATTAGATAACCCGGGTTGCGTGCAGCTTTTTCCATTATCCAGGCAAGCAACGCCGTCGTCGTTGTTTTACCGTGCGTTCCGGTGACCACGAGATTATGGCGGCCACGCAGGAAAAAATTCTTCAGCACCTCTGGCAACGACAGATAAAGTAGTTTCCGGTTCAGCACGGCCTCCACTTCCGGGTTGCCACGCGTCATTGCGTTGCCGATCACCACCACGTCCGCATCCGCCGGGATGTTCTCCGCGCGATAACCTTCCATGGGCGCGATTCCCTTGTTCTCGAGGAAGCTCGACATCGGCGGGTAAACATTCTGGTCCGACCCAGTGACCTTAAAGCCGCGCTCTTGCAGCGCGACGGCAACTGCGCCCATCGCTGTACCGCAAATTCCGAGGAAGTGAAAACTCTTGGGCGCTTCTTTCACGCGGGTTTTCTACGCCGCGTCAGCGAGTTTGGCTAGCCGCATCTGTCATCCCGAGCGAATCGGAGCGAAGTCGAGGGATCCCGTTGATATTACCCTTCGTTTTCGACGCAGGATTCCTCGACTCTGGCTCGCGATGACGATCGCTGCGCAATCGTCATTTCTTTTTGAAGACTTCGATCGCTTCCCACGCTTCGTCGGGCGGAGCTTGTTCGTATTCGAGCGCGCGCTGCAGATACATCTTGGCCAGCAGATCGTCGGGATAGAATTCCAGGAAACGTGAAAAAAGGATTTTCGCGTCGGTAAAATCGCGTGTGCGAAATTTCTCCAACGCCTCCTCATACGTTTCCAGCCATTTCAAAAACTCCGGATCCGTCTCTTCGCCTCGCGCAGCGACGAAAGTAAAAACGTCTACCGGTTTGGTTTTGCCCTTCACTTGGACGCGAGCCACTGAGCGTAAATAAACTTCGTCCCGGACCAGCTCGGCAACCGACGCGCCAACCAGCATATCGACGCCATAAGTTCGGGTGAGGGCTTCCAGCCTTGATGCCAGATTCACGGCATCACCTATCACCGTGGGATCCATTCGCTCCTGCGAACCAATATTGCCAACGATCACCTCACCGTGGTTGACGCCGATGCCCATGCCCAATCCCATCCGACCTTGTTCGCGCCAGGTTTGATTGAGTTGGCTCAACTGACGGCGCATTCCCAACGCCGCGCGCGCGCAACATTTCGCGTCCTGCGCCGTGCCAAGACTGCGCACATTACCCCACACAGCCATGATCGCGTCGCCGATAAATTTATCGAGCGTTCCACCATTGCTGAAAATTTCAGAAGTCATCCGTGAGAGATATTCATTGAGCTGCGCGACCAGCGCTTCGGGATCGGCTTTCTCCGCCAGCGTTGTGAAACCAATCAAATCCGAGAACAGGATCGTGACCGGCACGCGCACACCACGAAGCGAGCTGTAGTAGCTGTCCGGGTTGTCCAGGATTTCCTTGACCAGATTTTTCGAGACGTAGCGTTCGAGCGTACGACGAGTGCGCAATTTCTCCAGCCGCTCGAGGAAGTATTCGAACCCCAGCGAAAACGATCCGCTAAGGACCAGCGCCAACAACACCGGAACAGTAAGCAGCAGCAGCCCTGTTTTATCGTAGAGCAGTCGCGCCGTTCCAAGATATGTGGCCGTAAGTGCAACGAGTGCACCAACGCAAAGCAACGGCCTGCGCAAGAAGGCAACAAGCGACCACGCGACAAGCCCTGCTGCACCTACCAGTGCCAGGCTAACTTTCGGCGGCGTAGGCTTCAAAAACTCGTGGCCGAGCGCCGCAGCCATCGCCTGCAAATGAAGTCCCGGCCCCAATGTGGCCGGGCTCATCGGTGTATCGACCACGTCGTGCAATATCTGTGCAGACGCCCCTACCATTACGATTTTGTCTTTGAAAAACGCGCCATCAGCGTAATTGGCATGCCAAAGTTTTGGATCGAACACTTCGTAGAGGGGACGCGGTTCGTATCCGTCGACCGCACTAAAGCGAATCATATGGCCATCAAAATCCCGCGGGACGTCACCAGCATGACCGATTTTCGTTAGGGCCCGCGCGGAAAGAGATTCGTAAACTCTCCTGGCTCGGATGCGGCGGCAATCCGGCCAGTTGCCGATTGGTCACGTGATAAAGTACAGCTGCGCACTTTTCCGTCGATGGGATCCGCCCAGAAATTCACGAACCCTACGCGATCATCCTGGAGCTGCGGCGGCGGAATCAACGCATCGTTTGGCGTAACGCTCCTGCGCAGCCTTTCCCATATCGAAATTGGCGGCCACTGACTACTTTGTCGCGATAGCGGTCGAGCGCGGCGTGAAATGCTGGATCGCCATCTTTCTGCTGGTCAAACATCATGTCGAACATCACCACGCGCGCACCTGCGCTAAACAGACGATCGAGCAGGAGCGCCCAGACTTCGCGTGACCACGGGAATGGCCGCTCGGTCATCAGCTGAAACGCGCGGTTATTCGCGATTTCGTCGGGCGTCAATGGCGGCAGTTCCAATGTGCTTTGGTCAAGTCCCAGAAAAACAAAATCGTTACGCGTTGCAGTTTTTCGGCCCTCGCGTCGAAGCAAATCCTCGAAACTCTGTTCGCCTCTCCACGGCGTCGAAAGAAACGGCGTCATCGGGAAGAAATAACCGAGAAAAATCAGACCGGTCCAAAAAACGCAGATCGACGCCAGGATCAAAAGCCGATAGCGACCAAGCCAATTCACGCGCGCATTATACCTCTAATACGGGATTTTGAAATTTCATTCCAGCGGGATGGGCATCGCCGTTAAATCAGTCGTTCGTTTAACGCTTTGGATCCCTGAAACGTTAAACGATTGATCTCGTAGTTAATTAATTCTGCTTGACTAGGAAATTCCAAAGCCTCACAAAAACTCAAGTTTGATCGGCTCGCAAAAATTCTCGAAATCTCCCTTGGAACGGTCTCTGTTCATATGCGCAGCGGTTCTGATCCTCGCGGTTCAGCCAATGCAAGGCCAGGCACCGCCCGGCTCGGCGCAAAATCGCGCGCAATTGCTGGGCAGGCAGGCCTATCCCGGCCCAAGCGCCACACCCAGTGCCGAAACTGAAGGTTACCCAGTCACAAGTCCCAACGATAAAGACATCGGCGAGCAGCAGATCTTAAAGCGGGTGGAAGAGTATAAACCGTTCACGATTTCTGTTTATTCTCCGTTTTACTGGACATCCAATGCCGCGCTCGTCAGCAAGGGCGAACAAGATGATGTCCTGGTCGCTCCAGGGGTTACTTTGATGTATGAGCCGCGCATCACCAACACGTTGTACGCGCAAGTCGGCGTCATACAGCAATTCTTCTTTTACGACCAACTCACGGAACTTAATTTCGCCAGCCTCGATGTCATCGCCGGTCTGCATTATTACCTGCCGCAGTTCCACAACCTGAGCCTTCGCGGGTATTATGATTACAATCGCCTCACGACTACTGACAATTTCGACGAGATATTCGTCAATAATTCCATCATTTTAAACGCGGAACTCCCGTTCCGGATCGCCCGTGCGCAACAGCTCCTCGCCGGCGTTGCCTTGAATCTGAGCTTTGAGGGCAATCCCCAATCACCGCGTCGCAACAACTACTCACTCTACGGCACTTACGATGTTGCTTTGAGTCGCTCTTTTTCCCTCGACGCCGGGTTTCAGTTCGTCGTGCGCGATTATTATTCCGACGATCGAACCGATGTGAACGAAATACTTTCTGTGAGCGCAAACTATCGGGTTCGGGACTGGCTCACGTTGAGTGCTCTCAGCTCTTTCGCCTGGAATCAGTCAAATCACAGTGTCTTCGATTACAGCGTCGCTAACATCGGCGGCGGCGTAGCGCTGACGCTGAAGTTCTAACGTCCGGTGAAAAATCGCTCTCCCTCTTCAGCGCGAAGAGCGAAAATCTTAGCGCGCGGTTTGCTGGTTTGTCTCACCGTTACCGCCAGCTGTTTAGACGCCGCGGAGTTGAAAGAAGCGCGCGTTACACAAGTGGTAAAAGATGTGAAGCTTGGTTCGCCCCAAGCAGTGCCACACCGGGTCGCGGTCGGTGAAAGCTTTCGCGATGGTGATGCTATCAACACCGGTGTGACCGGACGCAGCGAATTGACTTTCGCGGACCAAACGATCGCGCGTCTCGCAGCGAAAACGAACGTCAGTTTCAGCAACGGAACACGCACCGTAGACCTTGGCGAAGGTGCAATGCTTTTCCAGATACCGAAAGGCGCTGGCCGCTTGAAGATCAAGACGGCTGCCATCGCGGTCGCGAGCACAGGGGCGACGGGCATAATCGAGCGTCATGGCCAGTTCTACGTCAAGGTGCTTGTCTTGGAAGGGACCGTCCGATGTTATTTGACCAATCGTCTCGGCGAATCGCTCTTGCTCCAGCCCGGCCAAATTCTCATTGCCAAGCCGGATGTCACTGCCCTCCCGGAGCCCGCGGATTTCGACATTGCTCGAGAGATGAAGACCTGCCTGCTGGTCCGCGATTTTCAACCTCTAGCCAGTCAGCGTCGGATCGAATCGGAAGAACAGAAGCAACTGAACCTGATAGCCAAGGGCACATACATTCCCTCGAATCTCGTCATCTTGGGGCGCGGCACGCAGGTTACCCTTGTTAATGCGCCATCCACAACGTCGCCCTCAAAGCCACTAACAAACACCGGCCACCAGTCTCGCACACCTTAACTCACGAGTCGACATCGATACCGCTGCTTATGAACCAAAACTCCCAGCAAGTATGAAGAAAATATTCGCAGGAATCTCGCACACAATATTCATCGCAGCCGCGTCAGCCTTAACTTGGACGATCGCCATGGCCAATTCGGCAGGCGCAGCGCAACTGCAGGAAGCGCGTGTTACTCAGGTAGTGAATGATGTTAAACTGCTGCTCGAACAATCGGCTCCCCGGCCGGCGACGATTAGCGATCTTATCCGCCATGGTACTGCTGTTCGCACTGGCACGCAGTCGCGTAGCGAATTGACTTTCGCCGACCTAACCATCACCCGCCTCGGCGCCAACACGATTTTCAGTTTCAAAGAAGGCACCCGGGAGATGACTCTTACCGACGGAGCGATTCTTTTTCAGGTGCCCAAGGGAAGCGGCGGCGCGACGATTAGAACTGTTGGAGTCACCGCCGCAATCACGGGCACCACTGGCATCGCCGAATTTCATCCCGCCACAAGTAGTCATCCTCAACTCAGCAAGTGGCTTTGCCTGGAAGGGACGTTTCACCTTTATCTGCCCAATGGTCAATCCGTAGAGCTGGGGCCTGGGAAAATAGTCACGGCTGATGGTAAGAGCTTTTCGAAGGTGTCGACTTTTGACATTGCAAAATTAGTAAGCACCTCGCTCTTTTTCAACGGCTTCGACCAACCGCTGGCCAGCATGAATTTGATCATGCTGGAATCACAGAACCAACTAGCCAGTAGCCTTCTTGCCACTACGACGAATCCACTCGATCCGACGAGAATCGTCAACGTGACGAGTCAGGCTATCGTGGCCGAAGAAACACAAACGTCACCGCCGGCATCACCAACTCCTCCAATAACACCAACTCCCTCGGTATCACCGACACCGCCACCTCCAACTCCGAGTAAGTTCGGGACGCCGTCCGTGATTTCTTCGCCTGTTCCTTATCGAATCACGAATGGAACGGTCATCACAACCGATCCGTCAATTACCACCAATGGCGTGACAGATTATGGGAAAATCTATCGCGGGCAGAATGATGACGGTGCCATTCTCGCTTTGGGCTTTCGGTTCGACCTCAGCTTTCGATACGGCGTTGCGCATTGATGACACTTTCTTTGCTGACCCGAGCCATCTGCCGATCGCCGTTTTTAAATTCGAGAGGCTTTCGCTCACCGGCGATCCGACCATCGACACGACCAATGGCGTGTCAAAGCTTGGCCTAATCGGTGTGGATGGAATTACCTCTGGCCCACCGGGGGGCGCGTTGACGTTCACGGGACTCGACCTGCTGCTGCTGGCGACTGTTAACGGTTCAATCAATCTCAGCTCGAACGTTTCGTTCCAAGATCTCCACGAGCTTGTGATGTATGCGCGCGGGGCCGGGTCCGACCTCACGATTAATTCCCCGATTTCCAACGTTGGGATTCTCGGTCTTATCGCAGAAGACTCGCTTCACCTCACCAACCCCGGCACGATGAGCATCGGCAAACTCGATGCGATCACCGGTGGCGATTTGGTCCTGCAAATTGGCGGTTCGCTCCTGCTCAACGGCAGGGTGAGTTTAGACGCTATCGTTTTGCCGGGCGCCAGCGTTGCGAGCGGAATCAATCTCACACTTAACGTCACGGGCGATTACACAAATAGTTCGGCGACCCAGTTTTCTCATTTGGCTATAACGAACCGGGACCACATTGGCGGTGACGCCAATATTACGGTTGGTGCCACGAATATTTCCACTGCCAATAACCTCGATCTACAAATCGCCAACCAGCGCGTTCTCGCCGATCCGGCCGGTGGCCACATCGGCGAGGACGCGCGCATTAATGTCGATGCGTCCAACGACATCAACATTGTAGGCGACGCCGCCTTCCAAATCCTGAATAACGAGCGCGGTCATATCGGCCGGGACGCAAATATTCTTGTCACCACCGGGCCCGGTGGCGACTTCAGGGCGAATTCCATTCTTGCCTTTATTAACAACCGCAACGGCGGGTCGATCGCCTCGGGCGCCAACCTCACTTTTAACATCGGCGGTGCTCTGATCACCCAGACCAATGCAACGACAGGCGAGAACGCTGGAGAAAGTTTAGCACTTTTGATCTCGAACCGGAACGATGGCAGCGGCGGGGGAACGATCAGCGGGGATGTCACTCTTACCTTGAATGCGGCCAGCGCTTCCATCGGGGGGAATCTGCTCGCGGGCATCAGCACCAACGCGGGTGGCAACATTGCTGGCAGCGCGTTGAACAACGTTGCAATCGCAGGCGATCTGATGACTGGCGATGCAGTCTTTGACGTTCAGAACACGGGCTTTAATAACACCGGCTTCCTTGGCGGGGGAACCATAGGCGTGGACGCCGTTGTGAATCTTAGCGCGAACAATATCCTAGCAGGTGGCGTTCTCGATGTTGAACTCGATAACGACGGCGGCGGCCATATCGGCCGCGACGGACTGATCAACATCATTTCCCACAATATCAACGCGCAAGGCGATGTGCTCTTCGGAATCTTTAACAACGCACTCAACGGAAGCCCGGCTGGGACGATCGACGCGAACGCCATGATCGACGTGACCGTAAACAACATTTCGACCGGCGGGAGCCTTTCTGCGACTATCGACAACTCGAGCGGCCCCGGAAATGGCTTCATTGGCGCAACGATCGGCGGGGATGCCACTGTCAACATCACCGCAGCAAGCCTGACCGCGAATTCTTTGCTTGCTCAGATCGACAACACGGGTGGCAGTATCGGCGCTAATAATGAGGGTGGCGCGATGATCAATATGAATGTTTCGAACTCCGCAACCGTCACCAATGACGCAACGGTTGCGATCTACGGCAGCGACGGGGCGGTCGGTGGCGCGGGGATCAATATTAATGGCGGCAACTATAATGTCGGCGGAACATTCCTTTCTTACATCGACGGCAACGGAACGATCACATTCAATAATGCCAGCGCGCATGCGGACGTCCTTAAAGCCGGCGTGTTTGGCGCTAACGGCGTGCTCAATATCGGCGGTGGCACGCTCTCGGCCGATTCGACGCTGAAACTTTACGCGCCGGGGAGCAACGGTCAGCTTAATTTCATTTCCAACGTCACGCTTGGCGGCAACAGCGTTAAGATTCTGGCCGCCAATTCGATCACCATTTTCAACAATGTCGTGGTCACCATCGGCGGCCCAAAGCCGGCGGATGTTTACACCGGATTCACCGGCGAAATTCCAAACGCCAATTACACCGGCTTCGGCGGTAACAAGTCTACAACCGGCACCTTCGCCGGCGCAGGCGCGAATGATCCACAACCGTTAACCAACGCACCACCATTCGGCCCCGCCTCGTCCGTTAAGGTCAAGACCGGCGGCAACGTTACCAGCGGGAAGAAAGCCGACAACGTAATCAACGTCAGGAGCTCAGATGAGTTGCTGGCGCTGCTCGATGTGCTGCTCCCGGTCCTGGTGGGAAGATCACGATTCCGGCTTCCAAGAGCACGAATAAATTGAGAGATTCCAGTCGGATCGCTGCCGCTATCGCTTGAATGCCGGTAATCGCTTGAACGTAAATCGTCGCGCGATGGACATGCGAAGCGCGTCTTCATCGGTGATGAGACATTCGCCGCAGTGAAATTCGCCGGCCGCGGCGAGCGATACCGCGCCGGCAAGATCAGACGACAACGGCGTCATGGCTAAATGGACGTGAGTAGCAGCTCCGAGTTCGTCTGCCCGCGGTGCAAAGTGCCGCTGAAAGACATCCGGACTTCGGGCGGTGTTTTCTACGGTTGCGATATCTGTGGCGGTCGCGCCGTGACCATCGAGTTATTGCGCAAACGCTTTACGCAGGAATCAATTAACCCGCTGTGGCTGCATGCGACGCGAGGCGAGGGATGCGTCGGCCTGCCTTGTCCATCGTGCCAGCAGCCAATGATCAGCGTCCCTTTATCTGACCAAGCGGAAATCAGAGTCGACGTCTGCCAGCACTGCCATTTCATCTGGTTCGATGCTCACGAAGTTGAGACGCTTGTTCCGCGCCAGCCGGACCCGGTCGCTCCCGAACTCCCGCAAAAAGCGCGCGAGGTGCTCGCGATCGCTGAGGTCGAGCGTTTGGCCAAACAGGCCGAGGGCTCCGATCTTGACAGCGTCGCACCCGAAGAATCGTGGAAGCAGATCGCCGGGTTCCTTGGAATGCCGGTCGAGTTCGATGCACCAGAAGAGGAGCGAAGACCGTGGGCAACATGGCTGCTTTCAGCTGCCATCATTTGCGCCAGTCTCCTTGCGTTTTTAAATCTGCGCGAGGTAGTTCAACGTTTCGGATTGATTCCAGCGGAGGCGACGCGGCTCGGTGGATTCACGTTCGTCACATCTTTCTTCCTTCATGCCGGCATCATTCATCTCGCCGGGAATATGTATTTCCTGCTGGCGTTTGGACATGCCGTGGAAAATTTTCTGCGACCACTGCGTTATCTGGCGCTCATTGCACTGGCAGCATTCATCGGTGATCTGGCGCATATCGCTCTTGATCCTCATTCGCAGACACCGTGCATCGGCGCCAGCGGCGGCATTGCTGGCGTCATTACGTTTTACGCACTGAATTTTCCGCGGATGCGACTCGCGTTTCTGATGCGCTGGGGTTTTGTATGGTTTCGCTGGATTCGATTGCCCGCCTGGTTCGTTTTCGTCCTCTGGTTTGTTTTCCAGATCATCGGGACACTCGAGCAGAGAGCAGGAATGAGTTCCGTCTCATCGGCCGCGCATTTAGGCGGCGCGGCATTCGGCGTTCTGGCGTGGCTCGTTTGGCGAAAACCGAAGGACGAACCTCGAATGCTCGAATGACGAAGGCATCGCGAAATCCGAATGAAAAGCGGTTGTCATTTTGTGTTCAGCATTTAGTTTCCGACCCGCGATCTCTCCGCCTGTCCTGCGTCTGTGGGATAAATCAGTGAGCGAGGCTGGAAAGATCGATAACGGAACAACAACAGCTCACTGAACGAGGGCCCCGAAAACATTCCCGGGGCAAAACAACAATGCCAAGAGCTACAAATGCCCCGGCAAGCCGTGCGCGCCGGAAACGAATGCTGAAAAAGGCGAAGGGCTACCGCGGCCGCCGCTCAAAACTTTTTCGCTACGCCAAAGACGCGGTCATGAAGGCCCAGGTTTGGGCCTATCGCGATCGCAAAACTCGCAAACGCACATTTCGTTATCTTTGGATCCAACGTCTCAATGCCGCCGCACGGGCGAACGGCATGACTTACAGCCGCCTGGCCGAAGGACTGAAAGCGGCCGGTATCGGACTGGACCGCAAAATTCTCGCCGATCTCGCGGTCACCGACGAAGTCGCATTCAAATCGATTATCGATCAAGCGAAGAGCGCGCTGGAAGACAAAGCGAAGTCGAAAAAGAAAGCGGCGTGATTCGTAAATCGAGATCGGTGAGTCGAGATTCGATTCCCCGATTTACGATGTGACGATTTAACGATTCACGAAATCCATGCACCCGCTGGAACAACTGCGCGACGACGCGCTGCGCGAGATTGAAGCTGCGCGCGATGAGAAATCGCTAGAAGCCGTCCGCGTAAAATATCTCGGAAAAAGCGGCAGCATCTCCGAATGGGGCGAGCGGATGAAAACGCTCGGCAAAGAGGAACGTCCCGTCGTCGGCAAGCTGCTCAACCAGGCGCGCAACATCGTTAGCGCAGCGCTTGACCAACGCGGCGAAAAAGTCCGTGTTGAAAAAGAATCCGACGCGCTGGCGAGCATCGACATCTCGCTTCCGGGGACGCCACATGGCACCGGTTCTCTGCATCCGCTTCATCAGATGCACGAGCGCGGAATTCAGATTTTTCGACGAATGGGTTTTGCGCTCGCGGAAGGTCCCGATATCGAAACCGAGTGGTACTGCTTCGATGCTCTGAATACGCCGGCAGATCACCCTGCCCGCAATGAACAGGACACGTTTTATTTGCCGGATGGCCGACTTTTGCGAACCCATACTTCCACCGTGCAAATCCGTGCGATGGAATCGGCACCACCTCCGATCCGCGTGATTGCCTCAGGTGCGGCGTATCGGCGCGACGAACTCGACGCAACGCACAGCCCACAGTTTCATCAGATCGAAGGATTGTACGTCGATGAAAACGTCAGCGTCGCCGATTTAAAAGGGGAGCTCGAGTTTTTCATGCGCGAACTCTTTGGTGCGGAAACTGAAGTGCAATTTCGGCCGCATTTCTTCCCGTTTACCGAGCCAAGTTTGGAGGTTTACGTCCGATCAAAAGCTTTGAAAGGCGGCGAGCAGTGGATCGAAGTAGCCGGTTGCGGGATGGTGCATCCGGCCGTTTTTGAAGCGGTCAACAAAGCGCGTGGCGATAACGCCTACGATCCCGAAAAGTGGAGCGGCTATGCATTCGGACTCGGCATGGATCGACTGGCGATGATTCTATTCGAGATTCCCGATATCCGGCTCTTCTCGCAGAATGATCTGCGCTTTTTGAAACAGTTCGCGTGAGCATGGTTTCGTCATGTCGAGCAAAGTCGAGACATCCCGTTGCATTGCAGTCAGTCAATGCCGCGGGATTCCTCGACTTCGCTCGGAATGACTGTGCAAAAAAATGAAGTTCTCCGTTAACTGGCTGCGCGAATTCGTCGATCTTCCAAAGAATCCGGAAGAGATTGCTGACTTGCTGACTCGCGCCGGCATTGAAATAAAAAAAATCGAGACGCGCGGCGCGAATGTGGAAAACGTCGTCGTTTCGCAAATCATCGCGTCCTCGCGTCATCCGAATGCCGATCGGCTCACGGTGTGCGAAGTGGACGACGGGAGCGGGTCGAAGCGCCAGATCGTTTGCGGTGCAACAAATTACAAAGCCGGCGACAAAGTTCCTCTCGCGCTTCCGGGCGCGAAGCTGCCGAACGGCACGGAGATTCGTAAGAGCAAACTACGCGGCGTCGAGTCGGAAGGAATGTTGTGCAGCCCGATCGAGCTCGGTCTCGGGGAGGACGCGTCCGGTCTGCTAATTTTGTCGCCCGATGCAAAAGTTGGCGCACCGATCGCTGATCTTTTCCCAGCGGATACGATTCTGGACGTCGAGATCACGCCAAACCGTGGCGATCTGCTGAGCCATTTCGGGCTGGCCCGTGAAATCGCGGCGCTAACTGGAGCCGCGGCGCCCTCGCCGCGCCCGGGAGAAATGGCGCGGGGGCGCCTCGGCTCCATCACCATCGCCGCGACCAGCGAATGTCCATTCTTCTCGCTGCACAAAATCGACAATGTAAAAGTCGGTCCCACCCCGCAATGGTTGCGCGCGAAGATTGAGAGCGTCGGTGTTCGCTCGATCAACAACATCGTCGACATTTCGAATTTTGTGATGCTGGAGCTCGGCCAACCGACGCACGCATTCGACGCCGATAAGCTAAACGGCGGTATAAATGTGCGGCTCGCCCGCGACGGGGAGAAATTTCTCGCGCTCGATGGAAAAACTTACTCGCTCAAGCCGGACAATTGCGTCATCGCCGATCAGGAACGCGCGGTTGGAATCGGCGGCGTGATGGGCGGCGAGGAAACGGGTGTGACCGATTCGACCAAAAACATTTTGCTCGAAGCCGCTTATTTTTTGCCGGCAAGTATTCGCCGGACGGCGCGCGATTTGAATCTGCAAAGCGATGCAAGCTACCGATTCGAACGCGGCGTAGACCCGGACATGATTTTGCGAGCGTCGCAACGCGCAGCCGAGTTAATGGGGGAGATCGCCGGTGGAACGTCCAGCGAAAGAAATTCATGTTGCCGGTGAACTTCCAGCCGATCCAGCCGACGTCCTCGTTGAGCTACGAGAAATGTTCCCGCGTAATCGGCGTCGCAATTGATCCAAAAACAATTGACGAAATTCTCACGGGTTTCGGGCTGCGGAAAACCGCAGGCACGAACAAGTCCGCAACTTGGAAGATTCCGAGTCACCGCCGCGATTTGCAGCGCGATGTCGATCTGATCGAAGAAGTCCTCCGCGCGTACGGAATAGACAAGATTCCGGGAAGGACCCGCGGACGCTTCATGCCAACGAGCGTGGCTGACCGGTCACACGATCTCGAAACACTATTTCTCCGACATCGATTGACTGGCTCCGGATTGTCAGAAGTGCGGACATCAAAATTGATTTCGAGAAGCGCCATGGCTTCCGATAAAGCGGTCGAGTTACGCAATCCGCTAAGCGAAGATCACGTCGCGCTGAGGCCAAACTTGATCAGCGGTTTGCTCGACGTGCTCGAACGAAACATTCGTGCAGGAGCCGAAGGCGTTTCGATTTTTGAAATCGGCCGTGTTTTCATCCCACCGTCGGGGAAAGAAGAACGGCATCTCGGAATATTGTTATCGGGAAATATCGAGTAGCTGCGTCGGATTGGCGATCACAGATCAAGCGGAACCTCGACTTGTTTGATTTGAAAGGTGCTCTTGAAAGCGTTGTTCCAAATGTGTCGTTTCGAGCGGGAAAATTTCCCGATTTCGCGCTCGCGAGTCGAAGCCTGGTCCGGCGATCAGCGAGTCGGATTTGGAGGGCAGCTCCTGGCAGACAAATCGAGTGCGTCGAATTCAGTTCTTGTTGCCGAACTGAATGCCGATCTTCTTTTGGATAACGCCCGATCGGTCAAAAAATTTCGAGAACTCGATCGCTACCCATCGATCACGCGCGACATCGCGATGATTGTTCCTGAGAAATTGACGCCACGTTGAAATTCTGCGCGCGATTCAAGAACCAGAAGAGCCGTTACTTGAGAGCGTGCAATTATTCGACCTGTTTGAAATAGAAGAAAGGCGTGAATGCGACTTCTTCCGGAAAATCACTCGCATATAGATTGACATACCGCGCGAAAACTCGCACACTGACAAACGAGGAAGTGACCACAGTGCATGCAAAGATTCGCGAACGAATAAAGCGCGAACTCGGAGCCACGCTGCGGGAATAGTTCTTTGAGAGCCGAGAGCCGTTCGTTGAGGGTTGGGAAGAAAACCAGTGCTTTTCTCTCAACTCTCGACCAACGGCTCTTTGAATATTTACCCTGCGATGTTCGAGATTACGAGGTGTGATTCCCGAACCGCTATTTGATGAAACTAGGAGGCTGGGTCGCCCGCAGAACATGGCAGGCCTTTATTGGAAGTCAGACGCTGCGACGACGGTCATCCACCCGTTACTGAAGGGAACGGGTGATCCGCCTGAACGGCATCGGCGGGGTAAGATTTGAAAAACCCGGATCGAAATTTCGATCCGGGTTTTTTTGCCATGGACTATTGTCATTCTGAGCGACGAGAAGAATTTCGGCCTTTTTAACCGCAGCGCTGCTAGAGATGTTTTGCTTCAAGCCAACGGTGTATTCGCTTTAACCCTTCAACGCTTTAACACTTCAACCGATTTGAAAATGACGCGCGAACATCGACAATTCGCGTGACGTGCGCACGATTTTAGCTCTCGAAGACGGCCGATATTTCGAGGGCGAATCTTTTGGTGCAACCGGCACGTGCGTCGGTGAGATTTGCTTTAACACTTCCATGACCGGTTACCAGGAAGTGCTGACCGATCCGTCGTATCGGGGGCAAATCGTGGCGATGACTTATCCGTTGATCGGAAACTACGGGATCAACTCGCTCGACGACGAAAGTCGCTCCCCGCACGTGCGCGGATTCGTGATTGAGGAACTAACCGAAGTCCCAAGCAATTGGCGCTCGGAAATGTCACTCGATGAATATCTGCGGAAATGGAATATCCCCGGCACGAAGGGAATTGATACACGCGCTCTCACGCGGCATCTGCGCACGCGCGGTGCGATGAAAGCGTGCCTCACAACCGAAGAGATTTCGCCGGAAGAAGCGACGCAAAAAGCCATCAAAGGCGAAGGCGTGATCGGGATGGATTACGTCCGCGAAGTCTCAACGAAAAAAATTTATCGCTGGGATCCCGAGGACAAACTCAGCGTGCCGTGGTCGATCCAAAAATCATCAGACGGACAAGACAGACGTGCGCTGCCCCCGATCCGCTTCCGAGTTGCCGCATACGACTACGGCATAAAAGAAAATATTCTGCGCTTGCTTCGGCAGAAAGGTTTCGAGGTGACCGTCGTGCCGGCCGGCACTTCGGCTGAAGAAGTGCTGGCCCTGGATCCCGACGGAATTTTTCTTTCCAACGGCCCGGGCGACCCCGCGGCGCTCGATTACGCACACAAAACCGTGCACGATCTAATGGGCAAGAAGCCGATCTTCGGGATTTGTCTTGGTCATCAAGTTCTCGGATTCGCTTTTGGCGGATCGACATTCAAATTGAAATTTGGCCATCGCGGCGCGAATCAGCCGGTCAAAGATTTGCGCACCGGGAAAGTGGCGATCACCGCACAAAATCACGGGTTCGCCGTGGATTCGGAGTCGCTCCCCTCCGAGGTTGAAGTGACTCACATCAACTTGAACGACGGCACAGTCGAAGGAATGCGTCACAAGAAATTGCCGATTTTCAGCGTCCAATATCATCCCGAAGCTGCGCCCGGACCGCATGATGCCACCTACTTTTTCGACCAGTTCGGCGAGTTGATTGAGAAGAATAAAAAATGACGAAGACCGAATGACGAATAAGACAAACGAATGACGAAAGGTCAGAACGGGGCCGCGTCTTCGACATTCGTCATTAAACATTCGTCATTTTCTGGCTGTGATTCATTGACCAGCGGGCCGCGCAGCCCAGATTTGTCTCATGTTTAATTCAACGAATAATAAACCTACCGCCTTGAAAGTTGCGGTGACTGCGACATTCATCGCAGCATTGGCAGTGTCGCCGCTGGCGCTGGCGCAGGAACATGAACACGGTGGTGACACAGCCGCTTCGAAAGAAGTGACCGGCGAAATCGTCGATATGATGTGTTACGTCGATCATAACGCCGTCGGCGAAAAGCATGGTCAATCTTGTGGCGCGAAATGCATCAAGAGCGGCGGTCCCGCCGGGATCGTTAGCGACGGCAAAGCGTACCTGGTCGTCGGCGAACACAAGCCGATGAACGATCAATTGGCTGAGTACTGCGGCAAAACGGTCACGTTGAAGGGCAAAATGGCCGAGCGCGGCGGGATCGCTATGATCGAGAATGCCGAGATCGTGAAGAAATAAACCACTCACGCACGCCAGTCATTCCGAGCGAAGTCGAGGAACCCCGTGGCATCGCGCTGACGTAGCTTCGCCAGATCCTTCGCCGACTCCCCTGCGCTCCGCTCAGGATGACAGTTGGTCACTTGTAATACGGCCGCAACGACGGTCGCAATTTTCCAATTCGAAGAGCGTTTTCGATTTGCAGATCAGGGAGACTCTCGTCGGAAAGCGTCCGAATCTCGCGTGATTCGAGCGCAGCGATGGGCAATCCGTCGCGAAACAGAATGCGGTTCGAGGTGAACGCCGGGATTCGCGCTCCTGGTGTGAGAATACCCTGCAAATTTAACGGATCGGCAGCACTCAACGTTATTAGCTCGCCGTTTGACGAAGTCTTGCGGATCGATCGCAGCAGACCGATCGCCTCCGGCAACGCAAATTGTTCGCCGCTTACTCCGCCAACGAAATAACCGCCGCGAATTTCTCCGCGCGCTTCGCATCGCCGATAAATGCGCCCCAGCTCGTACCACGTAACGGGGAAACTCTCTCGTTCGAGCAATCGGCGAAACACAATTCCGTAACGGCGCAGCAAAACCCGTGCGAATTTTTCAATCGCCGCCTCGCGCGGGCCTGCGCCGTTTGATGCGCCCATTGTTGCTAAAGAGGCACCGCTCCTCGGCAACAATGACCAGCGACCTGCAAACTCGATACTGGCAAGGTTTGTTCTGCGCCGGCGTTTTGTAGCATTTCGGCCAAAGGTCGGACGTTTATTTGAAGGAACAAGAAGCGCGCGTAACCCGTCGAAACTATCTGAAGTTACCAGACCGAGCGCCGCGAGCTGTGACAAAGCGTCTTCAATTTGGGAGGGTAACAGACCGCTGCGGTTGACCAGTTCGCTGAAGAAAAGCGCACCGCCGCTTTGCAGTGCCTCAAACACATCGTGACTGTTAACCGAGAGTTCAGTTGCCCAGTTCGGCGAAGTCAACATCAGCCAATCGGCGAGATTTTCGCGCAGATAAAGCGCGATCGGACTCGTTCGCAAGGGCGCCGATGCGCGCGCGTTTGAATTTTGCGGAGTGCTCAAACGCCCCCAGCCAACCCGACCCGAAAAACAGAGCCGATCCAGCCATTCCGGATCGTAATCGGCCACACGCGCCGGAAGCACCGCGGATTCCCACGCAGCCAGTGGCAACTCGCAACCGTCGAGCTGTTCCAGGACGGATTGCAAGCCTTCCAGCCCTTCGGTCCGGTGTTCCTGGTCGGCTCGCTGCCACGCAAAAAGAAAACGATAGAAATCGTGAATCGAGACCGGCTGAATCTCCGCGCGCAATCGATCAATCGTGAGCCGATGAATTCGCGCCAACAATCTGCGATCACACCATTCTTGCCCGGTGGCATCGGGATGAAATTTGCCGCGCAACACAAAACCTTCCGCTTCAAGTGCGAGCAGCGAAGCGTCAATTTCCGATTGTTGCAAAACTAGCGTATCTGCGAGCTCGCTGACCGTAGTTGGTCCGCAAACCTCCATGCGACCGCGAACCAATTCGCGAATCGCATCGGCGCGTTCCCAAGTCTTACCGTGCATGGAACCCGGCAAAACCAATTCCGGCTCATAGACAGCATTCGGATAGATCGCCCGAAGCATCGGAAGCCGCTCAGCCGCGATGAGAAAAAGTTTATCGCTAATCTGAAGTCGCGCTGCTCGATCGGAGGCTATGAGTTCTTCTAATAAGTGCCCCGAAACCGCGCCGTTGCTTTCAAAGGTAGCGCATGCGTCTCGCTTGCGTTCCGCGGGCGGCGCAAGCCGGAGGCTCGCGCTACTCTCAGACGTTCGTTGAACTTCATCACGTGTCATGGCTCCGATCAGCATCAGCGCGTCATGCAGTTCATCGGCGTTCGTTGCTTCGGGCCAGGCTTCAGTCTTAACCTTTTCGATTGCGGCGGCGTCGAGAACACCGAGGCCGTCGCTGCCGTTTCTCTCCGAGGAACGCCGCGTGTAAACGGCTTGAGTCCGGCGTTCTTCCAACGGCGCGTTGTCGAGAAACGCGTATGGCCGTGCATTCAGGATCTCGGCCGCGAGCGGCGACGGTTCCGGTAAGTCGCGCGCGATGCAGCGGATCTCGCCGTGCTCAATTCTACGCAACACTTCCTCCAATCCATCGATGTCCATTGCTTCGGTGAGGCAATCATCAATCGTCTGCTTCACCAACGGATGATCCGGAATCTCGCGGTCGCCCACGATGTGCTCCAGGCACGCGAGCTGATCCGGGAAAACTGCGGCCAAAAGATTTTCCGATTCCATCCGTTGCAGCGGCGCGGCGATTTTCGCGCCGCCACGGAAACGCGGCACGGCGAGCGAACGGGTTGCGTTCCAGCGCCAGCGAATCGTGAACATTGGCGCGTCGAGCAACGCTTGAACAAGAAGCTCTCGAACTGTTTTCGAGTTCAAATACCGAAAGACTTCGTCGAGCGGAAATGAATGCTGCGTACCGAGCGAAATCACGATCGCGTCATCGGTTGCCGCGGCCTGCAGCTCGAAATTAAACGAACGGCAAAAGCGTTTTCGCAGTGCCAAACCCCAGGCGCGATTGATTCGGCTGCCGAAAGGCGCATGCAAAACGAGCTGCATACCGCCCGATTCATCGAAGAAGCGCTCAAGAACCAGTGTTTGCTGTGAGGGAATTACGCCTAACGAACGATATGCGTCTGCAAAATAGGCGGCGACCTGTTCCGCGGCGTTTTGTGGCAACTGAAATTCTTTAGCAACCCATTCTTCAATTTTGTGGGGGAAGCTGTCAGCTTCCCCTACAGACAAATGCTTTTCGATTTCCGTCCGCAAATTAGAAACCGCCTCTGACAATTCAGACGTGCGCGCTGGCGCTTCGCCCAGCCAAAATGGAATTCCTGGCGGCTGACCTTTTGCGTCCTCCACCCTAACGACCCCGGAATTCACGCGCAGGATTCGCCACGACGCGTTTCCCAGTTGAAAGATATCTCCAGCGAGACTTTCGACGGCGAAATCTTCGTTCACTGTGCCCACGAAAGTTTCTGACGGCTCGAGGATCACTCGATAATCAGTGTTATCAGGAATAGCTCCGCCGGATGTCAGTGCAGTCAGTCGTGCTCCGCGCCTGCCGCGCAAACGATGATTGATCGCGTCATGATGAATCAATGCCGAGCGCCGCCCGCGCTTTGTACTGAAACCTTCTGCGAGCATTGTCACGACCTGGTCGAACTCAGCGCGCGTGAGATTGCGGTACGGCCAGGCTGAACAGACGAGCTCGAAGAAGTTGTTCTCATCCCAATCTTCAGTCGAAGCCGCGGCAACGACTTGCTGCGCCAGCACATCCAGCGGTTTTTCGGGAATCGTCAGCCGATCAAGTTCGCCGCGATTAACAGAGCGCAGCAGCGCCGCGCATTCGATCAATTCATCGCGGCTCAACGGGAAAATTCGGCCTTTCGGCAAACCACCTCGCTTGTGCTCAGCCCGACCGACACGTTGCAGCAATGTCGCTATCGAGCGCGTCGTGCCTAACTGGCAAACAAGATCAACCGAGCCAATATCAATTCCCAACTCCAGCGAAGCCGTCGCGACGAGCGCTTTCAATTCGCCGCGCTTCAATCGGTCTTCCGCTTCGAGCCGTAGTTTTGCTGAAAGACTTCCGTGATGTGAAGTCACAGCGTCGGCGCCCAGCAACTCGCTCAGGTGATGGGTGACACGCTCGGCCATGCGACGCGTGTTGACGAAAACCAAAGTCGTTCGATGCGCCTCGATTAATTCTGCGAGCCGACGATAAACTTCTTCCCAAACCTCATTCGACATCACCGCCTCAAGCGGCGACTTCGGCATTTCGATCGCCAGATCCAGTTCGCGGCGATGACCAATATCGATGATCTCGCAATCCGGATCGCCGGCTTCGTCGACAGCGCGAGTGCCAACGAGAAAACGCGCGACTTCTTCGATCGGTTTCTGCGTTGCAGATAAACCGATTCGTTGTAGCGGAGCTTGCACTAGCGCGGCCAAACGTTCGACGCTCAGTGCGAGGTGCGCGCCGCGGCGGTCATCCACCACCGCGTGGATCTCATCGAGGATAAGCGTACGCGCAGTGCCCAACATTCTCCGGCCGGATTCGGATGTAAGCAGCAGATATAACGACTCCGGCGTAGTAACCAGAATGTGCGGCGGCCTTTTAATCAGCGCCTGACGTTGTGCCGCAGTCGTATCGCCGGTGCGGACTTCGGCGCGCACATCGATGTCGTGGCCATTTGCCTCGGCCAGTAGCGCGCGAATTCCGGATAGCGGTTCCTGAAGATTCTTGCGGATATCGTTGCTCAACGCCTTGAGGGGCGAGACGTAAACGACTTGCGTCTCATCAGGCAAATGATCTTCCGCGCCCCGTCGAAACAATGCATCGAGCGAAGCGAGAAACGCAGCCAGCGTTTTGCCCGAGCCAGTAGGCGCAGAAATCAGCGCGTGCCGGCCGGATTGAATGGCCGGCCAACCGCGCATTTGTGGTTCTGTCGGTGAACCGAACGTTTGTTCGAACCACCGCGCGACCGCTGGATGAAAGTGGAAGGACTGCATGAGAGCTGAAACGTGGAACAAATAATTTAAATGGCGGCGCGAGAAAGAAAAGTAGCACAGGCTTCCAGCCTGTGGGGCAGGTGGGCATCTTGCCTGCCGAATCTGCGCAACGCGCTTAGTCCGCGTTCGCCAGTAGTAAACCGATGACGTCGGTTTGTTCGGCAGGCGGGACGCCCGCCGGCCCCACAGACAAGATGTCTGTGCTACTGATTCGCGCGCAGCGCGATCACTTCGCGTAACATGCGAAGGCTGTCGCGGAAAAAACTCACTTTACTCCCCGCGGCATGGTTCCAACGCACTGGAACTTCGCGAATCCGCAAACCGGCCCGATGTGCGCGATAAAGCAGCTCCACATCGAACGCGAAGCCTTCGATCTGCGCTGCTTCTAGAATCGACCGGCACGCCTCGAGACGAAACGCTTTGAATCCGCATTGCGTGTCCCAAAACGGCAACCCTGTGGAGAACCGCACCAGCAAATTGAAAACACGGCCGCCCTGCTCGCGCCGCCACGGCTGATGCACGCCGATCAAGCTGCGATCCAAGGCGCGCGAACCAAATGCGATGTCCACTTCGCCATTTGTGATGGGCTCGATCAGTTTCGGCGTCTCCTCAAGTGGCGTGGAAAGATCAGCGTCGGAAAACAGCCCGATTGGTGTCCGTGCAGCAAGCAATCCAGATCGCACCGCAGCGCCCTTTCCGCGGTTCGGAAAATTCTCCAGCAAACGCGTGGTGACCGGTGCCGACTTTAATCTTTCACGCGCGATTGCTCCCGTCCCATCGGTGGATCCGTCGTTCACAACGATCAATTCACTTTTCGGCGCGTTGGCGGCAAGATAATCGATTGTGAGCCGCAGCGTTTGGCCGACGCGGCCTTCTTCGTTAAAGCATGGAATGATGATCGAAAATGGGCGCTAGCATCATTTCGTCATTCCGAGCGCAGTCGAGGAATCCCGTCGCATGAAGACTTGATGTTAGTGCCGCGGGATCCTTCGACTCCGCTGTGCTTCGCTCAGGATGACAGTACATCGGACTGCGCAGTGCGTGATGTCTTGTTCACTTGTAAATCTCCACCACAAACTTGCCCTTCGGATCGACGTAGCCGCGATACATGCCGTTTGTATTAAATGGCATTGCGATCACACCATTCTTGTCGATTGCGATCAAACCGCCGGTGCCGCCGAGCTGTTTCACGGTGTCGAGAGCAGTCTGAGCCGCTTCCTGCAATTTTACGCCGCGATGTTGCATTAGCGCAGAGACTTCATGCGCCGCTGCGACACGAATGAAATATTCGCCGTCGCCGGTACAGGAAACCGCGCAGGTCTGATTATTCGCGTAAGTCCCGGCGCCAATCACTGGCGTATCGCCGATTCGTCCAGGCATTTTGTTTGTAGTTCCGCCGGTCGAAGTCGCCGCCGCCAAATTACCGTCTTGGTCCAGCGCGACTGCACCAACGGTGCCGTGTCGATCTTGATCGGTGATGAGAAAGCTCTTCCCCGCCCCGCTCGCCCTGTTCTTTTCAGCAGCCTTCATCTTTTGCAAAGCGTCCCAGCGTTCCTGAGTAAAAAAATATTTTTGGTCAACCAGTTCGATCCCGTTTGCTTTCGCGAACGCTTCCGCCCCTGTGCAATCGAGCATCACGTGCGGAGATTTTTCCATTACCAGGCGAGCGAGGTTAATAGGATTTTTTATGTGTTGCACGCTTCCAACTGCGCCGGCCTTTAGTGTCTTTCCGTCCATAATGGACGCATCCATCTCGTTTGTGCCGGCGCTGGTAAACACAGAACCGCGCCCAGCGTTGAAGTGCGGATCGTCTTCCAGCACGCGCACAGCTGCTTCGGTTGCGTCGAGACTTGATCCGCCGCGCTTCAGAATTTCGTAACCAGCGGTCAACGCCCGCTCAAGCCCTGCCCGATATTCATGCTCTTTTTCCGGGGTCATCGTGCTGCGCTCAATCGTTCCGGCGCCGCCGTGAATCGCGAGTCCAATTTTCTTTGTTTCCATGTTTGGATTGTTATCGGGCCGTATTTCCGACGCCGCAGCATTAAAGAGCATGAAAGCAAAGAAGCAATTGGCTGCGCAAGCTCGAGTAACTCTCATCAACGCAAATTTAACGCTGTAGCTCATGGAATGTCGACGGGGTTTGACCCAGCACACAAGGAACGACGGCTTGGGTAGCCGTCGAACAAATGACGGCTGGGAAGCCGTCACTCCTTGAGGCGCGATTCCGGCACGATCAAGTTTGCGCTTTTTCCTAGGGCGAAGTGAGGCAATGTCTCCTCCATGCCTAACGCCCAATCACGTCGCACGGTGCCAGGGCCGTTGGAGGTCGTTGAGATCCAGCGCACTTTTCTGCGCGAGGTCGGCGGCGTTTTCTGGTTCATGGTGAACACGTTCCAGGAAAGCATGGAACGCGTGCAGCAGCGGCGCGCCCCATTCCGCGCAGCCAGCTTTTTCCGCGAGAGCGTGCGGGCTGGTGTGGATTCGGTGCCACTGGTGGGGATGGTGTGTTTCTTTCTCGGGCTGACAATGGCGTTATTAACGGGCTATCAGCTGCAACGCTTCGGAACGGAACGGCTGATTCCAGGTCTGGTGGCCATTGCTTTTACCCGTGAACTTGGTCCGCTGATCACGGGGATTATGGTCGCTGCACGCATCGGCGCCGCGTTTACAGCTGAACTGGGCACAATGCAGGTCAATGAGGAAGTCGAAGCGATTGAAGCCATGGGCATCGGGCCGCTGCGGTTTCTCGCCGCGCCTCGGATGCTCGCCCTGTTTCTGTTGACGCCATGTCTTTCCACGGTTTCGAATCTTGCAGCCGTGTTTGCGAGCAGCCTGGTTTGTAAGGCGTACTTCAGCATCGCATTTCCATACTTTCTCGATTTGGTAAAAGATTCACTGCTCATTCGCGACATTGTTACAGGGATTTTGAAGAGCTTCATGTTCGGTCTCCTCATCGCGGCAATCGCGTGCTACCGGGGGCTCACTGTGAAGGGCGGCGCGGCTGGAGTCGGCACTAACACGACTTCGAGCGTGGTTACCGCTATCACAACCGTGATCGGCACCGACACGGTTTACAATGTCATTTACACGAATTTTTACCCGACGTGAGCACGCCGCCGCCAATGGTTAAGCTGCGCGACGTGCACATGCAGTTCGAGGACAAAAACGTGCTCGAAAGCGTCTCGCTCGACGTGCAGCCGCAGGAGCGGCTGGTAATCATGGGCCAGAGCGGCAGCGGCAAAAGCACAATTTTGCGCCTGATCCTTGGGATACTTCTCCCGGAGTCCGGCTCAGTGTTTTTCAAACAGTTTGAGATCAACCGGCTGAAGCGCAGGAAACTTCAACAGGTACGACAGCACATCGGGATGGTCTATCAATATTCGGCGCTATTAAGCTCGCTCACGGTTCGCCAGAATGTGGCGCTCCCGCTGGAAGAGCTTACCGACAAATCGCGCAGCGATATTGACAAGATTGTTGACGAAAAACTCGACCTTGTAGGAATGCTAGACACAAAGGACCTGCTGCCCGATGAACTCAGCGGCGGTATGCGCAAACGCGTGGCCCTTGCACGCGGACTCGTGCTGGAGCCCGAATTGATCCTGCTGGACGAGCCATCGGCAGGACTCGACCCGGTCATTGCCACGGTTGTTGACGAGTTGATTATCAGCCTCACTCAGAAATCGAAGGCGACCTCTATCATCGTGACGCACGAAATGGAGAGCGCCTTTCGTATCGCCACGCGAATGGCTATGTTGTATGAGGGAAAGATTATTGAAGAAGGCGAACCAGAACAGTTTAAACAATCTAAGAACCCGGTGGTCGCACAGTTCCTGAGCGGCAGCACGGAAGGCCCGATTCTGGAAGGCTCACTCGATGCAATTACAAAGAAATGAAATCCTGACAGGTTTGCTCGTCGTCGGCACGATCGGCGTGATCGCCTTTCTTCTGGTCTTGCTCGGCGCGCCGGGATTGTTTCGGCCGCTGGTCACGTACGGGGTGTATTTCGATAATGCCGCCGGAATTAAACCGGGCGCGGTGGTGATGCTCGCAGGCCGCAAGATTGGTCAGGTCCAGAAATTGTATTCGCCACTCACGCCTGCCGAAGAGAAGCAGGCGCAGCAGGCGGCGGCGGCGACTCACCCGTCCGAACCCAGTGCGAGCCCCTCCCCATCGCCGCGATTCGAAGCGCGCGTTGATGTGCAGGTGGACAAGAGCGCGATGCTTTACCGCGACGCCAAGGCCCAAATGGTACAACTCGGTTTGTTAGGCGACATGGCTATCGATTTCACTCAGGGCACGCAAGAGTCGGGCCGCGCAAAAAATGGCGAGACATTCGCAGGCGAACGCACATCCGGATCTGGGCGAGGCCGCAGCGAAAATGTTGGAGGTCATCAAACCGGTTGCCAACGAAGCGACAAACACGATGAAAGACCTTCAGAACACCGCCCAAAATCTCAATAAACTGACCGACGAAAACTCCGAACTGAATCTCGCTCTCACCCAGTTCAAAACATTCGGCGAACACCTCTCCGGTCTGACCGCGTCCGACAGCGCGCTCTCGCAATCGCTCAACAACATCGAAAAAATCAGCACCAGCTTAACGGAGAACGATAACATCAAAGTGACCCTGCAAAACCTACGGTCGTCGTCAGAGAAATTAAAGGTCAGCGACAACCGAACTCCAGCCGGCCGGTGAAAACATCAAGCAATTCAGCGAGACAATTAAAACTCAGCCGTGGCGTCTGATTTGGCCCTCGACAAAAAAGTATGCCGAAGTGTCACCATCTCCCGCTCCTGGCCAGGGAACAATCACTGTACGCAAGTCCGCGAAAGCAAAACCGCAAGCTACTCCCAGAACGCGCACGAGCAGCCGATAACCTGATTCGCAAGACGTCAGCCACCGCACAGCTGTGGCAAGCTCACTAAAGTTCTACAGAGGGCGTTACTGTTCTGGCCCACTTCCGGCCATCTTTTCTAGGTCCTGGCTATGCTTCTCGTTGGCCTCCTTGATGTGATCGACGCTTTTCCTGAGCCTTTTTCCATCGTATCCAACCAGATCTGCCGCCTCCAAGAGCTTTGTGCTTCCAGGTGTGCTTTGAGCAGTGGGATCTGTGGCGGCAGTCTTCTTCTCACATCCGGATGAAAGCAACATCGTCGTGAAAATCATTGCGACGAACGTGAAGCGAAACATGGTTTTCACAGGCCTAAAGCGCGCTAACTCCAACTAGCACCGTGATCATCATCAGAAGCACGCTTGAACCACTCCGCCATCCACCCGGAGGGCGGCACCGTTGGTCGCGGCGGACAGTGGGCTGCACACGTAAGTCACCAGATTGGCCACCTCTTCGGTCGTCGCGAACCGCTTCAGGAGTGAAGACGGACGGACGGTCTTGAAAAACTCCGTTTCAAATTCTGCAAAAGGTTTGCCGCCGCTAAGCTGTGCCGCAAATTCCTCCACGCCGGGGGAACGGGTCGGACCGGGCAAAACCGCATTCACCGTGACACCCGTGCCCGCACACGATTGGGCAAGACCGCGCGAAACAGCAAGCTGCGCGGTCTTCGTCATGCCGTAGTGGATCATCTCGGCGGGGGTATTGATCGCGCTCTCGCTGCTGATGAAAACGATGCGCCCCCAGTTCCGCTGCTTCATGCCGGGCAGATACGCACGGCTCAAGCGCACGCCGCTGAGCACGTTGACCTCGAAGAACCGCCGCCATTCCTCGTCGGGAATATCCTCAAACGGCTTTGGCTCGAAAATACCGAGGTTGTTCACGAGAATGTCCACGCAGCGGAAACCCCTGGAGCAGCGTCTCTGCCGCCGCCGCGGTGGAGAGATCGCCCGCGAAGCTCTCAATCTTCGCATCCGGCACAGTCTGCTTAATTTGAGCCTTCGCCTCGTGACCGCTTCTCCGAGCGACCGTTCACGATGACTCGTGCAGCCTTGCGGGCCAGCCCGGTGGCAATTGCAAATCCAATTCCTTTGGTAGAGGCCGAAACAAGCGCTGTCTTATCAGCTAGTTTTAGGTTCATAGATCAGGTAGTCATGCTGCGAGCGACGCCTAACGAAACGGAGTTATCACGCTGAGCTTCGGCGAACCTTGCTGTCACGTCATCATACGCAGACCTTCGTAGCCGCGGAGGGCGCACGGCGACAATAGTTTTGGCGAAGCTGAGTCGAGCTACGGCCCGTAGCTTTTGGTGAATTTCTTTCGCGATTCCGTCTCGGGCTCGGCTGATGAGATCGGCGGTTTTTGCTCTGCGAGCGCCTGAGGCTGGTTGTTCCGCCGGTTGTGAGGACGCCGGCGGAGGCGGTTCAGGTTGGGCGGCAGTGTCCGGCGCGCCCTCGCTCGGGAGGGCTCCGGTCGCGCTCCACCAGAGACTTCCACAAATGCCATTTGCAAATTGGAAAGCGCGTTGCGCAGGACCATTGTCTCTTCGTTAGTCAGGTTGCTGCGCGTTTTTTCCTGAATCATTTCGAGTTGATCGATGAACATCCTGGCCAGATCCAGATTGATTTCGGCTTCGCCAGTTTTTGGATTTGGAATTTGACCGAGGAATAGCGCGGCGTTTTGCGCGTGCATCATCACGAATTCGATGAACCGCTGGGTCATCTCACCGGTTTGAACAGTTTTTTGTACTTCAGCCATAAAGGAAAGTGATGAGTAGTGGGTGACGAGTGATCAGGTCGCCTAGTGTATCATGAACGGGTTCCTTCGTCACTTGCCTGTCCGCCGTAGCCCTGGCAAAGGGCGGGTCACTTCTTTTCCGGCGGTTGCACGGTTGCCAAGACGTATGGTTGATCCCGAAAATATTTGGCAGCCACTTTTTTGATGTCGTCGAGGGTCACCGCGTTCACGTCATGCTCGAGTCGCTTATAGAAATCGAAGCCGAGGCCGTAAACTTCGTCGAGCGCGCAGTGATAACCGAAAGCGTCGTTGCTTTGATTGGCGATTTCTTGTTGGCCGATCAATTTCTTTTTCGCGCGCTGTAACTCCACAGGGGTAAGACCCTCGTTCGCCAACTTATGAATCTCGTCGAGAAAAGCGGCCTTCACCGGTTCGATCTTTTGTGGGTCGGTACCGAGATAAAACGCGAATAGTCCGGGCACGAGACCCTGCATTTGAGCGGCTCCCACGTAGTAGGCCAGACCCATTTGCTCGCGAATGCGAACGAAGAATCGCGACCCGAGATCGCTGCTTGCTTCATCAATCAATTCCAGCGCATATCGATCGGGGCTGGACAAGCTGGCGCCGCGGAACCCGATCATGATTACGCCCTGCGCCTTGTCTTTACGGCTCTCGACCGTCTCCGATTTACTCAGCGGCGTTGACGGCTTTGCGTCTGTCAAAGCAAGCGCGCCGGGTTGCATCTTTCCAAGGGTTTGCTCGACGAGTTGTTTTACCTCGGCTGGCTTAACGTCGCCGAAGACATAAAGCACACCGTTTTTCGCCACTACGTAACGATCGCGAAAGTCGGCCAAATCTTTTTGCGTCAGGTGCTGCACAGCTTCGACTGAGCCGTTCGATCGCAGCGCGTATGGGTGCTGCGGAAAAAGCGCCTGTCGCATGATGTTGCGCGCAACACTGGTCAATTGTTCTTCCTCCTGCTGGATCGCGGCAATCTGGATTTCTTTTTCGCGCGCGACCGCTTTCTCAGGGAACGTGGCATTGAGCAAAACGTCCGAGAGCATGTCCAGGCCCAATTTCACATCGGGCTTCATCACATCGACCGACACGCTGAAGGAATTGTTGCCGGCGTCACTCGAAATGGAACCGCCTACAGATTCGAGCTCATTGGCAATTTGCTCGGCAGTGCGCGTCTTCGTTCCCTTCAACAGCACTTTCGCCATTAATCGTGTAACGCCGTTGTCCTCTGGATTTTCAGCGAGCAAGCCACCGCGAAACACGGCGCCCATCCCCACGAGCGGCAACCGATGATCTTCACGCACAAGCAATCGTAATCCGTTTGAGAGCTCGAATTTTTGGATCTCACCCGCGGCAACCGGTTTCACGGGTTCGGCTTTGCCGCTCAGGGAGCCTTTCGGATTCAACGAGACCACCGTCAGGTTGTTCTCAGTCAGATAAGTTTTGGCGACGCGTTTGACGTCGTCGAGCGTCACTTTCTGGATCGCATCCAGGTATTCGCGACTAAAATTCAGATCACGCGTGAGCAACCAGTTTGAACCAGTGTCCGAAGCCTGACCGCGCATCGTGGTCAGTGCACCAAGGTGCTGACCAAGCGTGATCTTCTTCGCCTTTTCTAATTCGTCCGCGGTCACGCCGCTCTGTTTCACCTCATCGATGATTTGCAGTGCCAATTGTTCGGCAGCTTCGCGCTTCTTCGGATCGAGAGTGGCGTCAATGCCAAACAATCCCGGATCGCCCGGAGTGTAAGAGAACGCTGATATGCCAAATGCAAGACCGGCTTCTTCACGCATGCGCCGATAAAGCCGCGAGCTGCGCCCTTCCCCGAGAATAGTCGAGAGTAAATCGAGGGCGGGAACGTCCGGACTCGTGACTTCCGGGATATGCCAGGCCATCGCTAGATGTGACAACTCCGTGGAAAATTCCCGGTGGACTTCTCGCCGGCCAAGTTGTGGCGGTTCTGACGGAATGAATACAGGTTGAAGCGACTTCCCGGGATACGATTTAAACAAGTCGCCCAGTTGTTGACGCACTTTTTCCGCGTCCACATCGCCGACAACCACGAAGGTGAGATTGTTCGGCACGTAACGCGTTTTGTAATACTGCATGACTTGGTCTTGCGTAAGCTGGTTATAAATCTCCAGCTCGCCAATGACTGGAAACCGGTAGGGGTGGCGCTGATACGCCGTCCCAAAAAGCAGCAGGCTCGCCATGCGATCGGGATCGTCCATGCCCATGGCGAACTCCCGCCGTATGACTTCCTGCTCTTTATTGTATTCCTCCGGCGGCAGGGTGGAATTCATCATCGCGTCGCTCAAAACTTCCACCGCCCTGCTGACACCATCTTTCGGCACGTCGATCCAAAAAACCGTCCGATCGAAAGAAGTGTAAGCGTTAATGTAACCACCGACGTCCTGGATGCTCTGCGCAATCTCATTCGCAGACTGCGTTTTTGTTCCTTTGAACAGCATGTGTTCCAGAATATGGGACAACCCTGCACCGAGATGTTGATCTTCATCGACGCTTCCGGTCGCGCACCATGCTTGCACGCTCGCCACCGGCGCGCTGTGATCTTCCTGCACGATGACGGTCAGCCCGTTTGGCAAAATCCATTTTTGCGCCGTGCTCGGCGGAAACGAAATCAAGGCCGAGGATTCAGGTGGCGCAGCCTTCAAATTGACCATGGTAAATAATAGAGCCGCTGCGAGAAAACTCGCTACTGGGATGCGATACATTACTCAGATTTGTAATGACGAAGCCTGAAAAGAGCCGAACGCCGGGGTCGATCTTTTTGTCATTCGAGCTTCGACATTAATTCGTCATTCGTCGTTCGGATTTCGTCATTTCCGTGCAAGTCTTAATACGAGGGCTTCGACAGAAGCATCACTTGCTCGACGTAGCTGGCTTTGACGCGGGAAACTGCGCCGGCGGTTTCACAGTTTCCGGTTTCGCCGGTGCGAAGGGTTTCACAAACGCCTCCTCGAAATCGTAAACGTTTTTGAAGTCCTCTATCGAATCCTGCTCGGTTTTCCCGAAAACGCCGGCGCCGATCAGATTAAAAACCATGTGCCCGATGTCTTCGCAGGAATGGATTCCCCAGCTATCGAAAACCGTGATCACCATCGGACCGAATTCCTTGAGCGCGTAGTTCCGGACGCCATCGAGCAATTCCGGCCCGCTCACATGACGCACGCTGACGCCCTTAACTTTCTTTTGTTGCTTGGTCGTGAAGTCTAGAGCGTCGCGCAAAAAGATATACCCGTCCCGCTGATAACGGGGGTCGCTGCCCACAACCGACTCGAGAGCTTCGGCGAATCCAATTTTTTGCATAAATAGAAAACGCGCGTTTCAAACGCGCAGTGAAAGATAACGGCAAAGCTGCAGGGGGCAACCCCTCAGAAACAAACGAAATATTCTCCCGTCTATCCCACAAATGCTAGGTACGGCTCGCCGAAGAAGAAGCACGAGCCAGATCCGCCAACTAAAACCGCCTTCGTCTATTCCGTTTTCTCAGTCTCCAAACTGGTCCTCCAGCGCATCGACGTAAACTGAGAGCGGGTCGCGACGCTTTTGGGCTGGAAGTTGCGATTGATCCACCGCTTTGAGGTAACCGGAAAAATTGCCGCTGCCGCTGCTCATTTGTGTCGCTTCGAACCAATTCATGTAGTCGTCGATCTCGGTCATCCGCGCGGCGAGCTGTTGTCGAGTGAGTTCGAGACGCGCCAGACGCTTCGGCACTCCGCGGCGCTTCCCGCGGCCAAGCAGCGTAGCGATCTCCTGGTATTCATGGCCAATCGGACGCAACACTGGATTGGTTTGGGGAACAAGGACCAGCAAATCGCGTTTCAATTGATCGAGCGCCATTTTCTCGCTGGCGGAGAGTTTGTGTTCCGCCAGTTCGTCGAAACGCACCAGCTTCACCGGCTTCTTCGGTTCCGAAATTTTTATACTCAACAATTCATCGAGACGCTGCTCGCTTTCCGCGAACGTGAGTAACCGAAATGTCTGCAGGCTTTTCAAATGATTCAACGCCAGCTGCCACGTTCTCTCGGCGTCATTCGCGAGTAAGGGAAATTGCGCCTCGACATCCGCGACCGGATCATTTGAAGAGTTGTATAAATGATCGATGTATTTCGCCAATTGCGCTCCGCCGTTCTTTGCGTCCAGGAGCATTTGCACTAGCGCAAAAGCATACGCGCGGTAAAGCGTGCGGCCGGTAGAATCAAGAAGCCCGGGATGTTGGCGAAGAAATTTCTCCAACGGCAGAGGCTTCTCTGTGTTGCCGAGTGCTTCGATCAACGGAGCACGCTCACGCCCCGGCGCAAGAGCGAGGGCGCCGTCAATCAACCAATCGGGCGGCTCGACCAGCATCGCGCCCGCAGTGATGTGCGATTGATTGCGATACACCATTTCGAGCAAAATCGCGCGGAGCAGTTCCCGTTCGACCAGCGAGACGTCGACGTTTTTGGAAATAGTCAGGTCGAGTTGCAGCTTGATGCCGAAACCGGTCTGACTGAATCGCAGATCAGCCGGCGGGAGTTCGGGAAGGTTTGACTGTTGCGATTGTAAATTGACCACGACAGGCGTCTTCCAGTCGTCGCGCTGCCGCAACAGCCCGAGAAGATTAGTCTTGGTTTGTTCAGCCAGGCCAGATATCGCGCCGCGCACCTTCGCGTCCGCCCCGTAAATCACGAATTGCCGCGACGGACTCGTACTGTGTTCGGGTTGTGCTGCGTAAGCCGCTTGCCACGTCACTGCAGAACACAGAACAGCCATGGCGCATTTCATCATTTGTCCGGCGATAATACTAGGGACGAAGGGCACCTGGCCAGCAGCAATTGTACGGGTCATGACGCATCCGCGTCATGGCGCAATCACGAAACAGAAGTAAGTGGCGGCAGTCTCCAGGGTCCAATTCCTGATATGCCATCGCGGCGACTGGGGATGCTCTAGGGGCGGCTGTTACGAGGGAATCAAAACAGGAGGAAATAATGATGAAAACTAAACGTGTACTTTTTATAAGCTGCCTGGCTGCAGGCGCGGTGATTGCTTCGCCTTCATTTGGCAAACCGGCGAAGAAATCCGCAGGCATGTCGCAGTCCAAGATGACAAGAGTAGCTCCGCACACCACGCAGGTGATGCAACACAACCAAAACATTAGCACTCGCTCCAGCGGCACCCGTTATTACGGAGGCACCCGTTACAGTGGCACCCGCTCTTACGCGGCGCGGCAATACAGCGGGACGCGTTACTACGGCGCAACGCGCAATTACGGCAACTATTACGGTAACTATGGGGGCGGCACGGGCTATTACTACGGCGGATCCGCCTACCCGAACTACAGCTACTATTCAGGCTCGCCGTACTCGAACTGGGGTTACAGCACATCGGGCGGATATTACCCCTACACATATGGGGGCGGTTATCCGTACAGTGGTTACAACAACTATTACTCCTACTATACGCCAACCTACGGCTATAACGGATCAATGGTTGCGTCTGTGCAGCAGCGTCTTGGCCGCCTCGGTTACTACCACGGCGTAGTCGACGGAGTTATGGGGCCCCAGACCCGCAGCGCCATCGCGGCTTTTGAAAGCAGAAATGGCATGCCCGTGGACGGGACGATTAACCGGCCGCTCCTGAATACTTTAGGGGTAGCTTAATAAGATCTTCGACCGGTGGCGTCGCATCACAAGGGATCGAGCCACCGGTCGTTTCTTTTCCACAACAATCGGCAAACATCAGGCGGAGCGGGTATTTTTTCTCATTGTCGCAAAAAAAATATGCGACTTTCCGCGATCGTCGGTGTCTAATCGCATGGAACCCTTACTCTATTATGATTAATTCAAAGCTCTTCGTTTTTGGAATTTGCCTTCTCGTTTCAACCCTTGCTGCGCCATTGACCGCTCAGGCTCAGCGTGGCGGGGGCGGTGGTCGAGGAGGCGGCGGTGGCGGCCACGTTGGTGGAATGGGTGGAATGTCACACGGCGGCTTTAACGGCGGAATGTCTCGCGGCGGCTTCTCTCGTGGCGGCATGGGCCCCGGCGGCGCGCGTTGGAACGGCGCCAACGGAAATTGGCATGGCAATAACGGCCATGGCGGAAATTGGCATGGCAACAACTGGCACGGTAACAACTGGCATAATGGGCATCATCATAACGGCAATAATGTAGTCTTCATCGGCGGCTTCGGGTTTCCGTGGTGGTGGGGTTGGGGCCCTTCGTGGGGCTGGGACTACGGCTATCCATATTCCGGGTACGGCTACTATCCTTATGGCTACGGTGGCGCCTACCAGTACGGTTACGGAGGCGGCGGTTACGGTGGCGGTGGCGGCTACGGATACGGATACGACTATCCTTACGGCGGGAACCAGTACGGCAATGGCTACGGGAATGGACACGGCGCCGAGAATCAGTCTCACTACAGCGACAGTAGCCGATCCAGAGTCTCCGAGTTGCAACGGCGGCTGTCACGAGCCGGCTATTACCATGGATCCGTCGACGGCGTCCTCGGGGCGCAAACGCGGCGAGCAATCCGGGCGTACGAGCAAGACCACGATAACGCAGGTTAACCGGCGTCGTTCCGGTCACACAGACCGGCAACTGACTAATAATCTTTTCGGTTGATTGGCCGGCGGTCTCGTAGGGAGAGAGGGGAGCGAGCCGCCGGTCACCTTTTTGCAACGTGCGCGAGAGACAATTCCGGCGTATAATTGTACGGGATGTTGCGACTGGGGTTGTCTACCGCGGTTTCTCTGCTGATCGTTTCAACAGCTTTGAGTCAAGGAGTGCCTCGAAAGCCGCTTCCCACCGAGCCGCTCGAGAAATACGATAATTCGCCAGGGGTCGCAGCTCCAATATCAGGAATCTCGCCGGCGTTAGTCTCATCTCTCGGTCCGTATACAAGTTTTCAAGTTAACGTCGACGCGAACGGTAATAACAGGGTTGGTGACGCTGCGAACGAACCGTCCATTTGCGTCGATCCTAACAACCCAAACAGGATGAGCATCGGCTGGCGGCAGTTCAGCAGCGTTGCGTCAAATTTCCGCGAGGCAGGTTTTGCGTACACAACAAACGGAGGCACGAGATGGATTGCTCCCGGCGTGTTAGAAAACAATGTCTTTCGCAGCGATCCTGTTCTGAATTCCGACACTGCCGGCCGTTTTTTTTATCTCAGTCTTCTGCAAAATTTCTTTGACGACTTATGGCGATCAATTACCGGCGGCCAATCATGGACAAGTGTAGGACCGGCCGATGGCGGTGATAAACAGTGGTTCACGATCGATAACACCAACAGCTCCGGCCGCGGCTTCCAATATCAATCCTGGAGCACCGATGGAAACAACTACGGCGGCCGACAATTCACTCGATCAACCGACGGCGGATTGACTTGGATGAATCCGATCAACATTCCAAATTCCCCTGCCTGGGGCACATTGGACGTCGATTCGCTGGGCAACCTTTTTATTGGTGGCGTGAATTTGACTACTAACGGGATTTGGTGTGTTCGCTCAACGAACGCAAAGAACGGAGGAGTAGTTCCAACGTTTGACCGAAGCACGGCCGTGAACCTTGGCGGCAATATCGTTTTCGGCGAACCGATCAATCCGGAAGGATTAGTGGGCCAGGTTTTCGTCGCCGTAGATCGCTCGGGCACGAGCACCAACGACAACGTCTATATGCTCGCGAGTGTTCAGCCATCCGGTTTTTCGAATGGCAGCGATGTGATGTTCGTGCGCAGCACCAACGGCGGCATAACGTTCAGTGCGCCGCGCCGGATCAATGACGATCCCGTAAACCACGCGAAATGGCATTGGTTCGGAACGCTATCGGTCGCGCCGAGCGGTCGAATCGATGTCGTCTGGTACGATACGCGTAATTCCCCGAACAACGTCACTTCGCAGCTCTTTTATTCTTTCAGCATCGATGGTGGAAACACCTGGTCGCCAAATGTTGCGGTCAGCAATCTGTTTAACCCATTCATCGGATATCCGAATCAGTCTAAGATCGGCGATTACATCACAGTCGTTTCGGACGACGACAGCGCCAACGTTGCATATGCAGCCACATTCAATGGCGAGGAAGACATCTATTATGTCCGCATCCAGCCATCACTACCGCCGACGGATTTCAATGGTGATGCGAGGCCCGATCTCCTTCTTTTTAACGCAGGCACCCGCCAGACGGCAGTTTGGTACATGAACAACAATGTTCGGATTGGTAATGCTAACGGTCCAACTCTGCCCGTGGGCTGGACCGTGGCGAGCGTGGCGGATTTTAATCGCGACGATCATCCGGATTACCTGCTCTTTAACACAGTGACCCGGGCAACATGGATTTGGTACATGAACAACAATGTTCGCGTCGGCAACGCTTTTGGTCCGACTCTGCCTGCCGGCTGGACGGTGGCGGCTCTGGGAGATTTCAACAGCGATGGGTATCCCGATTATGTGCTGTTCAACGCGAACACGGGCGGAACAATTGTTTGGTACATGCGCAACAATGTGCGCATCGGCTCAGCAACCGGCCCGACCCTTCCCCCCGGGCGGAGTGTTGCTGGAGTAGCCGATTTCAATAGCGACACGCACCCCGATTATCTCCTGTTCAATGCGACCACGCGCGGCACAGTGATCTGGTATATGTCTGGAGCGACTCGCACCGGCAGCAGAAATGGACCAACAATTCCGGCGGGCTTTGAGGTCGCGGGACTAGCCGATTTCGATGGCAACGGCAGACCCGACTATCTGCTTTACAATTCGAGCACACGCCACACAGCGATTTGGTACCTCAACAATAATCTGCTCATTGGCAACGCCGCCGGCCCGACCATCATGCCCGGCTGGAGTGTGGTCGCGCCTTGAGAGGAAGGTGGAACGCGTTGTCCTCAACGCGTTGGCTAGGTGAAACTGCGTCGCCGAATTTCTGTCTCGCCACAACGTGACATTGGCCTTCGGCGGATGACCATCGTCTTGCGGACAAGCCGATCCACCTTGGATGCAAGTACACCTGTCTTCGCATCACTTTGGGACGATCAGCCTCAACGCCGGCACTAGCGCATTAACCGGTTCCGTAGACGATCGAATTTGTTTCGCTATGATTTCGGCACCGAACCAGATTCGAGAAACAAATTTCAACAAAAGGAGATTTATGCTAGGCGAGAAGATTGGTGAGATATCAGGCAAGGTTACTATGCAGCGCGTTGTGCCGAATCTCGGCGGAGACGCAAAGATGGAAACATCTTTTCAGGCAAGTGGATCAGTGCTGGGGACAAACATAAAAGACACAGGGACGTACTGGACCATTTTCCGTCCGGACGGGACACAATATAGCGAAGGCCAAGGCGTGATGATAACGAAGGACGGCAAAACGGCCACTTGGACCGGCCATGGTGTCGGCGTAAGGAACAAAGACGGGACTGCTACTCATCGCGGCGCAATTTATTTCCAAACTATGCCACAAAAGTGGTCCCGCCTTAACAAGGTGGCCGTGTTACTCGAGTACGCAGTAGATGCAGAGGGCAATACACACTCCGAATATTGGGAATGGAAGTAGTGCCTGCAGCACGATTGTTGTCGACCGCCTGGGTCAGACCCCTACCCGGAGAGAAGCTCGCATCGCAGTTCTGTGTTTCCAGCTTGCGTTCGGTCACACAGACGGCCACTCTTTCGAGGCACCATGAAAGACTTGAATACAATGCAGGGGACTTGGAACCTCGTTTCGGCGTTAGAAGACGGGAAGACTTTGCCCGAAGACAAAGTCAAACAAACGACGATCGTCGTCGAAGGTAACACCTTTCGTTTCCCCGGGCTGGCGGAGGATGCCACAGCCAGGGCGGGGACGTTCAAGCTCGACGCAACGAAAAATCCAAAGGAAATGGACTCCACCTCCGCCGAGAAAGAAGTCACGCTCGGCATTTACGAACTGGAACCAGAAAGCTATAAGGTCTGCTTCGCTCCGGCCGGCACGCCACGTCCGACCAACTTCAGTTCCGAGCCCGGCAGTGGTCAAATCCTCCAGATCTGGGAACGGCAGAAGAACTAAGCCAAAAAGGCAGTCCCCTCTTTTCTCACTACGTCTGCAAGTCTGGCGCGAGTCAGGCCGCTTTGTTTTTCGAAGCGCGCTTCGCGCCATCTTTCTCCAGCGCTACGGCCAAAACTTCATCTACGTTTTCGACGGGAACGAATTTGAGTTTCTGTTTCGCTTCCTCGGGAACGTCGACGAGATCTTTTTCGTTGAGCTTGGGAATGATGACAGTGGAAATTCCGGCGCGCATCGCAGCCAGACTTTTTTCTTTCAATCCGCCAATCGGCAGAACGAGTCCGCGCAAAGTAACCTCGCCAGTCATCGCGACATCGGAACGGACCGGTCTGTTGGTGAAAAGCGAAGCGAGCGCAGTGAACATTGCGATGCCAGCTGACGGCCCGTCTTTTGGCACCGCGCCGGCGGGGACGTGCACGTGGACGTCCATTTTTCGAAAATCTTCGGCCTTGACGCCCAGTTGACCGTCCCGGCTGCGAAGGAGACTGAGCGCGGCCTGCACAGATTCTTTCATCACGTTCCCGATCTGCCCGGTAAGCGTGATATTCCCTTTGCCCGGATAACGCGTCGCTTCGATGTGCAATATTTCGCCGCCGCTCGGCGTGTAAGCCAATCCAGTGACCACGCCGGGTTTACTGGTCTTGAGCTTTGTTTCGCGAACGTATTTGGCCGGGCCAAGCATTTCCGCCACGGTCTGCGGCGTGACCGTTGCGTGATCGATTTTGCCGCGCGCGACCTGCGCCGCAATGCCCCGACACACAGCTCCGATCTGACGCTCGAGCTCACGAACGCCGGCTTCATGCGTGTAATCGCTGATGATGCTGCGAAGCGCGTCCTCCTGGAATTCACATTGCTCGGGTTTGAGCCCGTTCTCCTCCAGTTGTCGCGGGACAAGATAACGCTTCGCAATCTCGAGTTTCTCGCGCTCGGTGTAACCGGGAAGTGAGATCACTTCGATCCGGTCGCGCAACGGTTCGGGTATGCCCTCAATGTAGTTTGCCGTGCCGATGAAAATGATCTGCGACAGATCAAACGGCACGTCCAGGTAACGATCGACAAACGCGTTGTTCTGTCGCGGGTCGAGCACTTCGAGCAATGCGCTCGCAGGATCGCCGCGAAAATCCGCACCGATTTTGTCGATCTCGTCGAGCATAAAGACAGGATTACGGGTGCCGCAGCGCCGCAGCTCTTGAATGATGCGTCCCGGCATCGAGCCGATATATGTGCGACGATGACCGCGAATCTCCGCTTCATCGCGCATTCCGCCGAGACTGATCCGCACAAACTTGCGCCCCAGCGCGTCGGCGATCGATTGACCGAGACTGGTCTTGCCTACGCCGGGCGGCCCGAGAAAACAGAGGATCGCACCGTGTCCTTGCGGATTGAGTTTTCGCACCGCGAGATATTCGATGAGTCGCTTCTTAACTTTTTCCAGATCGTAGTGGTCGCGATCAAGGACTTGCTGCGCCTGCTCGAGATCGAGGTTGTCGTTGCTAAACTTATTCCACGGCAGGTCGGCAATGATTTCGATGTAACTCACGATCACTGAAAACTCGGGACTCGCAGGTGGAATGAAATCCAGCCGCTTCAATTCGCGCTCCGCTTGTTTCATCACTTCTTCCGGCGGATTCGCTTCCTGGAGGCGCGCGCGCAGCTGTTCCGCTTGTTCCTCACCGCCGCCCTCCGTCTCACCGAGCTCATGTTGAATCGCTTTGAGCTGGGAACGGAGATACGCGCGCCGTTGTGCGTCGGAAAATTGCGACGCGACATCTTTTTGCAGTCGCTGTTGGATCTGGGCGATCTCAAGCTGCGCCGAAATGTGTTGCTGCACGGCACGCACCCGTTTTTCGACGTCGAGTTCGTCGAGCAACGCCTGCTTTTGCGCGAACATCTATATTGAGGTTCGGCGCGAGAAAATCGGCGAGCTGCTCGGGATTCTCGATGTTCATGATCATCATGCGCGCCTGTTCCGGCGCGTCCGGCGTCAGCTCGAACAAACGCGAAGCCGAATCACGCAAATTCCGGAACGTGGCTTCCCATTCCTTGCTCGGCGGCGGCAGGATCGATTGCGGTAGATCGATTTCGGCGCGCAGAAACGGATCGGTCGCAGATGATTTTGCGCAGCGAAAAACGGCGCAGTCCCTGCACAATCACGAGCACGTTATCCTCTGATTGCCGAACAAGTTTGAGCACGAGCGCAGCCGTGCCGACCGAGTACAGATCTTGAGGCGACGGGTCTTCTTTCGTCTCATCACGCTGCGTCAGTAACCCGATCACCTTCGTGCGCGGCAAGGTGTCATCGAGCAGTTTGAGCGATGCCGCCCGTTGAACGTTCAGTGGAATAACCGTGCCCGGAAAAACGACGAAACCGCGCACTGGCAGAATCGACAACTCTTCCGGAATTCGCGGCGTCCGGCTTTCGTCCACGCCGAGCGCGATGGCACCCTGGCCTGTTGGCTTGGAATCCGTGCCAGGTTGCAATGCTTCTGAGCTTTTCCGTGCTCATGATTCTTTTCTTACTGGCAACGAAATCCAGAGCAATCCGTTACGCTGCTCGGCGTGCGCCTCGTCGATTTCCACGTCAACGGGAAAAGTGATCTCGCGTTCGAACGGTCCGTAATCGATCTCCATCGCTAGTAATTGCTGTGCACATTCCTCATCGCCGGTCGGCTCCGGCAGCTCGCGCGTGCCGCGAATCACCAGGCGCCGCGGCTCGACGCTCAGATCGATCAGCGAACGATCGACACCCGCGAGATCAACACAGATTCGAATGCACGTGTCACATCGATACGCGTTGATCGCCGGTTGCCATGCTTGCGGCGCAAATCTGGAAAATTGCGAGCGCGACAGTTCGTAGGTGATGTCGTGCAGAGCATCCTGAAGCCAGCGTAATTTGATGCTTTTGATCGGATCCATTGGAAACTAAGCTTCGACTCTCCGCCGCATAGTTTCAACGAACACCTGACACGCAACAGCTGTAGCGTCCGCTGTCCTCAGCGGATCAAACCTGAGCATTCACTGCGGGCTCTCTCGGCTTTCCGCTACTTTACCTTTCCCGGCCCCCACAACGCGCGACCCGGTTTCGCCCCCGTGTGCTCGCCGTTCTTGATGACCTGTACACCATTCACGAATACATGTTTCACGCCGGTCGCGTATTGATGCGGTTTTTCGAAGGTGGCGTGATCTGTGATCGTCGCCGGATCGAACACGACCACGTCGGCGAACATTCCTTCCTTCAGAAATCCGCGGTGATCGAGCCCGAGATTCGTCGCCGGTAAGCCACTCAATCGATGAATCGCATCGCTCATCGAAAGCACCTTTTCGTCGCGCACATACTTGCCGAGGACACGCGCGAAATTCCCGTAAGCGCGCGGATGCGGATTCGATTTTGTGAACGGCGACTCCGGCGCTTGCGACGCTTCATCCGAGCCAAAGGAAATCCACGGCTTCCCTAATTCTTTTTTCACATTCTCCTCTGACATCACGTTATAGACGGTGCTTATGCGTGACTCGTCTTCGGCGATCAAATCCATGGCCGTATCGATTGGGTCTTTTCCGCGCATCTTCGCGACTTCAGCGAGCGTCTTGCCCGTCAGCGGTTTCAGTTTTTCTGATTTGAATCCCACTAACAAAATTTTGTCCGGCGAACCGGCGGCGAGATAAAGATTTTCCCATTTGTCGCTGTCGACCTGTACCTCGGCTTTAATTTTCTCGCGCGTCGCCGGGTCGCGCAGCCGTTTGAACAACGCCGGATATCCGCCGTCTTCCGTCCACGGCGGCAGACACGCGTCGAGCCCTGTGCCGGCGGCGGTGTAGGTATACATGTCAGCGCGAACCTTCAGTCCCTCGTTTTGCGCGTGTTCGATTCGCGCCAGCAGTTCGTCTTCTTTAGGCCAATTTTTTTTGCCGGCAGCTTTGATGTGATAGAGCTCGGCCGGAATGTTCGCTTCGCGTGCGATGCGCAGCAGTTCGTCAAGCGCTTCGAACAGTTGATTTCCTTCGCTCCGCATGTGCGAAATGTATTTGCCCTGATATTTTGCCGCGACCTTGCACAGCTCGATCAGCTCTTCGGTTTTCGCGTAAAACGCTGGAGGATAAATCAGTGAAGTGCCTATGCCGAGCGCCCCGGCTTCCATTTCTTTCCGCACTAGTTCGCGCATTTCGTCGAGTTGCTCCGGTGTCGGCTGTTTATCTTCGAATCCGATTACGTATTCGCGAATCGTCGTCGCACCGATGAAGGAGGCCACATTGCACGACACGCCGCGCTTTTCGAGATACTGCAGATATTCCGCCAGCGTATTCCACTTGACGTCGTATTTGATGTCGGTCTGCTCGCGTAGTATGTGCTCGCGCACGCGGTCATTTACCGGCCCCATCGATTCGCCTTCGCCCATGATCTCGGTCGTGACGCCTTGCCGGATTTCGCTTTGTGAACGGCCATCCTGAATCAACGACTCCGTTGACCACGAAAGCATGTTGATGAATCCCGGCGCAACAGCGAGCCCCTTCGCATCGATGACTGTATTCGCTTTCGCCGATTTGAAATCACCCACGCCTGCGATCCGATCACCCCGAATTGCGACATCGGCCTGTCGCGGCTCGGCGCCGGTGCCGTCGTAAACTGTCCCGTTGCGAATGATCACATCAAAATTTCCCCCGCCTCGGCGAGGGGGAGGGCTGCTCTCCAAACATGGAGAAGACAATCGTTACGAACGCACCGAGCCAAAAGAAATTTCGTTTCATGCGCGGCTGATGGTAGCGAACACCGTTATTGATGCAAAATGCTTTCCATGACGCGACGCGTTGAGGCATCCAAAACGTTCCGTTGATTGCGCCCGCGCGGCGACCGATCAAGGCGTCGGATTCGAATCGTACAGTGAAGTCTGAATGCCTCGTGTTTCACCAGAAAACAACAGGCCAGACAGAGCCGCGTGAACGGCTCACTAATTGGAAAAGGAAACTCAAAAAAGGGGGATATCTGATGAAAACGTCAACGAAATCCAAGGGTCGCATTCCAGTATTGCTATCGATCCTTTGCGCAGGCCTCGTGGGAACTTTTCTGGGGGGATGTGCAGAGAGTCCGTATGTGTACAACAACGGTTATTATCCGAACGGATATTACAACGGATACTCGTACTATAATCCATACCCGTATTCCTATTACGCGCCGGCCTATGATACTACGGTCGTGCGCTCAGGCGTCCGTTATAACGATGCCTACGGTCCGCGCTACTACCAAACCAGGACCGTTTACGGCGACTGGTAATAATCAGCGACCCGCGGTTGGCTAACGCATCGGCGCAATCCGCATTTTTGCGGCTGCGTCGATGCGTTAATTTTTTAGCTTGCGTTCGTAAGGGGCGTCCCGTCAAATGAGCGCCCCAACGCGTGATAGCTAAACGGAAAAAGAGTCAGCATGGTGTAACGATCTTTTCGCTCGTCGGCGCCGTGGCTTTTGCCCTTCTGCTTGGCGGCTGCGCCGATACTTACTACGCCACTAATGGGATTCACTCCCCCGAGGCGAAATATAATACTTACTACGCGCCGGATTATTATCCGTACTACCCATGGGACGCTTACTATGGCGGCGCGTACTACTACGGCGGCGAGTAGCCGCGGATAATTTCGCCAACGTAATTGATTTAATCCTACTGATTCGGCGTGCAGAGGACTGCCCGCCCTACCCGGAACTCAAAGGTGACAGCAGCGTTACTTTTGCGGTGAAACGCGGAGACTCAAACGGTTGTCTATTTTTGACATGAACATGGAAACTACTAACTCGCTGGCCGTTCGCGTCTCTCGTTTCTTCAGTGATCGATATGCTTACCGGACACAGCCTGGATACTTATCCGAGCTGGTTGCATTCGGAATGATTGTCTTCATCGCTGTCTGGCCAATTATTTTGGTCGCTCACGCGATGGCCGTGGCACCGAGATAATCAAACAAGATCACTGGTTATGTTTCACCAACTCCATACATACGCAGACCTGCGGAGACAGATTCACAACGACCTGCGGATGCAACATCCTGACTGGGTTCAGCCAAATGGCGAGTCTCCGAAGTGTGATTCTTACGAGGCGCGCCTGATGAAAACGCTCGATGTCTTGAAAGGGCAACGCCCGAGTATCTCGTACGACTGCGATCGCCTTAAGTAAGGCAACCGTTCACTTACCGGCAGGAGACGCGCTCGGTTCAGCGCCTGCTTGAGAAGGGGGCGGCAGCACTCCGTAGAAGTACTCGCCGTCATCGTCGCGTTGCGGCGACTTCATAAACACCTTTGCAATGTCTCCCGCCGCAGGTCCACTCGGAGCCTTGAAGAGATATAACGTAACGCGCACGTCGTCGGCGCGACCTGCGGTCAGGAATTTTAGCGGGAATGCATACGTGAAAGCCTCGCCGCTACGCACCTGACGCTGGCTCTCTGGTCCATTGGTGGATTCAAAAATGGTGGCCGAGGAGCCTGACGAATCCGTTTGTTCGCCAGTCACGTTGCCAGCGAATCTGCCTGATTGATGGACGACTACACCCACGCGGATCTCCGTCGGATGACTCTCATCGGGAAGATACGACCACTCTTTTAGTTCAATCACGTTCATAAGAGGTCTGCGATTCTCCATCAACGCTCGGTATTCGTTGGACACGGCCAGACGGTGCATTTTGCTGTAAACGGCGGCACCTGTAACGAGAAGGATTACGGAAAGAACCAGCGAGCCCAAGTGAATCCACAACGTTCCTGCCTTGGGAAATAACAAGACAGCAACGGAACTCACGATGACGTGAACAGCGACCAGCGTGATGTAACTCCAAAAGATAAGGCCCCGAAAATCTAACTTGATCCAGTTGCCGCCCCCACCGCCTCCGAGCAACGCACGATCCAGGAAATAGATCGGAATCGCCAGCAACCCAAGAACGAGACAAATAATCAGATGTTTGCGCCAAACGGACTTCATCACCTTTCTCTCTATCAAATTTCCCGGATGAATACACCTGTCGTTATGAGCTCGACGAATGCGGCGGTCGCTTGCGCTAAGTGAAGCAGCTAGTTGAGCGTGCGGCTCCTTAGCTAAAATGAAACTCAATCTAATCGCCCTTCTCATCTTCGTTGGTTGTGCCGGTCTCGCCGCTGGCCAAACCATCACCGACCCCGCCCACATCGAGGTTCACATCACGCCGTACTACAATTCCAAAGGCCCGGCTATCGAAGTCGGCCCGTTTAGCAGTGGTTTGGCCGCGAAAAACGAAACCGAGTTTGTCGCGACAATCGCGAAAATGAAAAAGTCATGGGACACACTCAATTTCGCAGAGACGTACGTCGCCGCGATTCGTCTCTATGATCTGGGTTTCAGAAAGGAATCAATTTACTGGTTTTATTCAGCCCAGTATCGCGGACGTCTTTTTGCGAGTCTGATCGATCGCGACAAGATGGGAAGCATGGGCGATCCTGGGTTCGAACTGTTCCAGGCGCAGAATGCCTTTCAACAGTTGGTAGGCCCGTACATCAACGGATATGCTTTTGGCGACATCGATCAGTTGGTTCCAATTATTGAAAGAGTTCAGAAAGAAGGAAAAGTCATACCAGACCTAACGAAGATTTATCCCCGTGTGACTTTCAAGCCCAAGTCCGAATGGGACGCCGGAAACAGGGCGCTGAATGAGGGAATGACAAAACTGCTCGTGACCCTCAAAAACGAAAAAGCAAGTATCAAGCAGCAAAGGATCGAACACGGGATGGAAGCCAAATTCTCGAAGCTGCCGAGCAAGGACCTGCCGAAAGGATCGGGGTTATAACTCCAGGACTGGTCACTCGGTCCGGTTTCCTTCACCCGCAGCCAGTTAGGCTGCAATGAGGAGCAATAACAAAAAACGCGCCGCCACGGCGGTGGCCTGAACGTGTGGTGTGAATGTGTAGTCATTGGGCTCCTTTCTTGTAGCGGTCTATTGTGGGTGGTTACAGAGTGGGCCGCGGGTGCGGCGTCGGGCGTGGCCTCGGTGTGAGTGAAGGCCTCGGAGTAGGTGTAGGCTTTGGAGGATTCAGATCGAGCGCGAAGACCGTGCCCAGGTTGTATAAGCCGCCGGCCTGAGAGGTGCCGTAGAGCCGACCATCGGCACCTTGAACTAATGTCCCCTTGGGTTGGGCCCCATCGTTATCCCCAGATTGCCGCTGTAGGTGAAGTTATACACCGTCGTCAGCACACCGGCGGGGGTAAGCTGGAACACCGTGCCTTGGGAGTGACTGCCACCGCCCACAGTCGTCCCGTAGAAGTTACCATCGGTGGCCTGGATCATTTGACCGAACGGCTGGGCGCCATTGCTACTGTCAAAACTGATGAGCTCCTGGTATGTGCCCCCTTGAGATATCCGATAAGCGGTGCCCAGGTGACTTGTTCCACCGTACTCAGTCGTGCCGTAAAAATTACCATCGCTGCCAAGGACAAGTCCCCCGTTCGGCGTGCCACCATCGGGCGTGTCATTGAAGCCGTGGAGCACCGTCACCACACCCGCTGCGCTAAACTGGTAAACCGCGCCGGCGCCAACGACGCCACCCGATTGATAGGCCGTGCTATAGAAGGCGCCATCGGTCCCAAGGACAAGCGGCGCGTTCGGGATGGAAATGTCGAGAAATCCATAGACGGGGAACGAACCCAACAGATCACCTGCGGGCGACATCTTGAAAATCGTGCCCAGGGCCGAGCTGCCGCCATTCTGCCTCCCGCCGCTCGTTGTTGTGCCATAGAAGTTGCCATCCGGTCCTTCCACCAGCGCCGCTTCGGGGGCGTTGCCGTTGGGCCAGGTGGCGGTCGGGCTGTCGTAGGTAAAGACAAAGAGCGTGGTCAAGGTTCCATCGAGCGTGAGCTTGAAAACCGTGCCGTATTCAGAGGGTAAACCGCCGGCAGTTGTGCCGTATAAATTGCCGTCGGAGCCTTGAATCAGTGCCGCCAGCGGGTTGCCCTCGTCGGCTAATCCGCTGAAGCGGTAGATCGTGGTCAGTGTGCCGGTGGGCGTGATCCGAAATACCGTGCCATTATCGGCCCCGTAAGAAGGCGTGGTGCCGTAGAAGTTGCCATCGCTGGCCAGGAGCAGCCCTTGCGTGGGATAATGGCCATTGGTGCCGTCAAAGCTGGCCAGCGTGGTCTCGACGGCGCCCGCGCAGGCCAGCTGCGGGAGGGCGACGAGGATTGCGATCAGAAGCGCTGCGGCGGTGAGATGACGAGCGGCCCGAGCCGCGATCTTTGTGAGGATGATGTTATGGTTGGAGTTTTTCATTTTTGTTTTGCTTTCACTCGACAATGTGAAAAAAAGCCGCCAGAAGGGACATCGAGTTGAAAAGATTTTGGGCTTTGTTGAAAAGTGGCGAAAAGTGGAAGCACAGCCATCCTTGGCTGTGGGGAGAGCGGGCATCCTGCTGTTTCGTCGGAGCGGCTTTCAACAGAGCTAGGATTTTGGTTCTTTTTAAGATGCGCTGTGTCAGCCTGAGGTGAAAAGAACGAAGGATCATGCGCCCGAATTTGGAATCATCTGAAGATGTCACCGAGCTATTGCTGAACTGGCAAAGTGGCGACGACGAAGAGGCAGCCGCGAAGTTAATGCCTCTCGTTTACGAAGAGCTGCGGCGCGTGGCGCGCGGTTACCTGCAGCGCGAACGCGGCGATCACACCCTTCAGGCCACAGCGCTCGTGCATGAAGCGTATCTACAGTTAGTCGATGACAAGAAGGTGACCTGGAAGGATCGCGCGCATTTCTATGGCGTCGCCGCGCGACTTATGCGGCAAATTCTCATGCAGCACGCACGGGCGCATAACGCGGCCAAGCGTGGCGGACCGGAGCAACAGAAATTGTCGCTCGAGGAAGCCGGCGAGCTGGCCAGCGATTCCGCCGTCGAGTTACTGGCGCTCGATGATGCGCTGGAAGATTTGACCAGGATATATCCGCGCAAGAGCAAGGTGGTGGAGCTGAAATTCTTCGGCGGGATGGAGGCGAAGCAAATCTCCGAAGTCCTGCAAGTCTCGGAGAAGACGGTCTTGCGCGATTGGAATTTTGCCCGGCTCTGGCTCTCCCGCGAGTTACGCAAAGATGCAGCCTGAGCGCTCCGAGTGGTTCGCAGAATTGGTCGAGGACGCTTTTGAACTAGAGGGCGCGCAACGCACCACCTTTCTCGCGCAAGCCTGCGGCGACGATCTGGAACTGCGCGCGGAAGTAGAAGCGCTTCTGCAAGAGGAGGAGCGCGCCGCTAAGCTAATGTCCGCGCCGGCCGCCGAGTTTGGAGCGGAGCTATTGCGCGACGAAGCCTCTATCGGCGAGCTAAGTACCGGCGAAATGCTGGGTGACTACCGAATCATTTCTCTGCTCGGCGAAGGCGGCATGGGCGAAGTTTATCTGGCCGACGATACGCATTTTGGCCGTCAGGTTGCGATCAAACTGATCAAGCAAGGTTTCGGGACCAAAGAATTCGTCAGGCATTTCCGGCAGGAAGAGCGCATCCTCGCGGCGCTCAACCATCCTAACATTGCCAGGCTTTACGGCGGCGCTGTTACTCAGAAGGGCCTGCCCTATTTCGTGATGGAATATGTGGAGGGAATTCCGCTCGAGGCCTATTCGGCGCAGCATGGGTTGAACATGCGAGAGCGGCTAGGTCTCTTCCGCAAGGTTTGCGCGGCTGTTTCATATGCACATCAAAACCTTGTGATCCATCGCGATCTCAAACCGGCTAATATCCGGGTAACTGCAGAAGGGGAACCTAAGCTCCTTGATTTCGGCATTGCGCGCTTGCTCGACCCAGAAACGGCCGAGGCAGATAACAAAACAGTAACAACAACCCGCGCGATGACTCCCAATTATGCCAGCCCTGAACAACGGCGCGGCGACCGCATGACGACAGCCAGTGATGTTTACAGCCTTGGAGTTGTCCTATACGAATTGCTAGCCGGCCAAAAACCGGGGGTCCGGAAAGATGGCGAAGCCGAGTTACAAAAACTGGACGCCGATCTCGATAACATTGTCGGCAAAGCCTTAAAGACTGAACCGGAACGCCGTTACTCTTCGGTCGGACAATTCTCCGAAGATATCCGTCGCTATCTGGAAAGGCTGCCAGTTATCGCGCGGAAGGACACGTTCACGTATCGGACATCAAAGTTCGTCGGCCGCCACAAGATTGGTTTGACTATAGCAGCATCTGTAGCTCTCCTTCTTATTGGCGCGACTATCGTAGCCACTTGGGAAGCGCATCGCGCAAACCAACAGCGCGTCCTGGCCGAGCGGCGCTTCGAACAAGTGCGCAGACTGGCCGATTCCCTGATGTTTGAGATTCACGACTCGGTGAAAGACTTGGCCGGTTCTACACCGACGCGCCGACTAATTGTAAGTCGCGCTCTCGAATATCTTGATAGCCTCGCCCATGACGCCAACGACAACTCGGCGTTGCAGCGCGAGTTAGCCACCGCCTACGAAAAGATCGGCGACATCCAAGGCAATCCTTATTCCGCCAATATCGGCGATACCAATGGTGCCCTAACGAGTTATCGCAAAGCCCTTCAGATTCGAGAAAACTTTCCGCCGGCCGCGATCACTACTGATACGCAAATGGAATTAGGCCGCAGCTACCGCGCGCTCGGCGACATCATGGACCAGAAGGGTGACGTCGGGCAGACGATTCGCGATTACCGGCGCTCCTTGCAAATCTTCACCCAACTCGCCGCGAGCGAGCCCAAGAATCCCGCCGTCCAGGACGAGCTCGCCCGGGCCTACGAGACACTTGCCGATGGCCTGGGCCGGACCGCGAACGCCGACACCGAGATCCTGGCGAATTACAAAAAGTCGCTCGCCATTTGCGAAGAATTGCTACGCCAAGACAGCTCGAAAACAAAACGGAAGAGAGCCGTCGCGATCAATCTGATGAAAATCGGCGGCGCTTCAGATCCACATCAACCGGAGGCCATCGCCGCCTACCGAAAAGGAGTCGCCATCCTTGAGTCTCTGGCAGCGGCCGATCCGGATAACGGTCGCGCCCGCCGCGAAGTGGGCTGGGGTTACGACCGTCTTGGCACCACGCAGGTGGCCGCGGCCGATTATGCAGGCGCGGTCGAAAGCCTCCAGAAAGCACTCACAATTCGAGAGAAAGTTCTCGGCCGCCGACCCACAAAATGCGCAGGCTAGTTTCGATCTCGCGGTCGGGCACGTTGATCTCGCGGAAGCTTTGACCGCCAAAGGTGATCCTCCGCGAGCCGTGGAAGTAGCGCAGAAAGGAATTGTTATTCTGAGCTCACTCTTAACGGCCGATCCCACTAACGTTATTTATTCGCGCAACCTGGCAATTTGCGAGGAAAAGCTCGGCGACGCCTGCGCGAGCTCCGGCGCGGACAAAAACGCGCCGACCGCCGAACGGATTCGCGCCTGGTCGGACGCGCGCGAGACCTATAAGAAAGCGGGGCAGATTTTTTCTGATCTCCGCGATCACGGCACCTTGCCGCCAGCAGACGCGGCTCTGCCCCAAAAACTCGCCACGCGCACGTCGGATTGCCAGCAGGCAATCAAACAATTAACGCCTGCGAACAATTCACGCTAAGCTACTTCGAAATCTGGCTGAGGGAGAGCAAATCCGACGCGGACATCGATGTGATCTTTAGCAGGCGGCACGTGCGGAGGTAAGAAGGTCCCCCTAACGAGCGAAGGATAACATCAATGAAGGTGCAGTGGTTGTCCGAGAAGCAAAGGAGCTATCCCGCGTTGTGGGAGACAACGCTACGGGCATTACAGGTTTTTGCCCGCTCACGTGAAAATTCACAAGTCCGAAATAACGCCCTCCCTCGAGATACGGCTATTGCCAGGAGAAAATGGCAGCCTTGTAGGGCAAGCGCTTCGCTTGCCGAGTCAACGCTCGGGCAGGCGGGTGCGCCCGCCCTACAACCTTCTTAATTGTGGCTCCGCCGCAGCGCGACATCGGCGGTTACTTTTCCGTTTCCTTAAGCAACTGCACCAACTGATCTTTCCATAACGCAGCAAGTGTGTGGCTGCCGTGGCCGCGCGTTTTGTCGCTCAAAGGAATCACAATCGCTCGGCCCTTGGGAACACGCTTGATCTCGCGCTCGAGAATGGCGAGCTCGGGTGGATTGATCAGGTCATCGGCAGAATTGATCGCGAGTAGAGACGCACGAATTTTTTCCAGGTTCGGGCCCGGATCATAATCGTGCGAAGCTTCGAGCGCGTACAGCACATCATTTGCGTCGTCAGTCTTGACGATTTGCTCAACGAATTTGTCCAGGACCTCGTCTGTTTTCGCAAGCGAAGGCGCGTCCTTCTGACGCAGGACCGGATTGCTGCTCATGAACCAAAGCATCTCGGCTGCGGTGCGCAGGCTGGGCGGCTGCGTTTTGTACTCGCCACCCTCCCATGCCGGATCATTTCGGATAGCGTCGATGACCATGCGACGCCACGCGCGGTTGCGTCCCGAAATCTGCGTGGGCAAACTCGCCAGCGGCATGAGCGCGTCAATAAAGTCGGGATGCAGTTCGCCCCACAGCCAGGTATGCATTCCACCCATCGACGTTCCCATCACCAATCGCGCGTGATTCACTCCAAGGCCTTCGGTGAGCAATTGGTAATCCGCCTCCACCATGTCGAGGTAACCATAGCGCGGGAATTTTGCGTGCATCCCATCACTCGGCTTGCTCGATTTGCCGTGGCCAATTCCGTCCGGCAACACAATGAAAAATTTTGTCGCGTCGAGCGGCTGATCTTTTCCAAACAGCTCACCGGCAAATTCGGGTCGAATAAATTGCGCGCCGCTGCCGGTTGTTCCGTGCATGATCAGAACGGCATTAGTGGTTTTGCCCTCCGCATCTTTTTCCGGTTTTCCCAACGTCCGGTAATGGAGACGCAGCTCCGGCAGTGTCTCACCTGAGGCAAATTTGAAATTGCGAATTGTGAAATCGCCTTCGGTCGGCGCGGGATAATCTGCGGCGGGCGCGACACTGGCAACGAGAACCGATAAGAGAACTACGAAGATTCGAATAATGGGTTTCATGTTAGACCTCATCTTTAATCGGCAGTGTCATGTTGAGCGAAGCGAAACATCTCTGATCTAGCTCCATGACCAGCGGTCCAGAAATGATCCGAGATTCGTCGCTAGAATGACTTAATGACGTGGCGTGTTAATGGTTTTGTTGTCGTTCGGCTTGGATTCGTTTGAGTAACTCGGTGTGCGTTCGTTCAAGTTCGTTGGCAAATTTCACCGTTGCGTCCAAGGCTTCGGGATAAATCTCGAATCGTTTTCGCAATTTCTTCGTAGCCGGATCGTAGAAGAACGAAATGTCCTGATCCATGTTCGGCACGATCAGTTCGTCACTTAGTTTTTGGTACCACGCCACGCGACTCAATCCCCAGCGGATGACTGATTCATCGTTGCGCACCGCCATGAGCGTCTGCACGTCAAGCAGTTGGACCCCTCCTGATTGCAGCATTGTCGCCCAGTCGGTTGGGCTGTAATCAGTGGTAAAAACAAAAGGCTGCAGCGGCGGCATTTCACCGGCATCGAGCGCACGCCGAAACTCCGCAGCCTTCTGTTCCTGTTTCGCGCGGTTAATTTTTCCGCTTTCTATGCCTTTGCTCAATTGCTGCTCAAGCGAAGCGAGAATCTGGTCGCGCCGTTCCGCGTCCTGCCGGTGCTGCTGATAGTTGTTCAGCCAGAAGGCTCCGTAGACACCGACGAACACAAGGAGCAGTTCCGCCGTCCAGCGCCCAACACGTGAGAGAAGCGAACGCTTTTGGTTTATCAAGACCATGGATACCACGGCGGTCTGGAGACCGCCGCTCCTTGCTTATTCATTGCACAACAGAGTACCATTTCTAAATTAGGTTCGCCAGAAACGCTCAATGGAAAAATCAGGGTCACTTCAAAACTTAATCCAGTTCGTCGTGGACTCCGTCCAAGCAGCCCCCGCAGATGATGCGCCTTTTCATCACTTGCAGTTCGACCGCATTTTTCCGGATGACTTTTACGCGCAGATGGTCGAAGCGATGCCGGTGGCCGAGGATTACCGGGCGATGTCTGGCAAAAGCAAGATGGGCAGCAGCAGGGCCGATGGAAAACCCACGCGCGCGAAGATCGATCTTTTTCCCGAATATGTTCGGCATTTACCGCTGAAAAAGCGCGCAGTCTGGGATGCGACCGGTCGCGTGCTGCGTTCCAAGGAGTTGCAGTCCGCTTTCATCCAACGGTTGGCGCCGGGGTTGAAAGGCCGGTTCGGAGAAAACTTCGCAAAGGTGAACATGTATCCGGTACCGATCCTGACGCGCGACATTCCCGGTTACCGTATCTTCAAGCATACCGACAGTCTTTGGAAAGGGATCACCGTTCAATTTTATCTACCGGCGGACAATTCCACGCCGCACATCGGCACGATTTTCCACGAGGTGTTGCCTAACGGACGAAAGCCGAAGAAGGCACAGATGCCGTTCTCGCCCAATACAGGTTACGCGTTCGCAGTAGCCGACAACACCTGGCATTCAGCCGACCCGGTCGGACCGGAGGTGACAACACGCGACAGCATTCTTCTTACATACTTCGTCGATGCGGGGCCGTGGCGATTTGTTCGCAACCGCGGGCGCCGGCTGGCGAATTTTGTGCTCAATGAGGCGCGCAATTTAAAGCGCAACTAGAGTAGCGCATGCCTCTGGCCCGCCGCGGCGGACGAGGACGCTCGCGCTACTCTCGTTCACCGAGGCAATGGCGTTTCCATGTTCGCCAGCGCATAGGCGACCACTGCCACCACAGCAGAATTTTCCGCCAATTCTTTCGGCACAACTTTGTCCAGGGTGTCGGCTGCTGTGTGGTGATAATTGAAGTAGAAACGGCCGTCTTGAATCGGACTAAAAGCCGGTACACCGGCTTTCTCGAGCGGCTCGATGTCGGCGCCGCAGTGTTCAACTAAATCGAGTATGCCCGCGCCTGATTCCTGCAGGATATTCGCGACGGGTGCGAACATTTTTTTAACTTCCGGGTTTGCCTTGATGTTAACGCCAATCGGGTGTCCGGCGCCGCTGTCTGTTTCCATCGCTGCGAAATGATTTGATATTTCTTTCTCGTGATCTTTTGCGTACTGCTTTGATCCGGCCTCACCGTTCTCTTCATTCATCCACGCGATCACTCGAATCGTTCGCTTCGGTTTGAGATGAAGTTTTTGGATCAAATTCGCCGTTTCCATCGAAACTGCGACGCCTGCCCCATCATCAATCGCGCCTGTGCCCAAGTCCCACGAATCCAAATGACCGGAAACGATGACGACCTGTTCAGGGTGCTCGCTGCCTTTGATATCGGCGATCACGTTCGCGCTTTCTGCGTCTGGCAGAGTTTGCGGCGTCAGAACCAATTTCATTTTCACGGACCCTTGCGGGATCAGATTAGCAATTAAGTCCGCATCTTCAGCTGTTACCGCGCCCGCCGGAATTTTCGGCGCATCTTTTGCGTAATCAGTCATCCCAGTGTGTGGAAGGCGATAGTCGGCATTGCCCACTGAGCGAATCAAACACGCAACAGCGCCTTGCCGCGCAGCTGCGCTCGGCCCCTTACTACGATAAACAACCGCTTCGCCATAAGCTGGGAAGCTACGACCTTCCGCGGCCATTTGTTTGTCGAACGGGTAATTGAACAGCACGATTTTGCCCTCGACTTTTTCACGAGGCATCGATTTCAATTCATCAAAATTTTTAACGACAAGGACCTCGGCTTCGATCCCATCTTTCGGTGTGGCCACACTGCCTCCCAGCGCGCACAGCACAATTTTCTGCGTGGTGTTTGGTGCCTGTCCGGGAAATTGATCGAGCGCCGCTGTTTCTTCGCCGCGCACCCAATGGGGCACCATGACTTTCTCGATCTGAACGTCGCAGCCAAGGGCTTTCAATTCGGCGGCGACGTACTCGACTGCTTTGGCCGCCTGTGCCGATCCACTTAAACGCGGCCCGATGTTGTTGGCCAGGTGCGCAACCTGCCGGTAAGCATAATCACTTTCCAGAGCTGCCTTCTGCAATTGTTTCAGTTCCGACAATGTCTGCGGCGAAAACACAGGCGGAGTAGGCGATGGCGATCCGTTCGGACTTGATGCCACCGCCGGTGTTTGTTGCGCGATCGCGAGTTGAACACCAAGAGACAAGGCAAGTGAGAGGAGAAAGACGGTCGATAATTGATTTTGCGATCCACGCATTTCGAAGTTTGTCAGAAGAGCCCTCAATCATCAATTGCTGCAAATACGGAATCGAGCTGGCCGATCATTTGTTTGCCAGACTTCGACGGCTAGTCATTCTGAGCGAAGCGAAGAATCTCCGATTCTTTCTATCTACGCAATCGAGATGTTTCGCGTCGCTCAACATGCCAAAAGGCGACAGCTATTTTTCTTTCTTAAACTCGATCTCCTCGCCGAAAAGCTCAGGATTGCCGGCGTTTTTTGTCAGGAGTCCAACAACGGTGGCTGAGTCCCTCGTTTCCTTTGGGACAACCTTGTCGTTGACGTTCCGCAATCTCAAGTCCCTGCCATCGTCCGACAATTTCCAAATGACGTAAGCATACTTGCGATCGCTCGAGTTGAGGTCCTGCACGGTCACGAACGGTGTTTCCGCGACGTCAGAGTGGTAAGCTCGAAACAAATCACCGTCGTAGTAGACGACATAGGTACTATCGTCCAGCCGGCGCACTCTCATATCCTCCTTGCCGTCCAAAGAAACCCAGTTCCCGAGGAGTTGTTCCTGCACTTTCCGAGTGGGACTCGATGTGATCGGGACTTCGTAGTTGCACGCACTGAAGACCAGAACGCACAGGCAAATGGCAACCCCAAAGCCTAAGCTGCGACGAGTTAAGTTCGATGAGGTCACCACCAGAAGTCGGAACGAGCTCAACCCTTTTCAGCAATTATTTGGGCAGCTTCGACGCAATCACGTCAATTTTTTCGATCGAAGGCGCTTTCGCCAAAAGCTCAGACGCTTTTTCCTTCAAGGCCTGCGCTACCCTGCCATTCAGGTGTGCATCCCGGCCGGAGTCATCTGCGAACGTGTCAAAAATACCGTATCTGGACGGGCCAATTTTAATGGCGAACCAGGACACCGTTTGCGGTTCGGCCTCCACTATTGTCTGACCAGCCTGCAAGAATTTCTCTACTTCCGTTTCCTTTCCTGGTTTCGCCTCCAGAACCACCCACAATGCCTTTCCGTTCATGACTCGATCCTCCTTTTGATCTTTCCATCGCACTCAGCGACGAACCTGTCTACTTAGGAAATAGATTCGACACTCTTCTAACTTTCTCGGCCTTCGTCGAAATCGATCAGATCGGGAATAGTAAGAATGTCGGTGCGATCCGCGATTCCCGCCTCCTTTTTCCGTTGTTCGAGCCGTGGCGTGATTGAATCGCGCCATCCGAGCTTCGATCCAAATCCGTTCCAGACAAAGAGATCGCCATCGTTCAAGCGCCGGCCCTTTTCGAAACACCATTCCAGAATTTCTTCGTCCGTGCCGTCCTGCTTCACACGCTCAATCAGATCGCGATGGTGCACGCGCAGAAAATTGCAGCACGTTCCGTCTGCCGCTTTCGGCGCGCCGAAGTTTTCCTGGTAATCTTCGTGGAGGTCGCCGCGCAGATGCAGCCGAATCTTGTCCAGCATACGCGGGAAATACATCATGCCTTTGGTCATTTCTTTGGGACTCTTTGGATAGGTAGCCATAGCCAAATGAATCGCATCATCGCGTGGCGGCAGCAATGTTTGCTGCCTAGTTTGCGTCGCCAGCCGTCAACGCCAGAATTCGTTCTCTCTTCGCGCCGTAATCGAGCGAATGAAACCGCCTGATTTCATCGACACGACGAACGGCATTGAGTGTGTCGAGAAAAGTTGTGTAGCTGGCCGCAAGCTTACTCGTCTCGAGATAACGGCCACGCAGGTTCTCGTCGCGAAATGCCTCGGGACATTGCCGCGCGAAAAGATGAAAACGCAACCAACGGCGGTCACGTCGCCGAGACACGTTGCGTTTTTCGGAAAAAGGCGACAAACAGTAGAAGAACCAGATAAGTGTCCACCTGCGCCTGAAGCTCAAGGTTGCGCGCAAAATTTTCCGACGCGATCTCACGCATGCCGCGTTTGAACTGGAGCGCGGCGTGCAACGCATGATTGAGTTCTTCAACAAACGTGATCAGCGATCGAATGTTCCGATCCCCCAACCCCGCCCGCGGATCGTGTTGTTCGAGTTGTTCAATCAGCCAGCGGGAATAATAAATGCCGACGTAAAGTTGGTCGCCGGCTCGCCGTAAAAATGTGCGCGCGAGTTCGCTAAGTTCGCGAGCCGATGTCCCTGCGAGCATCGACAACTGCGCGGAGCGCGTCCGATCAATCAGACAATCTTCCAAATTAATTCCGACCTGCGCGTACGTGCGTTCGAATAATCGCTGGATTTGGCTGAAGAGTGTCTCGTTCACAAAGAAAGCGAGGGATGCGCGTCTTCGTCCAGATTCAGCAACTGATCGGAAAGCTGATTCAGCGCGAGCCGGACCTCGCGAAATCGATCCGCCAATCCTTCGAACACGTCATTCAGTTCGCAGCGGCGAGCCACCACGTGCGAGGAAACAAGTTGAAAGTTCGTCCGACCGATCTGTTCGTAAAATTGGATGTCTGGTCCGCCACGCAGACTGCGTCGTTGCGTGTTCTCGTGAAAAATTCCGCTGATGAACAGCGAGTAATTACCAATATGCGCGCGAAGCAGGAATGCCTGTTCCGGAGTGGCGCGATTCAGCGCGATCAGGATATCGGAAATGTACTGTTCGGCGAGATGATGTGTCTCCTCGGAAATCTGAAGGCGACTCGCGCGCGAAAATGTTTCCAGCAACGACGCAACGTAATCGCAAAGCTTTCGGTCCCCGATTCCGCCCTGTTGCAGGACGTGACGAGCGAGCACGTAAAAGTAAAACTGAGACGAAATTCGAAGATGGCCGCAGTGATTTAGAATAGCGTCAACCAACCGCGGATGATCCAGAATGGAATCGCGCGTTTCGACATCGCTCAACAGATCGACGAGAGAAACCTGATCCGTTTGCGAACGCGCCAGCGTGCGCACGATGAAGTCGAAATCGGCTGCGGTAAACCGCGCCCGACAATTCGCTCGAACCATCGGGACTTCATAATGCGTGATCCCCGCCGCTGTGGCAAGCAAGATTGTTAGCGCGGCGTGTATTGTCGGGAACAAGGCATCTTGTCTCTGCACCGCGCGAACTTCTAACCCTGCCTGCCCACGAGCGCGATCTTGCGAAATCGCCAAGCGTTTGCTTTTAGCCGGGGCCCTCCTCCTCAACGTGCGCAAGATCAGGGTCGAGCCTGACAATAAGCGGTGAGCGCGATACACCAAGATGGCTTTAATACGTCAAGTAAATCTATTTCAAATTCTTAATTACAAAGTGACTATGACAATTGAAAAATGGGTAAAGGAAGAAAAGATGCGCTTAGGACGCTTTGAGATTTACTGTGCTAATGCACAGAAAAAAGAAGCAAAGTCGTTTCCACTTAAGATGCCGCGAAGCTGTTGGAGTGGACAGTATCGCACCTGGGATGATTCATTAGATGCTTTATCTATCCGCTAATGCCATCCGCAGCATGCAAATGTGGGAGAGAAATCAAAAGTGCAGTATCAAAATCCATTGACCTACGTCCTCGATGCCCTCCGCACCTTCATGCTTGCCGGCCGCACATCAGCAACTCGCGTTTCGGGTTTGTCGTTGCGCGGACTCAATCTTATCTGCCGGAACGCGGCGCAGATTTCGAACAAGTCTTAGTTTCGACAGCGTCCAGATGAGCCACTTGGTCGGGTCAAATTGCCATGGCTTCACTCCGTTACGGTAGTCATGCTGAAATTCGTGGTGGTAGTTGTGATAGCCTTCGCCCATGGTGAAAAGGGCGAGGAAGAAAGAGTCGCGCGCGCTGCACCTGGTTGAATACGGCTGTCGTCCGATCGTGTGACATGCGCTGTTAATCAGAAATGTGCAATGCTGCAGCACAACGATTCGCGCAACCCCCGCGATCAAGAAAGCACCGAGCGCTCCCTGCCATCCATTCCACAGAGCGCCGAGGATGGCCGGGATACCGAAGCTGACCAGGACGGCGATCCACTGGACGTATCGATCCTGCCAGCAAACGAGCTTGTCTTTTTGCAGGTCGGCTACGTTGTCGTACGGCTGATCGCTATTCAGCTTGAAAAGCAGCCAACCGATATGCGCGAAAAAGAACCCTTTCGAAATACAGTACGGATCATCGTCATGATCCACATGCTTATGATGACGCCGATGTTCGCTCGCCCACATCAAAACCGAATTTTCAAACGCGCCGGCGCCAAAAATAAGTGTGAAAAGCCGGATCGGCCAGCTTGCCTGGAAGGTAATGTGCGAGAAAAGCCGATGATAACCTAACGTGACGCTAAATCCGCAAGCGGCAAGCATCGCAAAGAAGAGTACGACCTGAAACCAATCAAGCCCGAAAAACCAGAGATAGAGCGGGACGGCGGTCAATGTGAGAGCCAGCGTGCCAATGAGAAAGGAACTGGTTAACCAATTGATACGATCGAGTGGCAACCGGAAAAACAGGCGCTCCGGCCCGCACGTTCGCTTTATCGGGAAACGTGAAGTTCCCTCCGTTGGCGATAAAGGAACTGTCGTTCATGGCGTCTGCTCGCTTTTGTTCCAGCGGCTCAGCGTGCCGATTTGATTGGCAGCGGTCTTGCGTCCCAGCGCATCCCACGTGCGGAAACCCGTTCTGCCGTTTTTCAGCGCGCGGACAGCCGCTTCATTCGTCCCATATAATCCGAGTGCCCAACGAGCATTGCCGACGACGAGCTCGAGATAACAGCCGAGCGGAGTTTGGCGAAAGACAAATTCTCCGACAGACGTTCGTAAAGTGGAGATCGTTTTATTGGGGCTTGCGATCTCTCGGTGATGATGCTGGGAATAATTTCTTTTTACCGGTCTGTGTTGCACCGCGAACAGGGCGCCATTTTGTGTGATAGTTGGTTCCATAATCTGAGGTTTACGTCTGTGCCAAGTGTTCGCTGGTTCCCTTTGCTGCGATAGGGCGTTCATCCTCACGGGTCTTCAGCGGTCGAATCGTTTATTTTGAAACGCGCGGTAAACTTCGCGCCTTTATCTAATCCTTCGCTCGCGGCCTCCAAGGTTCCGCCATGCGCTTTCGTCAAAGTACGCGCAATCGAAAGACCGAGACCGAGACCGCCGTAGCGTCGATGAATGGACGAATCTCCTTGCTCGAACGGCGAAAAAATCCGCGTAAGTGCATCTGCCGGAATGCCAATGCCAGTGTCGCTCACTTCGATGACCAGCTTGCCGCTTTCTTCATTGCGCGTGACGATCGAAACCTTGCCGCCTTTTGGTGTGAACTTCACCGCGTTGCCAATCAGATTCGACAGAACCTGTTCGAGTTTGCCCGAATCGCCTCGGATGTGGCTATGCTGAGCCTGTAACCGGAGGTCGATGCCAATCCCGGCCCCTTTCTGCTGGCTCTCGAGATTCCGGAGCACGAAGCGGATAACCTCGTGCGCGTCCACCTTTTCGAGCTTCAGCGCCAACGCCCCGTTGGCAACATGGGTGAAGTCGAGCAACTCCGTGACTAGATGCACGAGAGTTTGAATATTGCGGCGGATGAATGCCAAGGCGGACTTATCAAACAGCGGCGGCAAATCTTTCTTGTCGGGCATGCCGGGCTCACCGTGACCCAGCTCGAGCACGTCGATCATTGACGAGATGGCCCCCATCGGAGTGCGCAGATCGTGAGAGAGCACAGCGATCGCTTCATCTCTTGCTCTGCACGCGAGTTCGAGTGTATCGGCGTGGATCTTGGACGCCGCCTGCAATTCAGCCCGCGCGCTGATATCGCGGATGTTGCATTGAATCACCTTGCCCGATCCGACAAAGTAAACATTACTGACAAACTCGACCTGGATTTCCTTCCCGGTTTTCGTGCGGAGCGGCAGATTTTCGTACCGGATGTACTCGTTTGATTGAAGCGCTTCGAAAGCGGCCTGATTCGCTGCGATGTCTTTGAACTGGCCGATCTCCCAGAGGCGAAGACCGATCATGCTTTCAAACGGATACTCCAGCAGATCGAGGAGAAATGGATTTACGTCGATGATCTTACCGGTATTCGCGTCGAGAATCAGGATGCCATCCTGCGCGGTTTCGAACAAACGACGGTAGCGAAGCTCCGATGCCTCCAAGGCGAGCTCTAACGAGCTTCTCCTGACGCTGGCCGGCATTAGATTCCCTTAGCTAATCGACGCATTTGATGTCATTGGTCGAGACTCGCTGTCATTGAGATATTTGCTTTAAGCAGGCGGGAGATGGGACAGTTTGTTTTTGCCGCGATCGCCGCATCCATGAAACCCGCTTGAGAGGCGTCCGGAACGTTCGCACGGACGTCGAGCTGGATGTGCGTGACCGTCCAGCCCGCGGCTAAATCTTCCAGCGTTGCGGTTGCGGTGGTTTCAATGCGCTGCGGGTGGAAACCGCAAAGACCAAGCTCATTGGACAGGGCCATCGAAAAACACCCGCCTAACGAAGCCGCGATGAGTTCGTCCGGATTGGTGCCCCGGCCTTCCGCGAATCGCGTCCGAAAGGAATATTGCGTTTTAGAAAGAACGCCGCTTTCGGTGGTTAAAGTCCCTTCGCCCTCATGAAGACTTCCTTTCCAAAGAGCTGAAGCGTTTCGGTTCATAGATGGCAAAGCAACGCGTTACCCGTCCGTTCGTTGCCCGGCCAATATGTTCTTGGTAGCACGTCATACTTTTTAAGTATGGCCATCTGCCTGTGAGTGAGCGGTCTGCCATAATCGGAAATTCTTTCTTGTATTAACACGCGTCGAGCCAGTTTATCCTAGGTGTCTTAGCCCGAATGGAACTTCGTCATCTGCGCTACTCGCGCTGAAAATCGGACTAAACGAGGCTCACGAGCGGCCCAGTGTTTGCGTACATCATTTTGGAATCGCTGGCAGAGGCGGGAGTCAAAGTCGGCCTGCCGCGGGACGTCGCCACGCTGCTGACAGCGCAGACGATGAAGGGCTCAACGAGCGTGGTGCGAATCCGGATTTCCATTTCTGGTCAAGATCATTTGAGAAAGCAGAAATCAGATCGACGCCGCGATGATCCTCATGGACTAGGGCGCGGATGCGGAGTGGGGCGCGGCCTCGGTGTTGCATTCGGCCTGGCAGTGGGAGTTGGCCTAGGTGTAGAACTCGGGGTAACTGTTGGAGTCGAACTGGGCGTCGCACTCGGTGTTGGCGTTGGACTCACGGTTGAAGTTGGCGTGGGCGTTACTGCCGCCGTCGCTGTTGCTGTTGCTGTTGGAGTCGGTGTCGGTGTTCCCGCGGGAACCCCAATGTTCCGCAGGATCACGACCGCGTTATGAAGACCGCTCGGAGGCAAGCCGATCGCTGCCGCAATATCGAGTCGGCCATCACCATCAAAATCAGCCATTGTCCCAAGAATGGGCGTGTTGCCGATACCGTACCGCAGGTGCGGGCGCAGGCTGCCGTCCGGGTTTACGATAAAGACCGACACGTCATTCGATGCATAGTTAAACACCACGAGATCCGGCGTTCCATCGCCGTTCACGTCACCGGTTTCCACGTCGTTGCTGATTCGAAGATTTTCCAAAACACTCGAACCGGTCTGCGTTCTTATCGCTTGAAAGGTTCCGTTACCATTACCCAGAGCCGTCGCAATCGTGTCGGTGCCGAAGGCATCCTGCTGCAATATCATCCCCACATCGAGCAAACCGTCGTGATTGAAATCGCGCATTTTGAACTTGTATGGCCGGGTGGTGCTGATGATCGGGGCTCCAAACGTAAGGTTTCCGTTCCCCGGAAACACGCCCATACCCTTTGGCAGGGCAGTTATAATGTCGATGTTGCCATCGCCGGTGACATCCGCCAGAGCCAGGCCGTGAGGCAACATACCCGGAAGGACGAGATCAGGCATTCGAACAAAGTTCTGGTTGCCGTCATTCCGGAAAATAAAGATGTGAGGTTCGATTCCGGGACAGCCTTCTTCTTCGGTCAGCACAATGTCGAGGTCGCCATCGCCATCGAGATCGGCAGCATCGATGGTCCCCTCACCGCAGGAGAAAACCTCTGTCACAACGGTCGGGGCGAATGTTCCGTTGCCGAGATTCAACGCCGTACCAAAATGATATGGAGGATCGTTCGCGTCGGGCGCGAAGATCAGATCGACAAAACCGTCGCCGTTGATATCCCGCAGCTTCATGTCGGCGAAATTTCGCGCCGGTGTGTAATCAATCGCGGGAGCGAATGTGCCGTTACCGTTATTCTTCAGAATCTTTACGACAGGGTCGAGCGAGGAGATGTCAATCTCTCCGTTCACGACAATATCGATATCGCCGTCATTATCGATATCAGCACTTTCAACCGCATCGGAAAGCGATGCGACCTCATATCGCGTCAGCACCGGGAACGAACCATTGCCGAGATTCTTATGAACAGTGACTGCTGCTGAGGAGTTGGCGACTGTAATAACATCACCGTGACCGTCTTTGTCGAGGTCAACAACGGCGACGTCGAATGTCTGTTGCGACGCTTCGTAATAAATCGGCGTATTGAAGCCGCCAGAACCATTGCTGTTGACGACGACAAAACCTTCGATCGCTCTTCCAGATGGAACCGCGGCAACAATATCCGCAAAACCGTCACCGTTGATGAAGCCGGTGGTAATCTCTTTTGGGTGCGAAACGAAGTTGGGGTTCGTAAACAGGATTATTTCGGCCGCGCCAAAGGTGCCGCTTCCATTATTTCGCCGGATCGTTACCGCTCCGTTGTCGATCGAACCGTTCTCGTACAATCCGCCACCGATCAGATCGACGTCGCCGTCGTTGTCGAGATCGGCCAGCGCCACGGCGGTCGAACCGAAACGTCCGCCAGGAGCCGCATCGTAAATGACCGGCGCTGCGAAATTACCGTTGCCCGTGTTGATCATAACCGCAAGGGTGGCCAGCGGCCCGATGTCCACCGTTTCGCCGACAACCACATCCAAGATTCCGTCGCCGTTGACGTCCGCCGCAGCGATTTTTTCCGCGTGATTTGTGGCGTTAAAAGTGACGGGCGGAAGGAACCCGGCCTGCTGTCCATTCAGGCCGTTATGCCTCAGAAGCGAGATCGATGAACCGCCGTAATTTGCCGTGATAACGTCTGGTTTACCATCGCCTGTAAAATCGGCGATCACGATTCCGGCCGGGCCTTGGCCAGTCGTAAATTCAATCGGCGCGGCAAAGGTACCATCCCCGTTATTGCGCCAGACCTTGATCTTCGTCATTTGATCGAAACTGCCGCGGATGGTTGCAAACGCGTCGAGATCGCCATCGCCATCGAAATCCGAAAGAGCCACTCCTCCGACTACTTCTTGCAGCGGCACCGGGTAGTAGACCGGGGTGGCAAAAGTTTGGTCACCGTTGTTTTTCAAAACGGAGATACCCGGTGAGCCAAAAAAGCTGTCGCCGACCAAGATATCGAGGTCTCCATCGCCATCCACGTCGCCCACAGCGAATGAACTTGGACCGAAACCACTACCAAAAATCCCGGTATCGAATCCTCGCCAAGGCGCTTGAAATAAACCGTCGAGCAAGGCCAATGAACCCGCGGACCGTTTGAGTCCGGTGGGCGCTCCTGGCGCGAACGCAAAGCGCGGCGGGGTTTGTCCGGTCACTTTCGGAGATGCGCTGGCCCAAAGCAACGCAGCCGTAACAACAAACAAGGCGGCAATAACAGTAAAAGTAAGTTGACGGATCGTTTTCACACAAATTAGCATCCAACATGTGCCTGCGGTCATTTGTCCGGCCAATATCTTCTTGGTAGCACATAATACTTTTGAGGTATCGCCGTCTGTATGTGCGAGAGACGTCTGTCATAAATCGGAGAATTTTTTGCATTAACCTGTCGAGTCAGTTTACCTAGGTGTCTTAGCCCGAATGGAACTTCGTCATCTGCGCTACTTCGTCAGCGTTGCGGAAGCGCTGAGCTTCACAAAAGCCGCTGAAAAGCTGCACACCGCACAGCCTTCACTCACGCGGCAAATTAAAGATTTGGAAGAGGAACTCGGTGTCCGGCTTCTGAACCGGACAAAGCAAAAGGTGAGCCTAACAGATGAGGGCCGCTCCTTTCTCGCCGATGCCAAACGTCTTCTAGCTCTCGCAACCGAAACCGTCGAGTCCGTCCGGCGATTGCACAGCGGCGAGGTTCGTGCGCTCAATATCGGGTACGTCAGCAATCTCTTTTACGATTTGCTGCCGAGAACTCTCGCTTCGTTCCATCAATTGTTTCCCACTGTTTCGGTTAACCTCTTCGACATGTCGTGCGGTGAACAATTTCGCGCCCTTGAAGATGGCAAACTCGATCTGGGTTTCGTTGGATTACACGAGCCAATTGCGCGGCGCGGATTGGAATTCCGGACCATTGCGTCCTACAAAACCGTCGCCGCCTTGCCCAAAGACAATCCGCTGGCTAGCAAAACGACGATCGCGCTGAAAGCTCTCGCGCCCATGTTTTTCATCGGAATGTCAGAAGCGAGCTATCCCTACTATCACGAATGGTTAAGCAAGACCTGTCACCGCGCCGGTTTTATCCCGAAGGTTTTGCAGGATGTCGATCTTGAGCGAACGATGATCCATGCCATCTCCGCTGGTTTGGGTGTCGCCCTCGTCCCCGAGCAGCTAAAAAAACTCCCGCACAAAAATGTCGTGTTTCGCCCAGTCATGCCGGCCGTGGCGACCGAAGCTTGTGTCGCGTGGAAAGGCGAAAATCCGTCCGCTCCTCTGAAAGCCTACGTGGAAATCGTCGAGCGCGTTGGCCGGAGCATCCGTTGATCAACGGAATGGCGTTTGCTTTCCACCCGAGCCCCACTCCTCAACGTGCGCAAGATCAGGGTCGAGCCTGACAATAAGCGGTTAGCGCGATGTACCAACACGGCTTTAACTCAATCCAGAAAAATAAAACAAATGAATACATTGAATAAAGTAACAACATGGAATCCGCTTAGAGAGATGGAACAAGCGCAGAATCGTTTAAATCGAATCTTCTCAGGCGGCTTTCCCAACAGAATAGGCAGTGACGAGATCCCTAGCATGGCGGTGGCAGATTGGTCACCGGAGGTTGATATCAGCGAAGATGATCAAGGGTATCTGCTCAAAGCTGACCTGCCTGAAATGAAAAAGGATGACGTTAGGGTAACAGTCGAAAAGGGCATTCTTAGCGTTTCCGGAGAACGCAAAAACGAGAAGGAAGATCAGAAAAAGAAATTCCATCGTATCGAGCTATCTTTTGGTACTTTCCGACGCAGCTTCACGCTGCCTGAGGATGCCGATAGCACGAAAGTCACGGCGGATCTCCGCGACGGAGTGCTAAGAGTGCACCTGCCAACGGCACGCGCAGCAAAATCAAAAGCTACGCAAGTTAAAGTGGCGTAATGCCTACTAACATTGACGGTGAGCGTGCGGAACGGTCCGCGCGTTTGCCCCAGTGTAAGGCAGCTAACTTAATCGGCTGTTCCTTTGAACCAAGGAAGAAGGATCTCATGATCTCGAAAATTATTAGCCGCGCAGCATGTCTGAGAGAACTTGCTTCCAATCCCAAGTCCTTTTCCAACTGTCCAGACTTGCACGGTGGTGTCCCGGACTTGCCCGAAGATAGAATCTGTATGAAGCCCGCTTTGGGAAAAAACACGTCGGCCCGTCGGCAATTTCCAGTGCTTGTGTCGTAAAATTCGCCTACGCGCTTGGACCCGCATGGATCGTAAGCGGCCTTACGATAGAATACATGGGAAGAATTCCGGACTTCCGATCTCGACCTGTCGCAGACTAGCGTGTGTCCTGGTAACTTGTTCTTTAGGCCCCAGCGCAACAAACCTAACTCTTACTCCTACTTTAAAACGAGGGAGCGAGAATAATAGCAGCTAAAAGGGCGAACTGGAGTCACCAACGCAGATGTGTCGCCGGTCATTTACTTCGCGCAGCTACGAAAGTCTGAGCCGGTAAGTAGGTTGTCGCCAGGCCGAATAAGGACAGCTCAAACGAGCTTTAACACATATTCCATAACTCTTTAGAATCAGACTTTGCGGGATTGACCATTTTGTTTGACTCATTCGGGATGTTGGATCCGCAGATCGCTGTGAATCTGTTGCTGGAGCTCAGTGTACGTGTGGATTCGAGGAGACATGGCAACTGCTCAGCGCGAATGGCGTACGGGCACGGGTGCCGTAAGCGCTCGCCACGGCCAAGTGAGAGTACTACAAAGGGCGGCGCGCATCTGGTTGCGTTGTGCAGGACGGCAGGCCAACTGACTTGTTTTGTTGCGCTGGCGTTGCAGCAACACGGCCAGCAGCCCGCTTTGTGTAAGGGTCGGGGTTAATTTTCTCATGACGTAATCTTTCTATTTTGCCTTGTAGGAAGGACTTTGTAATTTACGTCGTCGGTGAGTACGGTCTGGGCGTATTTTCCGAAAGACTTACCGTTTCTTGTCCTGCGAATCCCAGATTCGGAAAGGGAGCCAACGAATCTTTGAGGCCCGCTGTCTGCTTTATTCCGTGAAATACTTCGCCGCGAGGGATTCCACGCCAGGGCCTAATACGCTAACCGCTGCTTTTGCTACCCAGCAGTCGTCGCAACAAAGTTTTCGCTTCATTTTTCTCCTGCTCCGACACATCGGCTTGATTGATCGCGGTGATCACCTTCTCCAGTGCGTCCGTAATCATCTGCTGATGCTGAGTGCTCGTTGCAATCCGCGCCTGTTCCCGCCGAGGAACGCTGGTTCGCCGGCGTTCATCCATTGAGATCTGGATCGGGGGCGCGACACCACCTTCGAGCACTTTGACTCCGAAGTCGTTTATCTTAGCAAAGCCGGACAGCAGGCCCATCCCGCCCTGATCCTCAACAGGGGTCCAGTCGATGAGATGGTACTCCGAAAGCTGGGCCAAGGCGCGTAGCCAGTCACGGCGACTTATGCCTCCTGGCGGCAGAACCGCTTGCTCACCTTGGCCGAACGGAATGGAACCTTCGCTTCGACGTTCATAGAGAAGCTCCAGCAGGCATGCTCTGACGACAGAATCCTTCATAGACTTTGCCAATATGCTCTGCATCCTGCGCACCAACAACTCTCCGCAAGGGGTGCAAGTCTGTACTTGGAAATGCTTTTCGCGCCTAAATTTCGAAAGCGTTGAATAGCCGTTCTGATCGGAAATTACGATCGGCTCTTGGAATACTCCAATTCCGGTGAAGTCGCCGCGCGTTCGCCTTCGACGGGGCCTCCTCCTCAACGTACACAAGATCAGGGTGGACTCTGACAATAAGCGGTTAGCGCGATGTACCAACACGGCTTTAACTCAATCCAGAAAGATAAAACAAATGAATACATTGAATAAAGTAACAACATGGAATCCGCTTAGAGAGATGGAACAAGCGACACAAAATCGCTTTAATCCTTTCTTCCTGGCCGGCTTTCCGAATAGAATGGGCAGTGGCGAGATCCACAGCATGGCAGTCGCAGATTGGTCGCCGGAGGTTGATATCAGCGAAGATGATCAAGGGTATCTGCTCAAAGCTGACCTGCCTGAAATGAAAAAGGATGACGTTAGGGTAACTGTCGAAGAAGGCATCCTTTGCGTTTCCGGAGAACGCAAAAACGAGAAGGAAGATCAGAAGAAGAAATTCCATCGCATCGAGCGATCCTTTGGCACTTTCCGACGCAGCTTCACGCTGCCTGAGGATGCCGATAGCACGAAAGTCACGGCTGAGTTCCGCGACGGAGTGCTAAAAGTGCACCTCCCGACAACGCCGATAGCAAGATCAAAAGCTATCGAAGTTAAAGTGAAATAACGCACTAACACTGATGGCGGGCGTGCGGAAGGTTCCGCGCGTTCGCCCCAGTGTAAAGCTGCGTCGACTGTCGCTTAAATCGACGTCACCCCCGAAAGCCTATGGAACAAGTAAAACCTAACCACTTTGGAGGCGCGAATTTCGAAGCCCGCACAGTCAAGAACATCATTGAGCCTGCGAAGAGCATTTCTAATAAGGTTTCTGTAAAAGCGGCTTTAGACGAAATGCAGGCGCGGGCAACGGATTCGTCACTTGTAATCGATCAACGCGGCGAATTATTGGGAACCCTGTCCACGATCACAATGAACCGGAACGTGGGTGGTTTGGGACACGACCCCAAGACAGAATCGGTAGAAGCACACATCGAAAAAACCAGTGCCTATTGCTTCGAAGACGAGACGATTGTGGAGGCGGAGCAAATGATGCTCAACGTGGAGGTCGGAGAAGTTCCTGTAGTAACCCGCGAAAAATTGCTGGTAGGAACAATAAATATTGAAGCGATTGCACGGGAGAAAAGATGGAGAAAACGCTTGGCCTCTGAAATCCCGACGCCTGATCTGGAGCGCAATCGGGTGTTCAAACTGCGTGCCGTTGCGTTATACCGGGCGACGCAGCTTCGGAAGGGCTTCGCGAAATTGCGTGGGAGAGCGACCGACGATTCGCTTAAACTCGCGATTGAAGTTCGTCATGGATTGAAAGCCGCATGCGAAGGCAACTTCGCTAACTCGCGAGTTGGGATTGAGCAAAAGCGTCTTCGATTTCTCCACTCGAACTCTCGAGAGGTAATCGGTGAAATTCATCCCGGTCGCTTTCTTGAACATCTTGCAAAAGTAATGCCTGCTGATGTTAGCCACCTGGGCGATCCGCCCGAGCGACAGCGGCTCCGCTTGATGGGCCTCGATAAATTGTCGCGCTCGCGTCATATTTGTGGACTGATCGTTGTCGCGCCGTACGACCAGTTGATTCGACAAGATCGAAAGGTGTTGCGCAAAAATACTCAGTAGCCGCAACATCGCGCGGTACCGGACAGGCGATAAAACGCACGACCGAAAATAAGCCCGCTCAAGTTGCTTCCAATCCGCATTGTAACCCCAAGCGCGAAGCTGCCGAGTAATGCTCGCGAAGTGTTTCTTTGTCGGATTCTTAAGCAGTACTTCGCCCGTCTCGAGAAAACCTAGAATGTGGTCACCTACATACACCGGCACTGCGCTTTCGGAGAGTCCCGCAAACCAGGTGACGGTGCGCGTCGTCGATGAGGATTCCTGGGATGCGTCCGTTTGGGCCCTTAGACATGCGGCGCGAGCCTTGTTGAAACGAGCCAGAATCGCAGCAAACGAAACGTGATCGGTTTTGCCATGGTGTGCAGGCGACCATGAATCGTGCCCTCGAATATTAAGCGGCAAACCCGTGGCTTCGCTGAAAGCCTGTTCGTAATCTTTGAAAATCTGAGAGCGCGACAGATGTACCATCACTTCCCGATCAGAGGATCGGGCTGTCGCGGCTCGTCCACGGGCATTGCGGATCCGGCCGCTTCTTTTTGAGTGTCTCATTGGCGTCAATTATTTTTCGACACCGGGTTATCAATGGGGATTGCAGCTTTCAGCATCTTCCATTATTTCGCGGGATCGGATTAGGTGCATGTGCCGTCAATCTTTGTAGCAGAATGCCTTCAACGCGCCTCGCGCCGGACCGGTTGTGGCGTCTTCCTTTCGATCATCACAGGGTAACCGTTGAAGTTGCGCCGGATTTCCTCCTTCGTTTTCCCAACGTCGCTCTGCGGCAGAATCGCTTTCTTCTTTTTGTGAAATTGCGAAAGTCATGGAATCCATGATGGCAATCAATGAAGCGGCTCAGCGACCGTTGTCCTTATGAAGTCGCGGTACGATGAATAAGTCGCCGAAGGTCAACTGCTGCCGAAAATCGGGGCCCTGCTTACGGGCCGCGGCGCGAAACTTCTTGAAAAGTGTCGCACGACATTTTGAAGTTCTATGTTGCGCGTAGTAGAGCGCGTAGTTCTGAGTCAATGTTGGTTCCATGTTAGTTCTCCGTTTGTTTGCGCTGGCGGCGGATTAATGCGGGCGCTGATGTCTAAGCAATTCGTATCGAGGCGCGCGATATAAGCATCCATGGACGCCACGAAAGTTATCCCTGAGACGGCAGTGTCGCCCGATAAGTTCTCGAGCAATTTTTTAAGCTCATCTTTATGAGCAGCGATAGCATTCACGATGCGGTTTTGTATGCAGAGCTAAGGGCCGCACACCTGCACGATCGAGTGACGCTGCGATTGTTACGAAACCAGCATACGGCTGCAACTGCCGATCAGCTAATGGTCATTACTGCCACAGTTCGCCAAAGCATATTTCCGGCGAACGGTGGGAATTCCCCCGGGACTTCATAATGAGCGATTCACGCGTCGATGGTAAGTCATCTTCTGAATCCGTTTTCCTGAGTTCCTGCTTTCCTGATTTAAAGGACGCGAATCGGCCGCCAGTATTTCAGATCTGTAGAGGAATTATTTGGGACGCAGAGGCAAGCCCTCCGACTTGTCTCCCACCAGCTTAATTCCCAAGTCGCGTAACTGCTTTGGATCGACTTCCGCAGGCGACTGCGACATGAGGTCCATGCTGCGATTATTTTTTGGGAACGCCATCACATCGCGAATGCTTTGTTCGCCGCAGATCAGCATCACCAGCCGATCGAAGCCGAACGCGATACCGCCGTGCGGCGGCGCGCCGAGCCGAAGCGCGCGCAGCAAATGGCCGAATTGCGCTTGTTGAGCTTCGGAGGTGATGCCCAGCGCTTCGAACATTTTCTCCTGCAACGGCGGTTCGTAGATTCGCATGCTTCCGCCGCCGATCTCCACGCCGTTTAACACCACGTCGTAAGCCTCAGCGCGAACTTCGGGAAACTTCTTCGCCTCAAACAGCGACATGTCGTCGGCTTTGGGTCGAGTGAATGGATGATGCATCGCGTTCCATTTGTTTTCGTCCGGACTCCATTCGAAAAGCGGAAAGTCTATGACCCAAAGAAAATCCCAGTCTGGCGCGCCTCCTTCGACTTCGCCCATGGCAGGCTCAGGTCGCCTCTTACCATGCAAATCCTGCATCTCCGCGATGCGCAGACGTAATCGTCCCAACACTTCACAAGCAACGCTCCATTTATCAGCAGCGAAAAAAACGCAATCGCCCTCTTCGATGTTCAGCTTTGATCGCAACGCGTTTTTCTCGGCGTCATTGAAGAACTTCACGATCGGCGACTTCCATTCGCCATTCTCAATCTTGATGAAGGCCAGACCTTTGGCGCCGTGCAGCTTTGCAATTTCTGTAAGCTCGTCTGCCTGGCCAATGGTGATTCCGGCAAAACCTTTTGCGTTGATTGCTTTCACCACGCCGCCGGCATCGAGCGCACCGCGAAAAACCTTGAAACTGCTTTCACGAAAGGTTTCACCAACATCGACCAGCTTCATTTCAAACCGGCGATCGGGTTTATCGCTGCCGTACCGATCAAGCGCTTCACGATATGTAAGCCGGTCGAATGGCGTTTTGATGTCGATGCCGCACGCGGCCTCGAAAATCGCTCCAAGCATTCCTTCGGTGAGGGCAAAAATGTCGTCGGGCGTGACGAACGACGCTTCAATGTCGATCTGGGTGAATTCCGGTTGGCGGTCCGCACGCAAATCTTCGTCGCGAAAACATTTTGCAATCTGAAAATATTTTTCCACACCCGCGACCATGAGCAGCTGTTTGTATTGCTGTGGCGCCTGCGGCAGTGCGTAGAATTTTCCCGGCGTGACACGGCTCGGCACTAGAAAGTCACGCGCGCCTTCGGGCGTGCTCTTGGATAGAATCGGCGTTTCAACTTCCACGAATCCCCGGCTGTCGAGATAATCGCGCGTTGCTTTTGCGGCCCGGTGGCGAATCCGCAGATTGCGTGCGAGCCGTGGCCGACGCAGATCCAAATATCGGTGCGTCATTCGCAGATCTTCATTTTGCGGCTCGGCATCGATTGGAAATGGCAGCGGATCGGCGCGATTTAAAATTCGCAGCTCGCTTGGAATGATTTCAATTTCGCCGGTCTCGAGGTTCGGATTTTCGGTGCCGGGCAGACGTGCGGCGACCACACCCGAAACTTGAATAACATCTTCGCCGCGCAGCGTGTGCGCCTGCTTTGCAAGCTCGGCATTTTCCTCCGGACGAAAAACCACCTGAGTGAGGCCTTCACGGTCGCGCAGATCAATGAAAATCACGCCGCCGTGATCGCGGGTGACGTTCACCCATCCGGCAAGCGTGACTTGGGTGCCGATATCGCTTTTGCGAAGTGAATTACAGTCTTGTGTGCGAAACATGTTTTCTGTCATTCTGAGGGGACTCGAGGCATCCGTTGCAGATCCTAACACTAAGCGCCGGGATCCTTCGACTCCGCTGCGCTGCGCTCAGGATGACAAGGTGGATTGCGCTTGCAAGTGCGCAAGCAGACGATCGTGCGCCACGAGCTCCTGCTCACCTGTTCCCATATTCTTGATTTTCACCTGCGGCCACTCATCTCCATAAAGAAGCGCGACGCGCGCGCCGAAATCTTCGGCGGCTTGGAACTGCCGGCCGACTTTCGTTGGCGTGAGCGGATAATCGATGCGGTAGCCGCGGTCGCGCAGTTGCTGGATTTGTGCGAGCGCGTCGGCACGGCGTTCTTCCTTTGCGACCACGACGTAGATATCGAGCCTGCTTTCGGTCGCTATTGCTCTCTTCATCGCGTCGCGTGGTTGCTGGATTTCGTTGATTAATTCGCCGAGAACGACGTCGCCCATTGCGAATCCAAGCGCAGGCAAAGAAAGCGTGCCGTCGCTAAGTTGGGCTATCAAATTATCGTAGCGCCCGCCGCCAGCGATTGCCCGAAACTTCCCGGCACGATCGAACACCTCGAAAACAATGCCGGTGTAATAAGCAAGCCCACGAACGATTCCCACATCAATCGCGACGAAATCAGCGAGGCCGCGCGTGCGCAGGCCCTCCGCGAGTTGCTCCAGCTTTGCGCTTTTGCCACCGCTCTTCAGCGTCGCGAAGACGGGATCGGCAAGGTCCCCAAGTTTCTCTGCCGTCTTCTCACGCGGCTCGCGCGCGGATTTATCGATCGCTTGCAGTAAATCCTCCCACCGCTCAGCCGGCACATTCTTGTCGCGGAAAAAATCCGTCCAGAATTCGCGATCGCTAACCCGAACGACCAAATCTTTTTCGCTGAATCCGAATGCACGCAGGAAATCGATGCAAAGCGCGACCAGTTCGATATCGGCGGCGAGATCCTTCTCGCCAATGATATCGCAATTCAGCTGAAAATGTTCGCGCAACCGACCGCGCTGTTGCTTCTCGTATCGGAAAAATTGTCCGATCGAAAACCATTTGAGTGGTTTCTTGAACTCGCGTTCGTGCGCCGCAATCACACGAGCAAGCGTGGGCGTGAGTTCAGGGCGCAGCGCGACTTCGCGTTCGCCTTTGTCTGTAAAATTGAAAAGCTGTTCGACAATTTCGGCGCCGCTTTTCTTCTTGTACAACTCGGTCGGCTCCAGAGGCGGGCCTTCCCATTCCACGAAGCCATAGCGGCGCGCTACCTCACGCCAGCGGGCAAAAATGTAATTGCGCCGGGCGCAGTCATCGGGCAGGAAATCGCGGAAACCGGGTAAAGCCTGCATCGGCAAAGTGTTACGTTGTTCTGGCACAGCTTTGATCATCGCCGCGGACACGACCACCGGAGACCGAATTTACGATATGAGGTCGAACCTGAAAGAGCTCCCGCGTTAAAGGACCGGGAAGATATACGATCGAGCACATCAATTGAATCAAAGCAGAGGGAGAAATATGAAACAAATCAGATTAACAAAAATATTGGCAGCAAGCTTGGTTTTTGCGGCATCGCTGGGATTAGCGCTGGCACAGACCACAACGACAACGACGAGCACAGACCCAGTGACCGGCACAACGACCACCCAACAGACGACCACCAGTAGTGCGGGCAACATCGTCACCTACACCCCGGACTCGGATTATTTTACGTTCCGAACGGCGTCGGGTGCGGCGCCCGTGCGTTATTATTACACGAAAGATACGACAGTGGTTGATCCGGCAGGTCGCACTGTAGCCTGGTCGACAGTCCGTCCAGACATGCCGGCCACCGTTTATTACTCAACTGTGGGCGACCGCGTGGTAGTGCGCAAAGTGGTGTTGACGCAACCTGCGCAACCAGCCGCTGTGATTAAGGAAACGACTACCACCACTACGACGACAAGGCCGTAGCGAGATTGTTGTTTAGCTAGAACTCAAAGCGCCCGCGAAAATTTTTCGCGGGCGCTTTTTTGCATCTCGAACGCTGTAGCCACCGGGATATGGCCGGTCGAGTTTGGTAGGGCGGGCAGTCCTCTGCCCGCCGTCTTGGGTTCAGAAGATCGGCGCGCACGGAGTGACGCGCCCTACCTACTGGATCGTGATTCGCTACAGAAGCGCGCGAGAGTCGATCCGAAGCAGCTGTTTCCCGTTCCCTCCTTCTCGGGTAAATTTGCCGCCCGGTGGTTGTATCGAAAAAAGAGAAGCCTGATCTGCAGAAGAAAGTGCACGAGGTGCCGCACAAGCCCGGTGTGTACTTGATGCGCGATCGGTTCAACCGCGTGATTTACGTCGGCAAAGCACGCGACCTGCGCAAGCGCGTGAGCTCGTATTTTCTGCCTTCGAAATTAGCCCAGGCCGATTTGAAAACGCGCGCCCTGCTCGACGCGACATGGGATTTTGAGACGCATACGGTCCGAAGCGAAGCCGAATCGGTTTTGCTCGAGGGCAAATTGATCAAGGAATATCGGCCGCGCTACAACATCTCATTCCGCGATGACAAACGGTTCCTCGTGGTCAGGGTGGATCTGTCGGAAGAGTGGCCGCGCTTTCGCCTCGCCCGATTCAAAAAGGACGACGGCAGCCGCTACTTCGGCCCATACGCCCATGCCGGCGCGCTGCGGCAAACACTGAATTTCATGCGCAAGAGATTTGGAGTGCTGACGTTCGGGCGCGGTGCACCGACAGAGCGCGAATTGAAGTCTTCGACATACCAGTTGCCCGTACGCTTGAGCGAGACCACCGCCGAGCAATATCGCGAGCGCGTAGCGCAGGCCTGCGAGTTTTTGGAAGGCAAATCACGAGAGATGATCGCCGCGCTCGAAGACCAAATGCACGCCGCTGCGGAGAAAATGGATTTCGAGAACGCTGCCGAGCTTCGCAACATGGTCTCAGACTTACGCAATACGACGAGACCGACACGCCGATTCACGCGCGGCAGTTTACCTAGTACCATCGATCCGACGGCGGACGTACAAGCGCTGGGTGACGCGCTGCATCTTTCGGACGTACCTCGAGTAATGGAGTGTTTCGACATTTCGAACATTTCCACGACGCATGTAGTCGCCTCGATGGTTTGTTTTCGGGATGGAGTTCCGGACAAGAATAACTACCGACGCTACCGCGTACGCACCGTGGAAGGGCAGGATGATTTTGCCAGCATGGCCGAGGTCGTCCGGCGGAGGTATTCGCGGATTCTGCTTGAGGCCCGAGTCGCAAATTCTGACGCAGCGGAATTTTCGCAGGAAAATCCGGCAGACGCAGTGGCGCGAATTTCCAGTCATCCCGAGCCGAGCGAAGCAAAGTCGAGCGACCCCGCAGCGAAACCGCAAGATAATGCGACGGGATTCCTCGACTCCGCTCGGAATGACGAGAGCTTTGTTGCAGTCCGCTTACCCGACCTGATCATCGTTGATGGAGGAAAGGGCCAGCTGTCATCCGCCTGCCGCGAATTGCAGCGACTAGGCTTGCACGATCTTCCGATTATCGGTCTGGCAAAAGAACACGAGGAGATTTATCGACCCGGCCGCGCACTGCCATTGCGACTTCCAATGGATTCTCCTGCTTTGCGATTGCTTCAGCGCATTCGAGACGAGGCGCATCGGTTTGCCAATGCGTATCACCAACTGCTCATGAAAAAACGAGTGGAAGAAAGCATTCTCGACGATTGCCAAGGCGTGAGCCAGAATCGGAAAAGTCTCTTGCTACAGCGATTCGGCTCCGTGAATCGGCTGCGCCGGGCAAGCGTCGACGAGATCGCATCGACGGAAGGCATTGGCCGAAAGTTGGCGGAGGAAGTGCACCGCTTTTTGCAGCGGCATTGATTTGTCCGCAGTGTCGCCGAAATTTGCTGTGATTCTGACCGAAGCGAAACGGAGTGGAGGAATCCCGCGGAGATTATTATGAGATCCCTCGACTTCACTCGGCATGGTAGGCCTAAGTTGGGATTACCTAAATGACTCGCACTCAAAACTGCCCACATCTGCGGAATTTGTGGATACCGCTTTGGCTGTTTGCCCTTTCTCCAATCGCGCACGCACAGACGCTCATGCCAATGCCTGCGTCCAGTCCAAGCGCTGCGCCGGAAGAGGAAACAATTGTCCCGACTTTCGAGACGCAAAAGCTGGCGCGCACGTTCATGCTCGATATTCCGGCGCCACGCGGACAGATCACCGACCGCAACGGGGTGCCGATGGCGCAAAACCGGCTCAGTTACAATCTGGCCATAACTTTCCCAACGCCGCTGAACTTTTCCGACGCGCAAGCGCTCAGCTATACGAGGGAAAAAATAGAGGAGGCTGGGAAGTTAATCGGACGGATGTTCCGGATTTCGGATCAGGCGATCCTTCGTCATTACCGCAACCGGGGCATCATGCCGTTTGAGATCGCACCGAATCTTACGCCGCAGGAATACGAAGGAATCAAGGATAAGCTGCCGCCCGAAATGATGGTGCGACCTGTTTATGTCCGGATTTATCCGAATGGAAAGGTTGCCGGTCAGATTGTTGGTTACACCGGAAAAACGGGCCGAAATCCCGACGGAATTGTCGACAACCACGAAACGATCTGGCCGCAAACGGAGGGACGCGAAGGGCTGGAACAGACATTCAACGAGATGCTGACCGGGAAGAACGGCGAATACAAACTGACCTTCGACAAGAGCGGCCGAAAAACATCAGAGAAACTGGTTACACCGCCCGAGCCCGGATACAACGTCGTGACCACTCTTGATTTGCGCCTACAACAACTGGCCGAAAAAGCGTTGGCAGCAAAAGCAAAGCGCGGCGCGTTGGTAATCATCGACCCAAACAGCGGCGATATTCTCGCGCTCGCGTCCTGGCCCACGTACGACCCAAATGTATTCGTTCCCTCCATCTCGCCCGATCAACTCAAAGCCCTGCAGTCGGACCCGGACATTCCGCTTTTACCGCGCGCATATCGTTCGTCCTATCCGCCGGGATCGACATTCAAAGTTGCTGTGGGCATTGCAGCGCTGGAAAGCCATGCCGTCTACCCAGCGGACCAATATCAATGCGTGCCTGCGCTTCAGATCGGCAACGTCACGTTTCACAACTGGAAAAAGAGCGATCGCGGCGCGCTAAACTTCGTGCAGGCGCTCACGGAATCGTGCGACACATGGTTTTATCAGGCAGGCATAAAGACCGGTTCGGCGCCGATCATTGATTGGGCGTTGAAGCTGGGCTTCGGCGCCAAATGCGGCATTCCGCTGCGCGGCGAAGTAGAAGGCCGCATTCCAAATGATGAATACATGAAAGCGACGCACGATCGCAAAATCCTCAATGGCGACATCGCAAACATGTCGATCGGCCAGGGCGACATTCAGACCACTCCGCTGCAGATGGCGCAGGCCATGGGAGTCATTGCCAACGGAGGGACTTTCTATCAGACACGGCTCGTTCAACAGGTGCAGACGTTCGACAATCAAATCGTGACCGCGTACCAGGTGCGCGCGAAACGAACGCTAGATATTTCGGCAGAGACGCTGGAGCAAGTGCGCACGGGAATGATCGACGTTGTGAATGGCGGCAGCGGCACGGCGCATCAGGCCAGCCTCGAAAATGTGGAAGTCGCCGGTAAGACGGGCACCGCGCAATGGGGACCAAAACACAAAGAGCGCACCGCGGCGTGGTTCGCTGGATTTTTGCCTGCGGACCAACCGCGATATGCGTTTGCAGTTGTTTACGAAGGCGATGTCGGCAAGACCGTGCACGGGGGTTCGCATGCCGCGCCGATGATCGCTGATGTCTTCAAGGATGTTTACAAAGGTCAGATGGTCGCCGGCCATTTGCGGCGGCGTGAGCAGGATCAACCAGAAATTCGCCGGGCCGAACCCGTCGAGGAACAAGACGAATCAGATTAGGTAGGAACACATGGAGACGGCCTGCCCTCAGGCCGTGGGCAAACCTCCCCGCGTCTAACACATCAGATCAAGAACGGCCTGAGGGCAGGCCATCTCCAATGTCACGCCGCCGCTGTTTCTTTCGGCAGTTCCATCGTTCCCTTGAACTTCGGCGGTTCCTCTTCAATGCCGAAATTGGCGGAGTAGAGTTCCTCGATTTTCGCCATATCGTCCGATGTCAGCGGTGCGGTATCGGGCGCCTTAGCGAATTCCACGAGCTGTTCTTCGTTGTAAATGTTCGGCAACGTCGAAGCGACGCGATCGTCTGCCAGCAACCATTGCAACGCTGCTTGCCCAAGCGTGCGCTCGGCATTTTCGAGAAATCGTAATTGCTCGACTTTCTTGACCCCGTTCAGCAGCCAGCTTCGCGGTCTATGGCTGCGATGATCAGTCGGCGGAAACTTGGTCTCAGCCGTGTACTTGCCCTCAAGCATTCCGGAGGAATGCGTCACGCGAATGAGAAACATCGTGTCCTTGCCGGCTTCCGTAGCAGCATCGCGAAATGCGCGCCCGGGATGTTGCTCGAGCATATTGTAAATGTGCTGGACGCTGGTGAGATCGCGCTCGCGAATACAATTCACTCCCTCGTATAGCCAGCCGATCGCCGGTCCCAACGCAATGCCGTAATATCGAACCTTTCCTTCGCTCTTTAATGTCTCCAGCATTTTCCAGAGGGCGTCGTCGTACACCTGCTCCATCCGAATGTTGTGCAATTGAAGCAGATCAATCCGGTCCGTCTTCAATCGTTTCAGCGCAGCGTCAGTTGCGCGTGTGATCGCCTCAGGCGAAAAATCCTGCGGTATTTCGCGCTGCCCGCGTCCCCGCGCCTCACCGTGATGGACAAAATCGTAGCCAACCTTTGTCGCAATCACGATCTGATCCCGCTGATTCGGAAAAGCTTTCGCGATCAATTCTTCGCTCAACCCGTTTCCGTACGTGTCAGCTGCATCGAAAAGCGTCATGCCAAGGTCGAACGCCTTATGCATTAGCGCGACCGCCTCGCCTTCAGTAAAATTTCCCCACCAACCAGTCGAAATCGTCCAGAGGCCAAAGCCGACCTCGCTGACAGTTAGATCAGTATTCTTGTAAGTCCGGAACCGCACGAACGTACTTAAACACAGTGAGCGCAGAGGTCACGGAGAGAATTTCCATCGGTGTAACCTCCCCGCTCTCCGTGATAGAATTCAAGCGTGAATCGAACACGTGACGCTGCGCTGTTAATCGTCGCGCACGGTTCGACTGTTAACCCGGATTCGAGCGCACCGACGCTGGCGCATGCCGGGGAGATCCGGCGTCGGGAAGTTTTTGCGGATGTGGAGTGCGCGTTTTGGAAAGAGGAGCCGAGCTTGCGTGACGCCTTGTTCTTGTTCGATCCGAAATCGATTCGCGAAGTTTACGTGGTGCCGAATTTCATTAGCGAAGGATATTTCACGCAGACGGTCGTCCCGCGCGAGCTAGAGCTGAGTGGCCGGATTACGAAACGATCGAATGGGCAGCTATGGAGATATTGTGAGCCGGTTGGAAATCATTCACTGATGACGGAGCTGTTGCTCAAGCGTGCGCGCGACATTGCATCCGATGCAGCTCCCACCGAAACCAGCTTGCTGATTGTTGCTCACGGGACGGATCTGAATGAAAACAGTGCCGTCGCGGCGAAGCGCGAAGCGGAAAAGATCCGGGCGCTCGGAAAATACGCGGCTGTGCTCAATGTTTACATGGAAGAAGCGCCGCTCGTGTCCGACTGGCGCAAATTAACCGAAACTGCAAATGTAGTTGTCGTTCCATTTTTTATTTCCGACGGATTACACAGTTACGAGGACATTCCAAGATTGCTGGGGATCAAGGAACGACGGCTTCCTAGTCGTCGAAAACAACTCGGTGGACGGCTTGAGAGTCGTCCCTCCTTGACGGAGATTTTTCGCCGCAACCCGTACAGGATCGATGGTCGATCACTCTTTTACGCTTCATCCATCGGCACCGATCCGGGCGTTGTTGACATCATTATCGAGCAGGCGAACGCGACCGCAAAAAGTTGAAATCGTGCTGGCGCTAGGTTTCTTATGCACGAGATTGCTTCCCCGCGAATGAAAGAAACCACGTGCAAGAAGCTCCAGGAGATCGGCGCGTTCGCACTCGCAGGGGGATGCACGCGAAAACGAATGAAGCAACTCGTGGAGATGATTCGCGCAGCGCGCGATTATCGCTGGGTTGGCGTTTACAAGATCATTAAGGACGAGTTCGTGATTATGGCCGAGAGCGGCGAGGAACCGGCGACGTATCCGCGTTTTCCAACTAGCCAGGGATTGTGCAGTGCGGCCCTGGAGTCTGGCCAAGCCGTCATCGTAGGCGACGTGAGCAAGGATCTCCGATACCTGCCGACGTTTCATACCACTCGTTCCGAGATCATCGTGCCGATGCGCAACGACCACCGGCACGTGCTCGGGATGCTCGATGCGGAGAGCGATAAGTTGAATGCCTTCGACGACGAAGACCTGCAGTTTCTCGAACGGGCAGGCGGCTTGATCGCTCATTGTTTGCACTAACGGATGTGCCGGCCTCGGCCCGCGCACGGCGGGTAAACTGGGTCGCGCCCTACCAATGCGGGATTTCATCGAGGAAATTTGCAACGGCGTTGCTGCGCCGTTTTACTTTGGACAAATCCTGGTCACACAGCGAGAGGGTGCCGGTTTTGTCCTGTTGCATCGCGAAGACGCATCGCTCGATCAATTGCAGACGTATCGAGACGTGGAAAACGCTATCGAAATCGCAAAGTACGACGACGCGGGAAATTATCGCCCGCTCAAAACCGCGCCGAACTTGCGCCATGGCTGGCGGCTGGAGCTCGATACGATCGAGGAACTAAGAATTGCGCTAGATTACTTTTATCCGAGCCGGCTCGCGGTCTTCGCGGCGTGGAAAAGCGGCAACCTCAAAATGACGGCCTTGCGCGAGACACTGGATCGTCAGTCAGGAATGTATCGCGTTGCCGCAAAAATTTCCGATCTACAAATCAACGATCTTGTCGCGAACTTTTGCCGGTCTGATCGCGGATGCCTCAGAACCATTCTGTGGAAACGCGATCGGAATGGTGCAATCGCGTCGACGAAATTGCCGAAGGAGAAGTTTGATCCTGTTTGGGACCAGGCGGCGGCGCGGCCTATGCAGGTAGGGACATCGCGCTGCGATGTCCGGATGGCGCAGCGCGCCCTCCCTACCAATCATTCGGTTCCGGCTGCAGTTCCGTTGCTTTGCCAGGAAGCGTGCAACCTTCTGGTCGCCGAGTGTCGGAAGATCGTGAAAACCGAAAGCGCTTAATCTAAAAAAGGTGGAACGGCCGCCGCGGCGACTCCTCAACGCGTTGGCCGCAGCTTTTGCCGCCTGATATCTGCGCCTGCGGCGAAAATTTCCATCGGCTTCGGAGAAGCCGATCCATCTGACGCAATCGCTATCACACGATTTGTCTGAACATTTGACGGCGGTCAGACACCGCCGCTACAGCTCGTAGATGATCATTCGCGCGCGCATTGTTGTGACGATGTGTGGAACGCCTATCGAGAACGGTGCGGTCGCTGTTTCGGGAAATCGGATCGTCGACGTTGGCAGATTTGATGACGTCAAAGCGCGGAACGCGGGCAACGCTGTCGACCTCGGCGAAAAAGCGTTACTGCCGGGGCTGATCAACGCGCATTGCCACCTCGATTACACCTGTTTGCGCGGAAAGATCCCGCCACAGAAGTCTTTCACCGATTGGATCCGGGCGATTAACGCGGAGAAGTCGGAGCTCTCGGCGAAGGATTATGTCGCTTCAATTAACGACGGATTCGAAGAGGCGAAAAGATTTGGCACAACCACGATTGCAAATTTGACCGCTTTCCCTGAATTGATCGCCCAAATTCAGCCGCCGATTCGCACCTGGTGGTTTGCGGAACTGATCGATATTCGCGCGCCGGAGCGCGCAGACAAACTTGTCGATGCCGCAATTGAAGCGCTGAAACAAAACTCTGATTGGGGCCTCGCGCCGCACGCGTTGTTCACTGCCTCGAAAAATCTTTTTCGGCGGTGCGAGGAGATCGCGCAACTGGAACACATTCTGCTCACGACGCACCTGGCGGAGTCGCGCGAAGAGATGGAGATGTTCCGCGACGCTTCGGGGCCGCTCTACGAGTTCATGAAGAGCATCGGGCGACCGATGGATGACTGTGGGAATGAAACGCCGCTGGGATTATTTGTCGGCGCGCCCGGCGGTCGCGCCCTACCACATTGGATCGTGGCGCACCTGAACGAATTGACTGAGACCGATTTCGAGTTGCTGGAACGATCGAACTCAAAATTTCACGTCGTGCACTGTCCGCGAAGTCACAACTATTTTGGTCACAGGCCATTCGCATTTGATCGCCTACGCTCGCTCGGCTTTAACATTTGCCTCGGCACGGATAGCCTCGCGAGTAACGAAAGCCTTAGTTTGTTTGATGAGATGCGCGTTTTTCAAAAGAACTTTCCGCAGGTTTCGCCGGAAGAAATTTTTCGAACGGTGACCGTAAATCCCGCGCGCGCGTTACGACAGGAAAATGCGCTGGGCCAAATACGGCCCGGTTTTGGAGCCGATCTCATCGCGGTTCCCTGCTCCACTTCAACGGATATCTTCGAGCAAATCCTAGCTTTCGATGCGCCGGTTAGCTGGGCGATGGTGAACGGAAACGCGTAGCACGCGCACAAGGAATGACGGCTTTCCAGCCGTCAAGTCACATTGGCGGCTACCCAAGCCACCGCTCCTTGAGCTTGCCCATCGCTGACGACGCCCGTAAACTCGGCGTATGGTCGCACAGGGAATGCAGCAGAGGCAAAGCCTCGCCCTGCAGCAAGTTCTGTCGCCGCAGCTGCAACAGAGCCTGCTCATTCTCCAGACTCCGTTGCTGGAGCTGCGCAACCTGGTTCAACAGGAGATGGAAACAAATCCCGTGCTGGAAGAGTTGCCGGAGGATTCAGGCGCCAACGAGCAGAGCGAGGCTGAAGCTTCAGCCGACGAGAATTTTAAGGATGAGTTCGAAAAATTGGCGAGCCTTGGATGAGGAATGGCGTGATTACATGGCGCAGTCGGCCGGCTCCAGCTTCGATGGCCGACATGGTTCGAAGGAAGCAGACGAAAAGCGCCAGTTCCTGTTCGATTCCATTCCAGTCCAGGAAACGCTCCAGCAAAATCTCGTAGCGCAACTGAACCAGACCGTGCTCAGTGGCGACGATCGCAAAGCTGCTGAGCTGGTCATCGGCAACATCGACGACGATGGATTTCTTCAAAGCACACCGGAGGAAATGGCGCTGAACTCCGGAATCCCACAGAACGATTTCGAAAGGATGCTTGGATTAATCCAAGCTTTTTATCCTACCGGAGTTGGCGCGCGTGATTTACGCGAGTGTTTGCTGATCCAATTGCAGCGACAGGGAAAGGAAGACAGCCTCGAGTACAGGATCGTGGCCGAGCACATGGATGATCTGGGCAGGCATCGCTTTCCGGAGATCGCGCGCCGAATGGCGACCAGCGTCGAGGAGGTGCAAAAGGCCGCCGACAACATCGCGCGACTGAGTCCGCGCCCTGGACAGGTCTTCGCCGCGGCGCCGCAGAATTACGTGCTGCCGGATGTCGTGGTAGAAAAGGTGGATGGAGAATATCAGATCGCATTCAACAACGAGCAGATCCCGCATCTGCGGATCAGCAATCTGTACAAGGACATCATTGGGTCTGGCGATACGCATGGCAGCGACGTCAAAGATTACATCCGGGATAAAATCCGCAGCGGCAAATTCCTGATCCGCTCGATCCATCAACGCCAACAAACAATCATGAACATCGCGCAGCAGATCGTTTCCCGGCAGCACGATTTCCTCGAGCACGGCCCATCGCATTTGAAGCCGATGACGATGGCAGAAGTCGCCGAAACTGTCGGCGTGCATGAGACCACGGTTAGCCGGGCGGTGTCCGGCAAATACATGGCCACGCCCCAGGGCGTATTCGACATGAAATACTTTTTCACAGGTGGCTATCAAACCGCGACGGGCGAATCGCTCAGCAACACCAGCGTGAAGCAATCCATTCTCGAGCTCGTGAAGCATGAGAGTGGCAGCGCGCCGTTGAGCGATCACGAGATCGTCGAGATTTTGAGCGAGCGCGGCATTCCCATTGCGCGACGCACCGTCGCCAAGTACCGCAGCGAACTAAACATTCTGCCAAGTCATATGCGGCGGAAATATTGAAGTGCTGTGGGAGCGGCTGTTGAGCGTTAATGGCAAGTGAAACTTCGATGCAGCCCGCGCAGGATTCGACGGCAACGGCGGTTGTTACTCCGCCGCAGCGCGCTGATGAAATATTCCTGGATGGCCCAAACTCGCGGTTCGCAGAGTTTTGCACGTTGCTGCGAGTCATGCGCGATTTCCTGCGCGGATATCGTGCTCTTCATTTCGTTGGTCCTTGCGTAACCGTCTTTGGCTCAGCGCGGATCAAACCTGACGATCCGCATTACGAATTGGCCCGGAAAATGGGTGCGGCGATTGCGCGGCTCGGCTTCACGGTTATGACTGGCGGCGGCCCGGGCATTATGGAGGCAGCCAACCGCGGCGCAAAAGACGTCGGCGGTCGTTCGGTTGGATGCAACATCGAGCTGCCATTCGAGCAAACATCCAACATCTATCTCGACCGTTGTATCCGGTTGCACTACTTTTTCGTCCGCAAAGCGCTGTTGGTGAAATATTCCTATGCCTTCGTTGTTATGCCCGGCGGTGTCGGTACCCTCGACGAACTTTTTGAAGCGCTCACTCTTATTCAAAACGAGAAGATCAAACATTTTCCGGTTGTCATCATGGGAACCGATTACTGGAGGCAACTGATCGGTTTTATCGAACAGATGGCGCAGCGTGGGAAAATCAGTCCCTCTGATTTACAGCTGATTTTCGCAACTGATTCAGTTGAAGAAGCCATCGCGCACATTCGCGCGAAGGCGATTGAGCGCTTTGGCCTTAAACGCGTAGCTCACATGCGCCGCCACTTCCCATGGCTTGGAGAGCGCGGCTTTCCCGGCAAAAGTCCGGATATTTGTTAGGGCCACGACGGCGGACTGACAGGTGTCAGGCCTTCAGTTTAGGTCGCCGCGAGAGCAATTGGCAATTCGGCGGAACGATCAACGAAATCGCCTTTGGTACGGCTTCATAGCGCACGGTTGAAAAGCTTAAGGGCTCACCATCCAGATTGACTGGAATTGCTTCTTCAGGATGCACCTCGAGCCAGGGCGTTTGCCAATAGGAAATATATTCGCCATCGGATGGAAGTTGTTGCAATTCTCGCGCGGCGGCGAGCAGCGCTGTTGGCGAGATCTGACGAACGACAAGAACATCGAGCAAGCCGTCGTCGATGCATGCGCGAGGAGCGACTTGCAGACCGCCGCCAGTCTGCCGCCCATTTCCAACGATTGCCACCGGGCCGCTGCCAGTAATTTCGCGCCCCGGCAAGATGAGCCTTCCTCGATAATGATGAAGGTTGATCGCCAGAATCGCACCCATCACAGTGTAAGCGGCTGGACCAAACAGGCGTTTGAGTTCCGGTGATGTGGTTGCAGTGATCTCGGCGCCGAAGCCAGAGCTGGCTGCATTGATAAACCAGTGGTCATTGGCCTTGCCAACGTCGATTGGCACTGCCTCACCTTTGATACAGAGCGCCAGAGCTTTCGCCGGATCACGCGGAATATCGCATCCAATCGCGAAATCATTCGCGGTGCCGAGCGGCACTATTCCCAAAATGGGCCGCGAATCCTCCGGGAGATCCATCAAGCCGTGAACGACCTCGTTCAGTGTGCCGTCTCCGCCGGCAGCAATCACCAAATCCACTTTGCCTGCTTCCGACACAAATCGCCTCGCATCTCCCTTTCCCGAGTCACTCGCACCTCGATACGATGGCCGGCTGCTCGTTGCCGACCAACTGCGGCCTTGAGAGCAGCATTCCCGGCTACTTTGCCATTAAGAATCAAACGAACCCTTTTGTTCCTGGATTTGGTTTTCATCGAAACGCGCACAGCAGTTTGGAAAAACTCGCGACTTCGCAGCAAGCGGCAAGCTTGCACGCAAGGCGGCGCCAATGTCGGCGTCATGATTGCACGCGGCAATCTCGCCGTTGACGCGGCTGGCGGGCTGATTCCGATTCGACCGAAGCAGCTTCGACGACCGGGCATTTGTTGGATTTTGCTTTGCAAAAATTGCGTGGCAGTTTGCGCCTCATACCCGCGACAGACGCTGTTGCCGCGTAGGATTTGGTAAATGCATACGAGACTTGTCGCCGGCGTAATTGCCGTATTTGCGATCTCGAACGTGGTCGTCAGCGCTGATCAGGAACGGCCACATTTCGAAGTACCAGCAAAGGATTCTGCCGAGGCCGAGGAATTGGCGAGCCAGCTCGCGGGGCTATCACGGAGAGTTGATCCAAACGAAGCGAAGCTCCTGGCAGACTTCGCCTATGCTACGGTGGCACGGCTAAGACAGGAGTATCGGCCGTTTGGCACGCCAATTTTTAACAATTTCCTAGTCTATCACGGCTGGAGGAAACGCGGCTATTGCTACCAATGGACCGAGGACCTGCTTCTTGCGCTGGACACGCTGAAACTCAAGACGCTTGAACTTCACTGGGCTGACACGTACCGGGACACATGGCGCGAGAACAATTGCCTGGTCGTTACGGCGAAAGGACAGCCGTTTGAGCGCGGAATGATTCTAGAGTGCTGGCGTCATTTCGGACATCTCCGTTGGAATCTCGTTCCCGTCGGATCAGGACCCATACTACGAGAACGCGAAATGGGCGGAGACGGTACGCGCGCTGCGCAGCGTCGAAAGCGTCCGGGGACCAATCATGGCGTTGCTTTCCAAACACGAGTGGCACCTGACGCCAACGCGGGCGATTGACGATACGAGTGAGGCCGGAGAGGTACGCACTCGAACGATTTCGTAAAATAACCAATCGCTGTCTGGCATTTCGCGCGCAGTGCTTTGGAGTCGGCGCGTTCTCTCGCCACTTTTGCGTGGATCAAAGAGGAGATCCGCATAGAAAATTCCTTGCGCAGCACCCTCCGCTGTCTGAAGCTCGCAGCGCGATGAACAGCATGGCGCGTTCACAGAATTGCGCGCGTGTTGTTATCGCAACCGTTCTCTTCGCGGCGTTTTCCTGGACACTTCTCGTTAGCGTCTCGCCGCAATTGCATGGATGCATTCACGGTGACGCGAATCGTAGCGACCACGTCTGCGCGATCACGCTGATCGCGTCCGGTAGTTATGAGCACGGGGCCCAGCCGCCGGTTATTAGCCCGCCACAATTTGATGTTCGCTTCGCGACAAGCGCGGAGCTGACGTCCACCTGGGTTAAGCCACTCTTCCTTAACGCGCACATCTTCGCGCACGCGCCGCCCGCGCTGGCTTAAATTGTAGGGCGTCTGTGCCAGACGCCGCCTAACGAATTGGCGTTTCACAGAAACGCCCTACAACCGCTGCTTTTCCACTGGCTTCACGTAATTCGTGAACGCCGCAACCAATCACAATTTTGAAAAACTTATTTGAAGAACATCTCAATGAAAAAATTTCTGATCGCATCAGTGGCAGTGTCGCTTATGCGCAACATTGCCTTGGGTCAAGACGCGCCTTCGGCATCGGCAAGTCCAAGCCCTTCACCCGCAGGCACAGAAGAAACGGAGCGCGTGGTCGTCCAAAGTCAGGAGATGGATATCACGCGTGAACAGATCGTCCCGAGTCTCGGTGCTACCCGTTACACGGTCGGCCCGGACCGACTCGATTCGCAGGCGGAGGGCGAAAACGCGCCGTTTAACCAAACGCTCCTGCGTTTTCCCGGCGTCGCACAGGATTCGTTCGGGCAGCTTCATGTCCGCGGCGAACATGCGAATTTACAATACCGCATCGACGACGTGCTTCTCCCGGAAAGTATTCCGGGTTTTGGCCAGGTCCTGGAGACCCGCTTCGCGGACAACATTTCGCTCATTACTGGCGCGCTGCCGGCGCAGTTCGGATTTCGCAATACGGGCGTAATCGATATTCACACAAAGAATGGCGCCGTTTTCGAGCAGGGCGACGCAACGGTTTACGGCGGAAGCTTCGACACGATCAGGCCGAGCTTCGAGTACGGCGGTGTGACTGGGAAACTGAATTATTATTGGACCGGGAGTTATCTGCACGATGGCATCGGGATCGAGAACCCAACGGGCAGCGCCAACCCTCTCCATGACGACACCGATCAATATCGAATATTTGGTTATTCCTCTTACATTATCGATGACACCAGCCGATTCGTATTGCTGACCAGCGGTTATCACGGTGATTTCGAAATTCCGAACAATCCCGGGCAAACGCCAGAGTTCATCGACATGGGAAGATCGAAATTCAATTCGGCCGCGCTCGATGAGACCCAGGTCGAGCAAGATGCATATGCCATCCTCGCCTATCAAAAGAAGATCGACGATTTCAATATGCAGGCATCGATCTTCACCCTTTACAGCTCGGTGCTCTTTCGGCCCGATAATACCGGCGATCTTATTTTCAACGGCGTCGCCTCACGCGTTGATCGCGACATTTTCTCCAATGGAATCACGTTGGACGCGAGCTACAAACTCACCGATCAACACACGCTCCGCGGCGGATTCCTTATAACCGCGCAGCATGCCACCGTCGGAACGGCCACACTGGTTTTCCCGGTCGATGCCAATGGCAACCAAACCAGCGACATTCCCCTGCGCATTGTCGATAACTCCGGCAAGTACGGCTATTTCTACGGATTCTATTTGCAGGATGAATGGAAACCATTCGAACAACTCACCATCAATTTCGGCGGTCGATTCGACATCGTGGACGCGTTCGCGCACGAGAATCAGCTCAGTCCGCGGATCAACATCGTTTGGGAGCCGTTGAAAGGCACGACGTTGCACGCCGGTTATGCGCGGTATTTCACACCACCGCCGCTGGAGAATGTCGAACAAGGCACGATCTCAAAGTTCGACGGCACAACCAACGAATCCGCCATTCAAAAGGATTCCGTCACGAAATCGGAGCGCGCGCATTATTTCGACGCGGGCATAACGCAGCAAATTGCCAAAGGTTTCAATGTAGGAATCGATGGTTTCTACAAGAGCTCACACTCGGTCCTGGACGAAGGTCAGTTCGGCGAGGCGCTTATTCTTTCGTCGTTCAATTACAAGCGTGGCGAGATTTACGGAGGCGAATTCACGGCAAACTATGACAGCGGTGGCTTCGTCGCGTATCTGAATGCGGCCTACGAATGGGCTCGCGGCACGAACGTTAGCTCCGCACAATTCTTATTTGATCCAGATGAGTTCGCCTACATCAAGAAGAACTGGGTCTTTCTCGATCATGATCAGCGCTTCACCGGTTCCGCCGGCATTTCCTACACGTGGAACGACTGGCAGGCGGGAATCGATGGACTTTATGGCAACGGGTTACGCCAAGGTTTTGCAAACACTCAAAAGGGCCATCCCTACGAGACATTCAACGTGCACCTGTCGCGTCGGATCCAGATCACCGCAAAGACAGCCGTCAAAATCCGTTTCGATGTCGTCAACATTCTCGACAAGATCTACGAGCTGCGCGACGGCAGCGGCATCGGCGTTGGCGCACCGCAATTCGGCCAGCGCCGCGGCTTTTACGGCACAGTCGCCTACGATTTTTGAAGAGTTCAAACTGATCATTGGTCGTTGTGGAGGGAAGCCGATCGTCCAGGGCAATGCTGTTGGCGGCGCCCGCAGCCGCGTGCCACTAGAAACTTCTTGCGAAGCAAATTGCTTGAAGCCAAACTCGCGCTCGATGCCGTGCCGCGCGCTTCGCATTCGACCGAGCTGGTTTGGCAGCGCCACTGTCCTCTTTCTCGCTGCGGCGATTGTGTTGATGGTGGGCCTGTCAGCCGCGCCGAATCTGCATGAACGACTCCATCCCACGGCTGGTTCACTTCATGAATGCGCGGTTACACTCATTGCTTTCGGCAGTTGTCATCACGGCGCTGCTGCGCCGCTGCTGATTGCGCCTACCACCACGTTACTTCTTTCTAAGGTCGCGGTTCTTGGTCTACCGTGGGTCGAATCGCCATTTCTTGTTGCGCGCGTGTTCGAGCACGCGCCACCAGGGGACTCCTGATCCGTTGGTTCTTCCCGCATCGCGCGGGCGGCGGTGTGCACTGCGTTTCGTCGCGCCGCTGAATCAATGTGCGCAGAACGCAAATTATTGGGCGTTTTCGCCCGGCATTCTGAGTCAGGAGTTTTTAGATGAAAAAAATCATTTCAGTCGCATTAGCGAGTCTCTTAGCAGCGGCTGTTTCCGCGCAGCAAGGTGCGCCCGCTGGTACCTCATCGCCTGCGCCAACAGCTTCAAGTACGACGCCCGCTACAACAGCAGATGTGGAAGCACTGCGCCAGCAAGTGCAATCCCTCACCGACACAGTGAAGGCTTTGCAACAACAAGTGAAGGATCAGCAGGCTGCGCTTGGAAAAGGCAAACCTCACGGCTGAGTCGGGGCTTCCAGAGAACCCCGAGCCGTCGCCCATCGCTGGCGCCAAGGAATCTCCCGCGCCTGCCGGGACCGCGGCGCCACAGTTTCCAACCGAGGACACTTCGGTCGTTTCATCAGCGGGTTCCGCCCCATCACCCGGGCCGGGCGCAGCAGGTGCCCTTACGTCAGAAGCTTTCCCCACCACCGACACCTCGGTTGTAACATCGGCACCGGAAACAATCTCAAGCACGGGTGCCGGGGCATCGTTAACGCAGCCGATCACTATCGGTGGCGGCAAAGCTTACATGAACATCTCACTCGACAGTGTCTTCGCGCTAGCCTATTCCAGCGCCGCCAATCTCAATGACATCGAGGTCGGCGACCACGACCCGCAACAGCGCGGCTTCAATGCGCGCAACACCGAGTTGGCGTTTGACGGCGCAGTCGATCCCTACTTCCAAGGGTTTGCGAACATCGTTTTCCTTTTGGACAACGACAACCAAACCGAGGTCGAACTCGAGGAAGCTTTCCTGCAAACCAGCAGCCTCCCGTACAATCTGCAATTGAAAGCCGGACAGTTCTTCGCCGACTTTGGCCGGCTGAACCCGACGCATCCACACACCTGGGACTTCGCGGACACGCCTCTCGTCAACGGGTTGTTTTTGGGCCCCGACGGGTTGCGCGGCGTCGGGGCGCAAGCTTCCTGGACGCTGCCTGTGCCGTGGTATTCGCAGTTGGTCTTCGCATCGCAAAACGGACGCGGTGAGACGGGATTTTCATTCCGGAACCCTGGTGACAATGGAATGTTTTTCGATCGGGAAACAACCGATCGCGAGGCGCGCGGCTTGCAGGATTTCGTCTGGATCCCGCGCTTTGAAAATTCTTTTAACTTGAGCGACACCCAAACGGTGCTGGCGGGAGTTTCGGGAGCGTTCGGCTCCAACGAAACGGGCGCGAATTCACGAACTCAAATCTACGGCGCAGACCTTCTTTACAAATGGAAAAGCTCGCATGCGGAAGGCGGTTTTCCCTTTGTAAAATGGCAAACGGAAGTCATGTATCGCCGTTTCCAAGCCGGCCATGGCGCGGATGATTCTTTTCCTGTCGCGGAAACATTTCACGACTGGGGTTTCTATTCGCAGGTGCTGTGGGGATTTAAAAAAGGATGGGTCGCCGGCGTTCGTGGCGACTACGTCCACATGCAGGATTCCATGTATACCGATGACCTCGACCGGCAATCACGCTGGCGGCTCAGCGCAGATCTGACATGGTATCCGACTGAGTTTTCAAAAATCCGTTTGCAGTACAACCAGGATTTCCTGGAGGAGAACTTTTTCCTTTCCGCACGGGAGGTTGAGTCGGTCTTTCTCCAGTGGGAATTCATTCTCGGCGCCCATGGCGCCCACAAGTTTTAACTCATGAAAAAAATTCTTTTATTGTCTGCAATTACCACTGTGCGCCTTCGCGGCGCAGGCCAAACTGAACGTAGTCGCGACGTTGCCGGATTTCGGCTCACTCGCGCGCGAGATCGGTGGCGATAAGGTCAACGTAACGGTCCTGGCGAAACCCACTGAAGATCCACACTTTGTCGATGCGCGACCAAGCTTTGTAGTCTCATTGCGCAATGCCGATGTGCTGATTGACGGCGGCGCAGAGCTCGAACTCGGCTGGTTACCGCCACTTCTCCAAAACGCCCGGAACCCGAAAATCGAGATCGGCAAACCGGGCCGCGTGCAGGCGTCGGAGGGCATTCATCTCATGAACGTGCCGGCGAACGTCACGCGCGCCGCGGGTGACGTGCATGCGCTTGGCAATCCGCATTTTACTGTGGACCCGATCATCGCGAAGGCGATCGCGCAGCATATTGCGCAATCGTTTTCCGCTCTCGATCCGCCGAACGCCGCATTTTACGAAGCGAACTACAAAAAATTTGAGGCGACCGTCAACGCGAAGCTACAGGAATGGGGCACCGCCATGCTGCCATTTCATGGGCAACACGTCGTTGCCTATCACGATTCGTGGCCATACTTCGCTCACCGCTTTGGTGTGAACATCGATATTTTTCTTGAGCCGAAGCCAGGAATTCCGCCTTCACCGTCACATCTCGCCGAAGTCATTGCGCAAATGAAAGCGCAGCACATCAAAGCAATCATTGTCGAGCCGTTTCATGATCGGCGAATCGCTGAGAAAGTGGCGAGTGCGACTGGCGCCAAAGTTGTGGAGTTTTCACAATTCCCCGGTGGTCTGTCCGGCACGGACAGCTATGTGAAGTTGATCGACACGCTTGTTTCCCGCCTCGCGGCGGCGCTGAAATGAAATGATTTGTTGGTAGGGCGCGACCGCCGGGCGGCGGAGAGAACAAACACGGACGGTTCGCAACCGTCCCTACCGTTATGTGGGAAGTAATGTTTTGGCCGATCGTGGCCTGCGTTCTTTTGCCCTGGTTGCTGGTCTATCTTGGGCTGCACGTCGTTCAGCGCGGGATTATCTTCATCGACATCGCCATGGCGCAAATGGCGTCGCTTGGAATTTGTCTCGCAGTTCTATTCCATCTTGACCTTCAAGGCTGGGCCACTTTCGGCATCGCGCTCGGATTTACCTTGATCGGAGCAGCCATCTTTTCTGTGACCGGAAAACGTTCGAGCCAAATCCCGCAGGAAGCGGTTATTGGAATTTCTTATGTTGTGGCGGCCGCGGCCGCGGTCTTGCTCCTAAGTCGCGCGGCGGAAGGTGACGAGGAAATCAAGAACATGCTTGTCGGAAATATTCTGCTCGTAACGCCGCATGAAGTTTGGAAATGCTTCGCTCTTTTTGTCGCTGTCGGTGTCTTCCATTTCCTTTTGCGGCGCAATTTTCTGCTGGTTTCGTTCGATCGCGGTGCGGCTTACGAAAAAGGTCTGCGGGTGCGCTGGTGGGATTTTCTCTTCTACGCAGTCTTCGGTCTGGTGGTGACAAGCTTCGTTCGCATTGCCGGCGTTTTGCTCGTCTTTAGTTATCTGATTGTCCCAGCGGTTTGCGGAATCAATCTGGCGACGAGAATCAGTCGCCGCTTGCTCATCGGATGGATCATCGCGTGGCTCGGTGGAATCGCTGGCCTGTTCCTTTCCTTCTGGTGGGACCTGCCATCGGGCGCAGCGATCGTCTGCACATTTGGGGCGATACTAATTTTGATTTCGTTTTTTGCGTTGTGGCAACAATGTCGAGCTCGTTCCGGCGCAATGCAGGATTCACAATAACACTGTGGGACGCACCACAATTCCGTCAGAGGCGCGGTTTCTACGGAACAGTCGCTTACGATTTTTGACGAGAAGTTTTCCGATCGCGATAGTTTCATCTGATGCACCGGGTTGATCATTCCCGTTTTCGTAAGCGACACGATTTCGTGCCGGATTTTTCGCACGCGGAACGGCGTACGCGCATCGTGATCGGTATCACTGCCGCGATGATGGTCGTCGAGATCGTGGCCGGCCTGATGTCGCACTCAATGGCTTTGCTGGCCGACGGCTGGCACATGAGCACACATGTCCTGGCGTTCCTGATAACGGCCGCGGCGTATTATTTCGCCCGAACACAAGCCGGCAATGCGCGTTTCAGTTTCGGCACGGGAAAAATCGGGGTGCTAGGCGGGTTCACCAGCGCCATCGTGCTCGCGATTGTGGCGTTCCTGATGGCGGGCGAATCAGTGCACCGCCTCTTTGCTCCACTGGAAATACACTTCAACGAGGCGATCGGAATCGCCTGCCTTGGTTTGTTGGTGAATCTGGGCTGCGCAGTCCTGCTGGCCGATCGCCACCACGAACACGAGGGCGGCAGCGCACATGAGCACGATTTAAATCTGCGCGCAGCATATATGCACGTGCTGGCCGATGCGTTCACTTCCATCCTCGCGATCGCAGCACTAACGGGCGGCAAATTTTTCGGCTGGGGGTGGCTTGATCCGGTCGTGGGAATTGTCGGCAGTGGCGTGGTTTTCTCGTGGTCTTACACGCTGTTGCGCGATACCGGCGGGATCCTGCTCGATCGTACGCCGCCGTCATCAGATTTGCCTGACGAAATTCGTCGTGCGGTGGAGAGCGATGGCGATTCGACCGTAACAGATTTGCACGTCTGGCAGGTCGGCATCGGAAAATTTGCCGCGATGGTTTCGATCGTGGCGCACGAACCGAAGAGCTGCGATTCGTATCGAGCGCTGCTGCGCGGACATCACGAACTGGTGCATGTGACAATCGAGACACATCATTGCCCCGAAGACCACGCATCGGCCGCGAGCGCCTGAATGGCCAACACGCTCTGGCAGGTCATCGCCGCTTACATTTTCGCTGTCGTAGGCGGATTGGTTAGCGCGTCACTGCGCTTCGAGCATAAGGCGCTTTGCGCGCTCATCAGTTTCGCGGCCGGAACGCTTCTGGGCGTAACAATCTTTGCGATTTTGCCCGAGAGTTTTGGTGCGTGCCCATGGTGGGCGGCGTTGCTGGCGCTAATCACCGGCTACGCGCTTTTCTTTTTCATCAGCAAACATGTTCATCATGTTTGCCCTGCTTGTGCGGCCAGTCATTTCGACGCTGATGCCACGCGACATTTCAGCGAAATCGCTAACGCGCTGATCGTCGCCCTGGCAATTCACAGTACGACCGATGGTTTAGCTTTGGGAATCCAAGGCGAAGCGTCTGCGACTGGTGCGATCAGGTGGTCGTTGTTCTCTGCTTTGTGCATTCACAAGGTTCCCGAAGGTCTCGCACTCGGCAGCCTTTTGATCGGCGCAGGACTGCAACGCGCGGCAGCGGTTGGATGGGTCGCAGCGGTCGAAGCCACAACGCTCCTCGGTGGCGTCATCGGTTATTTCTTCCTGGCGAACATTTCCATCTTGTGGATGGGCTTGATCATGGCGCACGTCGGCGGCGGATTTATCTATTTGGCGACACATGCGGTGGTCGGAGAAATGTTGAAGCACGGAAAGAAGCTCGTTTTGACGAGCTTTGCGCTGGGGGTCGCTCTAATCGCGGTTCTCAATGTTGCATTGCGATTGCTGGGGTAGCGCACGCGTCCCGCGTGTTGGTTTCGGCGTCGCGCCGAAACGAACTTTGCTTAAAAGAACGCCTTATTGTTTACGCAGCGCTAAAAAGAAAAGTTCCCGATCGCGAGGACGCGCTCGCCAACACGCGAGACGCGTGCGCTACCCAAAACGCGTGACTTTGCGATTTGGAAATCGCCACTCGTTGTCGCTACATTCGTGCGTGCATCTTTTTCATTATCGCGATGGTCATCTCTATTGCGAAGATGTCGACTTAACGCGCATAGCCACGGAACTCGGCACGCCGACTTACGTCTACAGCGCGGGGACAATCCTCGATCACTATGCGCGACTCGACGCCGCGCTCGCGCCGCTGGATCACCTTGTTTGTTATGCGGTAAAGGCAAACTCGAATCGCGCGATTCTGAACTTGCTCGTTCGTGCGGGCGCCGGCTTCGACATCGTTTCCGGCGGCGAGTTGTTTCGTGTGCTTGCGGCCGGCGGCGATCCGGCGAAGTGCACATTCGCGGGAGTGGGCAAATCAGCGGATGAAATCGAGTACGCGCTCGAGCGAGGCGTCCACAGCTTCAACGTCGAGAGTGAAGCTGAACTGGAGACGATCGAGCGCATCGCCAGCGCAAAGAACATGCGGGCGCCAATCGCATTGCGTGTCAACCCTGATGTCGACCCGCACACGCACAAGTACATCTCGACCGGTTCCCAGGAGAACAAGTTTGGTATCGCACTGAATCAAGTGAGAGCGGTTTATGAACGCGCGGCCAGAATGAGCAACATTGAGATTGTCGGCGTGCAGATGCACATCGGATCTCAAATCACCGAGGCAAAGCCATTCGCGAGCGCAATCGAAAAAGTGGCGCCACTGGTGCGCGAGCTGAAATCGAAATACGGCATCAAGTTTTTCAGTATCGGAGGCGGCATGGGAATCATTTACCGGCGCGCACTGGAGAGCGGCGCAGGCAAATGGTGGCGCGATCACGGTCCCGCAGGCGCGGGATCTGCGTTCAGCGTCCGCGATTATGCTGAAGCAATTGTGCCGTCGTTGCGCGACTTGGATATTCGGATTCTTGTCGAGCCTGGCCGTTTTCTTATAGGCAACGCCGGCGTTTTGCTCACGCGCGTTCGTTACATTAAGCAAACGGGCAGTAGAAAATTCGCCATTGTGGATGCCGGCATGAACGATCTCATCCGCCCGGCGCTATACCAGAGCTACCACGAGATTGTGCCCTGTAGGGCGTCTGTGTCAGACGCCGATCCGGGCACGAGCATGAGCAGAGTAAGAGTTTGGAAAAGATCGACATCGTCGGACCGGTGTGTGAGTCGGGCGATTTTTTTGCGCTCGACCGCGAGATGCCCGAACTGCGCGAAGGCGATTTACTCGCAATCATGAGCACGGGCGCGTACGGGTTTGTGATGGCATCGAACTACAATTCGCGTCCGCTCCCGGCCGAAGCGCTCGTTCGCGGCGATAAGTTCGCGCTGATCCGGAAGCGACAAGCGTGGGAAGATCTGGTGCGCGAGGAGGTGGATGTAGACTGGTAGGGACGCCCCGCCGGGGCGTCCGCAACACTCGGCGCGCTCGGCGGTCGCGCCCTACCACTTGCGGAATTTCGTGGTCTGCATAAATAGTCATCCTCACCGAAATATGAAACGTCTGTTACTCGTATGCTGTTTATCGATGGTCACGCTCGGTCTGCGGGCCGCGCCACCCTCCGGCGGTGAATATGTAATCCTGGTTGGTGGGCCGTCGATGTATCAATGGGAAAAATACAAGGCTTTCCCGCACGATCATTGGTGGGCGAACTTTGTGCGGGCGGCGCGACTGCGCACCGAACAGTTGCGCACCCAACTGGGGCCTGATACGAAGATCACCTGGCTTGTTTATAAGCAGGGTTACGAGGATCGCGCCAAGCAGGAGCACCAGGATCTGATCAGTCTAATTGGTACCATCCGCGACAAGTTCAATATCAATCTGATTTGGTTCGGCACGGGCCAGGAGGTCATCAACTATTTGAACAACGGCCAGCCGCGAGATCAGCTAAAAGTCACTGGGTTTGAATATTTCGGGCACTCGAATCGCGCCTGTTTCATGTTCGATTACAGCAACAACATCGAGAGCGCTTGTAAATCCTGGCTGCACGATAACGACCTGACCAAAATCAATCGCCGGGTTTTCGACCGCCACGCCTACGTTAAGAGCTGGGGCTGCCACACCGGCGAGGAAATGTCGAAAAAATGGTACGCCGCCACAGGGGTCCGTATGATCGGAGCCATTGGGAAGACGCAATTCATGATGGAAGAATTGCCGATCCTCGTTTCGGACGACGGCAGGTGGGTGAACTAATTTTTGATTGCCGATTGCCGATTTGCGATTGGAACGTCGCACCGTCAGTCAGCCGGTAGCCCGCAAATCTGCCACGCAGCATCTTCTGTTTCGCCCTCTCATTAACACCGGCCTTCAGGCTGGTGCTCTATCCGCGAATCGGAACAAGCCGTTTTAACGGCTTCTCTCAATCGACAGTCATTGCTCGTCCAAACAGTTTGAGGTCGACATTCGCCGGCGCTCTTGCCATGAAAGTACCGCTCTAACAGAGGGCGTACTAAACCTCGCTAGAAAGAAGTTATGAATTGGAAAAAATTCTGTTTCGCATTCATCGCGGCGTTCGTTTTCCTCTTCGTGTTCGGCTTCCTTTGGTACGCAACGCTAATGCACGACGCGCATCGGGAGGTGCCGACGCTTTTGCGATCGGAAGCCGACGCGAAAAGTTACTTTGGGTGGCTTGCGCTTGGTCAGTTCGTCATGGCATTCTTTTTCACCCTGCTGTGTGCTCGGTACGTTCCGAGCGGAGGCGCCAGCGCCGGAGCGATGTTAGGTCTTCTGGTCGGGTTGGTGTATGCAGGGCCACATTTGATCTCGTTCGCAGTCCAACCATTGACGTTTAAAATCCTTTGCGGCTGGATCGCCGGCGCGGTGATCCAATTCACAATCGCAGGCACAATTGTCGGCGCCATCTACAAAGCAGCGGCCAGCGACGTCATGTATGTAAAGGAGCGGTTGCGCTGACCGCTTGAGTCAACTTTCCTCAGGAAAATCTGAGTGGAGCGTTGGACGTTGAGCAGGGCGCGTTCGACCTTGATTTGATGAGCTCACAAACTCCAGCCGCGCTCGGCTATCGCATGCCAGCGGAATGGGAGCCGCACACGGCTACATGGCTTTCGTGGCCGCGACGCGAGGGGATTAGTTTTCCGGAGTCGTTCGATCACGTTCTGCCTGCGTTGCGCGCAATGGTCGAAGCATTGATCGATTCCGAGCAGGTCTGCATCAACGTTTGCAACGGCGCGCATGAAGCAGAAGCGCGGTTGGTTTTGAGCGGACTGCCGATGGAACGGCTCACCTTTTATCATGTCCCCACCAACGAGCCGTGGTGCCGCGACCACGGCCCGATTTTTCTCACACGCGATGAGCGTTGGAGCCGGCTCGCCCCCGAGCCGGGGCATGCTGTGCGGCGCGAGGGCGAGCCGGCTCCACTTGCCGTGGTGGACTGGGATTACAATGCATGGGGAAACAAATATCCGCCATTTGATCTCGATGAAGTCGTGCCGACGCGTCTCGCTGAAATCCTGAAACTGCCGGTTTTTTATCCGCACATGATCCTCGAAGGCGGCTCGATAGAGGTGAACGGCAGCGGCGCATTACTCACGAGTGAGTCCTGCCTACTGAACAAGAATCGGAATCCCAATCTTTCGCGCGATGAGATCGAGCAACGCCTGCGCGATTATCTGGGCGTCAGCGATATTCTCTGGCTCGGCGATGGCATTGCCGGTGACGACACCGACGGTCACATCGATGACCTCACGCGGTTTGTATCAGAGCGAACTGTCGTAACTGTCGTTGAAGAGAATCGCGCTGACGAAAATTACGCGCCGCTTCAAGAGAATCTCAAACGTCTGCGCGAGATAGAAATCGGCAGGCGTAAACTCGACATCCTCACGCTTCCGATGCCGAAGAAGATGGTACGCGAAGGACTGCGACTGCCGGCAAGCTACGCGAATTTTTATATCGCAAACACATGCGTGCTCGTGCCGACATTTGCTGATTCAAACGATGAAGCTGCATTAACCGTCCTGCGCGAATGTTTTCCGGATCGGCGCGTGATCGGCATCGATTGCCGCGAGTTAATCTGGGGACTCGGCACGTTTCATTGCCTGACGCAGCAGCAGCCGGCTGCGTAAGGTAGAGGCGATTCACCCCAATCGCCGGCGGAGCTGTTCGGTGAACGGGCCCCTACCCCTCAATCTGCCACTGGCGCCGGTTTATAGCCGCTCTTCAAGATTGCGTCATGCAGATCGGGAGGATGCGTTTTGCGCGGATCGAATGTGACGATCACGCGCTCGTGCGGGAGATCGACTTTTACGTCTCGCACTCCGGGAATGTTCTTCAGCACCGGTCGCAGTTTGCGCACGCATTCATCGCAATCTTCACCTTCAGTGGCGATTTCGATCGTTTCCAGAATAGGGTGGTCGGCGCGTTCCGAGAAAAATGGATCGGCCGGATCGGGATCAGCAGGTCGTGCAGGGTCCATCGTGTTTTGACTATCACTTAATTTAACGTTCAAAGCGAGCGCCGTGGTCGCCTTCCTAGGCCATTGTCATGTTGAGCGAAGCGAAACATCTCAGACTATTGCCGGGAGAGCGCAAGATTGATTAATCTGAGATTCTTCGCTGCGTTCAGAATGACAGGGAATGCGGCTGTTTGTACTCCCCTTTGGATCAACACCTGGTCCAAATCGGCGCTGTTGGAATTACAATTCTTAGTGCGCCGCCACTTCGCGCGCTACCGGTTCGAGTACGCGCCAGACGTTTTCAGCAAGGATCTTTTGACCGGCTGCATTCGGATGAATGCCGTCCGACAAATTCAACGAGGGATTGCCTGCCACGCTTTCGAGTAAATAGGACACCAGCGCCGCTCGATTTTTCGCCGCTAAATCGGCAAACATTTGACCAAATGCGGACACGTAATCGTCAGCCGAATAACCGGGGAGTTGCATTCCTGCGATCACCACGCGCGCATTTGGATTTCTCGCTTTCACCTTGTCGATGATCTGTTGGAGATTGTTTTGGATTTGCTCGATCGGCACGCCGCGAAAGGCATCGTTGATTCCCAGCTCCAGAATCAAGATGTCGATTCTCTGCTTTAAATGCGGCGGTAAACGTTCCAAGCCGCCATCAGTTGTCCCGCCGGTAGCGCTCGCGCTGGTCACTGAAAAGTTCAGACCCGCGGCGCGCAGCTTTTTTGCGAGTAAAGCCGGGTAAGCTTCGCTGGTTTTGAGCATAAACCCCTCTGACAAACTGTCGCCGAAGACCAGAATGGCTTTCGGTTCGGCCGCAGGCGCGCGTTCCGCAAAAACGAGGGACATCATCGTTAGAAACGCCGCGACAGCGTATTTCATCTGGAAATATAAACGTTACGGGTCGTTGTAGGGCAACCGCTCCGGTTGCCAACGGCTGGGCAGGCGAAGCACCCGCCCTACAGTCGCCTCTTCGCAGTTGGACGTTGAAGCTTTTCCGCGTAACGGTTTAACTCTTCAAGTTCAACTTTTCCTATGGCTAATTTTGCTATCAACGGTTTCGGGCGCATCGGGCGGAACGTCCTTCGCGCAATGTCACAAAAACAGGTGGAGCGCGTCGTAGCGGTGAACGATCTCACCGATACGCATACCCTGGCGCATCTCCTTAAGTGGGATTCGGTGCACGGTAAATTCGACGGCGAGATCGGGTACGACGACGAAAATATCATCGTGCGCGGTCACAAAATTAAGGTTTTGAAAGATCGGGATCCAGCGAATCTCCCGTGGAGAAAATTGAACATCGATGTGGTGCTTGAATCGACCGGCTTGTTCACCAGTCGGGCTAAAGCCGAGCTGCACTTGAAGGCCGGAGCGAAACGCGTGTTGATCAGCGCACCAGCAAAAGATCCGGACGTGACGATTTGCTTCGGCGTGAACGACAATGTCTTCGATCCCAATAAGGACAAAATCGTCTCCAACGCCAGTTGCACAACGAATTGTCTCGCGCCGATGGCGAAAGTATTGAATGACACATTCGGGATCGCGCACGGATTCATGAGCACGATCCACAGTTATACCAACGACCAGCGTATTCTCGATTTTCCGCACGAGGACCTGAGACGTGCGCGCGCTGCAGCAATCAACATCATCCCGTCCACGACTGGCGCAGCAAAAGCCATCGGCGAAGTAATTCCAGCGCTGAAAGGAAAACTAAACGGCGGCGCATTCCGGGTGCCGACACCTGATGGTTCGGTGACGGATTTCACCGCCGTGCTGGAAAAAGACGCGACCATGCACACGATCAATGCTGCGTTCAAGGAAGCGGCGTCAGATAAAAGCTATAAAGGCGTGCTCGAGTTCAGCGATGAGCCGCTCGTTTCCGAGGACATCGTTGGCAATCCGCACTCCTGCATCTTTGATAGCAAGCTGACCCTGACCCTCGGCAATCGCTTCGTGAAAGTGGTCGGCTGGTACGATAACGAGTGGGGCTATAGCAATCGATGCGTCGAGTTGATGGAAATGCTGGCTGAATAATCGGAGTAATGGAGTTCTGGAGTGATGGAGTGATGATATTCTCTCGGACACCAACCCATTACTCCAATACTCCAACACTCCAATGAAACTCTCTGTCCGCGATCTCGACGTTCGCGGGAAACGCGTGCTGGTGCGGGTGGATTTCAACGTGCCTACCGAAGTTCGCGGCGGTAAAATTCGCGTAGCTGATGACACCCGAATCCGCGAAAGCCTGCCGACCATCAATTATCTCCGCGAACACGGCGCGAAAACCATTTTGATGTCGCATTTCGGCCGGCCCAAGGGCAAGCCGGTAGACAAATATTCGCTTCGGCCAATTGGCGAATACTTGCATTCGCTGATCCATCATCCCGTCATTTTCAGTCACGACACCACCGGTGATGTGCCGAAGAAAATCATTGACCACATGGAGAACGGCGATGTCGCGTTGCTCGAGAATGTTCGGTTTCAACCAGGTGAGGAAGCGAATGATCCAGAATTCGCCAAAGCCCTTGCCGAATTGGCCGATTTTTACGTGAACGATGCTTTCGGCACCGCGCACCGGGCGCATGCGTCAACGGCGGGGATAACACAATTCGTGCAGAAATCGGCCATGGGTCTTTTGATGGAGAAAGAACTGAAGCATTTGCGCGACGGACTTCAGGATCCCGCGAGACCGTTCGTCGTCATTTTGGGCGGCGCAAAAGTCTCAGACAAAATCGGTGTTCTGAAAGCGTTGATGGAAAAGGCGAACACGATTCTCATCGGCGGCGCCATGGCGAACACGTTTTTGAAAGCGGAGGGAATTCCAGTCGGCGCGAGCCGCGTTGAATCTGACAAGGTCGGTCTCGCGCGAGAGCTTTTGGAACTGGCGAAGCAACGCGGCGTGAAGTTTCTCATTCCGATTGATGTGGTCGAGGCAGATGAAATTTTGCAGGGCGCAAATCTGCGAAACACCAGCCGTCTCTCGCCCGAGCACGGAATCACGGACGGATGGCAGGCAGTCGATATCGGCGCGGCAACGATCGCGCTTTATCAGGAAGAAATCGTGAAAGGAGAAACGATTTTGTGGAATGGACCGATGGGCGTTTTTGAAATTCCTGAATTCGGCGAAGGCACAGTCGCAATCGCAGAAGCAATGGCGCAATCGGGCGCGACGACCATTATCGGCGGCGGCGACTCGGTCACAGCTGTCAAACAGGCCGGCCTCGCCGCGAAAATGACATTTATCTCCACCGGCGGCGGCGCATCGCTGGAGTTAATGGAAGGCAAGGAGTTGCCTGGCGTCGCGGCTTTAAGCGACAGGAAATAGTGTGCCAGTCCGCCAGCCCGTTTCGGAGGTTCAAGTTGAACCTCTGGCGCCAAACAAACCGACCGGCCGCAGGACTGTCATCCGAGCGCTGACTAATACAGGCATTGGTGCGGCTGCATTCCTCATTACCTGTGTCGGTCTGCGCGTCGTCCTGCCGTTTCCAGAAATTGATGGTGGGGTTTCCCAGAAATTCCGTTTTTTCGCCGCACACAAGGACGAATTTGACACGCTCTTTATTGGATCGAGCCGTGTCTACTTTCAGATCTCACCTGCTATTTTTGATCGCGTCACGCGCGAAGGCGGTATGCCGACGCGCAGCTTCAACTTCGGCATCGGCGGCATGTATTTGCCGGAAACCGGCTATCTGCTTGAGCAGATCCTGAACCTGGAGCCGCGCAACTTGAGGTGGGTCTTCATTGAATACGATGAACTGCAAACGAAGTGGTCTCCCGAGAACCAGACCAGCCGACGTGCGCTCTACTGGGCCGACTGGAGACGGGTATCGTTCCTCCTGCGAAAACTCACCGATGCTGGTACTGATCCGCTTTGGCTGCCGAATCCGACAAAACTTCGCGACATTATTCTGCACCAAAAAGACGAGGAAAATACGCGTAGTCTGCTGACATTTTATGCTGGCCAGTTTGAAAAAAATTACACGAACGTCGCAAGAGCGGCTGATGTTTTACAGCATTTCGTAGGTCACGACACAAAGGAACGTCGCGTGAGGTACCTTGGCGTGGCCAGTGATGGTTACGTCGCGAGACCGAACCAAATGTCTCCCACTCAGGTTGCAACGTATGAACGCGGCCTTGCGGATGCGATGGCACAAACCGACACACATCCTCTTTCGCCTTATGCGGTGGAGGCCTACCGGCAATGCGCACAAGAAGTTCGGAATGTTAGAGCGACACCGATCTTTGATCACACCAAGCACAACGCAAATTAACGTCGCGAGTGAAAGTAATGGGCTAACAGGTGTTGTGATGGCGTTAATAACCCCGAACTTATCCGAGCCTCTATCGCAGCAGCGTACGGCGGGATGAGCAACATCTGACCAAGTCGGGAGCAGAAGACTAGCGCGTATTGTGGCGGCAAATTTTGTGGAGCTTGCACAAGCAGGCGGACTTCAAGTGATCAAAAATCAATGACTGGCGGTTCAACTTTGCATCCTCATTCTCTGTTCGAATGTCTTTCGTTTGAATCTCGCTTCCTCTGGTTTTTTCTGCTTGTGTTCATCGTCTACTGGGCGATGCGCAACAATGCCGCGCGAAAGGTGTGGCTTCTCCTCTGCAGCTAGCCTTTCGGCCTGGAAATCGAAATTACGTCTCTCCTCGGGTCAACGACAGTGGATTACGTCGTCGGCCGAATGCTGACGTACTGGAGATTCCGTCATGGCGAGCGTTTCTGGATTGCCACCCAGCGTATGCGTCAATCTCGGCACGCTGGGTTTTTTCAAATACTTTGACTTTTTTGTCGTTGGCGTCGGGTTTCTGGCGTGGCTGGCTTACCGGCGAGCGTGAACACGCTCAACGTTGTTCCGGTCGGCATCAGCTTCTACACGTTTCACTCGATGAGTTCACGATCAACGTGTACCGTCGAAAGCAGCGCCCCATTTCAATTTTGTCGAATCTTTCGTTGTTCGTTAGTTTCTTCCGCCCTTAGTGGCGGACCGATTGTCCGTGCAGTGTCCTTCTTCGCGGCTCGTTCCGCAAGAGGTTTTCCGATGTCGATGTTCGGGCGCCGGTAATGTTGTTCCTGGCGGGATTCATTAAGAAGGCGTGCATCGCCGATGGAGTCGCGCCGACCGTCGACCGTTACTTTGCTCATCCGGCGAACTTCACGGCAACGAGCGCATGGATTGGCGTGCTGTGACGAATGGATCCACTTTTTTTGTTGTTCCTCGTTCAGGTACATATTTGGTAATATTTAGAGTCCTCAGGAAGAGCCACCTGCGCCAGCCGCTCGGCCGCTCAGGGCAACCAGCCAAGGGTGCTCCTCCGCCGCAGCTCAACCAGCCAACCGCCCTCGACGACTGACCTATGGCCGGACGGATTTCCCTATCGTCATCATCACCCCGTATTCGCTGCACAAATCCCGCACCGGCGGAATTTTAAGCCGCCTGATCACGCGCACCGGCCTGGAACTGGTGGGCGCGCGCATGTTCGCTCCCAGCGCGGAACTGGTCAAAAAATATTCGGAAGCCATCGTTTCGCGAACGATCCCCAGGACCGCCGCATCCAGGAATTGATTTACGATTATATTCTGCAAGAATCTCGCGCCCGATCCCAAAACCGGCCGCCGCCGGCGTGTGATGATGCTCTTGTTCAAGGGCGACGACGCCGTGCGCAAGACGCGCTCGGTCATCGGCAACATCAGCACCGACCGCCGCGGTGGCGAAACCATCCGCGACACCTACGGCGACTTGATCATCGACGAGAAGGATCAGGTGCAATATTTCGAGCCGGCGGTGCTGGCCGCGCCGAACGTCGAAGAAGCGGAGGTCAAAGCCAAGCTGTGGGCGCATTATTCGGACACCGACGGCGGCATCGTGGAGAACACCATTGCCTATCCTGCGGGCGAACAAGCCGCAGCGCACGCTGGTGCTGATCAAGCCGGACAATTTCCGCTTTCCCACCGGACGTCCGGGCAACGTGATTGATTTCTTTTCGCGCACGGGACTTTACATCGTCGGCATCAAGGTCCATCGCATGAGCGTGGCGGAAGCCACGGAATTTTACGGGCCGGTCAGAAGTTTTGCGCACGAAGCTGAAAGACGTCGTCGCCGCCAAGGCCAAAGCAGCCATTGAAAAGGAATTGGGGTTCAAGGTTCGCCGCGCGAGGAAAAGCAACTCGGCGACATCCTCGGACCGGCATTTGGCGACAATCAATTTGAGAACATCGTGAGGTTCATGTCCGGCCGCGCGCCTTCGGAAACTGCCAGCGAAATCAACAGCCGGGCACAGAAAAGTGCATCGCGCTGGTCTATGAGGGCGTCGAAGCCGTGCGGAAAATCCGCGATGTGCTGGGCCCGACCGATCCTTCGAAAGCGCCGCCCGGATCCATCCGCCGCGAATTTGGCCAGACCATCATGGTCAATGCCGCGCACGCCAGCGATTCGGCCGAGAACGCCCAGCGCGAACTGGGCATCATCAAGGTCGGGGAAAACAATTTCCGCAAAGTCGTGGAAGAGTTTTACGGCAAGGTGTAGCCGCTACCTCGGCACATCCCCGATCGCCGTAGCCAAGCACTGCCAGAAGGATAAGACTTAAACACAAAAAAGGCGCAAAGAGCGTTTCCACTCCTTGCGCGTCGCCAATAGAGTTAAACCCCTGCTCTAATGAACAGCGGGAACATCTGCGACACTCCAAGCAACGCCATGCCAGCAGCAATTTTACCCTTACGAATCGCCAAAAATATCCTTACCGACGCCAAAAACCTCCTGACGATTTCGTCGCGCCCTGACGAACGTAAAATTTGCCCTGACAAACGCCGTCCCGTCAGGACGCGAACGCAAAAAGTAAGGACCCGCGCGCCGTCCGTCAGGACACAACCGAGACGCGTCAGGACACGCCTGACAAAAATGCGACATGGACGCGATCCATCACCCCCCGCCCCGCTTGACTCATACCACCTTCGTCCCACCGTTGTGCGATACAACTTGGCAGGAACTGTTTCTCCTAGTCGTATAGCTAGACCGCGATGCGACGTGCTTGGAAAATCGGGGTAGTGGTGTTGCTCATTGTGATATCTCCTTCGCGCATTACTCCGACTGGCGACTGTTTGCACAAGCAGTACGCCGCATCGAAGCGTTGCGAGGGCGGGCGCGCGGGAACTTCCACGAGATCACGAAGCTGATTGACACACGCTATCGCCCGATTGAGTTTCTAAGATCAAGGAAGCCGAGCGTGCTCGCGCGACGATGGATTGCAGACCGTCTCCAATAGCAATACGTCTTTACTGGCTCCGG
>CAVXHW010000006.1:0-131273 GCA_963761585.1 uncultured Verrucomicrobiae bacterium
GCGTCTCAGCAATTAGTGCCACCTACGAAGGATTTGGATTGCAGATGCACACCGCGACGACGGAAGGCGGTTCGTTGTGCGCGCGGATGAAAAGCTGACCGCGTTTGTGGAACTCGAATCGGCGATTCGGCCTTGTCGGCGAACTATCTTGACAAGCTGTCGAGTTTGTTCCGAAGCTCGCCGAATATGAAAGCGTGCATTCTACCAGTTCTAATCACAATTGCCCTCGTCTGCTTTGCCCGCGTCCAAAACACGTCCGCGGTCAGTCCAGCACCGGATGGAGGCTATCCCGGAGCGAACACCGCTGAGGGCACGAACGCTCTGTTCAACCTCACCAGCGGGATCGCCAATACCGCTGTCGGTAATAATGCACTTCTTCACAATACTACCGGCGGTTGGAACGTGGGGATTGGTTCTTCGGCGCTTGCCAGCAACACCACCGGCAACTTTAACATGGCTATTGGGACGGACGCGCTCACCAACAGTACCGCCAACTACAACCTGGCGATTGGTTTTCGCGTGGGCTTCATGAACACCACCGGTAACCACCTCACCGGAATTGGCGCTGGAGCGCTCTTTAGCAACACCACCGCCAGTTTTAGCACGGCCATTGGTGCCGATGCGCTCCATGACAACACTACCGGCGGCGCCAACACGGCCATTGGTGCCGATGCGCTCGGGAACAACACCGCCGGAAACGCCAACACAGCCAACGGTGCCGGCGCACTCTTTAGCAACATCACTGGCAGCGGCAACACGGCCAACGGTTATGAGGCGCTCTCTAGCAACACCACCGGCGGCGGCAACGCGGCCATCGGTCCTGACGCGCTCCAGAACAACACCACCGGCGACGGCAACACGGCCATCGGTCCTGCCGCGCTCCAGAACAACTCCACCGGTAACAATAATATCGCCTTAGGCAACTCAGCTGGCCTGTTTCTCATGACGGGTGATGACAATATCGACATCGGCAACAATGGTGACGCTGGCGATTTCGACACCATCCGCATCGGGGATATTCAGGGTGCGATCTACCTAGCCGGTGTTGCAGGTCAGATCGTTGGGGCGGGTGGAACTACCTGTTACGTCGATAATGACGGCAAGTTGGGCGTGGTTCTCTCCTCGCGCCGCTTCAAGATGGACATCGCCGATATGGGCGCCGCCAGTGAGGCGCTCCTGGCCCTGCGTCCAATCACCTTCCATTACAAGCCCGAGCTGGATAAAACGTGCACCCCACAATTCGGCCTTGTGGCCGAGGAAGTGGCTAAGGTGAACCCCGACTTGGTAACCCGCGACGCTAAAGGCGAACTAACCACCGTCCGCTACGAAGCAGTCAACGCGATGTTGCTCAACGAGTTCCTCAAAGAGCATCGCACAGTGCAAGAGTTAAAATCCACTGTGGCAACGCAGGAGGCTACAATCTCGCAACAGAAGAAGGATTTTCAGGCAATTGCCACCCAGCAACAAAAGCAAATTGAAGCGCTTAGTGCGGGCCTACAGAAGGTGAGCGCACAGCTCGCCGCAGCGAGTCCGTCCCATGGCGGACTTGAAGCGGGTAAACCTGCGTCGCAAGTGGTCAGTAATCCCTAAGCAGCAGCATTTCACAATCAGCCGTCACGTTTCACCGCGTGGCGGCTTTTTGTTTCGCTCGCTCACGGTTCTTTGAAGTGGTCCGCGTGGTCGTGCGTTTCGATCACGTTGCCCGCTTCATCGTAAACGCGTTGTTCTTAATTGAGACAGTGCTGAGCCGCTAGCGGGACCAGCGCCACACCACAATGTCATCGTTGCGCAGGCCCATTTGATAGACACGTCCATTTAAGGGGAGGACCCCAAGAACAGGTGGCAAGTCAGCGATCCAGACTTGTGATCCACCTCGATCAGGGCCTCAAATGCCTTAGCGGTCCGTTCAGGTTGCCGAAGTTGCGTGTGCTGAGCACCTGGATTCCAGCGTTGTGCTCACCGTTGAAGCGGGTTTCTGTGGCGGGACAACCTGCCGCTTGAGCGTCCTGGGGCGAACCAAACCATAAGCCGAGATGGTACGTGTGGATTGGCTCGGTCGCTGGGTTCATTGACGCATCCGGGAACGGAGGGTGATTGAATACGACGGGAGCTGCCTGGCCGCCGGGGGGTTGCGCTACTATGAACGACTCGATGTTGAATCGCCCCACGAAATGCCCGTGACCCTGTCCCAGACCATTGGTCTCGATGTCGCCCTGATACCAAGCCAGGCCAAAAGGCGCATTGGGAATTTGGATCAGAAAGAAATCAAACTCTTTATTCGCTGGAAGCCCCTGTACGGCGACGGTCATCTCCTCAACAGGCCCCTGAGAGACGACTGTCACTGTTGCGCGGGCGTTCGGGAGGCAATTGCCGGCGACGGCTGCAGCTGAGCGTACCATGTTGAACTGGATACTGGGCTGGATATTGGGTGCGGACGTGTCGTCTGCCGCGACTGTTCGCGCTGGCCTTCCAAGCGACATTCCTCCGATTAGGGCCAGGAGACTCCCGAGACCCAAAAACACTGCAGATATTTTTCTCGCTTTTTTCATTTGATTCTCGTCCTTTCGTTGTGTGAACGAGCCTTTCGCTCACGGTTAACCCTGCGGGAAGAGGGTCAGGTGGAGCTCTCAGGGGAGACGCCTAACGGACTTAGCGCGAGTGTTAGCCTGCCGAAAATTCTAACAACCTGTCAACAGAAAAATATAGGGCGTCGTCCTATATTGCGCCGCGTCCGAATAAGCTTCGATTCCAGTTCCAAAAACGCAGTCAGTTTTTCATTCGTGTGCACAATGAAGCGTTGGCCGTCGCCGCGATGCGCGTCAACAATCCACAACGTTTCACCTCTCGAGATCAAGGGCTGATACGCAGCCACAACTCCAGCGCTTCCCTCTTGTACTCCTCGATGTATCTCGCATGGCTGCGCGCTGGCGAACTTGGCGTGTTCGTCTATCAGCTCGGGTTCGGACGGACGTGTGGAGTTGAACGCGGCCTTGGTGTGGGTGAACATCTGCCCGTGCATGGGGTCGGCGTTGGTGTAGGTGTAGGTGATGCAGTTGGGGTAGGTGTGGCTGTTGCCGTAGCCGTTGCCGTTGCCGTTGCTGTTGCCGTTGCCGTTGCCGTAGCCGTGGCGGTTGGTGAAGCTGTCGGCGTGTGAGTAGCGGTAGGTGTGGCTGTCGGTGTGTGACTAGGTGTTGGGGTTGGTGTAGGCGAAGGCGAGGACACCGCTATCGTCCCACTAAGCCGATAAACCTGATCCGGCGCCGAGGCATCGATGTTGCAAGTGGCTCCCCTGCGGCTCCAACTCGGGCACATCCCGAAGCCGCCGCCTGGGTTTCGCCAAACTGCAGCGTTGTTCGACGTGGCCGTTCGGTCCTTCCAACCCCATTCGCCATCTGTGCCAAAAGTCATGTTGGCCTGAACCTCGAACCAATACGTGCCTGCGGTGAGCACCGCCGGGGTGGGCAGATTTAGGGTAAAGGTGCTGCCACTTTGCGTGAATGGTCGATTGGTCGCGCTATAGACCCGTGTGCCGGGAAAACCTCCGCTGTTGCTATAGAAGAAGACGTTGAAACTATTGGCAGGTCCCGAGCCGCTGAAGTACGCTCCTTGAGCGTCGATCGACTGCACATGCCACGTTTGGCCTCCTGGCACGACAAAGTCGTCAGCGAGATCGGAGTTGTGCGAGGGAGAGTCGGTAAATGTTGCCGACACTGTGTAATCGGTGCCAGGGTTGTTGTACTGATTGTAAAGGATTACCTGGGCCGGTGCCGCCGGGCAGTATCTCCCGCCTGTGTTCAACGCGTGGCTGTTACTTCCGCCCCAGACGATCATTTGGCTGCCCGTCCAGACTCCAGCTAGAACGGTTCGGCCAGCGGGCGCGCGGGTAGTGTCGGTGGCTATCCAACTGTCCGTGCCGGGGTTGTATTTACCGCCAGTATTCTGGTAGCTGCCCCCGCCCCAGACGATCATTTCACTGCCGGTCCACACTGCCGTGTGAAATTCTCGGCCGACGGGTGCGTTATTCGTGCTGGTGGCCGTCCAACTATCGGTGCTCGGGTTATATTTCCCGCCGGTGTTCAAACGGAAGGTGCCGTCAAATCCGCCCCAGACGATCATTTGGCTGCCAGTCCACACTGCCGTGTGAGCAGATCGGCCACCGGGAGCGTCGGTGGTGCTTGTGGCTGTCCAACCGTTGGTGCTGGGATTATATCTCGCGCCCGTGCGAAAATAGACGCTGCCGTTATCTCCGCCCCAGACGATCATTTGGCTGCCGGTCCACACTGCCGTGTGTTGGGCTCGGGCGTTCGGCGCGCTGGTGGTACTGGTAGCTGTCCAACTGTCGGTGCTGGGATTGTAACTGCCGCCGGTATTAAAATGGCTGGGGCCACCGCCCTTTCCGCCCCAGACGATCATCTCACTGCCGGTCCACACTGCCGTGTGAAATTGTCGAGCAGTGGGAGCATTAGTAGGGCTGGTGGCTGTCCAACTGTCAGTGCTGGGGTTATATCTCCCGCCACTGTTAAAAACGTTGGTGCCGTTATTATCCGAGCCCCCCCAGACGATCATTTGGCTGCCGGTCCACACTGCCGTGTGTTGGGCTCGGGCGTTCGGCGCGCTGGTAGTACTGGTAGCTGTCCAACTGTCGGTGCTGGGATTGTATCTGCCGCCAGTGTTAAAATAGGTGACCACCTCGTCCCAGCCACCCCAGACGATCATTTCAGCGCCGGTCCACACTGCTGTGTAAAAGGTTCGGCCAGCGGGCGCGTTGGTGGTGCTGGTAGGAGTCCACGGAACGGTGCAGGAGTCCGGGACGTCGCTTGCTATCGCAGGAAGCGTGTAGTTCGCGCCGCTTACTGCCGCCATTGTCACCGGCACTTGCGTTTCGGTTTTAGCGACCCAGGCTTGCGATGGCTGTTCTCGCCACGCGATTCTCGCCAGGTTCACGCGGTCTTCGTTGTTCAACTCCGTGACCAAACGTTCGGTCAGCACCGGTCTCGCCACACATTCAGCGATTACGAAGGGATCGTTGCCCAGAGCGTCAAAGAGTTCGCGCAGCACTCCGGGTTGCTTTGTATGACTGGCAATGCGCTCCATCTCGGCTTGCAGTTGATCGGGAGTGATCGGCCTTTGCCAGTAATCCTCGAGCGCCTGCGATTCGCGCAAGTAATCGGCGACTTTGTTTTCAATCTGCGCCTGCGGCATCACCGCATCGAGCGATGGCTTGGGATCGGGCCGGTCCCCTGGCCAGATTCGGTGACGCCAATAGACTTCCTCGATAGCTTTCTGATAGATAACGCGCTCATCGAACGTCAGCGTTCTTTGGGAAGAGTTCGAGGGCCGTTGAGATTGAAAGAAGCCGAGGGGTGTCGCATTTACGATCGAAGATGTAGCTGCAAAAACGAACACCGCGATCAATACGAGTCGCGATCGAGAAAGGGGGAAAGGGGTTTGTTTTGCATTGAATGTCCCTGTTGTAGCGACCTTTATCGACGATTCTAGCGCCATGTTCCTCGCCTGAGTAATCGGATGAAAGTTACGGGCGGGGTGCGGGCGTGGGACGAGGTCTCGGCGTTGAAACAGGCCTCGGCGTAGGTGTCGGTCTCGGTGTCGGAGTTGGCGTAGCTGTTGCTGTTGGTGTGGCTGTAGCAGTCGCTGTTGCTGTTGCTGTTGCTGTAGCTGTAGCCGTAGCTGTAGCTGTAGCTGTTGCTGTTGCCGTGGCCGTGGGGGTTGCTGTAGCCGTAGCAGTAGGAGTTGCGGTTGGCGTCGGGGTTGCTGTCTCCTGCACGACGGTGTCCGCGGGGAATGAGGGAATGCCGTTCACGACCACAACCAGATCGCTTGGGCCTGGCTCGACGCTAGCCGGCACATCGAACTGCGTCGTCACGATTTCGCTGCTGCCGACCGCTTCGACGCCCATCCTGCTGTGGTTATGAGTGCGGGCGTAAAGGACGTGTCCAGTTGCATGGTTCCGGATGCGCACCAACGGATAGTTCGTCGACATCTGGGCATCGTCGCCGTACGAAGCTCCTTCCGAGAAACCGTTGAACAGCGTGCCTGAGATCGCGTAGGTATTGCCGGGAAGGACAGTTGAAGGAGCTGTCGTGATGACCGGCCTCCAAATGTCCTGGGGCATTCCGCCGTTCGAGTAGAGCATGACATCGGCTACATCCACGAGGGGCACGGCGGGCGTTTTGATGGGGCTGTTGGTTCTCGCGTTAGGCCGTAATAACTGATTGCCCCCTTGGTTGTACGCCGTGAGGAGGACCTCGCCGGAAGGAAGAAGGAGCATGCGGCCCTGATAGGATATGAAGCTGGCCGCATTAGGCGAATCCGCGACCTGTGTCAGGTTGGTGCCGTCGAACTCAAAAAAGTGGCTTGGCGTGTTGAAGACGCCAGGAGGGTTCGTCGGATACACGGGGCTGGCCATCACGAGCACGTTGCCATTCGGCAACAAGGAAGCCGGCCCATCGGCGACAGCGTAATGGCTCGCCCCGGGGCCGGCCGGGAAGTCTCCCGCCACGCCAGTTGCAGCCCACGTGCCGGTTGCGGTGTTGTAGACGGCATTCTGACCGGAATTCGTGCCGGAGAAGGCGATAAGCGTGCCATCCGGCCGCAGGACCGCTGGTCCGACCTCCTTGGAATTGGCTGTGCCCGCGCCAGTATCTGCCAGGTTCACCACGGTGGATCCGGCGGTCCCCCACGAGTTGGTCGCGGAATCGTAGATTTCGAAGGACGTTTGGATCCTTGAATCGACAGTCAGGAATGTCCCGTTCGCCAGTTGATTCCAGCCTTCCTCGTCGTTGATGTCGTCCTTGTCCGTCGGGGCGAGTGCACTGAAGGTCAGCGTTGCGGGATTGAACGACGCGATATCCCTGGTCCCGATGTTCGCGACAAGCATCGTTCCGTTCGTCAGAATCGTGGACTGGGCGTCGCCGATAGCTCCGGTGCCGCCGCCGCCGGCGCAACACCACGTTCCCGGTACAGTTATTTGCGCTGACCATGTGTTGGCCACCGGATCGTACATGAAGCCGATGTTGGTCCAGACAGGAGGACCGCCGTTGTATTCGCCGCCGATGACAACCACTCGCCCATCCGGCAGCACCGCAGATGCAAAGTATAGTGGCGGTACGGACAGTTCACGCATCCAATGGTGGGGTCGTTGCCGTTTGGCATGTCCGCGATGGTAAAACCCGGCACATCCCACGAGCCATTTTGATAACTGCCGTTGATGTCCGGCTTCAGTCGATGCCACCGGTTCGTGTTGTACTCATGGCACATCACCGTGCCATCGGTGAGGAGAAGGCAATGTTCGGCGAATCCCGATGGAAACGCATTCGCCAGCGGGGTCCATTGTGCGCTGGCGATAGACGACCAACCCACCAGGACGATAAGCGCGACTGCAGAGCTTGACATGTTTTTCAGACATCGCTTTTGCATATGTGTGCCGAGGTTAGCGAGTCAGCGACTGGTCAGCCAGATTAAAATTGTCACTATAAACGCCCCGATGAGATCCACATCACCATTGGAAGTCTCGATCATCAAGGTAGGATAGGGGTCAGTCAACAAATCCTGACAGACTGGAGATATTCTTTTAAGGCGCCCGTCAACCTCGGTCTCTTTGCACGGTATCGACGAACTTGTTGACTCACGTTTGCTGCGCTGCGCATCGCCAATTTCTCGGCGATCCAGCTCTGCCTCGCTACCGTCCGTTCTAAAACAAAATTTGCCAAAGCTACCTTGCGCACACTGGAACCGGGTAGCGATTCGAGGTCCTTATCCGACAACCATGCTGCCGCCAGCCCGCCGTCCAAAAGCCGCTGCGCCTCCCTCTCGTCGTGAGCTCGGAAAGCGCCGTGCTGCGATACGTGCGATTTCTCCGGGTCGCGATACCCTTCTCTGCCAACTGCAACATTCTCTCCGCAAAAGCCTGGCTGCCCCAAGACCAGCCATGCTGCAGATGACGGTGGCGCCGATCCTCTCCTCCTGCTTGTATTGATCGGTGTAGCTCGCTCTGTCGCGAGCCGGCTTTCTTAACTGTGTCTTCATGCGGGCTTGCTTTCGGGTTTTGACCCTTAGCCGACTGTCTGTCAAATCAATGCAACCCCACTCTGACCCCATCTCCCATCCCAGTCGAGAGACCGGGCGGTAAAAACCTTTTTACAATCCAAAAATGAGTAGTAAAAAGAAGAAAGAAAAAGAAGAGAGAGGATCAAACAGGTGAAAAAGCTTTTTTTAGTCGCGTTCGTGGTAAGTGGACTGGCTTTCGTTCCCGTGCAGCGTTTGGACGCTCAGATCGAAATTGGAATTCCTGGAATTGAGACTGGACCAGGCGTCAACTACGGGTATCCCCATTTCGAATATGGGTATTATCCCCGCGGGGGGTATTACTACCGGCAACCCGACTACGGGTACTACGGAGGACCGTCATACGATTCGCATCACAGGCATCGAGTGTATTCCCGTCAGCACCGTTATCAGCATAATGCCTCGGTGGGCCCAATCAGCTAACCCGCTCTTGTGTGTCCCATCTTAGGCTGACGGTCGTCTCCTCTCCAGTTGGCGCGGCATCGCCAGACTCTAACCACAAACTTCTATCAATAGTGAGGACTGTCCCGCGCTGTTGCCCGGTTTAGTAATTTTTGATGACCACCTGCGGCTCGGGTTTGCTCACTTCAAGCTGTGCGCTCACTTTTTGAAGGCCAGTAGTGAGAGCTTCAATTTGTTTTTGCTGCTGCGCGACGGTCGTTTGGAATTCTTTCGTTAACTGCTCGACCTTGCGGTGCTCTTTGAGGAACTCGTTGAGCAGCATCGCGTTCACCGCTTCGTAGCGCACGGTGTAGATTTCACCGTTCTTGTCGCGTACCACCAGATTCGGGTTCACCTTCGCTACTTCTTCGGCAATCAAACCAAATTGCGGTGTGTTCTCGCCGTCCGTCTTGTAGTGGAATGTGACTGGTCGGAGTGACAGGATTCCTTCACTGGCTTGGCCCATGATGGCAATGTCTTTCTTGAACCGCTCCGAGGAAGCGACGGTGCCAAGTTGGCCAGCCCCGTCAATCACAACTGGTAAAGCATTGGCGTTTTGTGTTGTCACGCCGCGGATGTTTCCGATGAAGCAAGTGCCACTCACATTCACGCCGTTTACAGCACGACCGATACAAATCACATCATTCGCTGTGATGACACCACTGCCTGCACCAGCGCCTAAGGAGACATTGAAGCTGCCGGTGGTGTTGTTAGAGAGCGAGCCATCACCGATGGCCGTGTTGCGTTCGCCAGTTGTGTTCCGATGAAGTGCCTGAAAACCGGCGGCCATGTTGCGGCTGCCGGTGGTGTTGTTGAAGAGCGAGCTAGCCCCGCTGGCCGTGTTACTGAAGCCGTGGGTGTTACGGAAGAGTGCGCTAGCCCCGGTGGCAGTATTGTCGTTGCCGAGTGTGCCGTTGTGCTGCAGGGCCGATTGCCCGGTGGCCGTGTTGCGGCTCCCGGTGCCACTCTCGAGCATCGCTTGAAAACCGGTGGCGGTGTTATCATCGCCTAGACCATTCTTGTTGAGAGCGAAAGCACCGGTGGCTGTATTTTGCTTGCCGAAAATGTTGAAACGGAGGGGGGAGTGGCCAAAAGCCGTATTGTTGTCGCCCTGGTTGTTTTCGAGCGCACCATCGCCGAAGGCCGTGTTGTTTGTGGCGCTGTGCGCTGGCTGCAGAAACGCGAAGCCGGTGAGGAGAGAAACAAGAATCAAAGAGAGTGTGTTCGTTTTCATAGCCGCATTCTGCCTCTTTTGCGCTCCACACGGCAATGACAAAATGATTTACGAGAGCAAACTCACCGCGAATTCGTGAATCGCCCTCTCCAGTTCAACAAACGCAGTCAGCTTTTCATCCGCTCTAGGGATTGCCGACCATTTGCGGCCCAGCTTTGCTCGCTTCTAGCAGTGCGCTCACTTTCTGGATTTGCGCTGCCTGCTCTTTCACGGCTGCTGAGAGGGCCGTCATTCCAGATTTTAGCTCTGCGATTGTCTTTTCCTGTTCCTCAACCTTGCGCTGTTCTTCGGCAAACGCCTTGTGCTCTTTTAGAAATTCGTTGAGCAACATCGCGTTCACGGCCTCGTAGCGGACGGTGTAAACCTCCCCTTTTGCGTCGCGAGCAACCAGATCAGGACTGATTTTTTCTACTTCCTCGGCGACGAGGCCAAACTGAGGAATCCTTTGGGGATCAAGCACCTTTTTGTAGCGGAACGTGACTGGTTTGAGTGCGAAGATCGCTTCGCTCAGCCTGTCCATTGGCGCGATCTCGTCCTTAAAACGCACCGAGGAAACTATCGTCCCAAGGTGACCGGAGGTATCTACCACAACTGGTGCACCACCTGGAACAGCTGCGCCGCTAATGCCGGCAATAAAGGTTGCGCCCTGGGCATTTGGGTCGCCGATGCGGATGGTGCCGGACTCACCAGTGGTGCCCCTGACGTTATAACCGATATCGATATTGTTGTTGCCTGTGGTGAGATTGAAGCCGGCGTTTTCGCCCAACGCGATGTTGAAGCTGCCGGTGGTGTTGTTCCGGAGCGCATGTACGCCGGTGGCCGTGTTGTTGGATCCGGTGTTGTTGTGTTGGAGCGCCTCGACTCCACTAGCGGTGTTGGTGTTGCCGGTGGTGTTGCTTTGGAGCGCATTTACCCCGATTGCCGTGTTCCAGACTCCGGTAGTGTTGTTGAAGAGCGCCGAGACACCGATGGCTGTGTTGCTGGGTCCGGTGGTGTTGTTCCGGAGCGCCGAGACACCGATGGCTGTGTTGTAGGGTCCGGTGGTGTTGTTCCGGAGCGCCTGAATGCCGGTGGCCGTGTTTTGGCCACCGGAGGTGTTGCTTAGGAGCGCATTTACGCCAGTGGCTGTGTTGTTGGCACCCGTGGTATTACTCTGGAGCGCATGTACACCGGTTGCCGTGTTCCAGTTTCCGGTGCTGTTGTTTTGGAGTGCCTCAACTCCACTAGCGGTGTTGGTGTTGCCGGTGGTGTTGCTTAGGAGCGCACTTGCGCCGGTGGCCGTGTTGTTGGATGCGGTGGTGTTGTTTAAGAGCGCCTGGGCGCCAACCGCGGTGTTCCTGATGCCGGTGGTGTTGTAAAAAAGGGCCGATTCTCCGTTGGCGGTATTGTTGTCGCCAGTGGTGTTGCTCAAAAGCGCGCCTGCGCCAGTGGCCGTGTTTTCGCTTCCGGTATCGGAAAGAAGTGTTCCAGCGCCCAGAGCGGTGTTGAAGCTGCCGTCAGTTATGTTCCTCAGCGAAAACAAACCAACTGCGGTATTGTGCGTGCCGGTGGTAAGACTAAAGAGGGCGTTTTGCCCCTCTGCTGTATTGCCACCGGGATAGCCACCGTCCGGCGGGGGATTTACCGCCTGCACAGCGGACGAGAGCCCGAAGCAGGCCAGTGCGATGAGAAATGATGGAGTTGGGATTTTTAGACGTGTGTTCATAGACCCCGAGTCTAGAACAATTTCCGTCAGCTTAGCGAGAGAAAACGATGCCCGCGATTCGATGAAGCCGACGGCCCCATCCCGAAACAAGTTCAGAGTGCTTGTCACGACACCCTGTCGTGGCTTATCTCTTTCTCGTTAGATCATATCGGAACGCGTATCCCGTAAATGAGCATCAAAAGAGTAGTGCCAGACATCATGTCGGAAAAGATGGACGAGAGCCGGAAGTTCTACACAGAATTCCTAGGCTTGGATCTCGCCATGGACATGGGCTGGGTCTTGACGTTCGTCTCACCGACCAATCCGACGGCCCAGATTACCGTCGTGCGAAAGACTGAAGAAGCAACGCCACAGGCAAACATATCGATCGAGGTGGACGATGTTGATGGAGTGCATGCCAAGGCCGTCGCGCTCGGCCTTCCGATTGTTTATCCAATGACGGATGAACCTTGGGGGGTTCGCCGGTTCTTCATTGCTGATCCAAATGGGGTCATCATCAATGTCTTGAGCCATCGCAAATGATGTGATCTAACCAATCGATGAAACCAACGGCCCCTTGGCGAAATAACTTCAACGAGTTTGCCACGACGCCCTGCCGTGGCTTATCTCTGTCTCGTTAGATGACGCCGCCGAGTGACAACCAGCGAGCGAACGATAAGGGAAACACTAACGGCCCGAATCATGCTGAATACGAAATGCTCGGTCATTTTGAGCCTGGAGATGCAGAGCGTATCCTCAAGGGGCTAGAAGAGCAGCATCTTTCATTCGAAGTTCAGGAATACAGTGAACTTCGGTATAGCGGGTCCCGCCGTTTGCTATGCATCTATGTCCGCCCGGAGGATAAAAAGGAAGCAGAAGCGATCAGCGACCGAAACCCTGTGCGATCACGGGCCGCGGCTGGGATCTGCTATATGGCCGTTGCGGGCATCATCTGCACCACCGCACTGTTATTGATGCGATCCGGCGTTCGTACCATCGACACTGTTCGCGACGGTCGAATTCCGCTCGAAATGATTGCAGGGATTGCGGGTATTGTCGTTTTTATTGGTTTCCTCCAGCTAGTGATTGCAATCATCTTCAAACTGCGCGGGCGACAGCGATCACATCTTGTGAAATCAATCCATCTAACCAATCGATGAAGCCAACAGCCCCGTGGCGGAATAAGTCCAGTGTGTTTGGCACGACACCCTGCCGTGGCTTATCTCCGTCCGGCCTCAAGGATTGTTGACCACTTGCGGTGCAGGTTTGCCCGCTTCAACCTGTGCGCTTACCTTTTGTAGGCCCGCAGTAAGCGCTGCAACTTCTTTCTTCAGCTCTTGCACCTCGCGGTGCTCCTTGAGGAACTCATTAAGCAACATCGCGTTCACTTGGTCGTAGCGCACACTGTAAGGTTTTCCTGCTTTATCGCGCACTACCAAGTCAGGATTGACTTTTACCACTTGTTCGGCCACTAGCCCAAACTGCGAACCGCCCGCAGGATCAAGCTCTTTCTTGTAATGAAACGTTACGGGTTCGAGCGCGAACAGGCCTTCGCTCAGCTTATCCATGGGCGTGATATTATCCTTGAAACGCTGCGACGACGGCACTGTTCCCAGTCGACCCGCGCTATTAATAAAGACCGCCGAGCCAGTGACTATTTCCCCATGTATGCCCGCCATAAAGGTGTCCGTCTGCTTTCCCTCTTCGCCGATGCGGATTGTGTTAGACTCAGCAGTCACACCCGGGTTGCCGATATCGATGTTGTTACTGCCGGTGGTGAGCGCCCCGCCAGCGTTGTTGCCCAACCCTATGTTATCTGAGCCGGTTTTGTTCCTAAAGAGCGCTTTAGCACCGACGACGGTGTTGTTGTTGCCGGTGGTGTTGCTGCGGAGCGTTGTATTACCGACGGCCGTGTTGTCGATGCCGGTGGTGTTGTCAAAGAGCGTGTAATAACCGACGACGGTGTTGTTGTTGCCGATGGTGTTGCGAAAGAGCGCGTTAGAACCGACGGCCGTGTTTTGGTTGCCACGGGTGGTGTTATAGAGCGCTTGGTGACCAATGGCAGTGTCGTTGCGGGAGTAGATTTCAAGGCTATTGAGGGCTTCTAAACCCTCCGCCGTATTGCCATTGGGATAGCCTCCGTCTGGGGGTGGACTGACTGCTTGCATCGCGGGCAAAGCGGCAAAGCAGACGAGTGAAATTACTACGTGAACTGATGACGCGGTTGTTTTCATAGGCACGGAATGTGGCAGGAATTTCGGCGACCTCAACGGCAAATTGCCGATTTGCGGGCCAAGGAACTCCCGTCAGCTATTCATCCGCACGCACGCTTGTGCGGGCAATTGACAAGACCGAACTCACCGCGAATTGGTGAATCGCCTGCTCCAGTTCTGCGGTGCGGCTTTGCTCACTTCAAGCTGTGCGCTCACCTTCTGTAGGCCCGCAGTAAGCGCTTCGATTTGCTTTTGCTGTTTTGCGATAATCGCTCCCTGTTCCCGTACCGTCGTGTGCTCTTTGAGAAACTCGTTGAGCAACATCGCGTTCACCTGCTCATAGCGGACCGCCTGTGGTCTGCCCTGGGCGTCGCGAATCACGAGATCAGGGTTTATTTTTTCCACGTCCTCAGCCACCAACCCAAACTGTGCAACGCGTTGCGGATCAACTTCTTTCTTGTAACGAAAACTCACGGCCTAAGTGCCAGGATGGCTTCACTCGCTTTGTCCATCGGTTTGATCTCATCTTTAAACCGCGCCGAGGAAGGCATCGTGCCCAGCTTGCCGGCTCCTCCAACTACGAACACCGCAGCGCCTCTGGCCGCGCTCCGTTGATGCCATCGATAAAGGTGTCGGTGATATTTCTGCCGATACGGATCGTGTTGCTCTCGCCAGCAACACCAACCACCTCGGCGCCGATATAGACGTTATTGGAACCCGTTGTTTGATTGTCGCCGGCACGAAAGCCCAAGGCCGTGTTCTTATTGCCGGTGTCGTTGCGAAAGAGCGCCCCATTACCACTGGCGGTGTTGTCGTCGCCGGTGGTGTTGAAACTAAGCGCAGCAGCGCCGATGGCTGTGTTTCCAATGCCGGTGGTGTTGGCTCGAATCGCAGCATAACCGTTTGCCGTGTTGCTATGGCCGGTGTCGTTGAGGTTGAGGGCCAACGCTCCGTTGGCCGTGTTGTAGCCTCCAGTGGTGTTTTCCCAAAGTGACAAGTACCCCACCGCCGTGTTGAATGTGCCGGTAGTGAGACTAAACAGAGCGTTGTCCCCCTCTGCGGTGTTGCGTCCGGGATAGCCGCCATCCGGCGCTGGAATGACTGCCTGCGCTCTTGGCAAAAGCCCGAAGCAGAGGAGCGTGAGTGCGATGAGAAGTGGTGGAGTTGTTTTTAGCTGAATCAGTGGATTCATGGTTCTTCCTTTCTTTTCCCCGCTAGGTTGGTTCTGCGAATGGCGGGTCCGGAAGGGGCGAAGAACTCCAGCGGGAAAAGACCTCCGCCTGATTCAGATCCGTTAAGCGACACCGAGTCTGAAAAAATCTCGCCTTCGTGTCAAAACAATTCGCCGCGTTCCAGAAACGCAGTCAGCTTATCATCCGGGCGGACGATGAAACGTTTTCCGTCGTCGCGATGTGCGTCTGCAATCCAGATCGTTCGCCCGTTGGAATCAATCGCTGAGACGTAGCCCCAACTCAATCCGGCTTTGCTGAGATTGTCAGCGATGATTCCCAATTTTCAATCCTCGCCAACGTCTAGTGATTGTTCGAAACTGTTTCCGGTGCGTGTTGGTTTAGTTGGAGTTGTGCGCTCACTTTCTGTAGGCCAGCGGTAAGCGCTTTCAAGCTCTGTGTCTTCCAGGTTGCTCTGCGAAGTCTTTCTTGTTCCTCACTTTGACGGTGCTCTTTGAGAAACTCGTTGAGCAACATCGCGTTCACCTGGTCGTAGCGCACGGTGTACGGCTTTCCTTCTTTGTCGCGCACGACCAAATCAGGATTCACCTTTTCCACATCCTCAGCGACAAGGCCGAACTGCGAGGTGCTTGCCGGGTCAAACTCCTTCTTGTAGCGGAAGGTAACCGGTTTAAGCGCAAAGAGCGCTTCGCTGACTTTATCCATCGCTTTGATGTCTTTCTTAAAGCGCCTTGAGGAAGTCAGTCGTCCCGAGTCTGCCGTTCATAAATTGACAGAACGGACCGTCGCTTGCCGGAAACAGTCGAATGTGAGAGATTGTTGCCGATATAGCAAGCTGTTGTCGCACGTTGTTACCAAGTGCCCGATACAAATATTGTTACTGGCCGTGGTGACATTGCCGCCAGCAAAGACCCAAGGCAATGTTAGCCGCGCCTGTCGTATTGTTAATAGAGCGCACCAACCCGACGGCCGTGTTGTCGTCCGGTGGTATTGCCTAAGAGAGCGGCACTAGCCGATGGCCGTGTTAGGTGCTGCCGGTGGTATTGAGAAAGCGCATGATCACCGTTGGCCGTGTTGCTCGTCGCCGGTGGTGTTGCTAAAGAGCGCGAACGCTCCATTGGCCGTATTGTTGCCGCCGGTGGTGTTGCTCAAAAGCGCCCCGGCGCCAGTGGCCGTATTTTCGTCGGCAGTGTTGGCAAGGAGAGTGCTGCGCCGACGCCCGTGTTGAAGTTGCCGGTGACGTTGAAACCCAGTGAGGCCCAACCAAGGGCCGTGTTGTAAGTGCCGGCGGCGAGATGCAAAAGGGCACTTTGGCCCTCCGCTGTGTTCTGCCCGGGATAGCCGCCATCGGGCGCTGGAACAACCGCTTGCGCCATCGGTGAAATGGCAAAGCAGGCGAGCGCCAACGCGATTAGAAGAAAGACGCTTCCGTTGAATTTCTGATTCGGGTAGTTGCAGTTCTTTGATCTGAATAAGTTCATTGATTATTCCTCCTTCTCTCAACGGTTGACCCGAGCGAATTGCAGGTCTGAAAGAGGGAGAAATGCCGAGAGAAGGGCTTTCTTTACCCTAACCCCGAATTCAGATCGTAACCAAAAGGGTTTACCAAAACCGTGCGTATTTTGTCTGTCAGGTATGGCCTAATTTTCATGTAGGGGCTCGCCTCACACGTCGCTGATCGGCTCGTTTGCGCTGACGACTTGAGAGTTAGGGGGCTGCAGAACGCCCGCAGGATTGGACGGCGTAAATAACGCCCAAAACATCGTCGGTAAAATTCGTTGACATGCGCCATAGCTGCAGATAAAAGGCGTATCCAATAAGATTACGTCATCCGACAGTTTCACCTTATCTTCGGCACGGCTGAATAAGCCGTAGGGGCTGGGCGTTCGTTGAGACACCGTTTAGCGCGATCCCCCAGATCCAACTGGAGCCCCGAGTCTACCAAAGCGAGGCCGCTTCTTCAACGCGCCTCCTAAGGATGGTTCCTGGTTCCACACGGAACTGGATTGCAGTTAATGCAGCTCAAACAATGCATCCTCAAGAAAATGAAACCAATAATTATGACAACTCTACGCTTAATAAAGTCGGTTAATCGATTGCCATTGCAGCTCGGTTTGCTTCTCATCCCACTGGTATTCGTCTGCATAGGGCTCTTGCCAAAAGCAGAAGCAGTGGTCCCGCCACCAGACGGGGGCTATCCTAATTTCACTACTGCAGAAGGAACCAAGGCCCTTCAAAGCCTTACCACCGGCTCTGCGAACACAGCAGTTGGTTGGTTTTCGCTCGGAAGCGTGACCACCGACAGCTTCAACACCGCCTTCGGTGCTGGAACGCTTGCCCTCAACACCGGAGACAACAATACGGCCATCGGCGCTGCAGCGCTTTTGGTCAATAACACCGGCTCGAACAATACGGCCACCGGCCTTCAGGCGCTCTTTGACAATACCACCGGCTCGAACAATACGGCCAGCGGCCTTCAAGCGCTCTTTGACAATACCACCGGCTCCGCCAATACGGCCAACGGTGCGAGTGCGCTCGCCTCCAATACTGCCGGTAACTTCAACACTGCCACGGGTGCTTCCGCGCTCTTTCAGAATGCCGGCGGCAGCTTCAATACGGCCATCGGTCTTCAGGCGCTTTCTAATTCGCAGACTGGAAATAATAACACCGTTGTGGGCGCTCAAGCCGGCGGCGGCATCGTCACGGCCAGTAACGTCATCTGTATCGGCGACGGCGTCACAGGTGCGGACGTGGGTAATACCTGCTTTATTGGCAATATTCGTGGGACGACAACACAAAATGCCAATGCCATACCGGTGCTGATCGACTCAGTCGGTCAGCTTGGCACGCTCAGTTCTTCGCGGCGTTACAAGACCGACATTAAACCGATGGACAAGGCCAGCGAGGCCATTCTGGCACTCAAGCCGGTTAGCTTTCGTTACAAGGTCCACAAGGATACCACGCCCCAATTCGGTTTGATTGCCGAGGAAGTAGCCGAAGTGAACCCTGATTTGGTGGTGCGCGACGAGAAGGGCGACATCTACACCGTGCGTTACGACGCGGTAAACGCGATGTTGCTCAACGAGTTTTTGAAGGAGCATAACAAAGTCGAGGAACAGCAAGCGACAATCACCCAGCTAAAGAAGGACTTCGGCACAACAATTGTGCAACTCACTGCGCGTCTCGATGAGCAGGCAGCCAAAATTCAAAAGGTGAGCGCTCAGCTTGAAGCGAGCAAAGCTGCGCCACAAGTAGTCAACAATCCCTAAAAGCAACCGCCCGGGGTCAGCTAGAATCGGAAAGATAAAAATGAAATTTCACAACTTAATTCACATTCTGATCGCGTAGGAGAACAGGGGTCAGTCATCAAATCTTGACAGACTGGCGGCCATCCTGACGCTCTACAAAACGACGCCGACCTGCCGCCGTATCCGCACATTGCGGCATGGCGAACCCTTCTTTTGCCGCTAGCCAGACCGGTCGACGAGCTGGCGGCAGGGCATAACCCCTAGACACGCTGCTCCACACATAATCGCGCACACTTTCTCCACGCTTCACTCGTACCAAACCCGCCCGCACCGGATTGAGGTGGATGTAGTCCATGAGCGAACAATAGTAATAACCCGAGCCGTCCTCGCTCAAAATTGCCTTGTAACGGTCTCCGAAAAGTCGGCCCCACAGCCGATGCCGGCAGTTTATGCCGCCTGGTATAGATGCTCTGCAGCCATCTCATCCCCGCCACCAGGTTACCTTCGGGCATTTCCACCATCAGACGACAATGATTGCTCATCAGCACCGGCATGCACTTGCCATCCGGTCTTTAGACAAGCCTGACCGAGGTCCTCAAAAACTCCGCCCGATCCGCATCATCGTAGAAAATTGCCTCGCGGCGTTCACTCCTGCTCATCATTGGCAACGCGGCTCCAGCCAAGCGATGTGAAAAAGCTTGGTCATTTACCAGACCTAATACTCTCTATCTCGTGCTTGATAAAAACCGCACACGCATCGATGGCATTCTCATACTGGACCCGGTTCGTGCGAGTGTGGGCGTCAGCAATATAGCCCGTTTCATAGCATCCTTCATCATTTTCGGTAACATACCAGCCGCTGGGGGTTCGTTTGTCTTCCGCGTACTGCATCCATTCTTGAACACACTCGGTGCAACGCAGGAGTGCTGCGCGAATATCACCCTCCGAAATCTGATCGTGTAGTTCAAAGTAACCTGTCTGTTGCAGAAGGGAAAACATCGAAACCTCTCCGAGACTATGAAATGTCCCTGGTAGGGTTACAATCTGCGCAACGATGTCACTCTTGTTTGGTTTCACTTTGGCTTCTCAACATTGCTGTGTTCCAACTCGCTCACGATCCGCTGCGCTTCTTCCGTTCCTTTCTTCAGCTGAGTCTCGAATTGCGGAGATCTTACCATTCGCGAGCCGTCTTTGCTTAGTTCATAACCTCTCTGACTCAAATAGTTCAGTTCTTTGCGCAACTCGCCGGAAACACTGCTTATGCCCTTTATCGGTTTGTCCAGTATGAAGTCGCCTCCGCGTGCGATCGCTCTATCTAAGAACTTTTGATTGGCCGTCCAACGCTGCGCTTCACTCATTTTCGCCCAGATGTGCTGCGGAATATTAAACTTCTTGGCTCCCAGGTTTTCGGCTACCTCTAAATAATTGGGGGAATTTGAGAACTTTCCAATGACCGCTGCCACTCTGTTGGCCGTTTGCTCCGCCCCCCTGATTCCGGCCCGAGCCGCAGCGGCTTCGCCTTCACCGGTCGCCATCCCAAGCATGAGGCCGGAGCCCTCTTCCAAACCTGTACACCATTGAATTTGTGTTCACGCCAGCAAAACCATAGATCCCAGGCAGTGAACCTCTAATGTATGCCGTTGCACCTAGTGAAATGAAATCGCCCGCACCTGTAACGAAGTCTTGCGTCGACGACACAAAGTCCAAATCCCATCGGATCGGTGAAATCGACCGGATCATTGTGGCAGTAGCGGAAGAGATTGTAATCGCCGGCGTCGAACAGCTTCGGGTCTTCGCTCATGAACCGGCCAAGCGTCGGGATTGTACGCTCGGGCGCGGTATTCGTAGAAGCCGAACGGCGCGATGTAGGTCCCTCGATAGGTGGCGGCGTATTCGCGGCCAGTGAACAGGAAACGATTGTTGTAGGCGGTGGAGGTGATTTGGAGTGCCAGAGCCGTTGTAGAAGGTCGGCGCGCCGAAGGCATCGTACGTGGTACGTCTCGATTTTGTTGCCGCTCGAGTTGAGGAGATGAGTGACGCTTCCTTCGTGGTCTTGAGCGTAGTAGAACGGCTGCCCGCTGTTCACACCCGGGTTGGTGCGCATCAGGATTTCGTCGACCCCTTTCCCGTACACGTTGCGCCCGACGATCCCGCTGGAACTGTATTCCAAAATCGGCTTCTCCCCATCGTAAATGTAGTATGTGGTCAGGGCATTGTTGTTGTTGAGGTTGCGTTTTACGCAGCGACCCAGTGCATCGTAGTAGAGGTAGTAATTGTTGCTGCCGGCGCTGGCCTGCTTCAGGTGCTCGTCGTTGATGTAGTAGTAATTGACCTGCTGAGTATCATTCGGTCCCTTAAACACGCTGATTTCATGCTCGGAGCCGTTGGTGATCGTGCATCCTGTCACCGCGGTGTACTGGTTAATATTGTTTGGCGTGGATGTTGCGTTGCCATTCACGCTGTCGTTAAGCTGTGTTCGATTGCCTGCCTCGATCCAAGTAATACGCCACCGAACGCCCGTGGCAAATCCGGCGGCGGCCGCCGCCTCCAGGCAAATCGCTGTAATCATCCGGCGGCGGCGGCGGTTCCGGTTCCTCCGTCTCCGGCGGCTGATAGTTGGCATTGGGATCAACCGTGTCGGTGGTATCCAGGTCAGGGTCCTGCCCTTCGGTGTAAGGCATGTGCGCTCCGCCGCCGTATTGGGCGGTCCAAAGTTCCCCGCTCCAGTAATAGGCAAAGCTGTCCGCCACGTCATCCCGATTGACTTCGGTTAGCCGGTTCATGTGATCGTAAGTGTACGCCTCGGTGCCGAGAAGCTTTGCCCATTCTTTTTCAGCACCCGGCTGGCTCATTCGATTCAAGCTATCGCGGGCGTAGATCTGCTCGATGGTCACACCGCTCAGGTACGTGTAGCGATCCGTCTCGTTGGATGCCGCGTCATACGCGTATTTGAACTTGGTGGATCCGCCGGTCGAAATGGTTTCGAACCGTCCTGCGGCATCGTAACCAAATGTGTAGTCGTAAACGCCTGCCGCCGAAATCTGCTTTACCTTCCCATCGTCATCGTACAGCGGATAGGTTACATTTTTGATTCCGAGACCACTGACATTTTGCTGATCATTGGTCAGCCGACCAGCGGCATCATAAACGCGGGTTACGGTGGAATTTGGATTTTTGCGCCGTACACAACTTGCTGTCGTCGTAGTAGTAACTGGCCGAATCAGCGCTGTTGCTCCAACTCATTCCGATTTTGCGGTTACAGTTGTCGTAGGTGAAACTCTGGATCTCGCCGTTGACGGTCGTCCGGTTCGTTAAGATTGCCAGCGTCATCGTAAGTCCATTGCTGGGTCTGAGTTGTTCAGTGGAGCCGCATACCTCATCGTGATTCTTCGGTCTGAGGCATCGTAGTCGAAGGTGGTATCGTGGCCCTTTGCGTCGGTCACCTTCTGGAGCGTGCCTGAGGGGTTGTAAGTGAAACGCGTAGTCAGGTTGATTGGGTTCTGCCCCGGAACCTGGCGCGGGACCGTGTGCCACGTCATTCGGTTCAGTGCATCGAAGCCTTTGGTCTCTTGGACACCGTCGGGGCGATCAATTCGGTTGATGTTATTGGCTGGGTCGTAATGCCATACCGTGGTCCTCGCAGAGCGGGGTGCTGTACGCTTCCGTCGTAGATGTTTTGCGGTTGCGATTGTCATAGCCGTTGTGAGTGATCTTGAGCCGTGGATCGGTCACGTCGGTCAGATTACCGACCAGGTCGTACGCAAACCCGGTGGTCAGGTTCAGTGTGCCGGAAGCCTCTGTGGTCGAGGTTTTGCGCCAGTTCGGGTCGTACATGTTCGTCGTCACAATTCCCGTGCGGCTGGTGTGGGTGTAAATCGAGTTGGTGGTGTGGAGGTACGCTGAACTTGTGCCGGGCTTTAGATAATTAAAGGTTTCAGTTCCAATGAGCGGCTTGGTAATACTGAGCACCCGGTTGTAATTATCGTAAGCATAGCTGGTGCGTTGCCGGAGCTCATTCTCTTCCCAGAGCTTGTTACCATACTGGCTATAACCGAATGACTGATACTTGTTGTCGGCGTGTGTGATCTTCGTCACCAAACCACGGCCATTGCAACCAACTCCGTTCCAGTTCCGATCGTATTCATACGTCTCCCTGGCGGTTTGCTGGCTGCCATTAGCCGGCAGCGTCATGACGTTGACCCGGTCGGCCCAGCACCAGCCAGTGTAATAGGTGTAACTGGTCTTAGGATCCCCGGGAAGAGCCGTGTCATTGGGTGTGGGATTCCATTTGGCGTTGAGTAAACCGCGCCCGCCATATTGATAGTGGACGTAGTTGCCGTTCTTCAGCTTGTGCCGGGTTACCTGGCCGAGATTGTTGTAAACGAACTCTTCGCGGGCGCGAACCTGGTTTTGGCTGTTTTTGTAATCAATACTGGTAACGCGGTGATTTCCGTCGCGATTGTATGCGGTCACGTTTCCGCGCTCGTCGGTCACTGTCTGCAAATAATGGCCGCCTAATGCGCCGGGTTCGGGGTAGTACGTGTAATCGATGTGTGCGCCGCCGGGATGCGTGATTCGCGTGATTTGTCCGATACCGCCTTGGCCCGGCGGCGCTCCGTGCTGGTAATATGTCGTATGGGTATTGGCGTCCGTGACTTGATCGATATACCAGTTCGAATCGTAATGGAGCTGCGTCGTGCGCCCTTGGAAATCTGTGTAATGGTCGAGCATCTGCTGGGGCGGATTGCTGTTCTCATAGTCATCGCAAGGACCGCATTCAGTGCCATGGCAGTGCATCATGTGAGTGTAAGTAAATGAGCGAGTAAGGGCTATCCCCGCGCGTTTCAGTGAAGGTATTTCCGATGTCCAGGGGTAATGGCGGAAACTGCGCCAACGTTGGGACATTTCTCATTGATAACCGCGCCGTGCGGCCCGCCGTTGTCGTACTCGTAACGGATCGTGCGCATGGGCCCGTTGTAACGCACGTCGTCGCATCGTTGCAAGAGGGGGTACATTTTCGGGGTGGTTTGCGTTTCTGTAACGTTGTCATCGCGATATGTGTAATGCGCGTGCGTATTACCGGTGAGATCATTCGGGTTGCTGTCTGAGTAGTCGACCCGCGTCAACATCATTTTGTTGCGCCCGGCAACGCCAGCCGAAACCAATGTGTAACTATAGTTGACCCAGTCAGTAACTGTGGTAGTCCCCAAACCATGCGCCTCCACTCTCGTGAGTAAGCGGCCGCCGTCCGGATCGGTCACATTTGGATCATATATAAACTTCAGGTATCTCCCGCCTGGTTCGGTCACCTGCGTGCGCAGGCCATTTCCGTCGTAATTGATTGTCGTTCTCAGGCCGTAAGGATCGTCAATGTAATCCACCCGGCCGCCTGCGAAATGCACCTTTCCGCCATCTGCTAGCCGCCACGCCCCGGTGCCACCGAAATGTCGCCCTTGATATCCGTCATCCCAACCCTCGGATACACCGACCGGCGGCCCACAAAAGAAATCGGAAACATTGCCGTGCGGAGAGATGACCCGGGTACCGTCGCTCCACAACAGCCACGCGTATTCATGCGACCAGCCGGGACCTAGTCCGATCGTGCCAATCCCGTAATACTGCTGCCGGCTATTGTAATAGCGCGTTAGTTTCAGCGGGTACTTGCCGAGCGATCCAGGTATCGGCGGGATATCCTCAACGGCTCTGTGGGCAGAATGTCCGACCGGATCGTAAGAGCATGCGGTCGTAACGTTCCCATTAAAAATTCCCGTTACGCCGATTGGTCCCTCGTAATTGCCGCCCGTATCGGGAGCTCGGGCGCATACGGCCCTTCAGGTTGCTGGTAATTTGGATCTCCTGGAACATCTGGATTTGTAGTCGAGTCGTCGGGAGCAATGACCGCGTCGGTCGCTTCTACCGTCATGGCAGTGTTTGGGTCGTCTGCCACGGTTTGAGCATGCGATAGCGGCTGAACCCACAGGAAAATTAACGGGAGGAGACTAATGGTTATTTTTTTCATATTTTCACCTCGCGCGGAGAATAAGGGGACGGCTGGCGATTTGTCTGTCGGGGCGAATCCCTGAATTTTTGGCTTGGCATCTGTCGGACTTCGCCCTACAAAACTGCTGCAACTTAGGAGAAACCCGTTAGGCACCAAGGATATGCAGCAACGCAAAAACAGACGGCACGCTGCACGCGCGTTGAATGCCGCAACGCAACACCCGAGAAAAACTGGGGCCAGACAAGCGAAGTGTGTACGGATCAAAGAAATCCCTGACGGAAGAGCCCGACGACGTGTCAGGGAAAGGCCGGACAAAAGCAAAAGTGCTCGTTGTTCATCGAACAGGTTTTGTTCGAGTCGGCGTGATCTCACTGATTGCGAAGAGCATGCAATTTGTGGTGTGCGGCGAGACGGATGAAGCGCCTTTGGCCCGCGAATTGTTTCTGCGCCACAAACCGCAGTTGGTTGTGGTTGGGTTGAGGCTCTGCGGTGCTGACGGGATACAGTTGATCAAAGAATTCCGGAACCTCAATCCAGCCGCGGCAATCCTTGCCCTTTCCGAGCACGCTGACCCGTTCTCGGCTCAACGCGCGTTCCGGGCCGGTGCGCGAGCATACCTGACCATCGACGATGCTCCCGAACTGCTCAGGGCGTTCGACAAAATTTTAACCGGGCACCCGCACGTGGCTGCAAGCGTGTTGCCTCTAATACTAAGCAACTTCGCAGCGGGCACGAAAAATTCTCGTAACCCCGACATCAACAACCTGAGTGATCGTGAGCTGGAGATTTTCTCTTTTATCGGCAGAGGCGTGAGCGTTTCGGAATTAGCGAGCGAATTGCATGTAAGCGTCAAAACGATTGAGACACATCAGATGCGCATGAAGGAGAAGCTCGCTCTGCATACCGCCGCTGAGTTGCGACAAAAAGCTCGGGAATGGCTGGCTAAGTCTGCCGTGAACCGAATACGCGAAGATCCGGAATCAGAATAAGTAACCGGGTTGCGCGTAGGCGATGCGATTAACGACGGCCGCGAGACTCACTCCGGCGCCCAGGCCTCGTCCGACGCCATATCCTCGGCCATAGACGCCAAGCTAAACGACGTCCTCACCTAAAGGACGTCACTTTAGAAGCAGCGTAGCCTACTGCATCTGAATTGCTTTTACCCGCGTCGTAAGACGATCGATAGCTTACCTGATCGTCCGACCAATTGACCGCATGATCACTAATTCATCACCGTTCGGCCTACCGGCTTGTTCGCCTCCATCCGGGCACTCACTTTCTGTAGACCTGCTGTAAGCGCGGCTACTTGTTTTTCCAATTTCTCGACCTTGCGCTGCTCTTCCAGAAACGCTCGATGCTCTTTCAGAAACTCATTGAGCAGCATTGCGTTAACCGCCTCGTAACGCACGCTCTGAGGATTGCCTTTCTCATCGCGGGTGATCAATGCCGGGCTAATCTCGGCCACGTCCTCTGCAATCAGACCAAAGGAGAGCGCACGCTCTGAGTCCACCTCCTTTTTGTAACGAAAAGTGACCGGTTTCAATGCAAAAAGCGTTTCGCTGGCCTTGTCCATCGGTTTGATCTCCTCCTTGTACCGCCGTGAGGAGGAGAGCGTCCCGATCTTGTTGTCGGAATTGACGTAAACTGCCCGGCCAGACGCGACGGAAGCGTAAATGTTCTTGATCCGGGTGGTGTTGTTCTCCCCCGCAAGTCCGATCATGCCTGCGCCGACATAGACATTCGCATCCCCGGTGCTGTTAATACCAGCGAGCGCGCCAACGGCGGTGTTGTTACTGCCGCCTATGTTGCTGGATAGCGCTTGAGGGCCAACTCCGACGTTTGAACGCCCAGTCTTACTGTCACCGAGCGCGTTGAAACCTGCAGCGACATTGAAGGAGCCTGCGGTATTGCTCAGGAGGGCGTCAGCGCCAACAGCGACGTTTCGGTCTCCGGTGGTGGTGGCAGACAGAGCCGACAAGCCGGTGGCGGTGTTCTCGATGCCAGTGGTGTTGTCAGAAAGCGCAGATCTTCCGATGGCCGTGTTGCTGTTGCCAGTGTCGTTGTTAAACAGCGCATTGAAACCGAGGGCCGTGTTGTTGTCGCCAGTGGTGTTGGTTCGAAGTGCATTAACACCGCTGGCAGTGTTGGAAGCGCCAGAGGTGTTGCTAGTGAGCGCATTAACACCGCTGGCCGTGTTGAAACCGCCAGTGGTGTTGCTTCCGAGCGCACTAACACCGCTGGCAGTATTGAAAACGCCAGTGGTGTTGCTCTGCAGCGCACCGTCGACCGACGCCTGTGTTGATGCCGCCGGTGGTATTGTAAAAAAGCGCCGACTCACCGACGGCGGTGTTGAAAGTGCCCGTGGTATTGTTAAGAAGCGCCCCCGCGCCCATTGCCGTATTTTGATCAGCGGTGTTGTTGAAAAGCGCCCCAGCGCCAATGGCGGTGTTGAAATTGCCGGTAGTGTTGTTATGGAGCGTTCGATAACCAGTGGCCGTGTTGAAATTGCCGCCGCTGGTCAGGTTCAAAAGGGCATCTTCCCCCTCTGCAGTATTCCCTGTGCCATAAGCGGGCGGGCCATAGCCTCCGTCCGGCGCCGGGATGACTGCTCGGACTGTTTGCGTGAACGCGATGCAAGCAAGCAGAGGAATAATGATAGATAGGGCAATTGGTTTTCTGAACTCAATCAGTAGATGCATGGGACATTTCTTTCTTTCCCCCGCCGTGGTGATTCTGTTGTTTTTGCGGGTCTGGAACAGGCGCAGAACCTAGCGGGGAAGGATATCCGTCGCCTCATTTCAGATCCGTTTTCGCGATGCCGAGTTGCGGAAAATTAAGTCAGATAGTCAAGGCAATTCGACGTAAGCGATGTCAATTCGACAGAGCCGCGGTCGGCGTCCGCGACAAGCAGTGCGAAAAGATCTTGACCTCTTTGACGTGCTTCAAGTAAAAGCACGTTCCTCAACCACCTGGCCGATAACCATTGTCTATGAAAAGGAAGCTCACTAGTCGATCCGCTTTCTTTAATCCACGTGCTCTAATTCTTCTCCTTCGTTTGCATCGCCGTAACCGGTTGGATCTGGACGCGACACACTGCTGGCTTCCTTGCGTTCCGAAACGCGAACGAACGTTTCCAAAAAGACGTTAACTTTTGCGGAGCGAGTAGCCTATCAGAGGGCGATCGAAGAGGTTTACTGGCGTCATCGCATCTGGCCCAAAGAGCGTCCCGATTCGAAACCATCGCTCGATGCAGTGATGTCTCTGGCGCAGGTGGAAGAGAAAGTCCAATGGTATCTGGACGACTCACAAACGCTCGAAGATCACTGGCAAAGGCCGATCACTGCTGACCAACTACAAACGGAAATGAACCGCATGGCCCGGGATACAAAACAGCCGGAAGTTCTGCGAGAATTGTTTCACGCTCTTGGAGATGACCCGGCTGTCATCGCCGAGTGTCTGGCGAGACCAGTATTAGCAGAGCGTTCGATCGCCGATTTATCGGTGCGAAACACAACTGGGCGGTCTAGGTCTCGACGGACTGACGGGCTGCGTACGATGCCGGTGGCAAGAACGTTTGTGCAGGTCGCTTACATCGTTCCGAAAATTGCAAACGCCGATGGTCCCCCATGCATTGGTGATACGTGGACTGCTACTAGCACCACCAATGCGCCGGCAGCTCGATACGCACACACAGCGGTCTGGACTGGCAGCGAAATGATCGTCTGGGGAGGCGGTGATGGCACCAACTTTCTCAACACCGGCGGGAGATACGATCCTGCTACGGATAGTTGGACGGCCACCAGCACGGCTAACGCACCCGAGGCTCGAGCATTGCATACGGGGGTTTGGACTGGCAGCGAAATGATTATCTGGGGTGGAGGGAGTGGTGGCGATTTCAACACTGGTGGGAAATACAATCCCGGCACGGACACTTGGACAGCCACCAGTACCACTAACGCGCCGACTGCGCGAGACTCTCACACGGCGGTTTGGACTGGCAGTGAGATGATTGTGTGGGGCGGTGGAAATGGTGCAGGCCGTTTTGAACACTGGTGGGAAATACAATCCCAACACGAACAGTTGGACAGGGACCAGTACGACCAACGCGGCCGATCCCCGATCCTTGCACACTGCGGTGTGGACAGGCAATGAAATGATCGTCTGGGGCGGAATTGGTACCGTCATCATTGTGAACAGCGGCGGGAGATACAATCCCGGCACGGACAGTTGGACAGCCACCAGCACGACAAACGCGCCCTCTGGCCGATTTCTTCCCACGGCAGTCTGGACTGGCAGTGAAATGATCGTCTGGGGTGGAGCTGATCCCAACTATTTGAATACCGGCGGCAGATATACTCCGGGCACTGACAGTTGGGTAAGCACCAGCACGACCAACGCGCCCGCGGCCCGAGACTCGCACACAGCAGTCTGGACGGGGAATGAAATGATCGTGTGGGGCGGACTTGCGTCCCCCACTTATTTCAACACCGGCGGCAGATACAATCCGACGACCGATGGCTGGATGGCCACCAGCACGGCCAATGCGCCTTCACCACGATACGATCAGACGGCAATCTGGACCGGCAGTGAAATGATTGTCTGGGGCGGGACCAACGACACGACCAGTTTCAACACCGGCGGGAGATACTGCGCGTCTGGTCCAACACCAACCCCCACCCCAACGGCAACTCCAACAGCGACTGAAAGGCCGACTCCAACACGCAGACCTCGCCCAACGCCGCATCCCCGGCCATAGTTGCCAAGCTAAGACCAACCCCTCGTGTAGAGGACGTCACTCGGAAGGCGAATAGCCGCCATATAAGCGTCAAAACAATTGAGACACATCAGATGCGTATGAAGGAGAAACTCGCTCTGCATACAGCCGGCGAGTTGCGACAAAAAGCTCGGGAATGGCTGGCTAAGTCTGCCGTGAACCGAATACGCGAAGATCCGGATTCAGAATAAGGCAAACCGAACGTGTTTTGCCTCGCTTTCGAAAAATCCGTGTTCGACACGAGCAGCGTCAACAACGCGCTTTGAGAATCTAACGCGACCGCAATCGTCACGCGGAAATTTTGAGATGCTATGTCAGGGGATTCGGCGGCAAATCAGAATTCGGCGGCAAATCACTGATATCCGCGAGCATATACGGAACTGTAGAAAGGCTATGTTCTTTCATTCCGTTCAGAATAGGTAGCCAGAAATTACTCCAGGTCGGATCAGCAAAATATCCGTTAGGATTCTCAACGATCTGACAACCGGCACTAAATCGGCGCGTGTCCATACCCGCCCCTCCGGAATGAATACAGATCCCGAAGTCACCTTCGTCCGCATGATTGACCGTGCCGTCATGATTCAGCCTTTCGATCTTCACATCCTCGGCTTGGCCCAGGCAACGATATTTCCCGTGCATCAAGTGCACTTCGAAAAGATAAATGCCGTTGCAGAGTTGAGCTGCGTACTTTACGCCCTTGATCGGCGTCATCACCAGCGTCTTGCTGGGATCCGTTGAAGCGACCCACTGCGTGATGGTTCCGTCAATGACTCTCAGGATGATGTCATCATAGACGTCCATTCGATTCTCAGCCGGTGAGGGTTCAATTGCTGCGCGCACACCGATCAGGGAAATAGGCGAATTCCAATTGAACCCCGGTCGCAGAACCGGAATCATCTTCGTTGCGAATTCCGCAACGTTTATCGTCTTGAAGTCTCTCATTTATGTAGCGAAGCGAGACCAGTTTTCATCGAATGTCCCTCCGTTTGTATCACATCAACTTTACGATCGGTTGTCGACAGAAAATATTGCAAAGGGTTTTGCCGCCAGCAGCGCCAGCGATGCACTTTGAGATTTTGGTGCAGTCGCATAAGATGGCGCGTGCGCGTCTTCATCTGTTGGATCTTCCTTGCTTTCGCGCTTGGCGTCCGTCGCAACGAGCGCCCCTATTGCCGACAGTGAGCTGAAGAATCTGCTTGCAGCGGTTCGCCAAAACCGGTCGACACAAGCTGATTTTCAGGAACAACGTGTAATTCGGCTGATGAAGAATCCCGTCATGAGCTCGGGAACGGTTTCATTCCAGCCGCCTAACAAGTTCCGGCGCGAAGTAAAAGGCAGTTCGCCCAGCGTCACGGTGAGCGATGGCCGCGAGCTGTGGATTTATTATCCTAACTTCAAATCGGCGGAGCGTTATCCGTTAGGCAAGGGATCGCCGCTGGATGCTACGGTGGCGGCGATCAATTCCGCGCTGAATCTGGAAAATATCGAAACCAGCTTCAACGTCACTGCGACCAAGACCGAAAACGGAAACGACCTGCAACTGCTTCCGCGCACCGCGGCGATGAAACGAGTGTTTCAAAAGCTTGATCTGCGAATTAACGACAAGTTCCGAGTCGAACGCACCGATATGCTGTTGCCAAACGGCGACCGGATCGTCACCACGTATTCGAACCAGACGCGTGCGGCCATTCCTCCGTCGACGTTTGAATTTAAGCCGCCGTCCGGCACGGAAGTGACCACGCCGCTCGGACAATAGATGAGAATGACAGAGGCACGAATGTCGAACGGCGGAACAATGACGAAGGTGATGAATTTGTAGCGCGTCTGTGCCAGACGCTTCGCTGGCGTTTCACAGAAACGCCCTACAATAGTGCAGACGTGCTAAAGTCTCGTCCAGTGGTGCTTGGAATTTCAAACGGGCTGAATGCGATGCGATGCATTTGCTTCGCAGTCGTTGTTGCTATTACGACAACACTTTGCGCAGAGCCGTCACCGACATCCAAGTCACATCGTTTCACATATTCCGCGCGAGCCGGTCCAATCGAGCGCGATCGCAAAGGTTGGCTACAGCAAACGCCGTCACATTCTCGAAATCGAATTCGTAAACGGCGCAGTTTACCGCTATTTCGATATCCCGCTTTCGGTGCATCACGACCTGATGTCGGCGGAATCAAAAGCGCGCTTCTACGATTCCAATATCAGGAAACATTATCGTTCGGTTTTGGTTCGACCGCGGGAGAAGCAGCAAGACTAAATGGAACAGAAATTTTCGCATTTCCGCGACGGGTTCCCGTCGCTCGCCGGAATGTCTCGCCTCGTCTTTAAGGCCGTACACAGGCATCGTGCCTGTCTCGTCAAGGCGGCATCTGTGCCTGCAGCGAGGCGAGCAGGCTGGAAGCCTGCGCGACATTTCCGGCTGGAAGCCGAAGTTACTTTGTTGCGCTCTGCTGGAACAATTCGTGGTTAAAAAGAGCCGGCGTTTCAAGTTCGACGAAGTGAGGCAACAGATTCCGCCTCACGTCGACTGAGAAACGAGTAGCAGTGTTCGTCGTCGCCGCCTTCGCGCTTGGATTAATCACAAAATGCTATCGCGACGCGCATCCGTCCCCTGCCCCTCTTCAAACTCATTCCGGCAAAAGCCCTGTATCGAGATCGTCTTCGACTAATGTTGATCAACCGGGCGCACTGAACGTCGCGAGACAGCGAGAGGAACGCGAAGATCCGCAGAAAAGCTTAACTTGCCAGATTCACCGACCGAACAACAGTATCAGCGAAAGTAACAACGCTGAAACTGATTCCCCCCACATCGTGTTTGCGAAAGGCATTGTTCCCACAGATCGTCCCGGCGTGACCGATCACGTTGAGGCTTTCACGAAGCAAATTTGTGAAGTCATCGTTGGCAAGAACCAGGCGGTCAAAGCTTGCTGTCGCCTGTTTGCTCGCGCGCGGCCACCTTCTAATCGAAGATATTCCGGGCGTCGGCAAAACAACGCTATCCCAGGCGCTGGCACGGTCGCTGGCGCTGGCGTTCCAGCGCATTCAATTTACGAGCGATCTGTTGCCGGCTGATATCCTCGGTAATTCCATCTTCGATCGGGCCGAACAACGATTCGTGTTTCATCGCGGCCCGCTGTTTTCGCAAGTAGTGCTGATCGACGAGGTCAATCGCGCGACAGCGAAGACGCAAAGCGCGCTGCTTGAGGCCATGGAAGAACAGCGCATCACCGTTGATGGCACGACCTATGATTTGCCCGAACCGTTCTTCGTGATCGCGACACAGAATCCGCAACACGCAGTCGGCACCTTTCCGCTGCCAGAATCGCAGCTTGACCGTTTTCTCATGCGGATCGAGCTGGGCGTGCCGGATCGCACCAGCGAGCGCGCAATGCTGCTGGGAATGGATCGCCGCGAAATGCTCAAGGAGTTAAAACCGGTGATGAGTCCACAAACATTGATGGAGATTCAAGATAACGTGCGAAGGGTGCACGCTTCACCCGCGTTGCTCGATTATTTGCAGGACCTGCTGGATGCCTCCCGACAACGCCACATCACGGGACTATCCCCGCGCGCAGGGCTGGCATTGCTCCACGCCTCGCAGGCTTGGGCGCTGATGCACGGACGCGAGATGCTCCTTCCCGAAGATATCCAGGCCGTAGGAATGGCAGTCATGGCGCATCGGCTCGGGCACGATCTGGAACAGTCGGGTGAAAGCGGACGGACACTCGCTGATAATCTGCTTCACAGCGTGCCGGTCCCGTGAAAGCAAAGTTTCCGCTGGCTTATCCAACTGCAGGTTTTGGAGCGCTACTGTTTGTGCTTGGCGCGATGTGGTACGCGGCGTCGAGTCAAAACAGCGCAGCAATTTACCTGCTTTTGTTTTTGCTGGCTTCAGTCGTCCTGGTCTCGATTCCGAATACTCTTACCAATCTTGCTGGCGTCACCCTGAGGGTCGAATCCGCCAAGCCAACGTTTGCAGGCGACGAGGTGTGCTTGCCTGTTGAGATCATGAACAGCTCCCGTGCGACACGTTATGGAATCGAAGTGATCTTGCCCGACGGAAATAAAACGCGTGAACGCGTCGACTGCATTCCGCGCCAAACCGCGGCGCGTCTGACTCTTCGTTTTCCCGCGCATCACCGAGGCGAACATAGAATAGCAAAATTAGACCTAACGAGTTGTTACCCGCTCGGGTTTGTGCGTGCATCGAAGAGGTTGCCATCCACTCAAACCTACTTCGTCTATCCCAGGCCGGCAGGAAATTCTCAGCTACCAACGAACCACTCACAATTCGTCGATAACTGGGTTCAGGAAGGAATGGGGCATGGCGACGATTTTGCGGGGCTCCGCGACTACGTGCCCGGAGAACCCCAACGTCACATTGATTGGAAAGCTGTGGCGCGCGGGCGACCGCTGATGACAAAAGAGTTTGCTGCCGAAACCAAAGGCGCGGTGTCGCTCGATTTTTTCGAGGTCCGCTTTGCGGATGTGGAAGAAAAGCTGTCACAGCTCACGACTGTGGGTGATTGAGGCTGAACGTGCACGGCAGCCTTATGGCCTTCGCCTTCCGGGTCTTGAAATTTCTCCAGCGCTTGGGCAGATGCACTTTCACTCCTGCCTGCGCGCTTTGAGTCTGTTTGAGGTAGGGTCGGCGCGCTGCGCCGACCGGACGCCGCAGCGCGGCGTCCCTACCAGTAGCGAGCGTGAGCATGAGTAAGAGTAAGCAATCCGATCAAGAGGGATACAAGCATTCCACGGCGACCGCTGCTTTGGATGGCGGCAGCATTGCTCTTCACACTACCTCCGTTCTTCGACTCTCTCGCCATTTGGGTTCCATGGCTTTTTCTTGTCTCGCTTGCACTGAAATTTTGGATGGAACCCAGGGGTTACCGGCTACGCTCTGTCGTTTTGAAACTAATGCTCGTCGCAACGGCGGTTACGACAGCTTTTGTTACCTACGGTTCTGTTAGAGGCGTCGAGGCAGGCATATCACTCCTTGTGGTTCTCGCGTCTCTGAAAATTCTCGAAGCGCACACGGCACGTGAGTTCCGAGTCATGGTACTAATCGGATGGATGCTTTGTTTGTGTGGATTTTTCCTTTCACAAGACTTCACCACAGCGCTTTGTCTGCTGATCGCCTGTGCCTTGCTCACTGTCGCACTGATCCAGTTTCATCGCGGAGCGGCACCGGGCGCGGTCTGGCCTCCGGTTGTTACGACGTGCAAACTCCTTCTTCAGGCCGCGCCGCTTGTCATCCTTTTCTTTCTCCTGTTCCCGCGAATTAACACTGGATTCCGGTTTGAACTGCGTCCTTTCCATTCGGCAAATACCGGCTTTTCCGATCGACTTTCTCCCGGAAGCATCGCAGCTCTTGCAAATTCGTCGGAGATCGCGTTCCGCGCGGAGTTTCCTGGAAGCCGCACTCGACCGTCTGGTCCGATGTATTGGCGCGGAGTCGTCATGTGGCGTTGCAACGGCATGGAATGGCGAGCTCCGTACGAGCCGCAGCCGAAGACTTCATCCACGACGCCAGACATCACTGCCAGCCGCAGCCTCACTGTTCAATCGTCTAACGCCAGGGAAATCCAACAACGGATTACGTTAGCGCCTAATGGCGGCGCGCTGGATGTTTGCACTCGATCGCCCGATTAAAAGTGTTCGCGGTGCAATGCTCGCACGCGGCGATTATCTCTGGAGCTTTCAGCCGATTCGAAAATCTCGCCAATACGAGGTCGTGTCATCAGAATTGAGCGGGAGCGAGATCACAGCGAAGGAACGTTCGGACGCGCTCGAGGTGCCGGCATCTATTACTCCGGCAGTGCGCGACCTTGCATACTCCTGGACGGTGCACAATCGTGACGCGCGTGGCGTTATAAGCAGCGCCCTTCAGTTCTTTCGGACGCAAGGGTTCAGCTATTCGTTGATGCCGGGCGAATATCGATGACCTGGAGGAATTTCTTTTCCGTGGTCGCGTTGGGTTTTGCGAACATTATGCTACGAGTTTCGCTACTCTGATGCGGTTGGCAGGAATCCCTGCGCGCGTTGTTGTCGGCTATCTCGGAGGTGAGTACAACGATCTCGGCCATTTCTTTCTGGTGCGGCAAGCGGACGCGCACGCGTGGTGCGAGGTTTGGCTTCCCGAAAACGGATGGACTCGAGTGGATCCAACCGCCGCGGTTGCGCCGGGAAGAGCGAGTCTCGATCTAACCACGTATTTAGAGACGCGTAGCGCTTCCGGGCAAATGGGAGCTGGCCGAAATGCTTTGATAACGCGGTTGCTGCGGTCTGGTGTTGTTACGAACGTTCGGTTCGTTTGGGAAACACTGAGCTATGAGTGGGACACTCGCCTTGTCGCGTTCGACGCCGACGTACAGGACGTCTTTCTAACGTCCATGGGAATCGGCAGCCGCGGTCCGCGTCTTTCTCATCGTAGAAATTCTGCTCGTCTCGATCGCGCTGCTCGCACTTTATTTCGCATGGATGCAACTGCGGACACGCTCGCGCGTGGACCGGGTAAGGGCGTTGTATGAATATTTTTGCCGAAAGATTGCCCGCCTCGGTGTGCCGCGAGATCCTTGTGAGGGTCCGTTAGATTTTGCACAGCGCGCTGCTCAATCGCTGCCTAACGAATCTAACCGGATCCTGCAAATCGCCGACACGTACATCCTGCTTCGATATGCGCCACAACCCGCGCCGGGAATGCTGGAGAGATTTGCAAAGGAAGTGAATGCGTTCGGTGCGCGCACCCGGCACTGACAACGTGACGATCACCCGCCGCAGAACCGAAGGTCGCGGCTAAAGATATTTCTCCGGAATCGCGTGCTCAGCGCTCTCGTGCTGCCAGTAGATGGACAAGATCCACCAGCGCTTGCCGTCATTAAAAAGCTGAAAACTGTTGATGCCGCGCATGAACGGTGCGGGATCGCTTGGATCGTGACGCGATTCGTACGTGCTCCAAACATGAGCGATCCGGCCAAACTGTTCGGTGCGCCGCGCGATTTCTGTTTCGTAAAAGCCTTGCTGAAGAAGTGGCTCCGCTCGCGCGATATACTTTTCGACATCCAACATTTGCGGCTCAAGATCGACGTCGTTTCTTCCCGGGACGCTCGCAGTGGGCATTATTCGCGCGCCGGGATAAAACAGCGACCGCTCGCGATTCCAGTCGCGCTTTTGTCCGGCAGGCCCGGAGATCACGTCATACGCCGCAGCGATGATTGCGTCGATCGACTTCACGTCGCGCGGATCAGCTGCTTGAGAGGTTGAGCTTTCAGCCATTGGAATTCTTTCGAAAGAGTTCAAGCACCCTCATCGCGGAATTATGTCCGGGAATGCCACTAACAGCGCCACCTCGCAAGGCGCTTGATCCGCAAAAAAACACATTTTCGTATTCCGTGTCAACACCCCACGTGCCGACCTGGTCTTTGCGTTCGGCGAACGGAAACGTCGGCGCATTATGAAAAATGTTCCCGTGATACATTCCCAGCGCGTCTTCAATGTCGACAGGGCTTTTGCTTTCGATGCAAGGACTCCCATCACGCGCCAGAGCGAGGCAACTTTCGATGGGCTCTTCCAGCCATTGGTTGATGCTTGCCAGATATTTTTTCTCCGCTTCCCGCCGCATTTTTTCATTATCCCGCACAAACAAGGTCCACGGCGCGTCCAATCCGAAGAGCGTCATGGTGTGAAAGCCTTGTTCGCGCAACTCCGGCCCGAGAATGCTGTCGTCGGTGAGCGTGTGGCAATAGACTTCGCACGGCATTTTCGCCGGCAACCTCCCGCCTGACGCTTCGTCGTAGCTGACATTCATCTGTTGATAGCCTTCGTCGCTGTGGAACGTCCCGCAAAACGCTTCAGGCGCCGGAATTTTTTTTGCCTTCAGTTTCGGCAAACGATTCAGGAGCATGTTGATCTTGAAAACGGACCCTTCATCAGTGCGATCCGGCTGATAGAATCGGCCTGTAAACTTTGCCAGCAAATTTCGCCCAAAGTTAACCAGGAGAAACCGCGCCTCGACGCTCTCGATTTTTCCGTTCACCAGAAATTGAACCGCGCGAGTTTTGCCGGTGACGTTCAGCGCATTGATATGAACGTTCGTTAGCATTTCGGCGCCTGCTTTGCGTGCAGCGCGTTCGAGTTCGGACGACACTGCGCCCATCCCGCCGACCGGCACCTTCCATTCGCCCGTTTTATTGCCGATTAAATGATAAAGGAAACATCGGTTTTGCAGGAGCGAACTATCGTGCGGATGCGTGAAGACGCCGACCTTCGCATCTGTGAACACGAGCCCGCGCACCAGATCGTCTCGCAGGTAACGCTCGACGGCATTCCCGAGTGGTTCCTCAACCAAAGTGCGCCAGGCTTCGCGCGAGATTTCGTCCCCCTTGAACTGGCGCGCCATTTCTTCCCTGGAAACCAGTGGTTCTAGCATCGAATCCCAGACGCGCTCCGCGAACAGGCGCGGCAACGCGTAAAAGCGTTTCAACTCGTCGTAGGCAGTGGTGCTTCCGGTCAGTTCAATCATCGACCGGCGGCCCACGTCTTCATCGACGTTGCTCAAAAGCAACGCGCCATCGTGTCCGTGTTTCATGTATGGCGTGCAGGATGCGATCGCGCGCCGGCGCAGTTCCAGATTTCAAGCCAAGATCCTGAATGATCTTTTGCGGAAACAGACTGACCAGATACGAGTAACGCGACAAACGCGCGTCGTAGTCCGGAAAGATTTGCTGCGAAACCGTCGCACCGCCGATGTAATCGTTTTTTTCCAGTAACAGCACGCTCAATCCGGCGCGTGCGAGATAAGTCGCCGCAACCAGACCATTGTGTCCGGCTCCCAGGATTACAACGTCATATCTGGGTTTCATCGGAAATGAGTATGATGCGAGGAACTGTTATTTGCCACATCAAAGCCTCTGCGAATGCGGGTGGCCGGGCCCAAAATGACGACATCCTATTGCGATTCACAAACACACGACGTCAACGACTGAGGGAAGTGCCTTTTTACTTCGGCATTTTTTTCCCGGCGACAAGATCGAGAACTGCCCGGCGCAGTTTCTCGCGGTCCGCTGGATTGTTCATGTCGAGTTTAAGATTCATCGCCTCCGCGACGGTTTTGGCGTAAGCGATCCCCTGCTGCTCGGCCAATCGCGCCCAGCGTTCGTCAGCCATAACCTCGATAAGATTAGAGACGGAACGCTTCTCTAAAGAGGCCATTTGTTCCAGTTTGTTTCGTTGCTCGTCACGCACCGTCAGGTTGAGCTTCGCTTTGTTCTTGTTCTTTTTGGATTTTGCCATTGGTCAGTTTTTCAGAGCCGATCGCGCAGATTGAGAAAAATACGCCAAAATGCCGCGGCGCAGACTTTGTTCTTGACATACGCTTTCTCCACGTATATCAGGCGCGTCTCGCGAGCGGCCTGGAAATGAGTTCTCAAGGACGAGACGTCATGGAAGGCCGAACAATAACGCGAGATGAAAACTGAAGAATGAAACTACCGCACTACCACAATATGCATACACACACAGGCAAAAGCGTGGCGCTTGCTACACTGCTCGCTGGAATTCTGTTCTTACTCGGCTCAGGTGCTACCGCCTTCGCTCAAGACCACCAGGATTGGAAGTTCACCCACCCGAAGCCACAAGCCAAGAATCCCAATCCCTGCGAAAGCTCCAGACGCTTGATGCCAATAACTGGGTCGCCGTCGGTGCAAACGGGACATTTATGCGAACGACAGATGGCGGAGTTAGCTGGTATTTTCAGCACCAGGCCGGGCTCCCAGCAAACAACGCGGGGCAGATAGGGCAGAACTACGATGTGCGATTTGCCAGCCCGACGAACGGAATCATTGTCGGCGATACGGGATTTGTCGGTACAACCTCAGATGGAGGTGTGACGATAACTCCTGTGACGAGTGGCGTGCCCACTAACCAACGCTGTCAGTCGATCTCGTTCGGCGATGCGAGCACAGGATACATCGCGGCTGGAGCAGCAAGCGGGTCAGCAGGGACAATCATCAAAACCACGGATGGCGGCGCAACCTGGACAACCGTCTTCACAACTACGAACCCTGTTACGTCGTTGGTAGCAATTAATCCACTGGTTGTGCACGCGGTCCTGCAAAATGGTGGAGTGGTAAACACAACCGACGGAGGACTCACCTGGAGCACCCCTGTTCCCGGCACGGTAGGAAATCCAACGCTCGGGATAGGAAATCCAACGCTCGGCATGTCATTCCTCGACTCGATGACAGGGTTTGTTGTCGGATCGGCCGGCGTAATTAGCAAAACCACAGATGGCGGCGCCACATGGGCCCCTCTGCCGCCGCCACAGACGAACTTTGCCTTCTTCCAAATGAAGATTATCTCGGCGACTGAGATTTACGCCGTCGGTGCACCGGATTTCCTCTACAAATCGACAGACCTTGGTAGCACCTGGACCCCTCTGCCCATCATCCCCGTTCAAGGAAGTTCCGGCGCTCTCGACACGAACGTTTTCTATTCACTCGAGAAACAAGGGTCATTGCTGATCATGTCCGGAGACGTCGGTGTAATAGCACAATCAACCGACGGCGGGATGAGTTGGACATCAAACAATTTCCAACTCACCACAACACTCATGAACGATATCCAAGAGGTGCCGAACACGAGCACAGTCGTGGCAGTCGGCCGTCAACGGTCGATCGCGACGCGGCAGGTGCTTCGTTCGACGGATTTGGGTGATACCTGGAGCGCGATCGACGTTCCAGTGAACACGGATCTGCAAGTTGGATCTGCAAGCTGTCTCATTCGTCGATTCTCAGCTCGGGTATGCATGTGGAACAAACAGCCAGGTGGTGAAAACCACCGATGCTGGATTGACCTGGGCACCTGTAACTCGACCCTCCACCACTAACTACATTCTGCAGGCGATGGAGTTTGTTGATGCCAACACGGGATGGGTCTTCGTCAATTCTGCCACTGTCCCCGGTGGTAACATCTTCAAGACAACCGACGGCGGAACAACGTGGGGTCAGCAAACTATTGGAACCACGGACCAGATCGCTTCCTGTGACATGGTAGATGCAAATGTCGGTTACCTTACTCTCAATTCTTCAAACCGACCTATCTACAAGACCACAAATGGCGGGACAAACTGGACTCCTGTTACGACGCCGTTCACAGGTCAAATCAAGGACGTACGCGCCGTTGATGCCAATCTGGTCTACCTCGGCATCAGCTCGGGGACAAACCGAGTAGGTAAGTCAACCGATGGTGGAACTACCTGGCAGCAAATTGCGCTTCCAGCTACGGCTGATGTCGTCAGCGTCGACTTCAGCGATGCGAATACAGGATACGTGGCCGGTCAAAACATCGTGCGAATACTCTCCGCAGTATAAATGCCCTCTTTAAAACAACTGACGGCGGAGCGACATGGTCATTCCAGAATGCACATGTGAATGCGGTCGTGAGGATCTACGCCGGACCGAGTGGCACAGGATGGGCCCTTGGAACGACCGCCTCTATTCTCCGTGAGGAAGGACCTAGTCCCGACCCCGACCCCTACGCCGACGGCTACGGCGACATTTACGCCTACACCGACAGCCACGGCAACGTTTACTCCAACTCCTACGCCGACGTTTACTCCTACGGCTACAGCTACATTTAGCTACACCGACAGCTACGGCAACGTTTACTCCAACGCCTACGCCGACGTTTACTCCTACGGCTACAGCTACATTTACGCCTACGCCGACAGCCACGGCAACGTTTACTCCAACTCCTACAGCTACAGCTACATTTACGCCGACAGCGACGGCAACGTTTACTCCAACGCCTACGCCGACAATTACTCCTACGGCTACAGCTACATTTACGCCTACGCCAACGGCTACGGCTACATTCACACCAACAGCTACAGCGACGTTTACTCCTACGGCTACGGCTACAGCTACATACACCGACAGCGACGGCAACGTTTACGCCTACTCCCACCGCGACCCTTACACCAACACCTACACCGACTGTAACTCCGACGCCGACAGTTACGGCTACACCTCGGCCCACTCCCAAACCAAGGCCGACTGCAACGCCCAGGGGACGCCCAACGCCACGTCCGCGCCCGTGAGGGAATAACGGAGATACGTCGTCAGGAAATTTCGCACTGCCCGCTGCAGCGGGAGGTGCTTTCGGAGTGCGATGCGTCCGCGCATCGCACTCGGGGAATTAAAGGCTTCCGCTAGGTATGGCTGTTATGAGAGGAGATTGTGAATGCGCGAGAGTTGGCCGCGCGAGTCCTGCCGGGGTGATCGCATTGTTATACTCACACGTTAGGCAGACGCATTAACGCGCACCGTTCACGCGGCAAAATGTCGATTTAGGAATCGTGTCGCCGATTTGATTAAATCATCGTCAGGTCCGGGATGGCACGACGAATAGCTCTGGTAGGGCGCGCACTCCGTGCGCGCCGCTTACCAGAATCGGCGTGCAGAGGACTGCCCGCCCTACCGGCACGCGTGCATCTGGATTATTTGCCGGCGATATCGAGAACGACGCGAAAGCGCGCTTTGCCGCTCATCATTCGTTCGTACGCCTCGGCTGCTTTTTCCAACGGGAAAATTTCGTTCATGGAATGCACGTCCGACGACGCACTAAATTCGAGCGTGTCCTGTGAATCGATGGACGTTCCCGAGTACCAGCCTTTGACGGATCGCTGACCCACGATCAGCAGGATCGGATCCACCGAGAGCGGTCCTGCTGCACCGATGACCATGAGTATGCCGTTCGGCGCAATCCCGCCTAGCACTGCTGCCATCGCTTCAGCGTTCGTCACGGTCGCTATCACGACTTTCGCGCCGCCAAGCTTATTCAGTTCCGCCGCCGGGTCGGAGGCTTGGCTGTCGATGTAGTGATGGGCGCCGAGTTTTTTAGCGAACGCTTCCTTGTCCTTGCCGCGTGCAATCGCCACGGTGTTGAATCCCATTCTCGCTGCGAACTGCACGCCGAGATGACCGAGTCCGCCAATCCCGAGCACAGCAACCACATCGCCGCCTCGCGCGCCGCTGTTTCGCAGCGCGTTGAAGGTCGTCACGCCCGCGCACATTAGCGGTGCGCCGTCGACGGCAGAGAGTTCGTCAGGCACAAGCGCCAGCGCTTCAGCAGGCGCAACCATGTATTCGGCGTAGCCGCCATCGAAGGAAATTCCCGTGGTGAGCAAGGCCACAGTGCAGGCAAAAAACTCGCCGCGCCGGCAGTGGTCGCAATAACCGCAATTTCCGCCGTGCCAGCCAACTCCGACGCGCTGGCCAGTTTCCCACGGCTTTACCCCCTCGCCCACGCCATCGACGACACCAATGACTTCATGTCCCGGCACGCGCGGATACTGAATACCCGGCCAAAGTCCTTCTTTGACTAACGAATCGCTGTGGCAAACACCGCACGCCTCCACCTTAACGCGCACCCACCCTCGCTCCGGCTCGGGGACGTCGCGTTCGACTAGCTCAAGTGGCCCGTTTGCTCGCGGGACTTGGACAACACGCATTTTCTTGCTCATGCAATTTCAATCGTCCCAGTCTTGAAAAACACAAGAGCCGCGCTGCGTGTTTCCGGGGAGCGCACGCGGCTCGTCCCGCGCCTGCGGGAGCAAGCGCGTCCTCCTTGGGCGCCGTAGCCTTGGCTAAGGCGGCGCGATCGCGAACGTTGCTGCAGAATCTTTTCCCAGGCGAGAGCTCGCGATGCCTTTTCCGACAATCCACGCAAATCGCACACGAGAGGCGATTCCAAAAACAATGAGGAATCGCCGAGTCGCTGGTGTTTTCCTCTACGCCGGGGTCGCGGCTATTTTCGTCATCGCGGTCTTAATCGCCGCGGCTGCAGAAAAAGGCGCGGTCCTAACTGGCAAAAACGCGATGGGCGATTGGACAAGCGATTCGCCCGGTGTCACGCGCAAAATCATGGTGCAGGATTTGCCGCCGCCGAGTTCGAATGCTCTCGCAATTAATTCGCCGCACGTTGTGAACCGGCCAGCTGATGCGCAACCCAAAGTTCCGCCGGGATTCAAAATCGAATTGTACGCCGCTGGGTTTCGCGATCCGCGATTTCTGCTCAGCGCACCGAACGGCGACATCTTCGTTGTAGAGAGTCGCGCTAATCAAATCAAGGTGCTGCGCGATACCAACGGCGATGGCAAACCGGATGTGACTGAAACTTTTGCAGAACGCCATCTGAACAAACCGTTCGGCATCGCTTTTTATCCACCGGGCGACGACCCGCAATTTTTGTACGTCGCGAACACCGATGGCGTCATTCGATTTCCTTATCGTAATGGCGATCTCAAAGCGCGCGGACCGGCTCAGCAACTCGCGGCACACCTCTCGCCCGGTGGATTGTTGCGCGGAGGCGGACACTGGACGCGATGCATCGTCTTTTCAGGTGACGGTAAAAAAATGTACGTGTCGATCGGATCGCGCTCGAATGTGTCGGATAACGCTGCGGAAGAAAATCGCGCGCGCATCTTCGAGTTTAATCCCGACGGCACTGGGCAAAAAGTGTACGCCTGGGGAATTCGCAACGCCGTCGGCATCGCGTTTCGGCCAGGCACGAACGAGCTGTGGATGAGCACAAACGAGAGGGACGAGATCGGCGAAGATTTGCCGCCGGACTACATCAGCAGCGTGCGTCCCGGCGGATTTTACGGCTGGCCGTGGTATTACATCGGAAACCATCAGGATCCCCGCCACAAGGGAAAGCATCCTGAGCTTGCGGATAAAGTCATCGTTCCCGATGTGCTTGTGGAGGCGCACTCGGCTTCGCTCAACTTATGTTTTTACACCGGCGACCAATTCCCGTCGGAATACAAAGGCGACATCTTCGCTGCGTTCCACGGTTCATGGAACCGCATGAAACGCACCGGTTACAAAGTCGTGCGCGTACCATTCGACAAATCAACTGGCAAAGCGGGCGGTGAATACGAAGACTTTGTGACAGGCTTCGTCACGCCCGAGGGCAAAGTCTGGGGTCGCCCGGTCGGAATCACCGTCGCGAAAGACGGCAGCCTTCTGATTAGCGAAGATGGTGACAAGACCATTTGGCGCGTGAGCTACAAGTAACACAGCCATCCTGGCTGTTAGGTCGAGCGGGCATCTTGCTCGCACAGGACCAAAGTTGTAGGGCGTTTGATTCGCTCGCTCCCGCTCGCTCACCCTGTTGGGCTTCCCGTCTATGTCGCTCGGCACCCGCCGGCTCCATTCTGTGAAACGCCGATCCAAAATCAGTTGGCGTCTGGCACAGACGCCCTACAGTTCGGGATCACCTCAGCGCGTGACGCTGTAACGAATGAAGATTGGTTTCGCTCAGATTAACCCAACCGTCGGGGATTTGAGGGGAAACTGCGAACTGATCATCCGCACGTATGAACGGCTCACAGCGGCCGGCGCGGAACTCGTGCTCACGCCCGAGCTGGCGATGACTGGATACCCGCCGCAGGATTTGGTTCTTAAATCGCGCTTCGTTCCGGAAAATCTGGAATTGCTGGCAAAGCTGCATGCTCGCGTCGGCGATGCAGCGTTACTCGTCGGGTTCGTTGATCGTAACGAAGGACGCGGCAAACCGTTTCGTAACGCCGCGGCTTTGCTCGAACGCGGCAAACCAATTCGCAAAACCTACAAATCGCTGTTGCCCACTTACGATGTCTTCGACGAAGAGCGGTATTTTCAGCCGGCTGAGCGCGTCGAGCCCTTTGTTGTTCACGGCAAAAAAATTGGCGTAACGATTTGCGAGGACATTTGGACAGAACACTACCTGCCGCGACCGCTTTACGATTGCGAACCGGTGCGCAGCCTGGTGGAGCAAGGCGCGGAGATCATCGTGAATCTAAGCTCGTCGCCGTTCGGTTTGCACAAGCCGGCGATCCGCTATGAGATGGTGGCAAGTCTCGCACGCGCTCACCAACGCCCGATCAGCTACTGCAATCTGATAGGCGGCAACGACCAACTCATCTTCGACGGTAATTCCTTTGCGGTGAATTCAGTGGGGAATGTGATCGCGCAACTCGCTGCGTTTCGTGAAGACGAACGAGTCGTCGATACGGATTCGACTTCCGCAATCGAATTTCACGAAGGGAAAACACCGGAGCAAATTTTTGCCGCGCTCTCTCTCGGGCTCCGCGATTACTGCCACAAATGCAACTTCCACTCGGTCGTGATCGGTTTGAGCGGCGGAGTCGATTCCGCTGTTACCGCAGTCATTGCAGCTGATGCGTTGGGCGCGGAGAACGTAACCGGCGTTTCCATGCCGAGCCCGTACTCGTCGCGCGGCAGCATCGACGACGCGAGCGCGCTTGCCCATAACCTCGGAATAAAATTTCTTGAGATTCCGATCACCGACGCGTTTCAGGTTTTCAAGGCCCAGTTCAAGGAAATTTTCGAAGGCCTTCCCGAAAACGAGACGGAAGAAAACATGCAGCCGCGTCTGCGCGCAATGATCTTGATGGCGCTTTCGAATAAGTTCGGCCACCTCGTTTTGTCCACTGGAAACAAGAGCGAACTCGCCGTCGGTTATTGCACACTTTACGGCGACATGGCGGGCGGGTTGGCCGTGATCAGTGATGTGCCGAAGACGATGATTTACGAGCTGGCCCGCTGGATCAACCGGGAGCTGCGAGATCATTCCAAAATCCACAATCAAAAAACCGCCGAGCGCCGAGTTAAAGCCCAACCAGAAAGATCAGGACACACTTCCGCCGTATGAAACTCTCGACGAAATCCTGCAGCTTTATGTGGAAGAAAACCTCAGCGCGCGCGACATCATCTCGCGCGGGCTTTGACGAGAAAACAGTGCGCTGGGTGCAGCGGCGGGTCGATCTCAACGAATACAAACGCGAACAAGCCGCGCCCGGCCTAAAAGTCACCAGCCGCGCCTTCGGCATCGGCCGCAAAATGCCCATCGCGCAAAAGTATGTTGATTAACAAGGCCGCCGCAGGGCTTGCCTAAAGTCCCGAACTAAAATGCACCGTGCAGGACTTGAACCTGCAACCCAGTGATTAAGAGTCACTTGCTCTGCCAATTGAGCTAACGGTGCAAATGCCCCAGGACGCAAACAACCGCTCACGAAGGGGACCCAACAACTTGATCTGTTTCAAGTCGCCTCCAACTAACTTCAGATAGAATTCTCTTGCAACCTGTTGAGGCAATTCGGCGACGTGAATTATTTATTTAGGCCACGGACTCAATATCCGTTGCAGCACCGGAAATTTGTTACGTATAGATTTCGCCTGCTCAGCTTGAATTGCGCAACTCCGCATTGCTGACTGTTCGTATGGTCACTGATCCGTAGCGAAAACAGTAATGTTCTGTCGTTTCGCCAGGGAAAACGAAAACAGAATCATCTGATCTTAAATCACTTGTTAGCAGGGAAATTCTTGCAACAGATCCGCTAATTCAAAGTCACTCGCTCTGATTGCAGTTTGCGAGGAACGTCGATGCTTGTGTACGTAATGCGCTACCTACTCGCCACTGTCGGGTCTCGTTTCGGCACACGAGCGGAAAACATTTAATTCGTGGACAGTCGCGAGAGGCTGTTCGCTCTCTCGCGAGTCAGCGGCGAAAATCGCAGGGGATTTGTGCGGTGCACGCTATCTTCTGCTGCGCTTCTTTCTAATCAGTTGGCATAAACGCGATCGGGCCCCGCGGCGCTCAGCGTGGTAAATGTGCTGTCGCTGCCGTAGGTCGTGCCGCTGCTGTTCGTCGGCCACGATCTGGACATGATACGTCGTGCTGGCAGTTAAGCTGCTGATTTGGCAGCCATGTTCTGATAAGTGTTGCCGCTTTTACGTCGTCCTCAGTTTCCGTAGGCCACGAGGCTGCTTGCGGTCGGCACAATCAAAAGGCGGTCTCCCGCTCCTAAACCCGTTGCTATAACGGGGTTGTGTTCGTCAGGGTATGGGATTGGAGCGCCAACCTGCGTGCTCCATATCTGCTGCCCGCTCCCATTCAGGCCATAAAGCACGCCGGAACTGCTGCCAATGTAGATGGTGTGGTTCACAACCACGGGTGCGGACTGAAGACCGCCATCTCCGGCAAAGCTCCACACCTGCTGCCCGTTCTCGACTGCAACAAGCGTCCCGTTCTGGAGAAATAAAGCGAGATTCCCGAAGAACGCCGGTGGCGTATCGGAGTTGAATGTTCGGATTAAGCTCCCGGTGTTGGCATTTAGTACAAGGCCAATTATTCCCGGCGTGCACAAGTAATTACGGACGTATATTTGTCCGGCGTGTACCACGGGGTTTGTGCCACCGCTTCCCGAGCCACACGTCAGGTAACTCCACACCTGCTGACCGGTTACCGCGTTAAAAGCATATGAATCCGCGTCGGCGTAAGAAACGAAAACCTTTCCTTGGCTGACTGCCGGTGAGCTGTGATCACCCCCATACAACACGCCCATCGTCCAAAGCAGTGCTCCATTTGTCTCGTTAACGGCATAAACTATTCCATCGAACACGGGGCTGATTGCGGTGCCCCCCGTGTAAACAATTCCATTCACCGCAGTTGGAGGAGACGTAAAGACGCCCCCGCCGGGGAGAACAATACTCCAGAGCATAGCTCCTGTGGCAGCGTCAAATGCCTTGACCGTCCCGTGATAGTTTACAACGAAAACTTTTCCCGAATCATACGCTGCGTTGGCAAAAGGATAGTCAGAATTAACATTGGCTGACCAGATTGTGGCTCCGGTGACTGCATCAAGTGCCATGAGTTTTTGGACGTGAGATGTGTATCCGGTGCTTGTCGTGACGAACACCCGACCTTGCGCGATCAAAGGATAGGAGATAAGGCTCACGCCGCTGGCGCTAAAGTTGCGCCTCCATTTCATCGTCAATGGAGGCACCAATGGGCTGGCAGGATCAGATCCATCATGAACAACATTATTCTGAAATGCCACCGACTCGTCCTTCCGGAACGTGGTAAACGACGTGTCGCTGCCGAAAACAGTCCCGGCACTGTTGGTCGCCACTATGCGGAAATGGTACGTGCTGCTGGCAGCTAAGCCGCTGATACGGGCAGTCACATTCTGATACGTATAGCCGGTTTTACTCTGCATAGGCGTTGTCAGCCCGTAGCTGGTCGTCGTGCCATACTGGAAATAAACCGTAGTGGCCAGCCCATGCGGATTGACTGAGGCATTAAGCATAGCCGACAAGCTCCCGATGTTAGTTGCCGGGTTTGTCGTAACAAGTGGAGGCCCGGTGGCGGTGAGTGTGGTGAATGTTCCGTCGCTGCCAGGGACTGTGCCGCCGCCGTTGTGAGCTACAATTCGAAAATGATAAGTGTGGCTCGCACTCAAGCCGCTGACGTTAGCGCTGACAGCCTGGACAGCGTTCCCATTCTGAGTCTGCATAGGCGTGGTGTGCCCGTAGCTGGTCGTTAGGCCGTATTGGAAAGAAACACTCGTAGTGGACCCACGCGGATTGAGTGAGCCATTCAGTGTAGCAGAGAAACTTGCAACATTGGTGGCCGGACGAGTTATGACGACCGGAGGCTCGGTCGAGCTAAGCGTGATAAATGTTCTGTCGCCGCCGACCGTGGTGCCTGCACTGTTGGTAGCCACAATTCGGAAATGATAAGTAGTGCTTGCAGTTAAGCCGCTGATGTTGGCACTCACGTTCCGGAATGTATTCCCACTCTGAGTCTGAACGGCTGCAGTGAACCCATAATTGGTGGTAGTGCCATACTGGAAATGAACACTCGTGGTCAACCCATGCGGATCGAGTGAACCATTGAGTGTAGCTGAAGAATTACTTACGTTGGTCGCCGGGTTGGTCGTGACGACCGGAAGCCCCATCGTGCTAAGAGTAGTAAAGGTACTGTCGTTGCCATAGGCGGTGCCGCCAGCATTGTGGGCTACACTCCGAAAATGATACGTGGTGGTCGCACTCAAGCCGCCGATGGTGGCACTAACAGCCCGGATTGTGTTCCCAGTCTGAGTTTGCATTGAGGTGTTGGATCCGTAGCTGGTTGTTAACCCATACTGGAAATAGACAGTGGTAGTTGAACCGCGTGGATTGAGTGAGCCGTTGAGTGTAGCAGAGAAACTTGCCACGTTGTTCGCCGGATCGGTTGTGACGGCCGGGGTGGGAGCTGCTGTAGGTGTAGGTGTCGGTGTCGGTGAGGGACCCGAGTGCGCACAGTATCTCCCGCCGGTGTCCAACGGGGAAGCGCCGAACTCGCCGCCCCAGACGATCATTTCACTGCCTGTCCAGACCGCGGTGTGCGCTGATCGACCAGAAGGCGCGTTCGTGGTGCTCGTCGCCACCCAATTGTTCGTGATGGGATTGTATCTCGCGCCAGTGTTCAAATAGTTGTTGTTCGTCGCATTTCCGCCCCAGATAATCATCTCGCTGCCAGTCCACACTGCCGTATGATCGTATCGCCCATCGGGCGCGTTGGTTCTGCTAGTGGCTCTCCAGCTATTTGTATTCGGGTTATATGTGCCTCCGGTGTTCACAAGAACACCGGAGTTTACCTCGCCTCCCCAGACGATCATTTCACTGCCAGTCCACACTGCCGTATGATCGTATCGCCCATCGGGCGCGTTGGTAGTGCTGGTGGCTCTCCAAGTATTCGTGCTGGGATTGTATCTCCCGCCAGTGTTCCCATTGCCGTTTGCCTCCCCTCCCCAAACAATCATTTCGCTGCTAGTCCAGACCGCCGTATGTGCCGTTCGGCCCGGGGGTGCATTCGTAGTCGTGGTCGCAATCCAACTGTCCGCGGCAGGACTGTATCTCCCGCCGGTGTTGAAAATGTTACTACCAGCATTCCCACCCCAAATGATCATTTCATTGCCGGTCCAAACTGCCGTGTGGCTGTCTCGTGCGGATGGCGCGTTGCTGGTGCTGGTAACTGCCCAGCGATCCGTGGCGGGATTGTATCTCCCGCCGGTGTTCAAGTTTCCACCAGAGTAAACTGCTCCGCCCCAGACGATCATTTCACTGCCGGTCCAGACGGCCGTATGATCGTATCGGCCATCGGGTGCGTTGGTAGTGCCGGTGGCTGCCCAGGTATCCATGCTGGGATTGTATCTCCCACCACTGTTCAATACGTTGCTATAACCAATGCCGCCCCAGATAATCATCTCGCTGCCAGTCCAGACTGCCGTGTGCGAAGATCGCGCATCGGACCCGCCGGTGGGCATCCAATTATCCGTAGCGGGATTGTATCGGCCGCCCGTGTTCAAATAACCGTGGCCGAACCCACCCCAGACGATCATCTCACTGCCAGTCCAGACCGCAGTATGAATGTATCGAACATCAGGTGCGTTGGTGATGGCTGTGGCTGTCCAACTATCTGTGGCGGGATTGTATCTGCCGCCGGTGTTCAAACTGGGGCCACTGGTGGCGCCTCCCCACACGATCATCTCACTGCCCGTCCAAACTGCCGAGTGCGAATCTCGCGCAGTGGGCGCGTTGGCCACACGCGTGGCTATCCAACTATTTGTGCCAGGATTGTATCTGCCGCCGGTGTTCAAATCGGTGCCATAGCCGGTGTTTCCACCCCAGGTGATCATTTCACTGCCCGTCCAGACTGCTGTATGCAATTGTCGCCTAGCAGGTGCGTTGATCGTGCCAGTACTTATCCAACTGTTCGTGAAAGGATTGTATCTGCCGCCGGTGTTGAAATAGTTGTTACCGTCATAGCCGCCCCAAATGATCATTACGTTCCCGCCCCAGATTGCCGTGTGGCTTGCCCTGGCAGACGGCGCGTTAGTAACGTTCGTAGCCGTCCAACTGTTCGTGCCAGGATTGTATCTGCCGCCAGTATTCAAATCGTTAAGGCTGTTATAGCCGCCCCAGATGATCATTTCGCTACCGCTCCACACTGCCGTGTGACCCTCTCGGCCACCAGGCGCGTTGGTGACGCTAGTGGCTGCCCATGTATCGGTGGCGGGGTTGTATTTCCCGCCGGTGTTTAAGAGGTTCCCTCCCCAGACAACCATTTCACTGCCGGTCCAGACCGCGGTGTGTCCTGATCGACCAGAAGGCGCGTTCGTGATGCTCGTCGCTACCCAATTGTCCGTGCTGGGATTGTATCGCCCGCCGGTATTGAAATAGTTGTTGTTCATCACAGTTCCGCCCCAGATAATCATCTCGGTGCCGGTCCACACTGCCGTGTGATAACATCGGGGAGATGGTGGTCCAGAGGTAGCTGTCCAAGTATCAGTACATACAGTCGGGTCAGCCGATATGGTGGGAAGCGTATAGTTAGTAGTCACGGCTGCCATGCCTTTAGGCACCTGGTCTTCCGCTTTAGCTCTCCACGAAGACAACGACTCTTTGCGCCATTCAACGGTAGCGAGCTTAAAGCGGCCGTGGCTTTTATTAAGAATCGCCAACGCGTAGTAGCGATCATCGTCTTCTTGTAAAGGGCTCAGTACTCCGGTGTTAATCTGTGTCGGCGGCGCGCCTGGCGGTCGTGCCCTACCAGTTGCCGTGTCGCTAAACATGGCAGCAAGTTTTTGCACTTCTTTGTCCCAATCATGACTGTTCAGTCGCAGGCCGTGTTCAGCACCGTCGTTCTCTTGCTCCCCAGCGCTATCGCTTCTGACCACTTCGATTTCGCTGTAATTGCCGCTAAGCTGTCTCATTTGCTGCACGGTGTGATGAGTCTGTAGATCAGCCTCCGCTCGCTGCTTTAGCTCGCCGTGAAATCTTTGGTCGTGCGCATAGAAATTTGTTAACAAACGCTCCGACAATGCCGGCCTGGCCAAACACTCCGCTATCACATGGGGGTCGTTGCCTACCGCCTCAAAGAGTTCGCGCAGCACTCCGGGCTGCTTCGTGTGACTGGCAATGCGCTCGATCTCGGCTTGGAGTTGATCGGGAGTGATCGGCCTTTGCCAGTAATCTTCCAGCGCCTGCGAGTTGCGCAGATAATCTTCCACCTTCTTCTCGATCTGCGTCTGCGACATTACCTTCTCCAGCGATGGCTTGGGAACAGCATTCGCCTGAGGCCAGATGCGATGCTGCCAATAAACTTCTTCCAGTGCCCGCTGATAAGCTACGCGCTGTGTAAATGTAAGCGATCGCCGTTCACTTTTCGCCGGTGCTTTGAGAGGGAAGAAAGCCAGCAGTGTCGCTGCCACAACTAAGAGCAGGTAAAACGAGCCTCGAATAACCTGCGCTGTAATGGTGGGGCTACTGCGCCTCTTCATAATCCGGCTTTGCGAGCACCGAGCTTATCTGGGAATGGCAAGAAAATGTCGAGACTTTTCTCTTCCGTGAGGAATCGCGGATAACGTGATTGCACAGATGGCTTCACCACTCCTTGAAGTCGCCCGTGTGCTCGTGCGTTTCAATCACGTTGCGTGGTCAAAGCGATCAAGGCGATCATCAAATATGGACCGGATTGTAAAGATCACGATTCGCTGCAGGCCATCTGGTCTTAAATCACTTGTTTTGAAGTGACAATCACCAGCGCGCCCTTCGACTAATTGGACTGATCAACTCTTTATAAACCGGTCAAAACGTTACAAGCCGAGGATGACTCATCCAAGCGGTGCGGTGCCTGTTCCGCTCGCCGAAAAGTAAAGACTCGCTCCGAACGCGAAAACAGACGTTTCCGAAGTGAGTCAGTTACGATATGCGTCTCTTTAGGAAAGATCGCAATTATCTCGTAACCTAGCCTTATGCCTCTTCTCTCGATGCTGGATCTCGCGTTTGTCCCAGAAGGCGGAACGTCGGCGGACGCATTGAGGAACACGCGCGATCTGGCGCAACATGCGGAGAGGTGGGGGTATCACCGCTTCTGGCTCGCGGAGCATCACAACATCGTCGGCATTGCGAGCGCGGCGACAGCAGTAGTCATCGGGTATGTCGCGGCGAACACGCGAACAATTCGTGTTGGCGCTGGCGGAATCATGCTGCCGAATCACTCGCCGCTGGTGATCGCGGAGCAATTCGGCACTCTCGAAACGCTTTATCCGGGAAGGATCGATCTCGGCCTCGGTCGCGCCCCGGGAACAGATCAACGCACCTTGTTGGCGCTGCGCAGAACTCCAGATAGCGCTGAGAGCTTCCCCGACGACGTGTTGGAATTGCAGCAGTTTTTTGAACCGGCGAAACAGGGTCAGCCGGTGAAGGCGGTGCCGGGTGCTGGGCTCGATGTGCCACTTTGGATTTTGGGTTCAAGTTTATTCGGCGCGCAGCTCGCCGCGATTCTGGGACTGCCTTATGCATTCGCTTCGCATTTTGCGCCTGCCGCTTTGATGCCAGCGCTGCAGGAATATCGCAGCCGCTTCAAGCCATCGAAACAACTTTGTCAGTCTTATGCGGCGGCAGGAGTGAATGTATTTGCCGCGGAAACCGATGCTGAAGCGTGCCGGCTTTTTACCTCAGCGCAGCAACAATTCACTAGAATGGTGCGCGGAACGCGCGGGAAACTTCCGCCGCCGATCGACGACATCGAGACTTACTGGACACCAGCGGAGAAGGAACAGGCTTCCGCCATGCTCAAGTATAGTTTCGTAGGTTCGCCGGACACGGTTCGGTCGGGTTTGCAGCAGTTCGTCGACGAAACAGGGGTCGAAGAGTTAATCGTCGCGTCGGCTATCTATGATCACCCGGCACGGCTTCGCTCTTATGAGATTCTCGCGCAACTCGGTCTAGATGCTCAATCTCCGAGTTCTTGAAGATATCGTTTCGTATACTGTCCCTTCGGGCATCTTGTCTGTACCGAAAGATTGAAAAGGGATTGGGAAATAATCGCTGACAATCTCAGCAAAGCCGGTTGGAGTTGGGGCTGCGTGTCAGCGATTGATTTTAACGGGCGAACCATCTGGATTGCAGACGCACATCGCGACGACGGAAAGCGTTTCATTGTGCGGGCAGATGAAAAGCTGACGGCGTTTTTGGAACTCGAGTCAGCCCTTCGCGAAGCGCCGACGAATACCGTAGTTGGCTAGGGACGAGGCGCTGGAGTTGGGCGAGCCCGCGGGGTTAGGTGAGGTCTTGGTGACGGCGTAGGTCTCGGCGTGGGTGTGGATGTCGGGGTAGGACTAGGCGTTCCGCTCGGGGTTGGTGTGGTTGTGGCCGTCGCTGTTGGAGTGAACGTTGCTGTCGGAGTTGGAGTGAGCGACGGCGTTGCTGTGGGCGTAGATGTCGCGGTTGCTGTCGCTGTGGGCGTTGGAGTAAGTGAAGGTCCTTGCACTTCAAAAGAGCCAACATCGATGCGGCCGTTCACTACCCGATCAAAACCGGAGCCGCGCTGGTCGAACAATGGCGGCGGAGTAAAATTCGGGTCGCCTGCGTCGATCGCGGGGCTGCCGGGCAGCAACGCATGAGTGAAGGTTGGACCGCCGTTGTCTTGTAATGGACCTAGCATTGGATTGGTGAAGAGTTGGTCGCCAGGACCGGTTAAAAAACCGCCCGCATCATCGCTGCTGATATTGTAGCCCAGCGATGTGACTGTGCCGCCGCCATTGACATAGAGATTCACACCCGAGGCGCCTGCATTCAGAATGGTATCTCCGATCTGAAGCGGGCCGAAGTTGAGGATGCCGCCAGCGAGAAAACGAGCCGAGTTATCGTTGAGTGTGCTATTGGCGAGCTGCAGCACCGCGACATTGAAGATGGCACCACCAATCGTTGAAGCTACATTGCCGCTAAACGTGCTGTTGCTGATCGTCAAGGTGCTGTCGTCGGAGTTGAAGATACCCCCGCCTTCGAGAGTGGCTATATTGCCGCTAATCGTGCTGCTAACGATGTTTAACGTTCCCTCATTGTAGCCGGCGCCGCCACCGTCACCTGCAGTGTCGCCGGTAGAGGTATTCCCGCTAATTGTACTATTGGTGACTTCCAATGTCCCAACGTTGTAAATGCCTCCACCACGGGCTGCGGTGTTGTTACTGAGAGTACTGTTGACGATGGTCATCGTGGTGGTGTGAGGGAGGAACACACCGCCACCTTCCCTGGCCGAGTTGCCGCTAACAGTAGTGTTGGTAATGGTTATCGTTCCACCACCATTTTCAATGCCGCCACCCACGTCAGCCGAGTTATTGCTAAGCGTACTGTTTGTGATCTCAAGCGTTCCATCAGCCGTAGCGCAGGCGCCGCCAGACGACCGAGCCATGTTGCCGCTAATGGTGCTGTTGATGACCGTCATCATACCGGGGTTGTAAATGCCGCCACCCTGGCTGGCTGAGTTGCCGCTGATAATGGTATTGATAATGGTTGCCGTTCCGGAGTTGCCGATGCCCCCGCCGAGCGCTCCGACCACGTTGCCGCTAATGGTGCTGTTGGTGACCGTCAGAGTCTCCTCATTTTCAATGCCACCGCCGAAGTTACCGCCCCCCCCGTTCCTGATCGTCAGCCCAGAAATGGTGACCGTTTCACCCCCGAGGTTGCGAGCGATGAAAAAGACAACGCTCGCTGCGTTACCGTCAATAGCCAGCATATCAGCGCCGGGGCCGTTGATTGTCACGCTTTTGTCCACCAGCAATTGCCCGGTGGTGAGGGTAATGACTCCGGAGATACCTGTAGCATCGATGGTATCGCCATCATTTGCGTCAACGAGCGCCTGACGCAATGAGCCCGCGCCGTTGTCATTGGTATTGGTAACTATGATCGTGGTCGGACTCGCAAAAAGTCCGGCTGCGCAGGTTAAGCTTAAACAAATCGCCGCGGCCTTGATATTACTCACCCTCTTTCTGCCCCATGGAATTGCAACGGAATTACAACTTCTAAAAAGTAACATGGTGTTTACTTTTATGAAGGGCTCGCGACCAGCGTCACCAAACACCACTTGGGTATCAGCGAAATCGGCTCGCCGTGCCACAGCCGACCGAATGGCAGCACACCGGAGATTAGATCGACACCACGATGTTCTTTACCCGGGCGAACCAGGGAAAAGAACCGCAAGTGGTCCGGCGGAAGTAATGCGCAAGAAAAGCCCAAGACATCAGGTGCCTGCACGAAACTCCGAGGTAGTAGTGTGGCACGCTATGCACGGCTTAGTTCCAGGCGCTGGGACTGTCACGGGCGTCTGCGCGAACTGCAAGATCGAGAAGACGACACTCAGAATAACAGTCGCATAAACTGCAATCTCGAGAACGCCGCGACCTTTTTCTTCCGACCGGACTAGTAGGGCGTAAGTGGATTCGAATTTGTTGTTCATCGTATTGGTGGTGTTCACACCAGCGCTTTATGCATGGGGCATGCCACAAGTGTGCGTCGATCGTAAGTCACTGAATACAAAAAGATTGAGTCTCTACTCGCGTAGCAAGAGTGTGGCGGAGTCGTTCCGCGGTTGGGATTTGCTGTTTCGCTTTTGGGACGCCCGTTGCAACCCTGCCACGCAATCAGAATAGGCTGCGGTTTTGGCAAAATCATTATTGCCGATAGTCTGAAGAAAGTCGGTTGGATTGCGGTTATATCTCAGCGCTGGATCGTGACGACTGAATAATCTGGATCGCTAAAGCGTGCTCCGTTACCGTTGGCTGTGTTGGCGCTGCCCGTAGTGTTGCTAAGGAGTGCTCCTTCACCGCTGGCGGAGAAACCTATTAGCGATTGTTTAGGACGACTTGCGGCATCCGTTTGGTCGAAGCCGTCAGCCAAACAAGCGATCAGCTGCGCATAGGGCGAGGCCCTACATGAAAATCAGGCCAGATGAAAGCTGATAGCATTTGTTGAACTAAAGAAGATCACGCACGAATTGGCGCTGTCAGCGCCTCTTGGCGATAAGAACAATTGAAATCCAATACGTCATTTAATTGACATGAGCCCCAACCCGTGTTTGGACTTCAAAGTTGTTGGGAAAGACTGAACCAAAGGAGAAATTAAATGACTAAAGTTGTGTCAGGGCTGTTGGGAGTTGTCGCAATCGCGTCAGTTGCTTTTGCCGGAACTGAAACTTATTCCGGGAAGGAGATGAAGCAGGTGGCGCCGCCACCGTGCGCGCAGTGGTACGCAGATAACGAGTTTAACCTAAGTCTGTGGGGAACATATCTATTCACCGGGAACGAGTGGCAAAATGATCGTTACCTTGAAGCCGACCATGCTTGGGGGGGCGGTGGAGATCTAAAGTACTTCTTCCATCGTTACTTCGGTGTGGGTATCGAAGGCTGGGCTGTGGATGCAAAGCAGTCGCACCAAGATATCGTTGTGGACTTAAGCGAGGGCGCCTTTCAAAGTCGAAGCGAGAACAATGTGGTCGGTGCTGTGTTAGGTACGCTCACGCTGCGTTATCCGATCCCCTGCACCCGGTTTTCGCCCTACATTTTTGGTGGCAGGCGGCGGAATCTTTGGTGGCGGTCAGAAGCGAGTGGATCGGCGGGTTTTTGAAACCGGCGAAGGCTTCGACGAGCTCGAGACCGTTGGTCATACGAACAGCGAAACCCGCGGAATCGGCCAGGTCGGCGGCGGCATAGAAGTCCGCTTCACGCCACACATTGGCTTGGTCAGTGATTTCAGCTGGAACTTTGTTGATGGACCGAACAATAACTTTGGCATGGCCCGTACGGGAGTGAATTTCGCTTTCTAACATCTACTGTAGTGTCTTGCGCGAAAGTCGAAAGGGATAGCTGCACCCGATAGTCCCGGGCCTTATTGGCGATTCCCTGCGATGCCAACAGCAACAATGTTGGAACTGTTAGCGCCGAGATTCCCATTGGCCCAAAGTGGTGTGAGATTCGGCAAACAGTGTTTAGCTGGACAACGCAGAAGTTTCCATTCGCTGTCAAGACCGCGCACAGGCTCAAAATTCGCGAGCCGCATGCTATCACCGTTACAGGCGAAGCGTTTTATGATATTGGCCACGCGCCTGCCGATCATTCAAACCGGAGACGGAGACCTAAAGATTACGCGGTGCGGGAGATTTATCCCGTAGTGAAAATCGAGGTAATCGAGTGAAATACTGGGAAATCATGCTGACAATCTGAGCAAAGTCGGATTCAGCCTGGGCTGGGTCTCAGTGATTGATTCCCGCCGTCGAACGATCTGGATCGTGGACACGCATAGCTACGGGAAGCGGTTTATTGTTCGCGCCGATGAAATACTGACCGCGTTTGTGGAACCGGCGGCGTGTACGCCGAGGCCCTACATGAAAATTAGGTGACGCCTGACTTGACGGATTTGTACGGTTTTTTGTAACGAATAGCTCGCATTTCGTTGGATGGAGGGGGCGCGTCGGTTTTCTCGGCGCGTCCCTACTTACATAGGGAGCGATGCCTTGAGCGGCGAATTGGTTTGACAGGTTGGCCGTTTCCCGTGCTAGCTGGGACGCCGATAGTAACATCGAGTCATTAACTTCCCGATGCGCTACAAGCTACTGTATCTCGTTCTGCTGCTGGAAATACTCGTAGCGTCCGCCCCGATACTGCGTGCTACCGACCTGAGAGGAGATGTCGTCGGTCTTGCGGGCCCTATGGTCGGAGTCGGAGTCGCGCTTTTCGAGGTGAAGCCGAACAAGAAGTTCAGGCTTCGTCGCCAGACCGTGACAGCTCCCAATGGGAAGTATCACTTTAACGACGTTCATCCCGGCCAATACGTTGTACGAATTGGCGGAATCGATTACCCGCTGGAAGTCGGCGAAACGCAAATGCAAGACATTCCCGTTATTGCACCACCGCATCATTGAATTAAGCACCCCATCAACCACAATCTTCCGGCAACAGATGACACCTTACGTACGGCGTTAAGCGGCCTGGTCATTTAAAATCAGTCCGGTCACTCAGCATCAAAAGCGTCATCCCTCTGTGCCGGGAACAATCTTGCGCTGGCCGCACCGGCACTCGAAGTCCCTCGGCCACTGTTTTGGACTAGTTAGGGCAAACCGATACGGTTGCTGCCAGCCCGTTCAAACACCCTAAACTAGCCTGCACGGAATTGATGCATTTTCATCAAATGCATACACCGCGCAGAGCCGATGATAACCATCAGCAATAAGGAGCTTTCCTCCGTTCCGGCCTCGGACAAGAAGAAGAACGGAAAGCTTCTTCTCAGCCATAATTCGTTTTTGATCCTTCTTCACGTGCGAATTGTTTGTACCGAGCAAAGGCAACTCTGAAGCTCTGAAAAGGTCCTTCGCTTCGAATTCGACAGTGGGCGCTTGTTTCAGGGCGTCGCAGTAATTGGAAGCCGTCTGCTCATCAAAGAGCAAACTTAAGTACAGACTTCGCTGCCGCATAATCCTCTTCTTGGGGTTTGCTAAACCATTTCACTTTCGGTTTTTTACTCATGCGTATCCAGCCGGGTCACAATGTGACATCTAGAAAGAGATAAGCCACGGCAGGGTGTCGTGGCAAACGCTCTGGACTTATTTTCGATGGGGAAACCGACCACTATCAAAATCTGCGATCCGGCATGTCCGGTGCACGCAAGAGCGGGAGGCTATCCCACTTCCGCCCGGAGCACCTCAAGGGGAGGCTGGCTGGAAACCCCGCGACTGGTTAGCAACCCGATCAATACCGTTACAGTAGTTGCCGATGCGGTGGCGATCAGCAACGGAAGAAGAGACGGAGCATAGCTTAGCTTGAAAACAAATGTCGCAAGTGCCCAGCTCGCGGCGACGGCCAGACCGGTGCCGGTGAGACTCGCCAGAAACCCAAGGAGGAAATATTCCGCACCAAGGATTTGCCAGATCTGACGACGTGATGCCCCCAAGGTACGGAGAAGAACGCTCTCCTCGACTCTCTGGTAGCGACCACTCCAGATTGCACTCGCCACCACGATCAGGCCCGCGGCGACAGTGAACAGTGACATCACCCGAATAACCAACGCCACCTTGCTCAAGATCGAATCGACCGTTTGAATAACCGCAGCAAGATCCAAGGCAGAGACATTCGGAAACTTCGAGACAATTGCATTCTGAAGGCGGGCCGAATCCGCCGGTGTCTTCGCCCGGCTGACTAATACGTGAAATGTCGGTGCGGCTTCAAGCACGCCGGCCGGGAAAACGACGAAGAAGTTCGTTTGAAAACGCTTCCAATCTACGCTTCGCAAGCTCGCGATGCGCGTCCGGATGGGAATGCCTTGGACGTCGAAGACCAATTCGTCTCCAACATTTACTCCGAGGTCCTTCGCAATCTCGCGATCCAACGAGATTGGAACTACATCGCCGGAATGATAATCGACCCGGCCGATCCATTTCCCGGCCGTGACCTTTTCTGTCTCGACTATCTGCTCGCGATAAGTGGATCGATATTCTCGCTCTAACTCCCATTCGGGAATCTTCCGTTGCGGGTCGGCCAGAATGTCACTGCTCTTCCTTCCCTTGATCTCGCTCAGCCGCATCGTCACGATCGGCGCCTTCTGCACCACCGGAAAACCTAGAGAACCTACCAGCGCAGCGACGGCATCTTTCTGGTCCGACTGGATATCAAACAAGAAGATATTCGGCTGATTATTCCGACCGATTGACTGGAATTGCGTCATCACAACGTCGCGCGTGAGATGGATTGTAAGCAGCAAAAAAGTTCCGAGACCGAGGGAAACAATGAGAAGAAGAGTTCGGTTGTTCGGGCGGTACAGATTTGCCAGTCCCTGCCGCAGGGCGAAGCTCCAGCTCAGCGGAAACCAGCGGCGTAGCGACACAATTAGCAGCCGCGCGACTCCCGCGAAGATCGTAACGACAACGCCGAGTGCGACGGCGAAGATCAAACCTTGAAGCCACGTTTCACTCCGGTAGATCGCGAACGCTGTGATGCTCGCCGCGATCAACGCGTAGGCTCCAAACAATAGCGGATCACGAGCGAACGACTGCGTTTCAACTCTGGCGTCCGCTGAGCGAAGCATAAGCAAAGGCGATACTCTGCGAAACCGCAGGAGCGGTGGCATGGCGAATAGGAGGCAAATTCCGCAGCCGATCAAAACGCCAGTCAGAATCGGCCACCACGCAATCTCGTTTCGAATCGTTAGTGGTAAAAATGTCCGCAGAATACTCGGGAAAATTCTCTGCAGTCCAATCCCTACCAAACCGCCGAACAATGCTCCAGCCAGGCTGATCGCCAATGCCTGAATAAAGTAAATAAATGCTATTCCGCTCGTCGAAGTACCCAGACACCGCAGAATCGCGCCAGTTCGCACCTTTTGCTGCAGGTGCGCTTGGATTGCGCTCGCTATCCCGACGGCGCCCAGCAACAATGAAATGAATCCGATCAGATTTAGAAACCGGTAAAGATTCTCGAGCGATGCGCCGAGATCCTTTTTTCGTTTGTCGACCGTTTCGAGCTCAAGGCCCAAGCGTCTTATTTGCGGCTTGAGCGCGGCAATTTTCTGCGCCACATCGGTTCCTTCGCGAAACCCCACATAGGCGCGGTAATGAGCCACGCTTCCGGGACGGAGCAGATCAAGCGGAAGATCCTGCAGCGCAATGTAAACACGCGGCGCGAAACTCGCAGCGGCTGATGCGTCGCCCGGCACTTTTTTCAGAGCACCGGCGATCTCGAAATCGCGGCCGCCTAATGAAACCTTACTGCCGCGTGCCGCGCCAAACTGCAAAAGCAACGTTTCGTCTGCGACAGCGCGACCGCCTTGCTTCAAATCTTGCACTGCGCTCTGCTGGTTCAGTTTCCATCTTTCCGTAGAATGGGAAGTCGCCGCTAAGGCGCGAAGATGCACCAGGCGCGTACCGCGACCGGGAAACACAGCCATGGTCGACAAACGCACCTCGCGCGCCTGTGCTCCGCCGATCGAACCGAGAAACTCTTCTTCTGTAGTGGTGAACGGACGCGTGGATTCAATGATCAGGTCTGCTCCCACCAACGTCCGCGCCTGGTCATCGATCGATTGCGAAAGGCTTTGGCGAAACGAACCGATGGCTACCAGCGCCGCGACCCCCACCGTGATAGAAAGTGAGAAGAGCAGAAGGCGCATTCGACTGGTACGACTGTCGCGCCACGCCATTTTGAGAATGAAACTAGGCGCCATCCTGAAGCATTTCACCGTTCCGCAACCGGATCGTTTTCTCTGTGAGAGACGCCACCTCTGGGTCGTGTGTCACCAGCACGAGCGTCGTTCCAGAGTCAGAATTCAGTTCGAGCATCATGTCAATCACCGACCGGCTTGTCTCCGCGTCCAGATTTCCCGTGGGCTCGTCGGCGAATAGGACAAGCGGCTTGTTAATGAACGCCCGCGCCAGCGCGACGCGTTGTTGTTCGCCGCCGGACAATTGATTCGGAAGATGCGAAACGCGCTCCGCGAGGCCGACGCGTTCCAGGAGTTGCAGCCCTTGCTGTCGGGCTGCCCGATCGCCGCGCAATTCCATCGGCACGGTGACGTTTTCTAGCGCAGTCAGGGTCGGGATCAGTTGGAAACTTTGAAAGACGAAGCCTACCAGCTGGTTTCGCACTCGCGCCCTCTCGTCTTCTCCGATTTGGTCCAGGGCAATTCCATTCAGACAGACGTGGCCTGAAGTAGGAAGGTCGAGGCCGGCGCACAATCCCAATAGCGTGGTTTTGCCGCTTCCCGAAGGGCCCAGGATGGAGCACGTGGCGCCCCGTCCCAAAACGAACGAAATATCTTTTAGTACCGTTAATTCACCGGAGTTCGTGCGGTATGACTTCGTCAAGCGCTGAACATCCAGGATGGCAGAGGCATTCATTGACGTTAAGGTGCAACTCGCTTTGATTTCGCAACGAGTGGGCAAAACAATACCTCAAGTCACTCTATTCGCCTTCTTGATTGGCTTTTCTCTCGCTACGGGGAGCTTGGCAGAAACCGCGGTGGTCGCGCCGAAAAAAACGATCGTGTTTCTCGGCGATAGCATCACGGCCGGTTACGGCTTGGCCAAAGGAGATGCCTATCCGGCTCTGATCCAAAAGAAAATAGAAGAAGCGGGCCTGCCCTACGAAGTAGAAAACGCCGGGCTTAGCGGCGATACCACCGCCGGTGCCTTGCGGCGGATCGATTGGCTCCTGCAGCGGCCAATCCATGTGCTAGTGATCGAGCTCGGTGGTAATGACGGATTACGCGGGCTGCCTCCTGGCGTGACTGAGGCAAACCTGCAGTCCATCATCGACAAAGTAAGAGCGCGAAGCCCGCTCACTAGAATCGTGATCGCTGGAATGCGGATCCCGCCGAATCTCGGCGCGGATTACACTGCCGAGTTCGAGCAGATCTTCTCCGATCTGGCGACGAAGAATGGAGCAGTGCTCGTCCCGTTTCTGCTCGAGGGTGTTGGCGGCAATCGAGGTCTCAATCAGCCGGATCAAATCCATCCGACTGCCGCCGGCCAGAAGATCATCGCCGAAACGGTGTGGAAGAGGTTGCAGCCATTGTTGCTGACGAAATGAACTGTCGGGCAATGCGCTCTTCTAGTCGTTCAATGTCGAGATGCTCGAAGAACCCTCGTAATGAATAAAAGGTCAATCGCCGGCACAGAATGACCACCCACTTCGTCCGAAATTTCCGTAGCGTATTTGGTAGCACTGGCCTGATTACCTCGGAACGATCGCAGTCAAGAGTCACTTGCTCTGCCAATTGAGCTAACGGTGCGAGGAAATTTTTAATTTCCGATTATCGAATGCCGATTTTAGGAGAGTTTCGGGCAACAGGAAAAAGTAATTCCTCAAACCGTGATTGGCATCAGAAGTTTTTGAATCAAACACTTTGGAAAGGATAAAGATGCTACTATCTGGCAACTGCTCGGCATCGGGTTAACTTGGAAACCGCGCGGGTTGCCACAGCGCTGTGGCCTCAGGTATACCAAGAGCGATATTCATTGCCTGTACGGCTTGTCCTGCCATTCCTTTGCCTAGATTGTCGAGCGCGACCATGATTGCGGAGGTATTCTCATTCGCTGCGACACCGATGTCGGCAAAATTAGTTCCTGCTACTGCCGCAACTCTCGGGCTTCCCTCTACGATTCGGACAAATGGACAATCGTCGAACGCGGAGGCAGCACGAGCGTGCAACGCAGAGGGACGAAGCGCGTTGCCATTCCCGAACTGTAGAGTCGCGAAGATTCCGCGAACGAAGGGTCCGCTATGCGGCACAAATCCTAGCGTACCGTGGATGTTGCACGCTGCCATCGCCATCTCGACCTCGGCCGTGTGATGATGTGTCAGAATTTTGTAGGCGCGGAAGTCATTTGCGCGCGTCGGATGATGGGTGGCAAGGATTGGGCTGGTACCGCTACCGCTCGAACCCGTGACGGCGCTGGCAGCGAAGAAGTCAATCTGCAATCCTCGAAGCGGGAGAAGCGCCAGCTGCAAAGCAGTCGCGAAACAACCGGGACTGGCAATTCTTTTCGCGCCCTTGATAGCAGCGCTATTCCATTCGGGAAGACCATACACAAACTCCGGCAACAACTCAGGACATGGATGTTCGAATCCATTTAGCTGCTGAAATACGCGCGGATTAGGGACTCGAAAGTCCGCAGAAAGGTCGATGAGGACCATGCGCCCAGCGATGCCCGCCCTCGACCATGCCGATTCGAGTTCACGCAATCGGCCCGCTAGTTCTCCATGCGGCAATGCGGAGAAGATCACTGGCTGTTCACTGCGAGCGAGGTCCTGCCAATCGATGTCCGATTCGAATCGTCCGTCGACAACATTGCGCAAATTCGGATGCGCGGTGGAAAACGGCTTTCCATCAAAGGTGCGCGATGTTCCACGGACACTGCGCACCTCCGGGTGACGCGATAGCCAGTAGAGCAGCTCACCGCCGCCATAGCCCGATGCGCCGAAGATAACGGCGTCAATTCCCATGCGATTTTTCGAGATGCGGCCGAATTTTATTTAGTACCAAGTCGCCAAGCTGTTTCGGATTCGTTCGCGCGTTACATGCGGGCAGTCCGAGTGATTCGATGAAGCGAGTGCCGACGCGATTATCACTCGCGGGACCGGTCACAACATCCACGTCTAGACCGAAAGCCGTGCGGAAATGCGCCATGCCGCCCGCCACACCGACCGGATCATTCGCACACAAAACGAAAGCCGCGCCCCAGCCATTGAGTTCTGGATCGGCGAATATCGTTTGGACGCCATATTCACCCATGATCCCATCGCCGGTTTCAGCGACAATCAGATCAACGCCATGTGCTGCCAACTCATTGAAGATCATTCGCGTAACGCTTGCCGCCGTTTCCGGTCCAGTGCAGGCGGTCCCAGCGTCGGTGAAATCGAGGATCGCGTCAGCGCCGTAGTCGCGCATAGAAAGAATGTCGCGCAACAAGCTGACGCCGGTGAGCTTGGCGCCACCTACGCTATATCCTTCTTGTGAAAAACGACGTACCAACGCGCAGGCAGCGTGGGTTTTGCCGGATTGCATGCAAGTGCCTGTAACAAAAACGACCGGCACTCGCCGCGAATTCGCATGTCCCTCGATTGCGCCGTCCAGGATCGACGCCGGCGCGCCGATGCGGGTGCCAAATTCCGGAAAGAGTAGGACCTGCCCGAGCATTTCCACTTCAAACGGCGCACCCACGTCGGGGCTGCTGGAAATAGCGTTGCCAATGACGCCGCCCATGTTCAAGAGGTGGAGATGGTCACCGACTTTCACCTCACTCGGCATAACGCCTTCGTATCCTCGCAGCGCATTGCGGTGACCTAGCGTCCCGGCGATCACATCCCCCGCATGGAGGACGCTCAAGCGGCCGTGAACGTCTTCCAGTTGATTGTAAACGCTCTTCTCGCCGCGCACTCGGCCGACCACGACCGCACCTGGCGTCGCTTCGATTTCCTGCCTGAGCGTAACCTGACGTCCCAGGTGCAGATTGCGAGTAACCGAGCCGATTTTATCGAGATGAATGCGCATGCGATAAGGCCTTCACTCGTTAGGCGAACCAATCGCCAGCATCTCCGGCACGCCAAAAATTTTCGCAAACGCCGCCGCCTCCGATCCTGACCAGAGCGATGTTCCTTCGCCATAACTTGCTATCTCTGAGCGCATGAGACTGTTCGCGGAACGCACACCCTCCACTGCGAAACTGCGGGGAGAAATTCGTACGCGCACGTCACCCGTGACGACTCGCTGACTGGATTCGAGAAATGCTTCCAAGTCGCGCGCGAGCGGATCGAAAAAATGACCTTCGTGTAACAATGTGCCGTAGACATTGCCGAGGTGTTCCTTCCAAAAAAGTTGCTTTCCAGTGAGCACCAGCTTTTCCAATTCGCGATGCGCTGCGATAAGAAGATGAGCGGCCGGAGCTTCGAAACCGACCCGACCTTTGATTCCCAGAATCGTGTCACCGAGATGAATGCCTCGCCCGATCCCATACCTCCGGCCAATTTCGTTCAACGCATCAATCGCCGCGACCGGGCTCTTCGCTTCTCCATCGATTTTAGAAGGCACACCTTTGTCAAAGGTGATGGTTACCGCTCTCGCTGGAAGCGCCGGATCAATTTCCCCTCCAGGATAAGCCTCGTCGGGTAGGTGCTGCCAGGAGTCATGTGTCTCCTTTCCGCCAACAGTCGTACCCCACATTCCTTGGTTGAGACTATATTGCTCGAGCTTCTCTGGAAATGTGAAGCCGCGCGCGGAGAGGAATGCGCGTTCTTCGGCACGGCTCAAGGCAAGGTCTCGGATAGGCGTGAGGATCTCGAACTCTGGCGCGAGCGCGCGAAACGCTACGTCGAAACGGACTTGATCGTTCCCTGCCCCGGTCGACCCGTGCGCAATTGCGACCGCAGTAATCTGGCGCGCGTGACGCACGACCCCGCGCGCCTGGCAAACTCGCTCGGCACTGACGGAGAGTGGATACACGCCACCACGCAGAACGTTACCCGCTATAAGGAAGCGCAAATAATCGCGAAACAACTCGTCTCGTGCATTGATCGTGGTGTGCGACTCTGCGCCAAGTTGGTGCGCAAGCTTCTCGATTCGCGCCAACTCTGCATCATCGAATCCGCCGGTATCGACTGTGACCGTATGGACCTCGCGTCCTTGTTCGCGCAGCCAGAGAACACAAAACGAAGTATCCAGTCCGCCGGAAAAGGCGAGCAGAGTGCGAAGGGCTGTGTTCATGGCCAATTGAAAAGACGTTCGGTGGTGGTCGCGAGGAAACGACGGCGATCACCGATCCAGTTTTTGCTGCCGGCCAGTGTGACGGAAATCTCGGTCAAAGCAAGTTGCGCAGCTTCGGGGACTGCCCCGTTGGCAGTTACAGTAACTGGTTTGAAACTTTCCGTCCTGCAATTGCCGAGCGACCTGCGCATAAGCAGCGCGGAACGGCATTCCTTCCGCCGCCAACCGGCACGCCTCACTCGCGGCGTGAACTTCCTCGCTGCACGCGATGGCGCAGGCTTGCTCGTTGATTTCCAGACCAGGCAGCAGTCGCGTCACCACGTCGAAAAGCTGTTCGCCTTTGGCCACGATTTCGAGAAAGGGAGCTTTCGACAATTGTTGATCGCGGTGATAACTCGAAGGCAACCCGCCGCTGAGATGCGAGAGCAAGCGCCGCCAACCCACGCAATTCGCGGCAACGCCCTCTCGCCAGTTCCAGCACATCGGGGTTCTGCTTTTGCGGCATTAAACTGGAGCCGGTCGTGAAGCTGTCAGGCAATCGCACGAAATTGAATTCGTCCGTACTCCAGATCAACAGATCCCATAGCGCCTTCTCCAAACTGCCAGCTGCAGACACTATCCATGCCGCGATTGCTTGCTCATGACGCCCACGGCTATTCATCACGTCGATCGGGCTGCATTGCACACGAGAAAATCCCAACAACTCCGCGCTGTGTTCCCGGTTGAGTTTCACTGGCGAACCGAAGCCCGCCGCCGCCCCGAGTGGACACCGGTCGATTCGCGACCAAAGCGCGGGAAGTTGGTCAAGTTCCTCGAGTAATCCTTCCGCGAAGGCCGCACTCCACATTCCCCAGTTTGATGGCATGGCGCGACGCATGTGGGTGTAACCCGGAAGCAGCGTGGAGGAATGGGTCTGCCCGAAATCCACGAAGGCGGAGGCGCAGTTTCCCAGTGCTTCGCCCAAATCGAGAAGGTGCGAGCGCATCCAAAGCCGCAACGCGGTTTGCACCTGGTCGTTGCGCGACCGGGCGAGATGTATGCGGCGGCCAGTCGGGCCGAGTTCTTTGGTAAGGGCAACTTCGAGCGCGGTGTGACCGTCCTCCTGCTCGCGCGTAATCGTCAGTTCACCACGCTCAGCTAGTTCCTTCAGACGGCGAAGCGCCGCAACTAGCGCCTTCGCCTCATCTTCAGGCAGCAATCCGCATCCGCTCAGCATCCGCGCGTGCGCTGCGCTGCCCTCCGCGTCGAAAGGCAGCAATTGCAGATCGATGATTGGATCATTGCCGACCGTGAACGCGTGAAGCTGCTCATCCAACGGCTGACCTTTGGCCCAGAGCATCTCAGACATGCACAACCTCCGCGGCCGCCATCCGAAAATAAGCGTGTATGAATCGGCTATAGAACATCACGCCTTCTTTGAGTTCCGACAAAAGCAGATACTCGTTAGGCTGATGACTTCGGTTCGTGTTACCCGGGCCGACCTTGACCGTGGGAATGCCTTTGAGGAAAGCCCAATCTGAAGTGGTCACCGATCCGACGCCGGCGGAAGCGTCAGCTACTTCTAGCGCGGCGCGCACGACGAGTTCGGAAGCATTCGTCGCGACAGGTTCGTAGCGATGCGAATGTACGGCGACTTCGCTTTCAAGCCTGGCACCAATTTCGGTGGCGACGGTCGCATGATCGAGATTCGGCGTGGTCCGCAGATCCACAAAAAAATCGCAACGGTCGGGTACCTGATTACGCGCGAGTCCGCCAGTGATCTGCGTTACCTCTGCGCGGGTCGCACCTAAGTCTTCATGCGCCTGAAATTCCATTACGGCCAGGCGCGAAATATCGCGTGCTGCCTTGTGTATGGCGTTCTCGCCCAGATGGGCATGGGCCGCGTGTGATGCTTTGCCGTGCGCGGTGCAACGTAGAATCAGGAGGCCCCGTTGGGCCGTGCAAACCTGGAGACCGGTCGGTTCACCGACGAGAGCGGCATCAATGTGACCAAGCTTTGGTTTTATTGTGCGAATGCCTTCGCCGCTGCGCTCCTCGTCCGCGACAAATGCAAAAGTGATCGAGCCCTCAAAGTCTGCTGTGCTGGATCTCTCGTGCTGTCATGATCATCGCAGCAACGGAGCCTTTGGCGTCATTCGCGCCGAGGCCTGTTAGCTTGCCATCCTCGATGTGAGCCTTGAAGGGATCGCTGTTCCAACCCGCGCACGGCGGCACGGTATCGAGATGGCTGAGTAGGAGCAGATGGGGTCGTTCGCGTTTACCCAGTGTGTACCAAATGCTGTTGCCTTCGCGCTGAATCCTGAACCCTTCCGCGGACAAAATTCCGCTGAGGTCATTCGCGATTTTGCCTTCATTGCCCGAGACGCTCGGTGTCGAAACGAGAAACTCGAGGAGCTGCGCGGCGTTCATGAGTTCGGCTCGGACGGTCCTTGTGCGACTAACATCGTTCCGCTGCCCTCGTTCGTGAAAACCTCCGCGAGGATCGAATCGGAGAGAATGCCAGAGACAAAGTGAACACTTGTAACACCTGCGCCAAGCGCTGAGACCGCCGCGGCGATTTTCGGTCGCATGCCAGTTTGGATCGCACCGGAGGCTTCGAGTTCTGTAACCTTCGCCAGATCGACGAAAGGAAGCACGCTGTGGGGATTTTCAGGATCGGAGAGCAAGCCGGTCTCTTTTAAGACGAAGAACAATTTCTCCACTTTAAGCGCCGCCGCGACGGCTGCAGCGACGGAGTCCGCGTTCGTGTTGAGAATCTGCTGCGTTGCGTCGGCAGTGAAAGGTGCGACCACCGGGACGTAGCCGCCGTCGATCAGCACGTGCAACACGCGCGGCTCAACGAATTCGATGTCACCAACACACCCAAAATCTATGTTCTGGCCATCCATGACAACAGGCGGCCGACGTCCGGCGCGAAGCAAGCCCGCATCTTGCCCCGATAAACCTACGGCAAGTAAACCAGCGGCCTGAAGATCGGCGATCAACTCCATCTGCACGCCGCCTTTTAAAACCATCTTTGCTACTTCCAGCACTTCCGGAGTCGTGACGCGACGACCAGCTATCTTTTGCGTATCAAGGCCAAGATGCTGACACATCCTATCGACCGCTGGACCGCCCCCGTGCACGACCACAAGCGGAATCCCAAAACTCGAAAGCAGCGCCAATTGTCCGCAAATGCTCTTCCGCAAGGCGCCGTCCGCGAGAATATCGCCGCCGATCTTCACCACGAACGGCTTGTTGCGAAACGCGCGCACATATTTCGCGGCGTCTTTCAATGGATCGAATGGAGATTTTCTCGTCATGGTTAGTTGAGCATCCAGTCAAGCAAAGCGCGCTGCACATGAAAGCGGTTCTCCGCCTCGTCGACGACTCGGCTCCAGTGTCCGTCAAGAACGGCGTCGGCAACCTCGACGTTCCTTCGAACCGGGAGGCAGTGAAGAAAAATCGCATCGCGTGCACGCTGTTTCCATGTGATTTGGCGAAATCATCCAGTCGGCGTGTTGCCTAACGACATCCGACCCCAAGCCGCTCAATGTCGCTGGTCCCCAGGCTTTCGCATAAACGGCACGCGAACCATTCAGCGCCGGGAGCTGCTCCTGGAAGAATGACACGCTACCACCGCTCCCTGCCGCATAAGTTTCAGCTTCGTGAACTACGTCAGGGTGCAACTCGAAGCCTTTTGGATAGGCCACCCGCACCTCACATCCACGGGCCGCCGCGGTTAAGAGGAACGAGTTCGGCACCGCTTTCGGCAGCGATTTGATGTGCGGAGCCCACGTTAGGGTGACGGGCAGTCCTTTCGCAGAGCCGAACTGTTCTTCAATCGTCAGTAGGTCCGCCATTCCCTGGCATGGATGCTCTCGTGCACTCTCCATGCTCACGACTGGCACTGTTGCGTATTGTCGAAACGCTTTGATTACCGCGTCGTCGTGGTCCGCGTCGTCATCCACACCATCGGCGAACGTGCGCACAGCCAGTGCATCGACGTAACGGCATAATACGGGCACGGCTTCCTTCAAGTGCTCTGCGCGATCGCCGTCCATCACGGCGCCGAGTCGATCCTCGAATTTCCACGTCGAACTGCCAACCTCCATCACTACCGCACTGCCGCCGCCGCGCGCCATGACAGCTTCAAATGAAACACGTGTGCGCAGCGATGGATTGAAGAAGAGCATGCCGAGCAGTTTGTCCCGCAAGTGCTTCGGATGCGGTTTTCCCTTCAAGGCTTTGGCTGTGGACAAAATTCTGTTAACGGTTTCGAGCCCGAGATCTGATAAGCGCGTAGCGTGTTTCATCTTGGTTCGGTTAAAATTCGTGGACTGCCTGAGCCAGCGCGGCAATCGCTTCATCAGTTAAATTCAACGGCGGCATTAGCCGTAGGACCTCGGGATCGGCGCTGTTACCGACTAAGATCCCCTTCTGCTCAAGGTGTTGCTTTAACGCAGAGGCACGGCTGGGCACTCGCAACCCCAAAAGAAGACCGCTACCTAAAACTTCAGTTACACAGCTGCCTGTCAGCGATTGTCGAATTTCGGCTTCGGCGTTCACTGCACGAGCCATCAGTCTTTCTTCCTGGATCACGTCCAGTGTTGCCAGCAACGCCGCGCATGCCAGCGGTGACCCGCCGAAAGTGCTGCCGAGGTCGCCTGGCTTGAGGCTGTCGGCAATTTCCGCTGTCATCAGAAGCGCTCCCATCGGAACACCGGACGCGAGGCCTTTTGCAGTAGTCAACAAGATCTGGCCGCACCCGATACTTTCCGGCAGCGTACGGCTGACCGAGTCTTCCCATACCGGTCTGGACTTCATCTAAGATTAGCAGCGCCCCCGCTGCCGCCGTCACTTCTCTCAGCTTCCGCAAGGAAGCCGGGCGCCGCGACTCGAACCCCGGCCATACTTTGAATTGGTTCCAGAATAACGGCGGCGACCTGACTGAAATCGAATGCGTCGAGTTGGGCTTCGTCGTTCCACTTAAGGCGCGTGCAAGGAACGAGAAACGGGGCGTATGCCTCGGACAATTTCGGATCGTCGGTGACAGAGAGCGGCAGCATTCCACGCCCATGCCAACCCCCATCGAACGCAGCAAAGCGGTAGCGGCCGGTGATCTTCACCGCGAGCTTCAGTGCGTTCTCGTTGGCCTCACTTCCCGTATTGCAAAAGAATACGGATTCGAGATGTGAATCTTCGCAAGAGTTGGCGAACTGAATGAGAGCCTCGGCCGCCTCGTGACGCACCGGAATGTCAGCGGCGGTGCTATAAAACAACAACTTCTTAGCCTGTTGCGCGATAGCCGCTACCACGTGGGGGTGCGAGTGACCAGTGCTGCAGACACAATGGCCGCCATAGAAATCAAAATAATAGCGCCCCGCGGTATCGAGGACCCGATCGCGTTCTCCCTGTACGAGCGGGAATGGAAAAGGGGTGTAAGTCGAAAGCAAAGGCCGAGTCATCATCGTGGAGGCGAGGTATAAAATGCGCCGCAGTCTTAACCGAATAACTCCCAGATTTTTCGTGTCGCCGTCCGCTGCAGATTCGGCTTAGGCAACGCAACAAAAATTGTGTCCTCGCCCGCAATCGTACCGGCGATTTCAGAAAATCGGCCGCGATCAATTTCCACCGCGACCGAGGAGGCGAGCCCAGGTTCACACCGCGCGACCAACATGCAATCGCCTGCTGGCACGAGACTCAGGAGACCACGCGCCGAGGCCCCGTCTGCAGCCCGCGGCAATGTATAAAAACCGCGGTGCTTTATGATCCCCAACTCGTCCAGGTCGCGAGAAACGCTCGATTGCGTTGCCGGGACTCCAGCGCGTTCCAGTAAGTGCAGAAGCTTCTGTTGCGTCGTAATCCGATGCGCTTGAATCAGCGCTAATGTTTTCTGTTGACGCTTTCGGCGGTTAATTAATGCACCCACTATGCATAATCAATGCATAATAATCAGTTTCAAGCGATTTAATGCAAAATCGCAATCCTACCCGCCAGCTTCAATATTCAATCCCTGTGGTTGCCCTTAAATCGCAGCAGGCCTGCAGTCGTTTGGGCCTCGCTTCTCGCGCGTGTACGCACGTGAGGAGCGTTTCAGGAACAGCGAATGGTTTGATAAAGCCTGACTTTCGTAGCCAAAAGCTTTGCGTTAACTATGCTCGCGGTAATCGCAATGAAGCTTTTATCGGTCAACGTTGGACTTCCGCGCGAAATAGAATGGAAGGGAAAGATAGTTCGCACTTCCATTTTTAAGCGGCCCGTCGAACGACGGGCTCGAGTGTCCACACTCAACGTGGAAGGCGATCAGCAATCTGACCTGACTGTGCACGGAGGACCCGATAAGGCGGTTTACGCTTATCCATCGGAGCATTACCCGTTCTGGCACACGGAGTTTCCTGGGATGGATCTCGAATGGGGAGTTTTCGGCGAGAACTTCACGACTGCGGGCTTGCTTGAGGAAACTCTTTACATTGGCGATCGGCTTCGCGTCGGCTCTGCCGAGTTCGTGGTGACGCAACCGCGGATGCCATGCTTTAAACTTGGCATTCGCTTCAATCGTTCGGACATGGTGAAGCGGTTTCTGCAGAGTGGTCGCACCGGCTTTTACTTTGCCGTTCGCAAAGAAGGGGAAGTCGCAGCTGGCGATTCAATCGAGGTGCTTGAAAGAGATGAGCACAACGTGCCGGTCGCCGACATTGTGAATCTTTATCGCGGAAATGCAGGCGAATCAGGACCTGTTGCGTCGCGTCAGCAAACTACCCTCGCTTCCAAACAACTGGCGAGAATATTTTCGGAAGCAGCTTCAGAATCCCGACGACAAATAACAGCGCAATATTTAAGGAGTTCCGATCTTCGATCGTCTCGATTTAAAAAACGTGGCAGGGTTTCTAAAAAGGAACTGCAGGAGACTCAAAAGCTCTTGCGACGGCATCTTCGTAAGGCGCAACCTCACGTCTGCCGGCTTATACAGCGCGTGCTATGCAGCGGCTCGTTTGCGTGCGGTCGCAGCCAGAATGCGCTTGCGCAGGCGAAGCGATTTTGGTGTCGCCTCCACGTACTCATCCGTGTCGATGTATTCGATCGCGCGCTCCAAACTCATTCTGAGGACGCCTTCAAGTTGAATGCCTTTGCCGTCGCCCTGACTGCGCATGTTCGTTAGGTGCTTTTCCTTGCATGGATTGACTGGCAAATCTTCGGGACGCCTGTTTTCGCCGACGATCATTCCTTCGTAAACATCTTCCTGTGGACCAATGAAAAGACGGCCGCGCTCCTGAATGTTGTTGAGTGCGTAAGCAGTGCTGACCCCGGGCTCCATCGAAACCATCACGCCGCGACCGCGACCGCCAATGTCGCCTTTGAATGGCGCGTATTCGCGAAAAAGATGACTCATTATTCCCTCACCGCGGGTTTGGTTCACGAAATCAGTCTCGAATCCAATTAGGCCGCGCGTCGGGACAATCGCCTCGATCGATACGCGCGACGCGTGATGATGTACCGCGAGAATTTCCCCTTTGCGATTGGCGATGGATTGCAGGACGTCGCCGAGATTTTCGTTCGGTAGATCGACATAGAGATTTTCAATCGGTTCGAGCAGCGCGTCATTCTCAGTTCGGTGAAAAATCACTTCGGGTCGCGAGATCATTAGTTCGTAGCCTTCGCGCCGCATCTGCTCCACCAGGATAGCGATTTGCATTTCGCCGCGCGCATTGATCTCAAATGCGCCTGCGGTTTCGGTGTCGTTGAACTGAAGTGAAACATTGCCCCGCGTTTCGCGAACCAGTCGCTCGCGAACATGTCGTGCAGTCACAAATTTTCCTTCGCGTCCCGCGAACGGCGAATCGTTAACCAGGATATGCATGCGAATTGTCGGCGGATCGATATCCACGAATTGAAGCGGCGCGCGATCCTCGCGGTCGGTCAGCGTTTCGCCGATGTAAACGTTCTCAAAGCCAGTTAGCCCAACGATATCGCCGGCTGCCGCTTCCTTTATCTCGACTTGCTCTAATCCTGCATAGCTGAACAGAGTAGTGACGGTCGTTCGTTCAGCGCGTCCGTCCCGGTGAATACACACGATCGAATCGCCGACGGTAACGCGACCACTCACGATACGTCCCAGCGCGATCCGACCAACATAATCGCTATAATCCAGGTTCGAGACGAGCATTTGGAAAAACGGCTGGCTTGAGACGTTTGGCGGCGGCACGTGTTGCACGATTGCCTGAAACAGCGGCGTCATATCTTCGCTTTTTTCGTGCAACTCACGCATGGCAAAACCGTTCTTCGCGCTGGTGTAAATGATTGGAAAATCGAGCTGGTCGTCGGTGGCCTTTAGTTCAACGAAAAGATCGAAAACCATGTCGACGACTTGATGAGGCCGCGCGTTCTCTCGGTCGATCTTATTAATTACGACCACTGGCTTGAGTTTGTTTTCAAGCGCCTTGCGCAAAACAAAGCGCGTCTGCGCCTGTGGCCCGTCGTTGGCATCGACAACCAGAAGTACGCCGTCCACCATTTTCATGATGCGCTCGACTTCGCCGCCGAAGTCGGCATGACCGGGGGTATCGACGATGTTGATGCGGTAGCCGTTCCACTGAAACGCAGCATTCTTGGCGCGAATCGTGATTCCTTTTTCACGCTCGAGATCCATCGAATCCATCACGCGTTCTTCGATCTGTTGGTTAGACCGAAACGTCCCCGATTGGCGTAGCAATTGATCCACAAGCGTCGTCTTGCCGTGATCGACGTGCGCAATAATGGCGATGTTACGAATCTTATTCATTGACGGGAAGCTGCCCGAAGCAGGCGAGCGGCGAACTCTACGAGAGACCGCGTCGGAGTCAAATGCCAGCGACAACCTCACCCGCAATCTGCTGGCAAAAATTTGGTGGGGCGAGCACTCCGTGCGCGCCGAGTTAACCTCCGCTACTTGTTAGGTCCGATCTGCTCCGGCCCTGAAAGCATCTGCTGGAAATCAGAGCGGGTACGGATCGGATCCCAGACCGGGTCCATTTTCAAGGCAGCGATGGAAACGGCCCCACCGGCCGGGATTGAGAGCAAACGTCGAAGCCTCTTAACGGCTTCTTCAGGTGCGCCCGCACGTGCCTCGATTTGCGCGAGGCCCATCTGGAAATTTGCGCCGGCCAGAGCGTCCTTTTCGAGGGAGATCGTATCGGCCGCTTGTTCAGAAAGGCGCAACGCGTCGGCATTACGTCCCAAGGCGAGGTAAACCCAGGACAGCTGCGTCATCGCGAAAGTGTCGTCCGGTCGCTCTCTGAATCTGGCCTCGAGTAACGGCAGCGCCTCTTCTCCCATTGTTTTGGCTGTCTCGGGTTCTCCCGCCAGTAGGTGAAGTGCGACACGCGCGGCAAGCCGTTGAAGATGCGCGCGATCGTCGTTGACCACCCTCTTCTCGACGGCTTGGATAGCATCGCTAAAACGCCTTTCTGTCACGTCGAGGTAAGCCGGCCAGCCAATGACTGCACTAATGTCGCCGGCTCCGGTAGCGCCACGGGGACCGCCGGCGCCGCCCGGGAGACCTTTGATCACCTCTGGAAAATCATCGAGTGTTCGCCGGGCCAATTCGACATCGCTCGTCGTGGTGAGGCGAATGAGGACAAGGAACATTGCTGCCTGCGCGTTGCGCGGATCGATGGCAAGAGCTCGCAATTCGGCACGCTCCGCGTCATTCCGGAGACGCAGTGCATAGCAGGTCACTCCAATATTGGTCGGGATACTGGCGTCGCGCGGGTCGAGTTCCTCCGCTCGTTGAGATTCGGCCAGCGAGCGCTCCCATTCACCGCGCCGGCGATAAACCCACGCGCAAAAAGCTCGCGCATCGGCGTTGTTAGGTTGCAATTCCAATGTGCGATTGAACTCTGCCAGTGCGTTCTCGTATTGGCGATGACCCCAATAAAAGAACAATCCCAGCGCGAAATGCGCTTCCGGAGAATTTGGAGCCAGCGCGAGAGCGCGGTCAACGAGCGACTTTACCTCCTCTAATTCCGCTGGCGCCAAAGGAGAGACGAACCAGTGTCGAGATAGGCGACTGCGTGCAAGCTCCGCGGCGGCCTCGGCAAAGTTTGGATCGCGCGCCAGCGCCTGCCGGTAAAACGCGTCGGCACGATCGAAGCCGTCCGCGGTCAGACTGCTCTCTGCCTGGTGAAACTCATACTGACCGCGCAGAAAAAGATCATAAGCTTCAGTATTCTCTGTCCGCGCCGCGGCCAGGACATGCGATTCGATCGGTGACAGATTCGCTTTCAACGCGTCCGCGATTTGCGCTGCGACCTCGCTCTCAACTGACAAAACATCCTTAAAGTCACGATCATAACTTTTCGCCCACAGATGCGCATCGGCGCGGGCATCGATCAACTGCACATTCACTCGAACTTTGTCGCCAGCTCTCTGCACGGTGCCCTCGAGGATGGTAGAAACGCCGAGCTCTTGCGCGACTGTCTTTAAATTGGCCGGCTTGCTTTGATACTTTGCCGTCGAGGTTCGCGAAATGACTTTGAGATCCCGAACCGTCGCTAATTTCGTCAGAATCTCATTCTGAATGCCCTCGGCGAAATAGACGTTTTCTTTTTCAGCGCTGAGATTTTGGAACGGCAGGACCGCGATCGACTTATCGACCTTGCGCGCCGAGGCCCGTGGCAGGAGAAGAAATCCCGCAGCGATGGAAATTATCGCGCCGGCGATGACGAGAAGAGTAACATTGCGGCGGCGATGCCCTCCAGGGACTTTCGGGGTGACTTGAATGCCTTGCGGCGTCACGTCGTAAGCCCAGGCTAGGATGAGCGCGACCGGAAAACCGATCAGCAAAAGCACGATGACAAGACGCAACGTCCAGTTCGGCAATTCCCATGCAGGAAATATCGCCGAAGCAATTTGAATGATGAATCCCGCAGCGACAACATAAGCCGCCGCAACGCGATAAACCTTCCTCCGCTGCAACTCTTCGAAAAATCCGCTCATAAACAATCTGTTCTCGTCGTCACCATAGCCAGACACCGGGTGTCCAAGAGAAGATATGCACAAGCTCGGTCTAAAAAAGCGGGTGGATTGAAACGTTTTCATCGGTGAGCTGAAGGGGGCAAGTCGTGCGCGTAACCGATTACCGACGCGAACGATTCGCTTGGGCAGACTGGCGCCGCGGACTCAGCGATTAAAGAGCCTCTACGTAAACTGACCGAGCATTAGTCCGTTCTCAGCTAGCGGCTGATCGCCAGCGATGCATCGCGAGTGACTTTGAATCACTTCCCCCACGGAAACGCCACCCACGAGATTCAACATCAAACAGAGCGTTGGACCCTGGTGCCAGGCGTTTAGGACAGCGCCAAGGCATAGCTGAATCGCTTTATTGCTTGCCAGAAAGAGAATGAGAGAATCAACCAAGCTGTTTTTGCCTCGGCATTTTTTTGCCGGCGACAAGATCGAGAACTACCCGGCGCAATTTCTCGCGGTCTGCTGGATTGTCCATGTCGAGTTTAAGCTTCATCGCCTCCGCGACGGTTTTGGCGTAAGCAAGGCCCTGCTGCTCAGCCAATCGCTTCCAGCGTTCATCGGCCATAACCTCGATAAGATTGGAGACGGAACGGTTTTCTAAAGAGGCCATTTGTTCCAGTTTGTTCCGTTGTTCATCACGCACCGTGAGGTTCAGCTTCGCTTTGTTCTTGTTCTTTTTGGATTTTGCCATTCGCAGTTTTTTGCACCTCGTTCTTCATCGCCGATCACGCAGGTTGGAAAACCTATACGCTGAAAAACCTCGGCGTCAAATTTGTTCTTGACATACGCCAAATAGGCGTATAATAGGCGAATACAATAAGCTGGCCCGGAATGAGTTCTCAATGACGAAAACTCACGGAAGGCCCAAACAACTCCCCCGGACTCGCCCCAGGATCGCCGGGGGCAAACTAGAATCGGAAAACAACCATGAAACTTCAAAACTTAATTTGCGTCATCATGCTGGTTTGGTCCGCGGGCAGCGCTGGCGCTGGCCAGACCTACTACGTCAGCGCCGCCGGCAACGACGCTGCGGACGGCACGTCCAAGAAGACATCCTGGCGCACCCTCGATCGCGTCGCCATGCAGACCTTCGGCAAGAATGATCGGCTTCTCCTGGCAGGAGGAGAGGTGCATCACGGCTCCATCCAGCTCGGCCCCGACCGCTCGGTCGGCAAGATCGAAATCAGCTTGTACGGCAACGGCCGCGCCGTGATCGATGCCGGCACTGGCCCTGGCATCATCATCGAGAATCTGAGCGACGTAAAGATCACCGATCTCGAGATCTTAGGAAGTGGTCAGGAGACTAACACGGCAGACGGAATCCTGATCCTCAGCACCGTCGATCCAATACCCACGAACACGATCCATTATTCGGACTTCACGATCGACGATGTCGAGGTCCACGACTTCAAGCAATTCGGGATCCTCTTCCACTCGCAGTGGGGGACCGGCTTGAACAAGGCGCGCGTGACCAACGTGGTGAGCCACGACAATGGACTCGAGGGCATTACCGTCCTTGCGGACGAGTTCCCAGGCACGCCGAACGAGGACATCTACGTCGGTCGCTGCGTTGCCTATCACAACCACGGCACCCGGGGTTTGCCGCAGCACAGCGGCAGCGGCATCGTGCTCGGCGGCGTCAAGGGGGGCACGATCGAGTACTCCGAAACATACGCGAGTGGCGACCAGTCGGACGCCTACGCGACCGGTGGTCCGGTCGGCATCTGGGCCTGGAACTCCGACACGGTTACGATTCAGTTCTGCAAGGTCCACGAGATGGCCACCGCGAACAACGCAGACGGCGGCGGCTTCGACCTCGACGGCGCCACGACCAATTCCGTGTTGCAGTACAACGTGTCCTGGAACAACAACGGTTACGGCTATCAGCTTTATGATTTCTTTTGGGGACCCCACCAGAACAACACCGCCCGATACAACGTCACGATCGACGACGCCAAAGTAACCTCGAGCCGGCCGCCAACCCCCGGGCAGGGCGTGCTCGCCGCTTTCGGCAACCTGATCAACGAGAGCTTCCACCACAACATCGTCTTCGCCGAGAACGAGGGAGACTCGGACGTCAAGTTGGTGCAAATCGACACCTGGCCCGCTGATGGCCTCGCCTTCCACGACAACCTTTACATTGCCGGGCAAAACATCCGGCCATTCGACGTGACGGACGCGACGGGAACGAACCTGCAGATGTTCAGCAACACCTACGTCTTCGCCAATCAGCCGCGCGAGTTCTTCTGGAACGGCACGGTTTATACGAGCATCGACCCGTGGCGGGCAAACACCGGCCTTGACGCGAACTCGCAATTTTTCATCGGCGCATTCCAGTCGCCCCCGGTCGCCGTGCAGACCATGCGAGCAGCGCTCGATGCTCTCAAGCAAGAACCGACTTTGCGGCCGGAGATGTTCCAGGCGCTGCAGCCGCCTGCCGCGCCGGTAAAGAAAAAGTAATGGCAAGGTCTAGCCAAACCGGCTTACCGGCCCACTCTTTGACGAGTCCATTTAATTGGGACCACCGTACACTAATTAAACCGAACCGCGCAGCATGCAGCACTCGACCGCGACAGGCTTCACAACGAGCTACAACTGTAAGACGAGTTACTCAGACTATGACGACCAAGGACGGATTCTCAATCAGCCACAAACAAATGGAGAGAAAGTGAACGACCAATGAAAGGAATGTAATATAATTTGCGGCTGCGCGAGTTGAAACAAAGGCGTGGCCTAGAAACCACAAGCTGCTTATCTCTCAATGACGAGAAGTCACGGAAAGCCAAACAACTTTCCTCCCCAGGACTACATTTAACCCCACTCAAATATAAAAACCTGTAAACCTATGAAAACAGCCCAATACCGTACTGTTGTACGCGAGTTTGAACACACTGAGCGTGTGATGGAGAAAAAGCATCGCGTCGAAGTCTTGCGGGCGTTGCTGGAAATGCACCAACAACAGCACGAGCCGGACGATGAATACATCAAGGGCTTGCGCCAACGGTTGAAGCAGGCGCAGAAACAACTTGAGAACATGCGGCCATTCTGATGAGCAAGCAAATCAGAACCAGCGGCGTACAGCAAAGTTACTCGGGAAAAAATTACAATGAGTTGGATACGACTGCATAAGGATGAGCCGGAGTATTTCGTTATCAAGATGGGCGATCATCCGTTGGAGTTGCCACCCAAGCGTAGGGATTGGCACCTTACGCCTCTCCAAGCTGGCGCGATCTTACTGCTAGCGATGGGCGCACTGACGGCGCTCGTCATCTGGCTAATCGTGAGTCACAGCCAACCTTAGTATCAACAATGAAAGACCTGACAGACCGTGCGCTCGTAGGCTCCGATTTTGCTAATCCTCTGTTCCTTAACATGCTGGTCTGCGTACTCCGGCGGTGTCGGCTGGATGCTGTTCTGGGCAATCGCGTTCAGCAGCTGCTTACGAGACGGCTACGAGTACGGAAAAACTGAGGCACGGAGTTAAGCCAGATCCCATGCCGAACCGATTTATGAAACGAGCCATCTTGTTGATGATTGCGTTGTCGTATTCGGATGCGCAAACCACAGAGAAGCCCGCCGCAAATCCGTGCAGCTATATCCAGGGTTGCCGCAGCGGGAGGTCGTGAGCCTTTTTGGAATGCCAAATAAGGCTGAGGGAAATCCGGATGAGGGGAACCCGTCTGGTGACTATCTGGTTTGGGAATATGACAACATCGATTTAAAAATTACTTTCAGACACACGCAGGCAGGATGGGTCGTAAAGACCTGGTCAATTGATTGACGCGCGCTCGAAATGAAAAACTTCTTTGAGAACGTCGTCAGCAGAAAGCGCCGGCCGAGAAAGGGGTTGCAGGACTTATCTGATGGCAACAAAACGGTGCTGCCCAATCGGCTGTCGTTAAAGGATCTTACGGAGTCGCGGACGGACTGAGCAAACGAAGACTAGCGAGAGTCGGTCACTGAGGGAAAATATCAGGTGGCGCCGAGGGATATTTGGCTTTCAGCTTTTGGAAATACTTTGCGTAATCGGTTCCTTCCTCAGCGGGCATCCACTCCAGTAACGTCCATTTGTTCGCCGTTTGTTGCAGAAGTCCGGATTGCGACTCGTAGTGTTGCCGTCCGTCTGCTGATTTAGGGTTGACTTGTATCCAGGCCCACCCGTTATGGACTTTGAGGTACGGAACATCTAGCACCAGGTTTTTTCGCCCTTGACGAGCTAACGCATGCTGAACTGCCTGAAGAATGGCATTCCGCTCAGCGCTACCATCCGGCGGAGTGTGTGCCGTGTTTACAGACGCACAGCCGGCCAAAACCAGTGAGGCAACGAGCGATACGGTTGTGATGTAGTTCTTCATGGCCTTTCTTCATGCCAAATTTCGAGAGCGTAGTCAATCCTTGGGAGCGGCGAGGACCGACGTTGTTCAATGGTTGCTACAAGAACTCAGTGCGCTACGAGCATCAAAAACTCCGGGTTATCGGCCAAGTTGTCGATGAAAGGCTTGCCGTGTGGTCGGCCATCGATCCCTCCGTAACGAAGAATTTTTTTTGAATTGCGACTAGCAACGTAGAGGAAACCATCGTCACCGAATGCCATTCCTGCGGGGCCATCAAGGCCAGCGGACTTTGGCTCGACAAAGACGCTCGTGGAGCTCTGCCGAAGATCATGTCGCATAATCGAATCCTTCCCGCCGCTTCCAATGAGAAGATAACGACCGTCCGGACTGAACAACAGATGGATCGGCCTATCGAGCTGATCGCTTTGCTGACTAAGGTTTCGCAAATGGCGACCCGTGTGAGCCTCGTAGATTCGTACGCAATCGGCAGCACGATCCGCGACAAACATCTCGTTATTTGGCGCAAAAATCACTGCTCTGACTTCCAGCAGACCGTTCGATGCAAGCTTAGCCGATGGAACGAAAGTTCCCGGCGGAAAATGCGCTTTTTCCAGATGCAGGCTCTCAGGAAGAGGCATCGGTGTTCCCGGTTTACCTTTTTTGCTCCCGGGACCGTGATATCTCGCGATGAGACTCGTGTTTTGACTCGAAACGTAGAGGTCGCCCTCAGAATCGAATGCCAGGTTAAACGGATGATCGATGCCCGGATTTATCTCAGCGTGTCGCTTTACGAAGACCTGAGCGAAGTCGTGTTGTCCATTCTCATTAAGGGTGCCATTGAACTTTAGGATTTCGCTGTATTCGAAATACGCATTGACGACATACAGATTCCGATCCGGGCCAAATATGAATCCACGAAGCTCACGAAGTTTGATGCCCGCAGGAAGACTCTTCTTATTTAAACCCTTTCGTAATCTCTCCCCCTCAGTCGAATAAACGTGAATATTGTTTAACGCGGTTCCCTCTTCACCGCCGTGAAAACTGACGTACCACTCCTTAGGCATAACCTCTAATCTGTCCGCCGGAATCTGCCGTTGCGCAGGCCTGCTCTCAAATTTTTGATATTTTTGGCTAGTCGTCGAGACGTTTTTGTAAGAGAATCATCTAATTCGGTAGCTGGAGGATTGAACCATGAATGGAAAAGACGAGTCGCTTCCGTTGGGAAATCCACTTGTGTTCGAACACTCGACGCCTACCGGGGCCACGGAAGTCGCCCAGCGGCTTGTTGCATTTCCGTTCACTCCTCCCGATGTGAAGCTGAAAGAAAAGGAGCCTCTCTCAAGTTCGAACGACTGGTTCACGAAGCATGATAAGGATAAGATTGATCAGCTTGGCAGTCTCGACTTTTACGCCTCGACCGGCCCCGAAAGCGTCGGTGTTGTTCCAAAACTTCATAACACTTCAGCCGGAATCGAAATCTATCAGCTTCCTCCGACGCTGACTAAAGAGACGTTCGAAAAAACGGAAGGCCCGTACCGCTCCGGCGTTACGAAAAAGTACAGCAACAAGAGGTCGGGCGAAAAAGTCGCGAAGTTCAAGGCGGGTACCATTGCTCAGTCCGGCCTCGCCTGTTTTCACATGTCTCGTCTTCTCGGTCATCTGGTCGAGGTGCCGCCCGCAATGTATCGGACTATGGGTCTCCAGGAATTCCAAAAGGTCGGAGACCAAGCCCGAACTACCGGCCATCCGAGTTGCACGGAGGCCTGGTCCGAACTGCGAGCCATGGCAAATTCAGGCAGCTCAAAAGTGGTTCTGCCGGATGGAAAGACGATCTATGGGTCGTTGGCCCAGAACCCGCGGGGAGAAGACAGCAGCCCTGAAGACTACTGGACCGTTGGTGCAATCAGAGGGCACAGCTTTTACAAGGTCCTCTCTTCAAAAACGCCAGTAGCAAACATTCTCAACTTAAACGACCCGAAGTGCCTTCAAGATCTGGCACTCGCGCAAGATATGATCCGAGGCGTAATCCTCGATTCAATTTTTCGTCAGGTCGATCGCCTTGGCAACATCAGCGTGGATCAGTTGCAGCATTACGTGGACCGCGACGGTAAAGTAAAATGGGACGATAAACTAAGTGATAAGGACAAAGCCGACGCTGTCAGCCCCATTTTCGCGTTAAAGCGAATCATGTACAAGGATAACGACGATGGAATGATGTGGGGAATGAATTCCATCTCTGTTACTCCGATTCTCAACGAAGCCCACCACGTCGATAAAACGATCTATGACCGGTTGCAATGGTTGGCAGGACTAATGCAAGACAGTGAACCGGGGTCGGACGCGAAGATAAAGGATTACTTTGTTAATGTTGTTCATGTTTCCGGCGATAACTACGACAAATTGAAAGCGAGTCTCCTTAAGCAGGCTTCCTCACTGAAGAGTCGCGTCGACGCCAAGGATATTCTGGTCGACTTGGATTTTGAGGAAACGATGAAAAAGCTCTATGCGAAGGAGGTAGAAGCTGCTCAATCCACGCCGCCGCCCGGCACACAACCTGGGACGGCGCCGCCACCTTCAGACAACGTCCCGCCGCCTTCAGACAACGTCCCGCCCAATCCTACACCGGCACCAACTCCAACGGTCCATCCGACGCCGCAAGAGCCTGATCCCAACGTACCTCGTGCGCAGGAAATCACCGAACACACGGCTCCGAACGGAACCATCGAGCTCGCCACTCGACCATCAACTTTTCCGGGGCACCCGGAAATCTACAGTCAAAAGGACATCGAAAAGGAAAAGGAACTTGCTGCGATAGATTTTTATAACGGCAAAACGAAGGACGGCTTGGATATTGTTTTAATTCCCAAGACGTACAGCACTTCACCAGGACTAAATGTCCATGCAATCAAGTTACCTGCTGGTGCGAGCCGTCTCACTTATGCCTCCGCGCATACGGGAAAGAGCGATTCAGGCCAGGGGCAGTTGATAGCGAAATACAAACAGTCGATTCCTACCCATTTCACGTATAGCCCATCGATTATCGGTTATTACCATTTATCGCGGTTCCTTGATGCGGGACATGTCGAGCCGGGCATCGTCCGAACGATGGATGTGGCGTCGCACAAACCGTTGGCTGATTTAGGCGCAGCGAAAGCAACTGGATCGAACAACCGAGAACAGTGGACGCAACTGAGAGCATTGGATGATGCCCACAGTAATCCCTCGCTCTACACGAAGGATGGTAAACAGCTTTACGGCGTGTTACAAGCGAACCCTACTGGAGAACAAAGCTATCCTCATTTGAGCGATCTCGCGGGCGCCGGTGCCTTTGCAGCTTCATCCGAGTTTGCAAAAGTAACCAGCTCAAGCCCGCTCAAATTAAATTACAAAGACGCCGCTGGTAAGCTCAATCAGGATGCTGTTCAGCAGGTCGTACAGATAAGGGATCTCTCCGACATGGTGTTGATAGACTATATCATGAGCCAGGCTGATCGCTTCAGTGGCAACATGCATTCGGAAAAGGTTTACATGTGGATCGAAAACGGCGCTCTGAAAAGCGATAGCAAAAAAAGCGATCCCGCGAAAGCTGCCGAACAGTTGAAGCAAATCCCTGGCGACGCAGTCCTGGTCAATCGGATGATCATGAAAGATAACGATGCCGGTCTGATCAGTGGCAATTCGGCAAAAACTAACCATTTGCTTGAAAAAATCAGCCACATGGATTCCAAGACTTATGACCGGGTTCTTGATCTGCAGAAAGAGCTGCAAAAACCGGAAGTTGCTCGGTGGTATCAGACCGAGCTTCTCTTTACGTCCGCTGACTTTAACACCATGAAGAACAACGTGGACCAAGCCGTAGCCATTCTAAGTGGCCGCAAGGGTAACGGGCTTTTTCTGGACGCGAATGTGAGTGCCGCTATCGGTGCACCAGGCAATCAGGCCCAGGGTACCGGGACCACGCCAGGCTCGGGCAATGTCAGCAGCACTCCTCCGGCAGTAATTACCGGCTCTGTCGGTCGCTGGGAAAAAGGCGCGGGCAATCTTCCAGCGGACGTAGAGACCGTGCAAAGCCTCTTGCAAATAGCAGCGCAAAAATTACAAGCTCCTCAACTTGATCCCAAAGGCGTCGATGGAAAAATTGCGCAGCCGCCTCGGAATTCGAATACCGTGAATGCGATCGAAGCTTTTCAAAGCCGTTCCAGTATTTCGATTGATGGATTGATTGAGCCCGGGAGTCAGACGTGGCAGGCACTCCTGCAAGCTACTGACGGTAGTTAACGAGAAAGCTAACGCGTTTGCTAACATGAGCTCAAATCTCTCGGCATCAGTCGGGTGTTGGGAGCGTCGAGCGCGCAACTGCCCAGCCGACGTAGAAATAGTGCAGCGTCTTTTAGAAACGGCTGCACACATTCTACAAGCTCCGCAACTCGATCCGAAGGGAGTTGACGGAAAAATCGCACATCCGCCTGCAACGTCGAACACAGTTGCGGCAATTGAAGCGTTTCAAGGCCGCTATACCAGCTCGGTGGATGGCCTGATTAAGCCTGACAGCCAGACCTGGCATGCACTTTTGGATGCTATAGGCCAGACAGTGGAAGTCCACGAAACGCCGAGTCAGCCGGAGGTTTCCGACGATGCTGGAGAATGCTTCTTCCCCTTTCCTTCCCTACCCGTGTCAGACTGGACTCATTCGCCGCGCGCCTTTGGTTCTAACCGAAACAACGGCCGTCGCGCCCATGCGGGCTGCGATTTGTATTTTGAGAAGGGCACTTGGATTCACGCGATCGCCGACGGAACTGTTACACGGGGACCATACCCGTTTTATTGTGAAACCTTTGCTTTGGAAGTCGATCACGGCAAGTTCCTCGCGCGGTACGGTGAGATCCAGAAAACAACAACTGTGAAAGAAGGCGACACCATCCATGCAGGAGAACAGATCGCAAAGGTGGGACACTTGATTGGGATTCAAGTCCCGAGCGATATGTTGCACCTGGAGTTGTACGACAAGACTGCATCGGGACCGTTAACAATTACCGATGCAAACAGATCAAAGAAAAGGTCGGATGGGATTCCGTTTATGCGCCGAACCGATCTTATCGATCCTACTTCGCAATTGACTCAGTGGCAGGTTCGTTTCCCGAAAGTTTAGCAGTAAAGCGTTAGTCCCATTGATTCCGTGGCTTCGTCCAGGTTCCGCTCACTACGACTTCTGTGTCATCCACAAGTGAGTTGTCCTGAATAAGTCGAGCCACATCTTCCAACTCAATGCGTACACAGCCGTGAGAAGCTGCGTACTCGGGCACACTTGGGAAATAATGAAGGGCGATACCTCGGCTTTGCATAAACCACGTAACATACGTAGCACGAGGTTCGCTGTTAAGCCGTCGTTGGAAGCCTTCCACTGCACGCGTTCCTTTCGGAGTACATTTGGACCCCGACCGCCGACTTGTGGCGTCATCATCGCAGTTTAGACCTTTTAATCCTGCACCAGGTGACGTCCTGAACGGCCCTGCCTCCTGACTATCAGCCTTCGGCCCGGTCCAGGTAAGAGTGAGCGAATGATCAGGATCGTCCAGACTCACCGAAATTTGCTGTATGTACGTCTGCGGAAAATCATCATTCCGGAAAGGATGGGACGGGTCCGCGGCTGCACTGCCAGCCTGCAGAAGCGCTTGCCATGTCTGACCGTCGGGCTCAATCAGTCCGTCAACCGAAATATTGAAACGGCTCTGAAAGGCTTCGATCGCAGCAACCGTGTTCGATTTCCGGGGCGGTTGCGCAATTTTTCCATCAATGCCTTTCGGGTCCAGCTGAGGAGCTAGTAGTTTTTGCGCCGCCGTTTGCAAAAGGCGTTGCACAGTTTCCACATCCGCTGGGAGATTGCCTGCGCCGTTTTCCCAACGACCAACAGAGCCACTAATTACTACCGAGGGAGTGTCCCTAGTGACTCGCTGAGATTTCAGCGCTCTTTCTCGCGAGACCTTAAAAATAGGCTTCCCTGCATCTAATGCCTCCAGTTTTTTTGCACGCGCCAGGCGTTGTTTCAAAGTCAGTTTCGGCTTCGCTGCTTTCTTTCGTTTTCCCTTTTTAGAACCGGTTGACCGTGCGGTCCGACGTTTTAACTGAGGTTTCTTCTTTGCCATATATGTGTCACATGGTTGCTTCGTTTACAGGAGTCTGAAGATACGCCTGTCGGTTTTTCCCGGGAAAGCTCATTGATATGGGATTTGTCGATTAAGAAGTCTAATGCGCCGCCGCAATTAGTAAAACTTTCCGACATCGTCAGTGGTTCGGAGCCTAGTAAAACGACGACCTTCGAGCCGGTCGACGAAGGCAAAATCACGCAATAAATCGCAAAATCGGCGAGCAACTCCGTCGTCGCGCACTCCTCGAAATCGCCGAGGCGAAAGAAACGACATTAATTTTGTTCGGCTGTCGTCGATCTTTGCTTCAAGTCACACCGACAACAAACGTACGCGCGGAACTCACGCACGACGTCGGTGCAAATTCATTCGTTGAATTCGCGTGCTATGTCGGGATCAAGCCCCTCACTGCATGCTCGGAAGCGCTTTGAGCCTTCTTCTTCGAAGCTCCATCGCCCAAAGGGCGGCGATGGTAAGCAGGTCGCTGATAATATGAGTGGTTTTCACGCTTCCGAAAGTGGCGGGCGTAAGAGTCGGCTCGAGCAGATCGCGCACTTGCTTGGATGGAGTAGCGGCAGCGGCGCCAGAATCAAATTGTTTGATCGCTTCAAGCGTGGCGAAGCGTTGCGCGGTAGTGTCTTTCATCGCATCGAGATTGTTATAAGCGAACAGGGCGAATAAGACGCAGACCAGTGCGGTAGTAATCGCAGCTGGCTGTTTACGCAGTGAAGAAAACGCCAGGACACCGCCAACGATCACGACGTAGAGATTCCAATATTGCTGCATTGCGTTGGAGCGCTCGAAGTATAGCTGAATCAATTCGTTATAATTCATAAATTTTCGCAATTATGAAAGCACGCCATGATCCAAGGCGAGAACAAAAGGGTTCGTGCCATCCGAAGAAAAGCGAACTCGATGTTCGAATTCAGACAAGGCGGAGCGCACCTCGGGTCGAATAACAACGGATGGTCGAACGCGGCGAATCATCGCGAATGCCTCTTCCGCAGTTTCCACTTTCCCGCTCATTATTAAATAAGCGGCTACCGCCGCTACGCTTCGCGAGTAACCGATCTTACAGTGAACATAGACGGCACCGTTTCGAGAGTGATCGCCGATGAATTTGCTCATCTCCGCAAGTTGCGCCTGGGTGGGAGCAGTCAGATCCAGGATCGGGATATTTCGATAATTGATTTTTCGGAACGGTTTTGCTTCGGAAAATTCAGCGCTCAAATCAAGCACGGCGACAATCCCGGAGCGCAACGCTTTGTTCGCAGAACGGCGCCCCAGTTTGCCGCCAATCCAGATTTGTGGTGTGACCTTGTCCCACGATCGACATTGCCTCCGGTAATACAGCAACGACAGATATTGACCGAGTAAACAAGGCGCCAACACAAACCGCGTGCTCAATGGCAGCTTTCCGTCAGCCTTGTGAAAAACGATCGGACCAGCTCTGAAGTACGCGACCGCGACGATGCCGAAAGCGATCGCTGGCCAAAGAAGCAAAGCTCCCCATGGCCAAAAGATCGCACCCATAATCAAAACAACCGCCGCTACCACTAAGTAATAGAAACCGATGCGGCGATTCGCGACGACTGGCGGCGCGTAGGAAGACGCACGAAAAAAGTAGAAACAATATCCGGCCAAAACAAAACCACCGATGATGTCGATGACGTGGTGCTGGTAAGTAAGCAATGGCGAGAGAGCAATAAGGAACAACCACGACATGACTCCTAACAACAAAACGCCGCGAAGCTTTCTTGCGTAAACATCGACCAGGAGCAACAGCAGCGCTGCGTGCAATGACGGGAAAAGATTATATGGCAAGTCCACTCCTCGAAACCAATCGAAGATCACACCGAGCCACCCGCTAGCGTGAGGGCGTGGGAAAGCAAAACGCAGCGGGAAAAGCAGAAAACAAAGACCTGCAATGAGAATTGCGGCGATGACTCGCCGCGAAAAAATCCGCAACTCTTGCTCTGTTCGACACAGGAACGGAGCCGCGATGAAGAAGAGATCGATCGACATGTACGGGAGAATCATGAACGGAACGAATGGGATGCCACGCTCCCATTGAAAATAGAACGAGCCGACGTGACTGCGTTGTCCCGTGATCCAATTGCAACCGGTGTACACGACCAGAAACAGGACCGACAATCCGGCCGAGACGACGAGCGCTTTGTTACGTTTAACGCCCACGTCGTGCGATTGAGACGGTGAACATTCCCCACTGATCGATTTCCATATCGATCTTTTCAAAGCCGGCGACGCGAACGAGTTCATCCATTTCGGCTGTCGTTCGACGACGCATGATCCAGCGTTCGCCTTCCCGATTAACCAGGACATGTGCAATGAATTCGAGTTGCGGATGCCACGGCTGATTCGTGTAAATGAGGTAACCGCAAGGCTCGATCGCGTCGGCTAATCCGCGCAACGAATTCAAAACCGGCCCGTTCGACGGAAACAATTCGTAAAGGCCTGAAACGATTCCGATCGTAGCGCGCGGTTGAATTCCGGCGAGAGATTCGCGATTGAACGCGTCGCCCCGGCGCGCGATGACTGCGCCGTCGACATTTACCTCATCGGCCAGAGCGCGCATCGCCTCGACATTTTCCTGCTTATAATCGCAAAGCGTGGCGCCGATCGGAATCTCTGGCATGTCGCGGATCGTTTCGATTACGTAACGGCCGGCACCTGCGGCGATATCGAGAATTCTCACCGGGCGATTCTCGCGATGCACTTTCAGAATCAAATCGCGCAGAATTTTATTCAGATTCGCTTTGCGTTGCCGAATGCCACGCCAGCCGATGCTGTTCAGGTACGATTTGTCGATAAGGCGACCAAGCGCGCTCGAGCCGTGCGGTTCGTTCTGGTAGACGTAATCGAGCGAAAGACCGGAATCGAAACCACAACGCCAGCCGATCTCGATGCCCCGACTCAATCGACCCGCAAGTTTCAGTCCAGCGCGAGCGACTGCGAACCTTGTGCTGCCATTGTTCTTCAAGCACTCATGTTCGTCCGCCGTGTAACCGCTCTTATCGGCGTTTACAAATGAAGGCGCGGTTGTCGATTTCGCGAAGCAATCTCGAACGAACTCGCGGACAAGTCCGATGACATCGCGACGGTTCGTTTCGTGAAAGATGGCGTGATAAGCGTCCGGGAAAATCTCGAAGCGCTTGTGAGTCGAAGAAAGTCGATCAAAAAACTTTTGCTGTGCTTTAAGACTAACAATCCAATCTTTTCCCGCGCCAATCATCAGCGTCGGCGTTTGAATCGCACCGGCATCGGCAAGCAACCGTTTTGAGGTGTCGTGAAGGTCGAGAAGAACGTTGACGGCGATTTGGCGGAAGATGAGTGGATCGGAATCGTAGCGAGCGGCTTGTTCACGATCGTGTGTGAGCATTTTCGATTTCACGTAGCTCTTCACGAATCGCGGTCGAAGGATTCGCAGCGCCGGAATTGCGAATGGAATGTAGAGCTTCACGTGAAATGCGGCGGTCGCCAAAATCATGCCACGGATCGGCGGCGCATAATCGTGGATCCAGGCTGTGACGGTTACAGCCGCCAGACTATGTGCGAGGACGATCATGTTTTCGATCGGGATGCCGAACTTCTCCGAAACATGACGCGCAAAGGCATCCACATCTTTGATCAGGTCGTGAAGACTCTTTGCCGCGCCGCGATCTCCCGCGGAACGTCCATGACCGCGTGCGTCCCACGCGAAGATTGCAACATCGTCGAGGTCTAGCGCATCGACTGCTTCTTGCCACCGACCGGAATGCTCGTGGCCACGATGAAAAAGCAGCAGCGCTTTGTCCGTTGCCTTATTTGGAATCCACGAGCGATAAAACAGCTCGGCACCATCCCAACTAGTGAAAGTTCTTTCAGCGGCTTCCATTTGTTGGGCGCAATTGGTTCACCGCATCGCGCAGTTCGGCGGCAATGGCGCAGATATCGATCTTGTCTGTTCCGCGATCGCGATAATTGCGAGGCGTTCCAACGATCAATCGAACTTTTCGCGGGCGCGGAAATCGTTTGCCTTTAGGCCATGCTTGAAACGATCCATCGATGAAGCACGGTGCAACGGCGACGTCGCGTCCCGCAACAAGCGCGCCGATTCCTGACTTGAATTCGCCAACTTCGCCGGTTGTCGATCTTGTGCCTTCCGGAAAAATAATCAGGATGGTTCCTGGATTGGCGAGCAATTCCCGGCAAAGCGACAGGCTTTGTCGAACGCGCGCTTGTCTCGCAAACGGCAACGCGTTCACAAGTATCGCGGCGGCCCAAAGTCGCGGGATGCTCTGGAAAAAATAATCAGACGCGGCCGCTGGAAACGCGCGATGTAATTTGCGCAGCGGCAACGCCGCGAGCAGACAAAGTGTGTCGATATGACTGCAATGATTCGCGACGATGACAAGTGAGCGGTTGGTCCGCAGATTTTGGTGCCCGATAATTTCGAAATGGTTGTAGATGTGCAGCAGTCCTCGAATGATCAACGCGCCGAGCGACCGCAATCCGTAAACGAGCATGTCCGGCTCGCGCGGAAACTGACGCAGACGATCGATCGGCGCTTGATCGACATCACGCACCGAGTCGTAAAGCCACTTTTTCATCGGAGCGGATAGTAATAGCCGGCCATGTGCATGAACAACGGTGCCGCGTAAACCAAACTGTCGATGCGATCCAGAATTCCGCCGTGACCGGGAATAGTTGCAGCCATGTCTTTGGTTCCGATGTCGCGCTTAATCACGCTAATCGAAAGATCGCCGAGTTGTCCGCCAATTCCAACGATCAAGCCGGTCAGAATTAGTTGCCACGAGCCAAAGAATGGAAATGAGAAGCGAAGAAGCCAGGGCAGAATCATAGCAACGCCCAGCGCTCCGAGCGCGCCTTCCCAAGTCTTGTTCGGACTAATTTCGCTGCGCAACGGATGGCGTCCGAAAATTTTCCCGAAAGTAAAGGCTGCGACGTCAGTCAATCCCGTCGCGAAAATAATGTAGCAAATAAAGCCGTAGGCGTTGCGAGCGTTCGCCATAAATCCGAGGTGACCAAACATCCAGCCGATGTAAACAAAACCAATAATGGCGAGCGATATGCGTTGCAGTTCGCCGCGAGCGCGATTGCGCAAAATCGGAATAAGCAGGATCAACGCGATCGCGAACGCCGGCACGGCGACAAAGAATCCGTACCAGCCCGTGCCCGGTTCTCCGCCATGCGGATTCGAAATTAGCGAGGCGATTCCGACAGTAACGATTCCGACATAAACCGCGCAGGTCATCCACGAGTCACGATACAATCCCGATGCGTGCGCGAATTCCTTGAAAGCGTAGATCGCCAGCAACGTGACGCCGACGATCGTTGGTATGCGTCCGAGAAAAACAATAATGAAACCGATTCCGGCGATGAGAATCCACGACCGATACGTCTTGAACATCGACGCGGTTTCCTTTTTCAAAACGAATCGCAGAAAACCGAGCACCGCGCCGGCGATTGCGAGGGAAATCAAAACGATCCAGAAGTAAGCACGAAAAACAGGATCGTGCAGCGCGATCTGCGGCGACATCACCGCTTATCTTGCAGCGCGACGGTGATTCGTTTCAAGCGAACAACGATTGTTTCAACACAACCGGCGATGATGACAAGACAGGTCCAATCAAAAATGGTGAGAGTCGCGGATGATTGTGGGGCGATAAAAAACGTGAGCCATGCGCCGCACATGCAATGCGACCATGCGCCAGGGCTTCGACATAATTCCACCAAACTGGCGTTGAACGCCGAGCGCTTGTCCAAACAGACCGACGTACGAGGTGAGCACCGCGAAAATTGCCGCCCAATATCCGATCAACGGATTCATCAACCCGCTGTGCGCAACCCCGACGAAAATCACGATGTCGGAAATGCGATCGGGCAGATCGTTCAGGATTTCACCACGGCGGCTCGCCTTCCCTGCCGCGAACGCGACCAGGCCGTCGAGCATGTTGAACCAGAGCCGCAAATAACAAAAAAGCGGCGCGATAATGAGTAGCAAATGTCTCGCGCCCGATTTCCAAAAACAAATTGCAGCGATCAGCGCCGCTACAATCGACAAATATGAAATCGCATCGGGATGGATTCCATGACGCACACAGAACCGCGTAGCAGCATCTCCAGTTCGCCGAAACACTGCCGCAATTGGACGCCGCGAAGAAAGCTTGGTAACTCGACATCGCTGCCATTTTGTAAAGCAGCGACTCCGTCTGGCAACACAAACGACGATAGAGTTAGTGCGAATTAAAAAGACCGGCGAGTGCAGAGTCGCCCCAAACCTGTCAGCTTGCTGAAGAGCGGCACCGTTGGGAGCGGCTGACGGCGCGCCGGACCTCAACAAAGGATTCCTCGAGCAAACGTCCGGATCGAAGCCGAATGAAATTTGTTGCCATCGGCTCGAAACTCGTTTACTAGCCGATTGTTCTGGGGGGAACAGCCGCCCCTTACACCCGTCGGGTGTGGGGGGCGGTCATTTTTTGATCAAAGTGCGCCAATAAGAGCCGCACTACGGGATCGAACCAACGGTGGCCCTTTGATCTTTGATCTTATCCTTGGCGACTCTGGTTAACGGACTGTTGGTGACCTTGGGAGACAGTGACGTTGCGGAAAACATTGCCCCCAGGTGGGACTCTACCGCCCTTGGCGTCTTTTTTCGGTTTCAGATCCCGGACTTTGACCTTTTCTTTGGTTTCTTTTCTCTGTGCCATTTTTTTGCTTTTCCTGATTTGGGGTTGGTTTGTTGTTTTATTGTGTCGGGCACACTGAAGAGTAATTAATCCTCAACAGTGCAGTTCCCGACCGTGTTAGCCGTCCCATCTGCGATTAACGCTGTGATGATTCTGCTGTCGCGTCTGGGTGTTGACTTTGGTACTGACGTTTTGGACTACCCCGCCCTTGGCGTCTTTTTTCGGTTTCAGGTCTCGGACTTTGATCGTCTTCTTGGTTTCTTTTCTCTGTGCCATTTTATTTTTTCCTAGCTATTTATTTGGGTTGTTTCTCGTTGTGTTGTGTTCAGTGACACCGAAAGGTAATTGACGCCCGCCCTTAACGTCCTTTTCTGGAATCAGGTCGTCGAGGCGAATCAATTTATCTCTTGTGCGCTTGCGCCTTTTAATTTCTGATTCTGCGGCGGGCGCGTCCTTTTTATTCTTCGGTGTATTCACCTTGTTTCTCTCCTGATATCAGCATCCGTGCCAAGTCGCCTCCGGCGGGGATAAAGGCAGAGATGCTCGCTACGTTTGTTGTTAAACCAGAGGCATTTATGCAGCGAATTATTTCTCTGATCGCCAAAACGACTACTCTCCGTTAACCGAAATTCCAACTTCATTATTACGCCGTCTCGCATCAGATTTAGACCAATGGTGCTTTATTTTTGAGCATGTCTCGGAGATAGCGGGAGAGAGTCGAGCGAGAAATACCGAGTAATCGTGCCGCGCGTCGTTGGTTCTGATTTGCTTGATCATAAACGAATCGAACATGCCGTTGCATCGCGTGTTCGAGTGAGAGGTCGGTACCCGCGTCAGCCTCCTGATGATTGCCCGCGAGCAGGGGCGCTGGTTTGTCAGTTTCTGTTGGCGCCCGATCGGGCTTGAGATCGGAAGGGAAAACGACATGCTCGGGTAGAATCACGGAACTATTGCAAAAAAGAGTCATGGTGCGGACCGTGTGACTCAACTCGCGCAGATTACCGGGCCATTCGTGACGAAGCAGCTTCTCCATCGCTTCAGGATGCATGGCCGTGATGTTTTTGCCTTCTTTAGCTCCCGGCGGCTTGCAATTCAGTGGCAATCAATGCCGGCAGCTCTTCCAACCGTTCTCGAAGCGGAGGAATAAGCAGAGTAAGGCCGTTAAGTCGCTGATACAGGTCTTCTCGAAGTTTTCCCAGCCGGACCCGTTCTCGCAGCGAACAGTTGGACGCGCAGATGATTCGCGCATTGGACGTCAGCATTCGTTCGGAGCCGAGGCGCTCAAACTCGCCGTATTCCAGAACGCGCAGGATTTTTACCTGTGCGAGTGGACTCATTTCCGAGATTTCATCTAGAAAAAGCGTGCCTTCATTGGCGAGTTCGAACTTTCCTTTAACGGTTTGTTGTGCGCCGGTAAAAGCTCCGCGTTCGTGACCAAATAACTGACTCTCGAGCAACGTGTCGCTAATCGCCGAGGCATTAAATGCGATGAACGGGCGATTTGCTCGCGCTGATGAATTATGGATGGCTTGGGCAAGCAAGGTTTTGCCCGTGCCAGTCTCACCGAGCAGCACAACTGGGACCTCGGACCTCGCGGCCAGCGCGGCCAACTGGAGACAACGCGCCATGGCCTCGTTACTCGTAGTTAGGTTTTCAAGCCTTAACTTGGATGGCCGTGCCTGCATCAGTGGTTATTGCTTTATGCTCTCACGTAATCGCCGAATCGGTTCAAATGCATATTCAATCAGCGTCCGGCTACCGACAATGATGTGCGCGTCGCCCTTCATTCCAACGCGCAGAGGCAGAGCTTGTCCTGCTCGTGAAGAGATTTCATAGCTATCGAGTGATCCCAGTGCAACGAAACGGGATCCTTCAGTGGTGGTCACGGCCGATGGACTGATCAAGTCGACCTTTCCAGTTATGGTACCGTAACGTTGGTAAGGAAACGCTTCGAAAAAGTAGCGGACGCGCTGAGCCACAGCGAGCCTGGGCAGACCGGCTTCATTTAACATCATGCGAGCGCGTGGCTTCGAACCTTTCGGCGCCAACTGGCAAAGCACTTGTCCCTGCTGAACAAAACTGCCTGCGGTTCGCTGGTCCATTGAGATAACCACTCCTTCGTAGGGACTGCGAACCGTCAACATATTGTGTTGAGCATTTTCCAGGTCTGTTTTCAGAGCTCCGGTACGCATCTTTAACTTTTCAATTTCAGCCTGTTCCTCACCTCGCTGGCGAGCGTGCTCCGTTTCCATTCGCTCGCGATCAAGGGTGACCTGCTGCAAGGTCCTTTGGGCCACGCTCAAATCTTTCTCTGACCCGGCTAAATCCAGCTTCAACTTTATAAGGTCGATCTCCGACTCACCGCCCTGTTTGGCTAGTTTCTCCATTCGTGTAACTAACTCGCGGCTGGTCCCCGCGTGGTTTTCGCGAAACTTTACCTCGCTTTTGGCCTGCTCGATCTCCGCGCTTTTAATTCCAAGTTGTGAAGCGAAAGCGCTCTCGTTTCGGTTGAGGCTTTCCTGCTTTGACCGTAAGTCTTCGTTGAGCGTGCGAAACTGTGTATCCCAGCCGCCGATCTCATCAGAGCGTAGAACATATAACTCGTCGCCAGCTTTTACAGGTTGTCCTTCCTCGACCACTACCCGGCTAACTATCGCCTGCCGCGGAGCCTGAATCGGATCAGCACCCGTTGCGGGTATTAGAACGAAGCGGCAATCAACCGTTTCCGGCAATCGCATTACAATAGCGATCAGCAAGCCACAGAGAAACGCCGCAATTAACAGCCAGGCTGTCCAGCGAATGACCCAGGGAGGCGGCTCCTGTGGTGCTAGCGCGGGTTCCGCGTCGAGTGAGTCACGTTGAGTCAATTGCGCGCTCATCGAAATCTCTTTTAGATTCCGAGTTGCTGGCTCGAAAGGTAGTAATACAAGCCACGCTGCGCCATTAACTCATCATGGGTGCCAATCTCGGCAACACTGCCTTTTTCAAGCACCACGATAGAATGCGCTTCTCGAATGGTGCTCAAACGATGCGCAATCACAATTGTGGTGCGCCCGGCGAGTAATCGAGCGAGGTTGTCCTGGATCGCGCGTTCGGATTCTGTATCCAGCGCGCTTGTTGCCTCGTCAAAGATCAACACCGGCGGATTATTATAGATCGCTCGCGCGATGGCGATGCGCTGCTTCTGACCGCCGGACAGGGAAATACCTGATTCTCCAATCTTTGTCTCGTAACCGAGGGGCAATCGCATGATGAACTCGTGGGCCGCGGCAGCCTGGGCAGCTGCAAGGACGCGATCGACGTCCGGCTCAGGATCGCCAAATGAAATATTCCGCGCGATCGTATCGTTAAACATGTGATTGTCCTGAAGAACGGTGCCGATGTGCCGTCGGACGTCGCGATAATTCAGAGTCTTTAAATCGACATTGTCGAAAAAGATCGTTCCCTCCGTAGGCTCGAGCAGGCCTGCGATCAATTTGATGAGCGTTGTCTTGCCGCTTCCGCTGCGGCCAACGAATGCCACCGTGCGTCCCGGTAAAAGATCGAGCGTGATATCCTTTAAGATGTCGGGGGATTCAGGTCCGCCATACTTGAAACTGACTCCCCGCAACTCGATATGCCCTTCGAGGCTGCGCACGGGGACGAGTCGAGAGCGATCATGACCCTGCTCCGGCTCCTGTTCGAAAATGTCATTCAGACGATTCAGCAGGACAGAAGCGAGCTGCACGTTGTCCCAAACTCCGAGCGCTCGCAAAATCCCTGCATATGCCATTGCAGTGAGTGAGCTAAACGCAACAAAACCACCGACACTCAAGTTGCCGTGGATGACTTGCATGGCGCCGACCCACAGGAAAATCGCGGTAGACAGGAGACCAATAGTTTGCAGGACGCTGTCCCAAGACATCACTATGAACGTCGCCTTGAAAAGTTTTTGCGAGACCGAGAGAAACTCGTTGAGCATAGTGTCACGAAATGAGCTCTCCGCAGCTGCCGCTTTTACAGCCTCGATCCCTTTGATCGCATCGATTTGATGCGAACTGTATTTGCCCTGACTTTCTTCCACCCCGTGATAAAGGGGGCGCAACACCTTTACCGAAAGAATCATTAGCCCCACGTACAAAGGCGTTGTTGCCAGAAACGCGATGGTCAGTAGTGGACTATACATCGCCATTAAAACGAGTGCGCCCAGGAGAAAGACGACTGCCAGCAACGCGCCAACTCCCTGGGTCACTGCCAATTGCCGGACTTGCCTCGCACCTTCGAGCCGGCGCTGAATGTCCCCTGTTCGACGATTTGTGAAGTAACTCATTGGGAGAGACAAGAGTTTCCGGCTCAAGAAATCGAGAACTGCCGTATCGAGACGCACGGCTGCAAATGCCAGCAGGTATTCCTGCGCAAGCGTGGCGAGCTGGACGAAAACGAGCGCTGCGAGCATGCCCAGCAGAATGATTTTCAGCAGGCCGATGTCATTTTCGACGATGACTTTATCAACGACGATTTGGGTGAATACTGGGAACAGTAATTGGAGGAAACTAACAGCGACAGCCAGTCCGAGCGCCTGCAGTAAGATTACTTTAAATCGTGAGAGAAACGGCAGAATCCAAGCCAGTGTTGGCTTAGTTTCCGGAGCTTCTTCGAATGCTGGTGTGTAATCGAACAGTGCTGTGTAACCAGTCCACTTCGTCTCAAATTCCTTTCGCGAAACTTTGCGTAACCCGCGCGCGGGATCGGCGACGCGCGCAAATTGCTCATCAACGTCGTAGAGCACGATCCAATGGTTGCCCTCCCAGTGCACTATCGCTGGAAGCGGCATAAGCGGGAGATTGCGATGTGAGATTTTCAATGGACGCGCCGCCAACCCAAGTTCGGTGGCCGCCCGAGAAATCGCTTTTAGGCTGGTGCCATCGGTCGCGGTGTGACAGAGCTGTCGAATCCGTGCCAGGCTAACCTTGCGACCAAAGTGTCGGCAGATCATTCCGAGGCAGGCCGCGCCGCAATCCATCTCGTCGATCTGCATGATATGCTCGATCTTTCGAAGGCGCTTCCCGCGCTTGCGGAACAGGCCTCGCTCGTCGGCGAACGGCTCTTCTTGGCCATCGGTCTCCTTCGCGGGCTGCTGACCGTCGAGCTGCACTTTATCGTGTACCTGTGTTTCGGCAGGGAGCAGTTCCGTCGCAAAATCGAGCGGAACACGCGCCTCGGTTTTTGCCTCATAACGGGCTAGCCGCTCGCTTAACAATTTATCGAATTCCGGAAATCGCCGGCGGAGATCCCGTACGGACTTCAGTTCAAGGGAAAGCAATTGGCAGTCTGTGAATGCTTCCACCGATGCCGCGCGCGGCGAGTCGTTTAGGATCGACAATTCACCAAAGAAATCGCCTTCGCGATAGAACGCGAGGTTGCGCTCTCGTCCGTTCAAGCCAGCGAATGCGCGCGCCCGTCCCTTCTCGATTACATAAAGCGGCCCGGCGTTGTCCCCTTCTCGAATGATCAGATTGCCTTTTTCGAACGTGACGGGGGTTAGCTTGTCGATCATTCCGCGCAACACGGGAGCCGGCAATCGGCCGAAATTGCTGAACTGATATAGAAAACTTTGAAGAGCACGGTTGCGACCGGTCGACTCGATATACTGTTGTAAGTCGGGTACGCGGCGGACGAGTTGAAGAAAGTCATCGCGATCGATCCGCAGGACATCTACTGCGGTGCTACAGCGCACGGTCGCATTTCGTATTCCGCCCTCTGCTAAAGCAGCCTCGCCGAAAGAGTCCCCCGGCTTCAGTACTCCCAATGGGATTTCTTCACCATCCGGCTTGATCTTCAGGGCACGCGCCCGCCCGCTTGTCAGAACGTAAAATGAATTGGCTGGATCGCCTTGTTTTACGATCACCTCGCCGAATTCGTAATGTTCTTCCTGCAGGAGCGGCTCGATCGCCTCAAAATGCTCATCGGAAACAAAGCGGAACAACGATGAACGCCGCAGAATTTCGCTGTCTTGGATTTTCATTCCACTGAAACAGGAATGCTCAGCCGCGGGTACGTATATTTGGTCGTCAGGTCTGAAAAATACTGGTTAAGCAGTCGCTGGTCGATGCGTAATTTGACGGTTGGGTCCTCTAGCAGGGGCTCGACTTTTTTGATGACGCGACAGAGTTCGAATCCGTCGTTGTGCGGCATCGGTTCCAATAGGTCCCCTTGCGAGACGCTTAAATATTTCTGCTGCGCATCTGCCGGGAGGTCTTCCAGAAGAAAGTTCGCTCGTCGATATGGATACCGTCCCTCAGTCGCAACTTCCTCCATTGACATTCCGTCCTCCCGCACGCAGAACAGCGCTTCCCTCGCGGCATCGTGCGATTCCAACTCAATCAGTTCGATTTCAAATCGTGTCAGGCGCAATCGCACAGCCATCAATTCACGTTGGCGTGCTTCCGGAACCAGCACCGCATCGCAATGCGCCTCATACGCCGTCTCGATCGCAAGCATTTCATCCAACCACTGCGAATCGCGGCCCATTTCCTCCAGCCAAGAGGCTAGCAGCGCTGGTTCAATGGCAATCCGATTTAAGAATTTACGCTTTTCGGCAGCGATCGCCTCTGATGTAGGCTCGTTTCCAGCGCAACGCGCGGCCAGACGCCACATGAGTTTATTGGTCATGTCCTCTAGCGCCCCGGACAAAATCAACTCCGCTAGGAACAAGTCGCGCAGCTCTGGCGCTGCGGAGGTGTATCCGATTCGCTCGGGCGATAAGTCTTCACCAACGGCACCCACACAATACTGGCGGGCGAAGTAATCGCTGAAGTCTTCAAATGTGAGGCCGCGATTTGCCAGCCATTTTTCCGTCTCCTCCGCTGTGATCAGATCATGGCGATAACGAAACTCTTCGGCCGCAGCAGAAATGGCCGACTCGTCCAACTCTAATTCCAATTCGTCTGCACGCTCTTCCGCTGCGACGTGGCGGAGAAAAGCCTGCCATTTTTGCTCTAGTTCGCCTCGGAAAACGGCCGCATCGACAGCATCGCCCGCCGTATACTCCTGAGTTCCGCACGCGCACACGATTACATCGTGAGGCGAAACTGACTCTGTGCTGGACATCAAGAGCAGCTTTCTACAGCATTTTAGCAAGAAAGTCGAGCCTCTCGGTCCCCCCGTCCCGAGAGCGACTCAGGAGCAGGAATCGCTGGAGCGATCGTAGGTTCAAAGTTAGTAAACTATAAAATGTTGCGAGTGTTCTATCAGTCCGTTAAGCTCTACAGCGGCCATGGAGGAACAAACGCCGAATATCAATGTAGTTCACTCCGTTTGGCGCCGACTTAAGAAGGCCAAAATTCGTGACCTGCAGCCGACAAAGGACGTGAAAGGTGGTCGAGGTGTTACGGGCACCTCCAAGCCCAACACAGGCACCACAGAAGAAAAAGGCGGTCGTTAGAAGTCAATAGCAGCGAAGGAGCAATCGACCTGCTTTCGAATGAGGCCGAGCGACCTCGATCCTTCACTTTGAGCTGTCAATGATCTGCTGCGCGTTCTTGATCGCGGATTCGTCTGGCGCTTTGTCTTTCTTCAGGATGTCGATCGCCTTTTGCGCCGAGGCAGTGGCTTCTCTCTTGTTGCCAAGCTTCGCCTGAATCTGCGCCTTCTTGTAGTGCATGAAGTAGGCGTCTGGGTTCTTCTCCAGCGCCTGGTCGATCCACTTCGACGCCTGGTTCATATCCTTGTTATTGTCGTAGTAAAAGGCCGCAGCCTGATAGGCGGTGCGCGGATCGAGCGCAGTCCCTGCGCTCACGGCTGCATCGAGTTGTTTGCTTACCTGCTCGACATCGTCTGTAGTCAACTTCACCGGGACGCGCGTTTTATCCCAAAGGAGATCCAGCGTTGCGGAAGCGCCTTTCACATCATTCAGCGCGATCGTGAACGTCTCGATTGTGATCGGAAGGGGTTCCGGCGTTGCCGTGATACGCGCGGCGTCGTTCTCCTGCTTGTAATCGGCTGCGCTCTGCACCTTCGCGTCTTTCGAAAGAATGATAGTCCACTCGTTCGCCGTCGGAATCGTGAAAAGTGCGTATTCACCTGCTGGGATCTCCTTACCGCCGAGTGTTACCGCGCGGCTAAACTTAATTTTGGTGACCGCGTTGGCGCCCGTGCGCCAGAGCTTTCCGTACGGCACCAGGCCGCCGAAGATCTCGCGACCGTTCTTGTTCGGGCGCGAATAATCCACCTCGACATCGGTCAACCCGACACGCTGTTTTACGACCGAGTGCTGGCTGGCGCCGGGGAACTCGATTTTTTTCTCGTCCGCCGCGCGCAGGTTGCCGGGCAGAAGGGTTCCCGCGACGAAGAGAAATGTGAACAAAACGGAAAAGAGAAGCGAAGGAAAACGTGAGGATTGGATCATATGTGCCGGATATTTTGTATGCGATGACTGCGCAGAGAAGATATCGCGAGTCGGCTGGAGTCAAATCGGTTTGCTGGCCCAAGTCTTAGTTTTTGTTTACCGAGAGAAGCAACCTGGCGAGATAAGCTCATTCACGACCGTGAATTTCTGAGGAGCCGGTCACTGGACGTTAAGCCGAAACAGTAGCCTTTACTCGGTTCGCAGCGCCGTTATCGGATTCACGCGAGTGGCGCGGTTGGCCGGGAAGAAACAAGCAAGGAGCGCCGCGCTCGCGAGCATCACAGTTGCGATAATAAGCGCCAACGGATCGCTCGGACTTACGTCATACAGGATTTTGGCCAGGACGCGCCCTGCAGCCAGTGAAAGAAGAAGGCCAGCGCCAACCGCGAGCGCCGTTTGCATCGCCCCCTGCCGCATAATGAGCGCGAATACGTCACGCCTATGTGCACCCAGGGCCATGCGGATGCCGATCTCGCGGGTCCGGCATGCCACGGCATAAGCTTTCACACCATAAACACCGACGACGGCTAACATGAGCGCGATCGCACCAAAAGCGCCGAAGAGAGTTGCCCCAAGTTTAACGATCCAAAGGTTGGGCGACCTTTCCATCAAGTCGAGAAATGGGGTGATCTGCAGGAGCGGCAAATCGGGATCGATCTCGCGCAGCGTTTGTCGCAGCGTCGGAATAAACGCGGCGACCGCGTGAGGATCCTGTGTGTTGAGTCGCACATGCAGATACGTCTGGCCCGTATATCCCTGCACCAACGGCACGAATAAACGGCAGACCAGCGAATCGTTGTCAACGCTATGCCGGTGCTTGCTCACGACACCGACGACTTCCATGTCGTTAGGCGAACCGTCTTTCGGCGGGTTCGTGTAACGAATGTGCTGACCGATCGGATCTTCGTTACGGAAAAGTTTTTTGGCCATTTCCTCGTCGATCATCGCCACGCGTCGGGCATCCTTGTTTTCGGATTCCTCCTGCGTGAAATCGCGGCCCCGTAGCAGTTTTATGCCGAGCGCCTCGCAGTAGCCGGGCGTGATCGCGGTGAAGAGCGAATTGACGCTTGGATCCGGCGCTTTCGGATCGTTAGGCATGGCGTCTTTCGCGCGGATAACGCGGCGCGCACTGGTGAAATCGGAATACGGCAGCATGGTTCCGGTGGCCGACGCGGTTACTCCGGGCAACTCTCGTACGCGTCGCACCATGTCGAAGATCAAGCGACGCGAATCGGCCGGGGTTTTCTTGATCAAACTGAAATCGAATTCAGTGACGATATCGCCGCGTGCGACGAACCCCGGATTAAGGCCGGCCGCCTTGAGCGCACCACGGAAGAATAACCCGGCGGCGAAAAGCAACATGAGCGAAAGCGCGATTTGCGCCATCACCGAAATGTGACGTGGCGCGAAGAAACGACTTAAACGACCGATGCGCGCCGGTTCGCCGACTTGCTCTTTCAGGTCCTTAACAAGATCGGCCTTTGTTGCTTTCAACGCCGGGCCGAGGCTGAAAAGCATTGTCGCGATGAGGCAAAACAACAACGTGATTGCAAGCACAGTCACGTCGGGCCGCAATTTCACGACGAATGAGAAATTGACCGACGCAAGCAAACCGTGAAGTTGTTGGAGTAAAGCATCGTTGCACCAGGCGCTCAGAATCAGGCCGATGAGACCGCCGCACACAGCGAGCAGAAACCCTTCGCACAATAATTGCCTGACAATCTGCCACCGTGATGCGCCGACAGCCAGGCGTACTGCGATTTCCTTCGAACGCGATGTGCCGCGTGCGAGCAACATGTTCGCCAGATTCAAACAGGCGATGAGCAGGACTGCTCCGGCCATCGCCATGAGCAATGTCGCGATCAGCGTAAGCGGGCCGTCGTTCTCCGGTTGCGTGCTCAGGCTGAATCGCGATGGCGTTTGAATTTGTAGCTCGCGCGAACCTTCACTGCCGTCTGGTTGGATCGCATTTAACCTTTGCGCCAGCACCGGCAAACGGGCTCTCGCCGCGTCGAAAGTCAGGCCGGGACGCAGCCGCGCCACGAGATTGAACGTGTAATTTTTTGGGTTCAATAGGTCGTGCGTGGTTTCGGAATCGCCAAAGGCCGAACCGAGTTGCGAACGAATGCCAAGCGGTACCCAGATATCCGGCGCGATCAATGCGCTCGCGCCGCTGAATCCATCCGGCGCGATGCCGATTACGGTGTAGGGCTGGCCATTAATCTGTAGCGTGCTACCGACAAAATCATCGCGGGCGCCGTTGCGTTTCCAAAAGCCGTAGCTTGATACGACTACAGCCATGTTCGCATTCGGTTTACTTTCCTCAGCGTTATAAAACCGGCCGCGAAACGCCTGCACGCCCAGCATCGGGAAATAATTCTCCGAAGTCAGGAACGCGAAGCTGCGCTTCATCTCGTGATCGCGCCCGATACCTGCGACGGCGAACTCAAGCGCAGCTACATCGACAAACACATCTCCGCCGTTCTCGTGCAGCTCGCGGTATTCGTTATACGAAAACTGCCGATAATCGTGGCTCGCGTTTTGTCGAGCCGTGAACACGTTCACGACTTCGGCAGGCCGAACTGGCACCACCGGCTTTAGCAGCACGCCATTGATCAGCGCGAAAATGGCCGAGTTAACGCCGATTGCTAACGCGAGCGTCAATACCGCTACAGCCGTGAATCCCGGCGTCTTGAGAAGTTGCCGCACAGCAAACCTGAAATCCTGCATCATAAGGAGCCTTCTTTGTTTTCATTGAGATGCAGCTCCCCTCGCCTTTGGATTCAAAAGTTGTAGTCGGCGAAATAATTTTTTGTCGTGACGATTGTTGCTCTCTATCGCACAACGACGCTATGCGAACCGGCCCGGCCATGATCGTCCAGCGCGGTGACTTCGTAATCGCCGGCGGCTGCGGTCCACTCGAGAACCTGATTCGGTGCGGCTTTGCCAACGAATTGCTTGCCGGCGAACCAGAAAATCTCACGCACGTCGGCATCGGCTTTGGCGCGTAGCGGAATTGTCTTTTTCGAAACGAGCAGAATTTCTTTGCTGTTCGGAGACACAATTATCGGTTTCTGTCCGACCCGACTCGCCAGCTCGCTGCCAGTGTCCGGCAGGAAGGGAGGCGGAACTCTGCGTGGAATTCCGGCTTGCTCGAACAGCGTGAGAAAGTCGCCGGGCCAGAATTCGTAAACTTCGCGTTTCAACTGACGTGTGCCGTCGTCGATTGGAACGCGCAGGCCGGTGGCGACGATCAACCAGCACTTCGCGATGCACATCGCAGGTTTTGATAGGCGACACACCGGGAATGAACCAGCCTTCGACGCGCTGCGTGCAAAACCGGTTCGGGAGATCCCCCGACAACGCGCAGAACTCTACGCGTTTCAAATTTGCTCCCGGCGGAGGTTGATGCGGCACCGTCGGTTCCGGCCACGCCGCGCGCAGACTATCGATAATCTGAAACAGCAGCGGCCCTGCCGCAGTGCGGCCGACAAACGCCGGGTTGGCGCGCCCATCGAAATTTCCAACCCAAACCCCGAGCACGTAATGATCGAACACCGCGATTGACCAGGCGTCCCGAAAACCATGCGACGTTCCCGTTTTCCAATAAACCCGCGCGCTGTGATTTCCGTCTGCGCAATTCATTTCCGGTCGCGGCACATTGCCAAGCATTTCCAGAGTCAGAAACGCGGCTTCCGGCGAAAGAATTCTCTTTGGCTTTGCGATGCGGTCGCGCGCCGTGAATCGCAGCGGTCGCAGTTCGCCATTGTTCGCGAGCGCAGCATACAGCCGCACCAAATCCTGCAGCGAAACTTCCGCTCCACCCAGCGGAAGCGCGAGACCGTAGAACGATTCGGCTTTCGGCAGACGTACGTCGGCTGTGCTCAGAAATTGGTAAAGCGTGGGATGCGCAAGGTGCGACGCGAGTTCAACTGCCGGCACATTGCGGCTGCGCGCGAGCGCGTCGCATGCGCGGATCGGTCCGAGAAATTCGCGATCGAAATTTTCGGGATTGTATTCACCGAAACTGCGCGGTGCGTCTGCCAGGATCGATAACGGATGAATCAATCCTTGCTCGAGCGCCAGCGCGTAAACGAACGGTTTCAACGTCGAACCCGGCGAGCGTGGACTGCGCGTTCCGTCGACCTGGCCGTTAATGTCAGCCTTGTAGAAATCCGCCGAACCGATTTGGGCGAGCACGTCCATTGTGCGGGTATCGACCAGAAACACCGCTGCGTTTTCGATGCCGCGATTGCGATTATTCGCGACGTAATCGGTTACTCTTCGCTCAATCGCTTGCTGTTTTTCCAAATCGAGTGTGGTGACGATTTGGTAGGGACGCCGCGCTGCGGCGTCCGGTCGGCGCATCGCGCCGACCCTACCATCTCGAGCACCTCCTGAACAAAATGAGGCGCGATGAATTTTCGCTCCGTTTGCATGCGCGGGCGAAATTCGCGCATCGAAAATTCCGCGTCGGTGTCGACCCCGGCGCGATCATACCAACTGGATTGCGCGAGATTCACCGAATGATTATCGCGATCGGTATGTAACGCGCGGCGACTTGGGCTTTGCGGGATCACGCTGAGCGCGATTGCTTCTGGCCGGCTTAGTTTCGTCGCAGGCTTATCGAAGTAAATCTCGCTGGCGGCGCCAATGCCTTCGATGTTGCGCCCGTACGGCGCGAGATTCAGATACGCTTCGAGGATCTGATTCTTTGAGTAATGCCGTTCCAACTCGAGTGCCCGCATGATTTGCTCGAGTTTTCCGGAAATCGTTCGGGTGTGAAGGTGAAAGCGAAGGCGGGCCAGTTGCATCGTGATGGTCGACCCGCCTGTAGTCGCTCGATGAAAACGCAGGAGGTCCGCCGCGCCGCGGGCAAGTGCGATCGGATTCACCCCCGGATGACGCGCGTAATATTTGTCTTCGTAGCGCAGCGTCGCATCGATCAGGTCCGGCGAAATTTCTTCCAGCGGCGTCCAAATCCGAAATTTTTGGTCGGCACTAAGCGTGACCCGGAGCAATTTGCCGTTGCGGTCACGCACGCACTGGGAAAACGAAATCCCATCAAGCAGCGGCGGCTTCGGTAGTAGCAGCCAAGCAAACCACGCGGTCATCCCGAGCACGCCGAGGGATCTCACCAATGGAGACCGGATCACACGCAATACGTAGCGTGAACCACGAGCTTTTGAGAGGTCCCTCACTTCGTTCGGGATGACACGCGTTTTCATTTTGTGTCTCTCCAAGTGTCATTCGGTGACAGTGATTTTTCCGCCGACGCCGCGGCCTTTCACGTTGCGATCGTACATCGACTGCGCGAACACGGGCGGCACGATGAACTGGCCGCGGTTGCACGATTTGATTTGGTAATCGATCTCGAGCGCGTTCGTCGGCGCGGTGACGAAGAATACCGCGCGGTCCTCGCGGACATCGACGTAATCGACGCCATTAATTGAAGACGCCCCGGTGCGCGCCGAGGAATCGACAACTTCGAATCCGCCCGGCAAAAGATCGATGATCGCCACGTTGGTGATCGGTTCCCGCTGTAAACTGCGAACGTGCAGTCGCACGTGGATTTGCTCGCCCACGTGTGTGCTGGTGACCGCTTCGTTATTTTTGCCGAGAATTTCTCGATAAATCTCCAAGCCATTCGTGAGCGACTCAGTTGGCGCGTGGCCGTCGAAGCCTGCTTCAACGACTTGGAAAAACGCGCCGGGGCCGCTCAGCTTTCGGCTGCTCGCGAAGCGCAATGCGCTCGCGTTACCCGAAAACTCCGAGCGCAAAAGCGGCTTTATTCCGCTCGTCAGCCGGGCCTCCTTTTTATCCTTGCGTACCTCGGTGATCGTTAGGTCCGGCGGGTTTTGCGCTATTGCATGCGAGTACGCCTTTAAAGCACGCACTGCATAAGCAGAGGAAAGCGTGTTGAAATCGCCATCCCCGATCGGTTTGAGAATGTGTTGGAATTGCTCGGCTGAGATTTTGCGTAGCCGCGCGGGGAACTCGCGAGCGATCACGGCGATGTATTGCGAATTCATGCCGAGCGGCTGACAGAAATCGTCGCGCTCAATCGTGTCGCGATTATCCATCTTGTAGCTGTCGATCAAACGTTCAGCCTCAGCGTCTTTGTGAAGCAGATGCAGCGCACCGGCGAGATAAACGCCCGTGATATCTTTCTGCCACCGATCGTGCTCATGCTTTTCGAGCCAATCGCGGAGGTTCAAAATGTAGTTTGTCGTGATAACACCTTCGCGTGTGAGAACGTAGATCCCGTAAGCGACCGTGCGCGCATCAGCGAAGTCTGTCGGATCGCGTGTCACCATTTTTTGCAAGTTGCGCAGGCCGCTCGCAAACATTTCCGGCGGCGGCACGAATCCCGCGGCTTTCGATTCACTCAAAAAATCCATCACATATGCCGAGACGAAGCTGATTGAATCGCCGGTCTCCGGCACCCAGTAGCCGAAACCGCCCTGGTCATTTTGGCGGCGCGCCAGGACGCCAAACGTGCGTTCGAGTTGTTTGTTGATCTCGGCGCGGCTCAATCCGAAGTCGGCTTCATCAGCCAGCATCAATCGGCAGAACGCGCCGCTGGTGATTTGTTCGCTGCAGCCGAACGGAAAATCTTTCAGGTACGCATCGAGCCCGCGCGCGAGACCGAGCGGCAGCGCTGAGACTGTCGCGTCGAGTTTGCGAAATTCCGGGTGCATCTCGCGAGTCAGGGGGATTTCGATCCTCTCTTTGAAGCTGCCACTGCGCACGTCAGTCATGTACGGGACAGGCGGCCGCACGCTCAGCGTAGCGCGGCGCTTTGTTTGCTGGCCGTTTGCACGCGCGATGAACGTGATTTCTCCGGAGCCGAGCTTGTCCGTTGCACGGAACTTGAAGATCGCTGTTTGCTCTCGGCCTTCAGCAATATGCAACGTCTGCGACGCGCCGCCCGCGATCGACAGTTGCTCATTGGTTTGCGCGCGCAGTTCGATCTCGGCGTTCGGGCCGGAGCCTTCCACGTTGTTGGCGACGGTCACTCCGGTTTCGAATTCGTCTCCAGGCGCAGCGAGCACCGGCACGCTCGGTGTAATTACAAAAGGCCCGCGAATCAGCGTCTCGCGCTCGCCCGAAGCCACCGCATCATCCGCGATCGCGACAGCCATGATCTTCAGCGTGCCATCGAAATAATCAGGCACGTCATAAACGACTTCGCGCTTGGTGCTATCGGCATCGACGATGCCCGACCAAAAGACGACTGGCTTTTCCGTGACCCGCTTGAAGGGATTCAAGCGTTGGATGTCGCCGCCGCCGCCGAACGCCGACACCGAACGCAGCAGCGAGAATTCCGGAATGATCAGATCGACAATCTGCGCCGTGTCGACGCGCAGCATGCATTTGCGGAAGTAAAATCCGAGCGGATCCGGCGTTTTGTAATCGGTGACTTGAAGAATTCCTTCGTCCACCGCGAAAATGACGATCTTGCTGGGCCGATCTGTCTTGTAATTGATGTGCAATGATTCGCCCGGTTTCGCATTGGCCGATGCATTAATTTCAACATTGAGCCGGCGCTTTTCTTTGTTCGCGGTGAATGGCACGACGCCGTAACTCAGCGGGCTCACGAAAATTTCCTTCGAATCCAGTGCGCGGACGAACGCGACGTTGACGTAACCACTGCCTTCGAAATCTTCTGGAACACGAATGTGCTGGACGCTGCTGGCCGAGTCCGCGTGGAACCATTGCTGCGTGTAAACGCGGTCGCGCTCGATAGTAATTAGTCCGCTACCAGCATAAGGAGCGGTGATGCTGACCGCGATTTCGTCGCCGCTGTTGTACTGCGCGCGGTCGAGCTTCACTTGCAGCTCGGCATTCTTTTCGAGTGACCGCGAAACTGCGCCGCGGCCAATCACACAGAATTGCAGCTTGGCGAGACGCCGATCCTGATCGTCGCGCAACTCGAACACGTAATTGCCTGGCTCGTCCGTCGGGAGCGTGTAGTGAAGGCCGTTTGCAGAGACGGAAATCTTTTCCGACTTCGCGACGCGCTCTTTCAAAACCGACTCGTAAGCAAAGTTGCCGCTCTCCTGCTTGGTCAGAACTGACACATGTTCCTGTGCGATCACGTTCGCAGTCACGTTTGCCAGCGCGATGCGGTTGAGCTGCGGATCGACGGCGACGAGATCGACGGTGCGCGGTTTATCCATCTCGATGTAACGCAGGTCGCCGTCGGGTTTGCAGCCGATCACATACGGCAAAGCTGAAACGAGCGCGTCTACTGTGCCCGTGACACTGCGGCCGCCTTCCGCCTCGAATCCTTCCGCAATCAAACGCATGGAGTAAGTCGCGTCGGCGAAACGCTCGAGCTGCAGATCAAATTCCGTTTTGCCGCCGGAGTCGGTCTTGCTCTCACCAAGCTCGATCGTCTGTTCATGCCGTTCTTTCTTCTCGTCGAACAGCGGATCGAAAAAGACGTAGTTTGGAAATTCTTTGAAAGAGAAAGCGCTCGGCGCGAGCTCCAGGCGCGCGGTTACCTTGCGATCGGTTGCCGGCGTTCCATAAAGATTTGCGAGCACAACCGCGGCGCGCATTTCCTTTGGCTGGATCCAGCCGCGCGGTGCATTTTGCGAAAGCCGCGTCTCGATTTTCATTCGATCCGGCAGAAATTCTTTCACGTTCGCCGTGGTCGAACCGAGCAACGTGGAGCGCTTGCTGTTCTTAACGAGGTAAACGTTGAAGATGTAGAGGCCGGTCGGCGAGTCATTGGCCGTTTGATAAGTCAGCTCGGTGAATCCGCTGTCGGGCAAATTGATTTTCCTGGTCTGAACAGGGTGATCTCGCGCGTCTACCACTTCGGTTTCAATCGGAAGCCCTCCGAGCTTGCCATTCCAGTTGCGCTGCTTCACGACGATGCCGATGTGAACGTCGTCGCCGGGCCGGTAAACACCCCGCTCGGTGAACACGAATGCATCGAGGTTTTCCGGTGAAACACTGTCCGCGCCGTCGATGTCGAACCGCGAAAAGTTCAGTTGCCGATCTTCGCGATTGTACGGAATGAACGATACGTCATCCCCGTTACGCGCTACGAATGCGACCGGCGTTTTCTCCCGCGTTGATTTCTCGACCGATCCGAACGTGCAATGGCCATTGGAGTCCGTCGTAGCGCTTTGGATAGCGATGCCGTTTTTGCCCAAAAGATCGACAACCACATTCGGCAGCGGCGTCCCTTCTTTGATTGAAATGAGAAAAACGTCGTGGCTGCCGTCAGCGTTTTTCTTCGTCAGGATCCCGGTGTCGGTGACGAGGATGAAACGTGAGTCGCTGACCGCTTTGATCGCTTTTTTCTTCTCTGAATCCCAACCGCGCGCCGTCACGAAAAACAGACCGCGCTCGCTGCCGCCGTCCGCCGGTTTGCGCAGATGCTCGGAAAAGTCGAATGCCGAATAGTTTGCTTTCCATTTGTTCTCGATCGCGATGCCCTGTTGCTCGAGCGCGATGCGCGAAATGTTTTCCTCGTCAAAGAGATCGGAGTCGCGGAAATGCGGGTGCTCGAATCTTCCCTCGGTTTGGCTGACCAGATGATTGATCTGCGTCGTGGCGACACGCGCAATCTCGTATTCGATTGCGCTGAGTCCGCGGGAGCGGATCGACAGCTTTCGTTCGCCATTGAGCGCAAGCAGACCGCCCTGGCCTTCGATCTGGACTTCGCGCGGCAACGCCGGGACGTTGACGACCGCATTGTAATCTTCGCTTAGCGGAAAATCGCCAAACGCGCGCACGCCCTTGTTCACGCGGACGTAAAGCTCGCCATCGCTTTCAACGCGCACTCGAAACGCATGCTGCCGACCCAGCGGCTTTTCGGACTCCATCGGCGCGAATGCCACTGGACGTGCAGCATCGAGAACGTCATCGGGAACATCGGTCGCGCTTTTCCAAAGCTCGGTTTCTTTTACTTGCGATCCGACTGAATCATCATCGGAATCAGTTTCTTCGTTCGAAGCAGTGGACTCATCGGAGGTTTCGTCGACGTCTCCTTCGGTTTCGACTTCGGCGGCTTTTTCGGCGTCGGAAAGTTTGCGTTTGGGGAGCAACCGGATCTGCAGAGCTTTCGACAAGTCGCGTGTGCTGATGTCGGCGGTAGTGGTCAGCACGATCAATTGCTCGGGCTCACCGTTTTTGTTGCGCGCGACAGTGGTTTGAATGGAATCGATCTGAAACATCGACGCGACCGACGGGATCCGGAGTTTCTGCTCGATTGCGTCCCGCGTCTGCGCGCCGCCTTGCGCGGTGCGAAGACCTTTCGTCACCGTTAAATTGAGAAAATCCTCGTGCTCCGGCAGCACGATTTGCGAGCTGTGGATGTAAGCGATGCGACGATGTAACCCGTAGCTCGTTGTGAAATGCGGGGCCGGGTCGTTAGGCGGAAAAACGTTTGAACCGCCGACCATTTTGAGTTGGACGTGTCGTTCCAATTCTCCGGGATCGACCGCGTGCGTCAGTTCCAAGGTCGCACTGATTTCGCGTCGTGTTGGATTTGTCGGGTCCTGGTAAATTTCCAGTTCTTTAACGGTGATTGAGAATGGCGGCGTGCGTGTTTCATAGGCGAGCCGCTCCATCAAGACGTGGCGCGGGAAGAAATTCTTGTCGAAGATCACTCTGAATTTTTGATCAGCCGGCCAATCTTCGCTCGGTTCGAACACGAGAATATCGGCCTGAGCCCAGTGCCATGCGCCATCCAAATGCGGCTCGAGTCGCACGCCTTGCACGGATGGCTTTTTTAAGTCTTCGAGGCGTGCAGCAGATTCGCTGAAATAAACTACTAGCCGCGGGAACTTCAGTTCTTTCTCCAGTTTGGTGACTTCAACTGGAACGATCTTGGCCGAAACTTTTCTGGGTTTCGGCAGATGCGAATACCACTTCCAGGTCCACGCCCCGCCGCACGAAATCAGAAGAATCGCGATCACCCCCGACGCGATTAGCCTCGGATGAGCGCGTCCGAAGCGACTGCACCCGGCGACGGCTTCGGCTCAGCCAGCTCGGTGGTCGCCAGGAGATGTTTCCAAAAATCAGCCCAGCAAATCGCCGCAGGGCGCGGGCGATCCGCGAGGTGGATTTGTTTAGGTTTGAAAGAAACTGGGGCGTATTCATGAGGGGAATACGGGCGCCTCGCGAAAATCTTTCAGAAAAAACGAGGAACGGCGTGCTCCTCAACGCGTTGGGATCCGATTTGGCTTCGCTAATCCCGATCGTCTTCGGAGACCGCCGCTCCTCGCTTGCCCGGGGTCGGCTCCAACAGTTAAAAGATCGGTGTGAAACAGCCCAGCTTGCTCGCGACGCGGCGCAGCTTGGTCGAGCGTTTGGCCGATTGGGGCGATCAACTGCGCTGGCAGGAGTTTTTCGACACGTACTCGAAGCTGATCTACTCAGCCGCGCGCCGATCCGGTCTCACGGATGCTGAAGCACAGGAAGTGGTGCAGGAAACCGTCATCACGGTTGCGAAGAACATCGACAAGTTGAAATACGATCCGGCAATTGGTTCGTTCAAAGGCTGGCTGTTGCAGATCACGCGCTGGCGAATCGCCGATCAGTTTCGCAAACGCGAACCCGGCAATCCGAAACGTCCTCGTTTATCCGACGACCGCGCGACGGCAACAATCGAGCGTGTCCCCGATTCGCGCGGCATTGATTTGGATGCGGTCTGGGAAACGGAGTGGAAGGAGAATTTATTTGAGGCAGCGATCGCGCGGGTGAAAAAGCAAATCGAGCCGAAGCAGTTTCAGATTTTTGATTGTTATGTGCGCAAGGAATGGCCGGCACAGAAAGTTGCCGCGCGATTGGGAGTCAATATCGGCCAGGTGTATCTGGCGCGACATCGCGTCGGCGCGCTGTTGAAGAAGGAAATTAAAGCGCTTGAAAAGAGAGGTGGGTGATCAGTTCTGCGCCTGGGGAGCGCACGCGCCTCGCGTGCAGATTTCGGCGCCCCGCCGAAACACCTTATGCGCCTGCGCCACTACAGGTTTGGGCACTTCCAAAAGTTCGCGATGGCCAGGACGCCATCGCCAGCACGCGAGGGCGCGTGCGCTCCCCAGAATTGCTTCGCCTCCGCTGCTTGTGTAAAATCGCCCATTCCCGACCAGGTTACGGCTCAGATACCAATCATTCCCGATCACGAATTGCTGCGCGTAATCGGGCGCGGCGCTTACGGTGAGATTTGGCTGGCGCGGACTGTGACCGGCGCGTTTCGCGCGGTGAAAATCGTCTACCGCAGCACGTTCGAAAGCGAGCGCGTCGTTTCTCCGGGAATTCGAAGGGATGTCAGCTTTCGAGCCGATCTCTCGAGGGCATGCCGGCTTTATCAACATCCTGCACGTCGGACGGACCACCGAGTATCTCTACTACAGCATGGAACTGGCGGACGATCATTTGGACGGACGCAAGATCGATATTGGCAGCTACGAACCGCGCACGTTGAAAAGCGATCTCGCGCGACACAAACGCTTCTCCGCCGACGAATCGATAAGGCTCGGGCTTTCGTTAACGGAAGCGCTTGAAGCATTGCACAAACGCGGGCTAACCCATCGCGATATCAAACCGTCGAACATCATTTTCAGCGAAAGCATGCCGAAGTTGGCCGACATCGGATTGGTGGCGGCCAGTGGACAGCGTTCATTCGTTGGCACGGAAGGTTACATCCCGCCGGAAGGGCCGGGCACGCCGCGCGCCGACATTTACAGTCTGGGCAAACTTCTTTACGAAACCTGCACCGGAAAAGACCGGCTCGATTTTCCGGAGGTCGATTCGCAATTGAGCACGCGCCCGGATCGCGAACGTCTGCTGCAACTCAACGACGTGCTGGTGAAAGCATGCGCCAACGATCCGAACAAACGTTACGGCTCGGCCGCGGAAATGCATCGCGACCTCACCGCACTGAAGCAAGGTGAACGCCCACGAAAATCGCGCGCAAAAATTTTGCTGGTGACGTTGTCACTCGTGGTTCTTCTGGTCGCCGCAATCGGATTTTGGCTAAAGCCGTTGCAATCGAGCGGTGATCTTCACCTGCAAACGACGATCCGGACCGAACCGGGCGGCGCCCTCGTCGTTTTAGGCGATCATGCGCAAAAAAGCCCGGCGACATTCGCAGACTTGGAACCCCGTAAATACAATCTGCGCATTATGAGCCCGGGATACGAACCGGTGGAAACGAGTGTTGACTTCAGACGCAAACAGTTACCAGATCTGCCGCCGTTTCGACTTGTGCGAAGCAAAGGTGCTCTTCAAATCCAATCCGAGCCACCCGGAGCACAGTTCTCATTACGGAGCGAGGACGGGCAGGTTTCGCGCGAAGGCGTAACCCCGCAAACCGTAGCTGATCTTCCAACCGGCAAATACTCGATCGTCGCGCGCCACGACGACTGGGAAATGCGCGGCGACGTCGATGTGCAGCGCGGCGACACGGCGAATAAATCCTTCGCGTTTGTTAGGGCGCTCACAAACGTTACCAGCGAACCCGGCGGCGCCGAGATTTTGGTGGACGGACAATCGCGGGGGCGCACGCCGCTCCGTCTGGATCTGCCCGCGCGTTCGCACGAACTGGTCGCGCATTTGGACGGGTGGCCTGACGAACAGCAAAGGATTGATGTCGTCGCGCAACGAGACAACGCAGCGCATTTTGTGTTCGCAAATGGCAGCGTCAAGATCACTAGCGCGCCCGGCGGTGCGACTGTGATGGCGAACGGAAAAGATCTGGGTCAAACGCCGCTGGTCATCGAGGAAGTGAAGCCTGGCGACGTCACGTACGAGCTGCGCCTATCCGGCCACAAGCAGGGGTCGGTCAGCGGGAAAGTCGAGCCGCAACAGCAGACATTTCTGGCGGCGCGTCTGGAAAAGACCGTCGGTCCTGTGTCCGGGCAACCGTTCACCAATTCGTTAGGCATGAAGTTCGTTCCGCTTGGCGACGTTCAGATTTCGATCTGGGAAACGCGCGTGCAAGATTACGAAGCGTTTTGCAGGGCCACCGGCCGACGATACGAGCCGCCCGATTTTCATCAGACACCAACCGATCCAGCTGTAAAAGTGAGCTGGTTCGACGCCGTGGCGTTTTGCAAATGGCTGACCGAAAAGGAACAAAACGAAAATCTGATTGACGATCGAGAAGCGTATCGGCTACCAACCGATGCGGAGTGGAGCATGGCCGTCGGTTTGGTGAATGAAAGCGGTCCGACGCCCGAAGCGCGCGACGGCAAAATTAGGAACGAATTTCCCTGGGGTAAACAATGGCCTCGGCCAAACGACGCGGGAAATTATGCGGGAACTTCGGGAAAACGACGCACCGCAACGCTGCCCGTCGGAAGTTTTAAGTCGAATTCGATCGGCCTATACGATCTCGGCGGGAACGTTTGGGAATGGTGTCTCGACACTTATAAAGGCGACAACAGTGCAACTGGTCGCGATTGGGGAGTGCTTCGCGGCGGCTCCTGGGCCACAAGTAACCGTCTCGAAATGCAATCCTCCTATCGAAATGTAGTTGATCGCAATGAGCGAGACGTGATTTACGGATTTCGCTGCGTGCTTGCAACGACACCTGGTGGTGACGCGAAGGATCACTAACCGGTCACCGACTTCGAACGTCGAAGGTCAAGCTTGCGTATGGCGGGCGTAGTGCAATTCAACGCCCTTTGGAAGCAGGCGTTTGCGACCGCGTTGGCGCCGGCGCGCAAGAGTGGCGCGGCCGCCCTTTGTTCGCATACGCGCGCGAAAACCGTGCTGGCGTTTACGCGTTCGTTTCGATGGCTGATAAGTGCGTTTCATAAACCGTGAACTTGCTCCGGTCCGATTTGAGAGCGCTTACATTAGGGGCACGGACAGCATTGTCAACGACACCGGGCTGGAGAAATTATGAGGTGCGCCCGAATTCGTAAGACGACGGCGTTATCGCCATCAGGCAAGAGGCTCTAATTTACGCAGTTGCCAACAGGGCGCATTTCTGAAATAACGCTCGCACCGATATGGCGGAGAAAGAAAATGTCGTGATCGAGCCGGCGACTGAAGCCGACTTGGACGAGTTGTCGGAAATGCTCCGCGAATTGTTCGCTCAGGAGGGTGACTTCCGTCCCGATAAAGACAAACAGCTCCGCGGGTTGCGGCTCATTTTCGAACAGCCCAGCCGTGGCCGCGTTTTTGTGCTGCGGCGCAATGGCGCAATCGTCGGGATGATCAATTTGCTCTTCACCATCAGCACGGCCGAAGGCGGGTTCGTTATGCTCTTGGAAGACCTGGTGGTGCACACGCGATATCAAGGTCAGGGCTACGGCAACAAGCTTCTCGAACACGCAATCGATTTCGCGAAGAAGAAAAACTTTGTCCGAATCACGCTGCTGACCGATCGCCCCGAAAATGCGGCGCAGGCGTTTTTCCGAAAGCATGGCTTCGTCGATTCTTCGATGATTCCGATGCGCTTGTGGATCAGTACCCAAAGCGAGGGAACCGAATCAAACAAATAGGACGCTCCGCGGAAGTGGGCTGCAGTAATTGTTGACGTTTAGTCTTCGAGCCCCTCGAGGCTCTTTCCAGAGCGTCGCCTGTAACCCGAATTATTTCGCGCCGCTGTGAATGAGCGCCGGCAATTGAGATGCGATACGGTCTCTGAATTCCGCGCGGAACTGAATTTCGTCGACGATTTTCGCTACTTCGGGCGCACTTGCCGGTGCTAAGCTTTTTGCGGCGTAGTTTTTTAATTCGTCAGCACGCGGGCCATCGGAGAAAAATGTAAACAGACTGGGCGCGTAGCGGTTTGCACCGGCCGCATCGACTTTGGCGAGCAACGCTTTCATATTTGCTTTCGCGAATTCCCAGGCAATATCGGGATGACCGCTGTCGCGAGCGACTCGCGAAACCAGGAAGATGGCGCGGCTCGTTGGCAGTTCGTCCGTAAGCGCAATCGCAAGCGTCTTCTTCACCAATTTCGGATCAGTCGCGCAAGCGAGCGCCTCGTAGTAATTCTGTTGGTCCTCAATGCTTGTGGTTTTCAGACCGAGTTCGTGCAGTTTGTTCCAAGTCTTCTCATCGGCATAACGGCCGACCACCGCCAGAACCGGAGGACGAAGATCAGGTGGGAGCGATGCCGGATGCGCGAGGTATTTCTCAAAACGCTCGCGGCACCCAGCTAAAACTGCGGGATCATTCAAATATCCGAGGGCGCTGATCAAGCTCGCACGCAGCCTTCCAGCATTCGGCGGTTCGTTCGGTTTCGGCTCCCACCCCAGAGTCGCAAATGTTGGGCGCAAGAGCGATCGGGCATACCGTTGGAATTCTTCACGTTCAGAACTGCCTGACAACAGACCGTTCACGAAATCCAGCACGTTGATGATCTGTTCGCGTTCGGCCAGATCGGTGGAAGCGGGTAACTTTTCGATCAATCGAAAGTACAGCGAGACCGGCGCGCGACCGGCTTGCACAAGCGCCCAAGCATCGCTCATAAGATTCACGCGATCTTCAACGCCTAACTTCGGCAGCGCCTTAAGCAACAATTCCCACGACCGGTCATCATATTCGACGCGGTAATTTCCAGCGCCGTTAAGGTTCAATTTGAGTGCGCGATCTGCCGGGAATGTTTTCCAGAGCCGCCGTCTTATCGGTCATCAGCAAAGTCGCCGGTGCTTCGCCAACGACCGAATAGGTCAGCGGGATTTGCCAAAGGAGTGGCGGGGCGTTCTTGAAATTCACGGTGAAGCGCTCCTGAGTAAGCCGAACCTTGCCGTCGTCCTCTCGCTTAACGGTCACGACAGGAAATCCGGGTTGCTCCGTCCAGCCGGCTGCAATTTCACCTACTGATTTATTCGAAGCTTCCGAAAGGGCGTTCCACAGATCCGCAGTGGTTGTGTTCGAATACTTATGTGCGGCGATGTATTGCCGGATTCCATCGCGGAAAACGTCTTCGCCGAGAAAACTCTCCAGCATTCGCAGGAACGACTGACCTTTCTTGTAGGTGATATCGTCAAACGCGCTGTTGGCTTCGGCTTCCGTTGCGACATGCTGCTGAATCGGATGTGTGGTCGAGCGCGCATCGCCCTCCATGGCCACTTCCTTCGCGATTCCGATACGCCGCGTAGGATCTCGAGGTAATATGCGGGCGAGCCAGACTTCCCATTGCGGATTGAAATGCGCGGTGCATTTGCTGCCCATCCACGAGGCGAATCCTTCATTGAGCCAAAGGTTGTCCCACCAAGCCATCGTTACAAGGTCCCCGAACCACATGTGCGCCATCTCATGGGCCAACACTTCATAAATATTTTGCTTCGTCTCGCCGGAGGAACTTTTCGGATCAAAGAGAAGCCTCGATTCGTAATAGGTGATGCCGCCCCAGTTCTCCATCGCACCACCGAAGCCGCCCGGGATGGCAATTTGATCCAGCTTCGGCAGCGGATACGGCACGCCGAAATAATCGTTATAGTACTTCAAAATCTCCGCTGAGGCCTCGAGCGCGTAGCGACCCAGTTCTGCTTTGCCTTTCGTCGCGATTACGCGGATCTGCGTCGGGCCGACTCGCGACTCGATAAAATCGAGTTCGCCAGCGACGAATACATTCAGGTAACTGGACATCGGCGGAGTGGGCGCGAAGCGCACTTCTTTCCCGCCCGCGATTTTTTGCTCGCTCTCGATCGGCATGTTGGAGACGGCGAGCCAATTCTCAGGCACCACAGCGGTTAATTGAAAACGCGCGCGAAAAGCCGGTTCATCCCAGCAGGGAAAGAATCGACGCGCGTCAGTCGCTTCGAATTGCGTCCCGAGCATAACTTTGCGCGCACCGCTGCCCTGTTCCTGATAACGCATGTAGAAAAGCCCCTGCCCTTGCTGATTGATCTTGCCCGTGAAACGAAGCGTGAGGGCGTGATCGCCGGCCTCCAGTTCTGACGGCAACGTAAACGTCAGGAGTTCCTTTTCATTGTCGGTCTTAATCGCCGCAGAGCGGCAGTTCTTTGCCATCGACAGAGGCCGCTTCGATCTTGAGTTCGAGACCGTTCAACACAAGTTGGTGAACCGGACTCCGCACGTTCAGCTTCACGCTTTCACTTCCGGCGAAAGTAAAATTGTCGAGGTTCGGAACGATTCGGATTGCGTACTCGGTCGGAACTACTTCTTTCGGAAGTTTTCCGGGCGTCTCGTTAAAGTTAAACGGTTTTTCCACAGCAGCGACTAACGAGCTTATCAAAAACAAAACCAGAAATGCGAGAAGTGGAACGCGCATGTCTCGGATTAAACAACGATTGGCTTTTTGTATTTCTAAATAGTAGGGACGGCGAGCCGAGCTGTCCGTCGTGGCGCGCCCGGCGGTCGCGCCCTAGCTACTGAACAACTGAGTACCAGCAGCAATTGTCCCCCACCCACCTGCGGGCCCTTGATCACCAGCGGACTACGCTTGCTTAGCTTCGCTTCGGTCTCGAGCAAAAGCTCTTTCTCCTTGTAAAGCTTTAGATTCAAAACATAGCCACCTTCGGTTTCACCGCGCGCGTCTACGTGCAGTCCGAAAAATTTGCTCGTCGCCAACCAATCTTCCTGACCGGTCTTAAGGATTTTTTGCGATTGACCGATGACCTTAAATTGATTGTAGCCGAAAAACTTTTTCAGCAATGCTTCAATCCGAGTCAATTCCGGCGAAACCGGCTGCGGCTCTGTAACGTTCTCTGCGATGACCAGCCCACTCCAAACTGTCTGCGCTGCTTGCAACGCGGGCACCATGGTCGTCGTCAGGAGAAGAACAGAAATTACGACCGCCAGCGACCGATGCATGAGCAACTATTTCGCAGCGTAATCCGCCGGCAAGCTTTGTAATCCTTCGGTCCAAAGGACTGTTACACGGTCTTGTTTCACTTCGAACATCGAGACCGTGCCATTCGGACTAACGACAGGATCGACCCGGGCATTCAGAATCTGTGTCAGATATTGCGATTCCTCTGGCGGTCTTTCCTGATGCATGACGAAGACGGTGCAAATCAAGAATACAGCTAGCGACGCCGTTCCGGTCCACAACAAGCGCGGAATGGTCCACCAATTAGAGGTTGAAGTTCGGCGAGCGCGCTCCGGACGTTGCTCGCCACTTTCCTGAATCACCCTTTCGCGAAGCTGATGACTAAAAAATTCTTCGTTCTTCAGTGGATGCGCAGCCAATTCGCGCTTCAACAGCTCACCGAGCTTTTTCGCCTCGGCTTTTTCGGCTTGAGCCGCAGTTTTGTCAGGCAGCGACGCCTCGAATTCCGATAATTCGCGCCCGCCCAGCTGGTCGTCCAGCCATGCCGTCCATTTTTCTTCAAACGTTTTCATAAACGTCTCTCAGTAAGCTTTGCAATTTCTTCCGCGCATAAAATAGCCGGGACATCACGGTTCCAATCGAACACCCCAACGCTTCTGCGATCTCGTGATATTGCATGTCGTCGATTTCCTTCATCAAAATCACGGCGCGGTGTTCGGGCGAGAGCTGACCAATTGCGTTTTCGATCCGGGCGCGGATCTCGTCCCGTTCCATGGCTTGATGGGGCAACGCTTCCGTTTTCGGAACCGTTTTGGATGCTGGATCAATCTCTCTCAGTTGAATTGCATCATCGAATTCAGCGTCGCCGCCTTTGATCTTTTTTTTGCGCAGCCAATCGATCGTCACGTTCATGACGATGCGATAAATCCAGGTGTAAAAGGATGACTGACCGCGGAAGCGTCCAATCGACTTCCATGCTTTTAGGAAGCTGTCCTGAGCCAGATCCCATGCGTCCTGTTCGCTGTGGACCATGTTGTAAATCATGCCGAATACTCGTGTCCGGTAGCGAGTTACCAGCTCGTCGAATGCTTCGGTGTCACCGGCCTGGCATCGTTTTACCAGGTCCAATTCCGATACATCGGACTGCGCCAGAGTCGCTTCCGTTTGCATGATTGGACGGAGCGCGCCCTTATTTCATTCAACGCTGAAAACTGTCCGGGCCGAAACGACGGCGCCACTCAGCGCGATATTCACCCATCAGGCTAACGATGCCGTCGCGAACTTCAAAGAGCCGTTGCTGCAGCACCAGGTAATCCGACCGGCTGATGAGTCCGGCGGCCTTTCGCATTTGCGCGGCTGCATTCATCGAGGTCGTTATCGCCTTCAAGGCCCGTTTTAAATACGCGATGGTCATCCCGATTTCGTCGAGATGATCACCACTCAACGCTGCTGCTAGTTTCGCGCTGGCCAGAGCCGCGTGAGTAGCCAGCTTAACGGCGGCGGGCTCGTTCTGAAGTGTAGGGTTTTGATCGAATAATTGATCGATCCAGAGCGTGAGATCGAAAGCAGCGCGATAAAGATCGTGCTCCTGAAAGGTTTCGCCGGAGGCAGGTGTATTGTCGACGTCGGACTCTTCCTCTTCGGTAGCGGTTTCATCCAGAAGCGCGTCCACCTCCGCGCTCCAGTCTTTTTCATCCAGCAATTGCGTCCAACCCATTTCACGCGCGATAATTTCGTCGCGGCGCGGGTCATCCAGATATGTTTCCAGCAACTGCATGTACTTTTCGGTCTTCCCATCTTGTTGCTGAAGAAAACGCTCCCAGTCGTATTCGTCCCACATGCGTTCAGGCTCGCCCCAGTTGCCGGCCATGCAGAACTAAACGCGAGCTTCTCTTCCCGCGCAAAACTTTTTCGCGGCGGCTGTTTGGCATCAACCCTCGAGTTCCGTTGTTTGCATCGGGCTCTGTGATTGGTAGATTCGGCTTCGTGAACAAACGGTGCTGCGTGGTTTGGGATGCTTGCTTTGGTAATAGCGTGGCTGCTTTCCGCTTGTGCCTCGTCACGCCAGGAAGGTGTCGTAACAGAATATGCGCCAACCGAAGCACCCATGGATGCTGGCGCAGCTCATTTCTCACGTCCGTCATATGCTCCCGGCAGCGAGGGAACGAGCTCTGCCCACTCTGGTGGCTTCTGAATTCGGGCGTCCATCGTTGAGACGATAGCTGCGACCTATGAACGCCATTCCTTGCGGCTGGTTGCACCAGATGGGCCGCGCACATAGGTTTCGGTCTGTGATTAAACAAGTCGCAACGACAGGCATTCTGGTTTTGCTGATTGCGTTTTTGCTCCCGGCCTGCACGTCATCAACCGGTGAAACATTCTCCGAGCCGTCGTCCTCGCAATCTGGCGCAGCTGTCCCCGGAGAAAAAATGTCCGGTGAGGAACGTTACGCTCCGGGACCGATGGGATCCGGCAACGTGAAGTGGTGACAGCGACGTTGAAGCCCTGAAGGCTTTCGGGGTTGACACGTTGAAGCGGAGGAAGAATCGCGGCTTGATCCGCCTTTAACCCTTCAACGCTTCGACGGAATCTACGTTCGCGAAGTGCACCAGCGCTTCATGGACACCGGCGCCATGGTTCTTCTGTGCGATGTAACCCCCAGCGTTGCTCACTGCATTTTGCACTTCCGGAATAGCATTGGCCGGACAGGACGGCATCGCTGCAAATGTTCCGTCCAGCATCGACACATCATTGTGGTGATCGCCCGCCGCGAAAATGTTTTCGCGCGCGACATCCAGTAAACGCGCCAGCTCAGCCAGCGTCGCGCCTTTGTGGTAATCAGCGTGACAGAAACGCAGGTAAACCCCATTGCGCTGGTAATCCAGCTTTGGATGCCCCGCACGAGCTTGCCGAATGAAATTCGTGATGCGGTCCATCTCTTCTTCGCTTTCCGCGGCGAGACCTTCAAGGCCTTCAGAGTTGTAGAGCAGACGCGCTTTCGTTTGATTCGTGGCGAAATCCACGAATTCAGCCAGGACCGAACCAGCAGACGAAAACAAGTCGGCATGATCGCGCGCGCATCGCTGGTTCCAATCACCGAACGGTTCCCATTTCTCCCCGTTTTGCACCGGACGAAAAACATCGCGTTCGGTGGTGAGAATGAAATCCGGGCGAATTGGTAGCGCGAACTCGGCGAGACCTTTCTCAAGGAGATCAACCGAGCGCCCAGTGTTGATCGCCCAAATCGCGCCAGCGTCCTGCAGCTGGCGAATCAACTCCATACATTCCGAGTTGAACACCGGTTCGGTCGCACGCGAAACAAGCGTCCCATCAAAGTCGATACTGAGTAGCCGAATTGGTGAACGCATCCGAAACCAATTTAAGAATTGATTTCCGAGAAGCAATGCGTCGATTGTTTCAGAAGCGTAAAATCAGATGAAATCGGCGTACGAACTCGCAATGGAACGGCTCCAAAAGACGGCGCCATCGCTCTCGCTCACTGAAGAGCAAAAGAAACAACTCGCGGAAATCGATTCGAAATATCGCGCGAAGATTGCCGAGAAAGAGCTTTTCCTGACAGATCAGATTCGAAAAGCACAGACTCAGGGCAAGGTCGATGAGATTGCTTCTCTAGAGAAGCAACTCGCCTCAGACGTCCGCCGGTTACAGGAAGAGTGTGACGCAGCGAAAGAAAAACTGCGCGCCAGCTTCGGGAAATAAGTAAAGGCGGTTCACCGAACCGCCGGCGGGCGATTGAGGTCAACCGTCCCTACCTGTGGGTGCTGACTGCGCTTCGGCAAATCGGGATCGAGAAAGCCGAGCATGTGTGCGTGCTTGATCGTGCGAACGCCTTCCTGCTTCTGCAGGTGCTCGATGCTTCGGCGGAATTTTTCCATTTTAGTCCAGTGAACTTTTGGACGGAAATGATGTTCGGCGTGATAGCCGTTATAGAAAAATAACCAGTTATAAATCTTTCCGTAGCTGCTCACGCCCCACGCAATCGGCTTGTCCGGATTCGCGCCGTAGTGCCGGTAGTAGCCGTTTAAGTAACTAAAGCAATGGCCGAGATACCAAAACGGCAGGAAGTACAGCACGAATCGCCAGTTGATGAAGTGAATCGGATTCGTCGGTACGATGATTGCCATGAGCAAAAGGATCGTAGCGAACGCCGCCAGCTCAACGTTACCCCAGAAATCATCTCCATTTTTCCGTTTCCGCAGGTCCTTGCGGATCGTGCCGACGTCGTCGCGGAAAAAACTCAGGAAAACATAGCTCCACGGATTTTCGGCCTCGCCGTCATGCCCGTGTCTGTAGATCGATAACCAATCGATCGTGTCACCTTCTTCATCCTGCCGGTCGGAGTTCCCCTTGTGATGCTGCATATGTACGGCGTCGTACATTGTCTGCGAGAAGCAGCAGGCGATCGATTGGGTGATGCCGAACAGTCGATTGAGCAGTTGTGAGCGGAAAAAGGGGTTATGAATGAAGTTGTGCCCCACCCCGTTGATGTTCGCATTCACCATCAGCGAATAAACGAATCCGAGAATCAACATCACCCACAGCGGGGTATGCGGAAACAAAAAGTACATCGCTAGAAGATACGCAAGATGAAAAAGCCCCGACGCGGCTGGAACGACATCCCAGCGTGTATGCGCGAAGAGCTTGGAATTCGTAGTCGGGCGTTCTATTCGGATCGCGTCGGCAGCCATGGTCCTATGGGGTTTGGCAGACCAGATACCTTGGCGGATAACCGGCTCTTGGCAAGACACGGGCAGCACCCCAGCCGATCGACAAAGGCCTGTTTTTGTAACCCCGCCGTCAAATCCGGGTTTGCTAATTTTGATCGTGTCCACGTATTGTAGCGGCTCCCAATGTTCGCGCTTCAACCTGAATTAAAAGTCTTCACCGGGTCCGCAAACCGCGATTTGGCCGAGCGAATTTGCAAGTACATCGGCGTACCGCTCGGACAGGCGACAATCAGCTCGTTTCCCGATGGCGAGACATACGTCAGGATCGAGGAGAACATTCGCGGGCACGACGTGTTCATCGTTCAGCCGACTTCGCCGCCAACCAATCAGCATTTAATGGAGTTGTTGATCATGGTGGACGCTGCGCGACGCGCAAGCGCGGACCGAATCACGGCTGTCATTCCATTTTTTGGATACGCGCGCCAGGACCGCAAAGATCAGCCGCGCGTGCCGATCACAGCGAAGTTGGTCGCGAATTTGCTGTACGCTGCGGGCGTGAATCGCGTGCTCACGATGGATCTGCATGCGCAACAGGTGCAGGGCTTTTTCGACATCCCGGTGGATCACCTCTATTCGGCGCCCGTGTTGATCAAGTATTTGCGCAAGAGAATGACGGGCAAAACAACGGTCGTTTCTCCCGATCTCGGCGGGCTGAAGATGGCGTCGGCTTACGCAGAAGCGCTCGGCGCCAATCTGGCCATTGTGGCGAAAGAGCGCAAAAGCGCGACTGAGACTGAAGCGCTTTACCTGATCGGCGAGGTGCAGGATCACGACGTGCTGCTGGTTGATGATCTCACTGAAACGGCGGGCACACTTACCTCCGCCGCCGCGATAGTGAAAAAGCACGGAGCACGCAATATTTATGCTGGTGTGGCGCACGCGGTCCTGGTGGACGTGGCCATTCCGCGGTTGCAAAAATCCGAAATTACGGAATTAGTAACGACCAACAGCACGCCGGTGCGCACCGTGGAAGGATTTGAGGTCATGGTGCTCTGCGTCTCCGAGCTTCTCGGGGAAGGCATCAAACGGATTCACAACGACGAATCGGTGTCGTCGCTGTTCAACATCGAGAACGAAAAAAATGGCAAAACAAGTTAAGCTCAAAGCAGAACCGCGGCCCACTGTAGGACGCTCCGCTGTGCGGAAACTCAGAGCGCGCGGATTCATCCCGGCGATCGTTTACGGAGGCAACGACAAGCCGCAGCCACTACAAGTCTCCGCGCGGGACATCAACGCGATGATGAGCCACGCCTCAGGAGAAAACGTCCTGGTCGAACTCGAAATTGGCGGCGACGGACAAAGCCGCACGGCGCTTGTGCAGGAAGTACAACACTCGCCTGTCGGTGGCGAGATTCGTCACGTGGATTTTCACGCGGTCTCCATGGACCAGATGATTCAAGCTGAGGTGCCGCTCGAACCTATGGGCACACCTGTTGGCGTTAAGACTTTTGGCGGATTGCTTGAGCAGAGCTTGCGTGTATTAGCGATTGAATGTCTGCCGGGCGATTTGCCGGATCGGATCACGGTGGATGTTTCGCAGCTGAACATCGGCGATGCCATTCACGTCCGCGACATTCAACTTCCACAGGGTGTAACGCCAAAGGTGCAGGTCGATTTAACGGCCTTCTCTGTCGTGGCGCCTGTCGTTGAGGAACAACCGGTTGCCGCGGAGGCTGAGGCTGCCGCCGGACCGGAAGTAATCACCGAGAAAAAAGAAGAGGGCGAAGCTGCTGCTCCTGCTGCCGGTGGCAAAGAAAAAACTCCAAAAGAGAAAGAGAAGAAATAATCCATTTTCGGTTTTCGATTTTGGATTTTCGATCGCCCGCGCGTGGACGAACCAGCAATCCGGCTTATCGCCGGCCTCGGAAATCCCGGCTCGGAGTACGCGGCGACGCGACACAACATCGGGTTTATGGTCGTCGATCAGCTGGCGGCGCAGTTTGGATCGCCGTGGGAAAAATCGGCAAAATGGGATGCACTCTCGGCCAAGTGTGGAGCTGTGCTTCTGGTCAAGCCTTTGAGCTTTATGAATCGCAGCGGGTATTCGCTGTTCGCCGTTGCGCAGTTCTACAAAATCGAGCCGCAGGAAATCCTCGTCGTCCTCGACGATTTTTCCTTGTCGCTAGGCCGTCTTCGACTGCGCGCGCGGGGCGGACCAGGCGGTCATAACGGCCTTGAGTCAGTCATAGTCCAATTTGGAACGGAAGAAATTCCACGTTTACGCATCGGGATTGGGGCCGCGCCACGGGAGGGATCAGCCGATTACGTGCTGAGTCGCTTCTTCGATGAGGAGAAGCCAATCGTGCGATCCACCATTGATCGCGCGGTGGAAGCTTTGAAATGCGCGATTGACAACGGTCTCGTTTCAGCCATGAACACGTTTAACAAATCCGAAGAAATATGAATCGTCGTTACGAAGCCCTCCTGGTGCTAAACACGCAGGCCAAAGATGAAAACGTAAAAGAAATGATCGAGCGCCTGGAATCCGAGTTTGAGAAGGAAGGCGCCAAGGTCGAGCAGGTCCAAAAGATGGACAAGCGTCACTTCTCCTACACGGCTGGGTCGCTGGAATCCGGTTATTACGTGAACTTTATCCTGAACACCGATCCTAGTTCGATCGTACGCCTGCGGACCAAATTCAAACTGGATCCTGACGTTTACCGTCAGCATTACCAGCGGCTCGAGGAGAATAAAGAGAAGGCGCCAAAAAAAGTGGCAAAATCGAAATGATTTCGCTATAAGCGCGACATGGCGAACCTCAACAAAGTTCTTTTGCTTGGAAATGTCACGCGTGATCCTGAAGTGCGTTACACGCCCAAAGGCAGTGCGGTCTGTGATCTCGGCGTAGCGGTGAATCGGGCTTACACGACTGACAGCGGCGAAAAGCGCGAGGAAGTCACGTTTGTTGATGTTACCCTCTGGGGACGAACAGCAGAGGTCGCCAGCGAGTACTCAAAAAAAGGCAGACCGGTTTTCATCGAAGGGCGACTGCAAATGGACACGTGGGACGACAAACAAACCGGACAGAAGCGAACGCGCCTGCGAGTAGTGGCCGATAACATGCAACTGCTCGGAGGTCGACCTTCTGGCGGGTCCGAAGCGCCCGGAGAAGGCCGACAAACCAGCGCGCCGCCTAAGAAATCGGCGGCTTCCGAACCGGACGAAGACGAGATTCCGTTTTGAAGTAGCGCGAGGCTCCAGCTTGGCGCGTCCGACCGATCTCAAGCGAGGACGCTCGCGCTACTTTTCTTATGAACGCGACCGAAGCCTGCATCGCGCTCAACATGCTGCCGACCGTTGGGCCGGTGCGATTGCGCAGGTTACTGGAAGTTTTTCAAGAACCGCAACAGATCCTCGCGACTAAACGTAGTGATCTTCGCAAGGTGGAAGGGATCGGAAATGAGGTCGCCGATCAAATCTCAAATTGGGAATCGACGATTGATCTTCCCGCCGAGCTTCAACGGATCCACGATTTCGGTGCGACTGTTATCACGCAGCAATCGGCGTCGTATCCCCGCTCGCTCCGCGAGATCCATGCGCCGCCGATCGTGCTCTACGTCTGGGGCGAACTCCTGGACCGCGATCATCACGCTATCGGCGTTATCGGCGCGCGGCGCACAACTCATTACGGCACGGAATCAGCCAAGAAGCTCGCCTACCAACTTGCGTACGCGGGGCTGACGGTGATCAGCGGATTGGCACGCGGCATTGACACGGCTGCTCACCAGGGCGCGCTCGCGGCGAAAGGCCGCACCATCGCCGTGATCGGCTCCGGATTAGCCAAACTTTATCCGCCGGAGAACGGGCCGCTCGCGGAGAAAATCCGCAGCGGGAATGGCGCAGTCGTTTCCGAGTTCTCCATGGATATCGAACCAGATCGGCAAACATTTCCCGATGCGCAATCGCATTATTTCCGGCTGGAGCCACGGCATCCTCGTCGTGGAAGCAGGATTGAATAGTGGTGCGCTTATCACAGCGGCGCAGGCGCTCGAACAAGGTCGCGCGGTCTACGCTGTGCCCGGCCACATCAACGCGCCGAGCGCTATGGGATCGAACCGCCTGATTCAGCAGGGAGCAAAGCTGATCATGGATGCATCAGACATTCTGGAAGACTTGGAGGTTCTGTTGCCGGAGGCGAAACCGTCTCCCGAAACCGCTGCTCGGCCGCTGCCGCCGCTTTCGGACGAAGAGCGCCGGGTCTTCGAAGCTATTGACGCTACCGAGACCTCCATCGACGACATCGCGGCGCGGAGCGAATTGCCAAGCGCAGCCGTTTCATCTACACTTTTGCAGCTAGAACTGAAACGTTTGGTCAAGCAATTGCCCGGAAAATACTTCGTTAAGCTGGGCTAGCCAGAGAGTTACCGCGGCGGTTCACGCCTCGCAAACTGGCCCTGACTTGCAAAGCCACGGTAAGTGAGTTCGATTTCTGCCCCATGTCTAAGGCCCTCATCATTACCGA
>CAVXHW010000007.1:0-110601 GCA_963761585.1 uncultured Verrucomicrobiae bacterium
CGCATCCGGCTGTTCAAAGAATGCTTCTACTGATACTGCGAAGAACTCAGCGGGATTAGTGGCTCCGTACGTGTCAAGCAGCGTTGGAACACCGCTTTCGTCCGCAGCTCGCAACGACGCAAACTCGGATTTCATCACGGCGGCCCAGGCTAACTGGTGTTCGCGCGTCGCCAACCCCGGGACCCCGTCGGTAGCGTCATTTTCGAAGTCGAGCTGGTGAGCAAATTCGTGCAGAACAACGTTCTTACCATCGGAAGGATCAGCTGCACTATGTTTGACAGCGCCCCACGATAGAACCAGGGAGCCCATTCTACGGCCGGTCTCGCCAAGGCGATTCATTGTCCCCTCTTCCCAAAGATGCTCTGCAATCTGTCGTTTTTCTTCCACCATGTACGACAATGGATAAACGAGAATCGTGAGCAGGCCGGGGAAATAGTCCGTTTTGCGGTGCAACAATAGAAGACAAGCTTGCGCTGCGATGGTGACGCGAACTTCATCGGTAATCTCGAAACCAGCACATCCCTCGAAGCGTTTTTCGGCAAGAAAGACCTGAATGTGACCAAGCAATTCCGCGCGATCACTCGCCGACAGCCTGTGGAAAATGACAACGTGCCGCTGAATCAGCGTCAGCCATTTTTCCGGGAATGGCCGGTTTCGCAACCACCGTCGCCTACGCTGTCTCAATAGCGTAAGAATCACAACGGATTGTAAACGCAACTCTGCCATCTGGGTAGCGCACGCGTCTCGCGTGTCTGGCGAGCGCGTCTCGCGATCGCGAACTTTCTTCTCATCCTCGTTCGACGGTGATGGAGTCCAAACGAAAGATTGTTTCGGCGCGACGCCGACGTAACGGATGCGAAGCAACGGCCGGGCTTTCCAACCAGCACGCGAGACGCGTGCGCTACCCTATGACTCGCAATTCGCTCTCGCGTTAAGTGTCAGACTGTTTTAAGAATGATCACCATGAACACGCTCCCTCTTTCCCGACGAAAATTTGCCCAGCTACTCGCTGCGGGCGCGGCAGCGGCAGTCGTTAGGCCGCCGCTTTCTTTTGCAAAGCCGACTCAGTCCGTCACTACGCCTTTGGCCGAAGGAGGCATCGTTCGCTTGAGCGCGAATGAAAATCCTTACGGCCCGTGCCCGAAAGCATTTCAGGCGATGACGGATTCGTTCGGCCTTGCCTGTCGTTATCCAGACGAACACAACAACGTGCTAATTGACAAACTGGCGAAGCTGAACGGCGTCAATCACGATCAGGTTCTGCTTGGCGATGGTTCGGGCGAAATTTTAAAACTCTGTGCAGAAACGTTCACCGGACCGCAGAACGGGAAGCTTGTAGCAGCGGATCCGACCTTTGAAGCAATTCTCAATAATGCCAGCTCCAATGGCGCTGAGGTCGTCAAAGTGCCATTGACCAGCAGCTTTCAGCATGATCTGCCGAAAATGCTTGAGTCTGCGAAAGCGGGTCTGATTTACGTCTGCAATCCGAACAACCCGACTGCCAGCATCACGCCAAAGGACGAACTGCGAGATTTCATCGCAAAGACTCCGCCGCAGACGATGATTCTCGTAGACGAAGCGTATTTTCATTATGCCGATAGCCCCGACTACGAGAGTGTGATCGCTCTCGTGAAAGATCATCCGAACCTGATTGTCTCACGCACATTCTCGAAAATTTACGGCATGGCAGGATTGCGCTGTGGCTATTGTGTCGCCCAGAAAGGAAACGATCGATCGGCTGCGCCGAAATCAAATGTGGGACAGCGTCAACTGCATGGCTCTGGCCGCAGCAACCGTGAGTCTTGATGATCTTGATCATGTCCCGAACGGTCAACGTTTGAACCGTGAAGCGAAAACATTCGTGACCTCCGAGCTCGACAAGATGGGCTATGAACAAATTCCGTCACAAGCCAACTTCATCATGTTCGATTGCAAACGCCCTGTCGTGCCGCTGATCCAGGCAATGAAAGAGCGCAAGGTTCACGTTGGCCGGTTGTTCCCAGCTCTTCCAAACCACATGCGCCTTACGATCGGGAAGAAGGCCGAGATGGAAAGTTTCGTCACCGCCTTCAAGCAAGTGACCGCGTAACGCTAAAAGTTGTAGCGGCGGTTGTGCCAACCGCCGACCGAAGCAAGCTCAGCGTCTTAGCCGAAGAACTCTTGCAGCTTGCGATAAGCCGTTTCTTCAACGCGCCCACGATCGGCGAGCGTTTCGCGCCGTTGGTTTCCCCTGCCCCAGCCGCGGATATGGCAATGTCTGGCGTGAAGAGCGCCTCGAGCGCTTCGTGATACAAATGTCGATCGTCGACTGACATTTCGCCCGGATGATTGAACTCGTTCCCGTTCACAATTATTTTCGCCTTCAATTTTGCAGCAAGTCGCGCTCCGGAATGAAGCTCGCCCAGTTCGTCCACAGCGCGATCATATGCCGCTCTGACATCAGACGACATTTCATCCGCATTCGCATACTCCCGGCCGTTGAACCGGATGTTGGTCTTGGTCCTCGCGTTCACTACAAGGATCAGTAGTGAGAACTATTTTTCGCGAAATTCAAGTGTGATGTCTTTTATGGGAGGTCGCATTCGTTTCTGCGACGCTGTTAATCCCGGGATAGTTGTCGATCTGCATTTGAACAGTGGCCGCGATCTTATGTGCGCCTTACAAGCAGTCGCGCCCTGACGTGCGGCAGTCCAAGTCAGTACTTCGGCGCAGGATGCCGGTCCGAACGATACGGAACCGGCACATACTCTACTGAAGGCTGCCGGCGCATGGGCTGAGGATAAAGCTCCATTAATCGGAGCACGTTTTCCGGGATATTGCTGTTGACCGGCAAACCGAGCGCCTGCGCCACCTTTCCACTGCCGCACAACCGTGGCGGCTTACCGTTCCGCCGTCCACTCCATGTCCCAATACACAAAGATAGGTTCGGCGGCATTGGCGAGGTATAAACGCTCGTAATTTTTGCCTTCGACGCGCGGCGCTTTCTCCAAGCGTTCTCTGGTCGCGTCCAGCATCATGTATTTTATTTTGCACCGGTCACTGACGATTTGGAATGCCAACCATGGCACGGCCACCTTAGTGCTTCCCAGTCCGAGAAAGCCACCGACACTGAGAACAGCAAATCTGACCTGACCTGTGTCGGATTCAATTAGCAGTTCATCGATGTCGCCAATGTTCTCGTTTTGGAAGTTGATTAGTGACGCAGCTTCGTCGGCGGCGGGATGCGTTATTCTAATTAGAATGAGCGAACTCGATGAGCGCGGCATTTTGTTGAACTGTGCGAAATGCGGCCGCCGCAACCGCATGAGATACGAAGGACTGGGGCAGGTTTTCCGGTGTGGCCAATGTCAATGCGAACTCCAGGCTGTTGCTGAACCGGTCGATGTTCACAATGATCTCGCTTTTGACGCTCTGGTGAACCACTCCAGTGTGCCGGTGCTGGTAGATTTTTGGGCACCGTGGTGCGGTCCGTGCAAAATGGTGGCGCCGGAGGTGCGGAAGGTGGCGAGAGAAACTGCAGGCCGTTTACTCGTCGCAAAAGTGAACACAGAAGAAGTGCCGTCTCTCGGACGCCGCTTTCGTGTTTCTGCCATCCCGACGATGACATTGTTCAAAAACGGTTTGGAAGTTGCGCGCCAGGCTGGAGCGATGCCCGCGCCGCAGATTCGAAAATTTATCGAACAAGCACAAGTCAGCCAAAAATAGGAGGAAAAGCTATTTCAATAGTTGCGGAAAAGGGAATTGAGCACCTTGGTAAAACCCGTGCATGACATGATCGACGCGGTCAAGCCGGCGCACACGAAACCCTGAAATTACGCGGCGGTTTGTGGCTGAACCGCGACCTCTTTCTGGCTCGCCGCCAGAAATTGATGAACGAACTGTACCGCCATTGATCCTTCGCCGACTGCGGCCGCGACGCGCTTGATCGAACCCTGGCGCACATCGCCGGCGGCAAAAACGCCTGGAACTGTTGTCTCCAAAAGAAATGGTTGTCTTTGCAATGGCCAGGCGCCGGACTCAGCGACCTGTTGTCCGGTTTGCACGAACCCCTTGCTATCGAGATTAATCCCGGACGGCAGCCATTTCGTGTGCGGCACCGCACCGATGAAGACAAAGACGGCCGGACACGAGAGCTTTTCGGTCTGACCGGTTTCACGATTCGTTAGGCAAACGGTCTCGAGCCATTTGTCGCCTTCCATTCCGCTCACCTCGGTCCGTTTCCGCACTTCGATGTTGGGCGTTTCTTGGATGCGGCAGACAAGATAGTGCGACATGTTTTTGCTCAAATCGTCACCGCGGATGACGACGAAAACTTTTTTTGCTGTATCCGACAAAAATATCGCCGCCTGGCCGGCCGAATTTCCGCCGCCTACGACTACAACCTGGGCCTGTTTGCAAAATGGCGCTTCGACGCGAGTCGCGGCGTAGTAAACCCCTGTGCCTTCGAAGAGGTCGTTATTTTTTACGTTGAGCTTACGGTAAGCAGCCCCTGACGAAATTAGGACGCATTTGGCCGCAAGCTTTTCATTGCGATCCAACATCACTTCATGATAACCGCCGTCGTTCCGAAGTCCGATCGCTTCATCGGGAATGGTGAGCGTCGCGCCGAATTTCTCTGCTTGAACTACGGCCCGCTCCGCCAAGTCGCTTCCGGAAAGGCCGGTGGGAAATCCCACGTAGTTCTCAATCTTCGAACTGCTGCCTGCCTGCCCGCCCGGTCCCATGCGATCGAGCAGGAGCGTTTTCAATCCTTCCGACGCACCATATACGGCCGCTGCCAATCCGGCTGGTCCGGCGCCGACGATGACCAAATCATAAATCGTGTGCTCGATCGGTTTTCTGATGCCGAGACAATCTGCCAGCTCACCATTGCTGGGGTTGCGCAGGATTCGATTCTCGCCGCAAATGACGAGCGGCGTCTCGTTAGGCTCAGTCTTAAAGTTCTTCAGTAAGGCATCGACTTGCGGATCGTTTTCCAAATCGATCCAGCTAAAGGGAATTTTGTTTTTCGCCAAAAATTCGCGGATGCGATGTGTCTCTTTGGAATGACGCGAGCCGATAACTCTGACCGAGGCAAGGCCCAGCTCCTCGATCAATTCTCTGCGCATGAGAAACGCGCGCAGCAGGAGATCGCTCAAGCGCGGCATTTCCCTGATTATTTTCTTCAAGACATCGGCCGAAATTTCATACGTATCGCAGTCTGTTTTTGCGATGACACTGACCGCCGACGGCCTGCCGGCGAGCAAATCGACCTCGCCGGTGAATTGTCTGGGACCGAGCACCGTCACGACTTCGCCCGAGGAATGTTCTCGAACTTCCACTTCGCCGCTTTTGACAACAAACAATTTTAGTTCCTGTTCGCCGGCCGCGATCAATGTTTCGCCCGCTTTGAATTGTCTGGAGGTAGCGAACTTGGCGAGAGTTGCGATCTGTCCTTCATCGAGCTCCGGACAAGCGGCCTCGATTTTAGGAAATGCGGTCGGATGAAGATTCAGCTCCGCCATTGCTACTTTAACTTCTATGTTGCGCGGAATTCGAGCGCGCCGTTTTTGGCGTCCACGTGAACGGTCTGGCCTTCGCGGACTTTGCCTTCGAGAATGTCGATGCTGAGCGGATCGAGAATCTCTCTTTGAATTGCCCGCCGCAAGGGTCGCGCGCCGTAAACGGGATCGTAGCCTTCGCGCGCAAGGAGTGCCTTGGCGGCATCGGAAAGCTTGAGCGTGATCTTTTGTTGCTCGAGACGCTTCGACAAGCGGCCAAGCTGAATTTCGACAATCTTCTTTAACTCTTCCTCACTGAGCCGGTCAAAAATGATGATCTCGTCGACACGATTCAAAAACTCAGGACGAAAATGCGCGCGCAACGCATCCATCACCAGTCGCCGGCGCGCCTCGGGAGATTCTTCCTCCATGATGTATTGCGAGCCGATGTTCGAAGTCATGATGACGACCGTGTTCTTGAAATCGACCGTTCTCCCCTGCCCGTCCGTGATCCGGCCGTCGTCGAGCACTTGCAGCAGCACGTTGAACACGTCCGGATGCGCTTTTTCAATCTCATCGAACAGCACGACCGAATACGGCTTCCGGCGAACTGCTTCGGAAAGCTGGCCGCCTTCCTCGTAGCCAACGTAGCCCGGCGGAGCGCCGATCAAGCGCGCCACGGTGTGTTTCTCCATGTATTCGCTCATGTCGATGCGGATCATGGCGTTCTCGTCATCGAACAAAAATTCCGCGAGTGCGCGGGCCAATTCTGTTTTGCCAACGCCAGTGGGTCCGAGAAAAATGAACGAGCCGAGCGGTCGATTCGGATCCTGCAGACCAGCCCGGGCGCGACGCACCGCATTGGACACCGCCTTGATCGCTTCGTGCTGGCCAACGACGCGCAGATGCAAATGCTCCTCGAGCTTTACGAGCTTCTCGCGCTCGCCCTCCTGTAAACGCGAAACTGGAATGCCTGTCCAGCTTGAGACGACCTCGGCGATGTCCTCCTCCGTCACTTCTTCGCGTAGCAAGCGCTTTTTAGTCTTGGCCGATTTCGCCGTTAGTTCAGCTAGTTTTTTTCCAATTCAGGTATGTGCCCGTATTGAATTTCGCTCGCCTTGCTCAATTCACCGCGCCGTTGCGCACGTTCTAGTTCAGTCCGGAATCGATCGATTTCTTCTTTCACTTTCCGTTGTTCATCGATCACTGCTTTCTCTTTTTGCCATTCGGCTTTTAATGCGTTCGATTTTTCCTTTAGCTCAGCCAGTTCTTTTTCGAGCTTTTTCAAACGTTCTTTGCTGGCCGGATCTTTTTCTTTCTTGAGCGCTTGGCGTTCCATTTCATGTTGCATGACCTGGCGCTCGATGACGTCGATTTCGGTGGGCATGGAATCGAGCTCGATCTTCAGACGCGACGCCGCTTCATCAACCAAGTCGATTGCCTTATCCGGCAGAAAGCGATCGGTGATGTAACGCTGCGACAGCACCGCTGCTGCGACTATTGCCCCGTCGGTGATCCGCACGCCATGGTGCACTTCGTAACGCTCTTTTAGTCCGCGCAGGATCGCGATCGTGTCTTCAACTGTTGGTTCGCCGACGAGCACCGGCTGAAAGCGCCGCTCCAACGCCGCGTCTTTTTCGATATATTTGCGATACTCATCGATCGTAGTCGCGCCGACGGTGCGCAGTTCGCCGCGCGCCAGCATCGGCTTGAGCATATTCGAGGCGTCGACCGAACCTTCGGCTGCGCCCGCGCCGACGATGGTGTGCAATTCATCGATGAACAGAATGATCTGGCCTTGGGCATCGGTTACCTCTTTCAAGAACGCCTTCAGGCGGTCTTCGAATTCGCCACGGAACTTTGCGCCCGCGACCATAGCGCCGATATCCATGGCGATGATTCGCTTGTTCTTCAACGAATCGGGCACGTCGCCGCTGATGATGCGCCGTGCCAGACCTTCGACAATTGCTGTCTTGCCAACACCCGGATCGCCGATGAGCACCGGATTATTTTTTGTTCGACGCGAAAGCACCTGCATTACGCGACGAATTTCGTTGTCGCGGCCAATCACTGGATCGATCTTCCCGCGTCGAGCCAACTCCGTTAGGTCGCGCCCGTATTTTTCCAGTGCCTGAAATTTGCCCTCGGGATTTTGATCGGTGACTCGTTGCGAACCGCGCACCTGCTGGAGTCCCTGCATCAGCTTGTCGCGGGTGCCGCCCAGATCCTTCAGCAATTTTGCCGCAGGAACGTTCGCGCCGGCTAACGCGAGCAGATAATGCTCTGCGCTGGTAAATTCATCTTTGAGCTTGGACATTTCCTTCTCGGCGCTGTCCAGCACGGTGCGCAGTTCGTTCGAGACGCGCAGATCGGCGGCGCTGCCGTGGATTTTCGGGCGACGCTCCAAGTCGCCGCGAAGCCGTTCCTGCAACTGATCAACATTTGCCCCAATCTTCTCGAGAAGGGGGCGAGCTATTCCATCGCTCTGATTCAGTAGCGCGGAAAGAAAATGTTCGTTCGTGATTTCGGAATTGTTCAGTTGCGACGCGAGATCCTGCGCCGCCTGCAGCGCCTCCTGCAGTTTCTGCGTGTATCTGTCGATGCGCATGATTCAAAATAACAAACGCACGGCGGTTTCCAAACCGCCGTTTTTCGAACCGTGCGCATCCTTTCGGCTTCCGTGCTGCACGGACTGACGGGTATCATCGCACGTGATGCGCGAGGATACGCGTTCACTCTGGGAACAGTACCGATTCAGAAGTAGAGCCGTGGCGGCGTGGGCGTGCGTTTCTGATCTGCTTCGGGGCACTCACCGCGATCAGCGACCTTTTTGCCTGCGCGGTTTTCATTTTGAACGGCCAAATTGAAACACTTTTCATTTTTGCCGCGATACGAACCGTGTTCTGGATCCAGTTTTACTTCATCTGGATCGGTGTCCACTGGGTGCGCTGGTTGCAGGGAGGGTTCAACGTGGCTCACGGGTTCGTGCTGTTCTTTTGGAGCCTCCAGAACGAATCCGGAGCGGTCATGACATTTGGCATGTTCATGATGGGCACAGGCATTTATCTCGCGTTCGCGCCATCGGTGTACTTCTTCGCAAAACGGCAGCAAGCAAAGCGGAGTTGGAGCGAATCGCTGCTTATCGCGGCGTCGTTTGGAATCCTTTTGTTGAGTTTGACTGCAGGCGTGCTCGGACTGTTTCGATACAAAATTCGGATCCAAGAGGACGCACTTAACTTTGCCGACATCGCCTTTGGGCGGATTTTCACCGAACACGACACTTACTTTTTCCTTGATAACGTAACGGCACGCTTGCTTGAGCCGCCGTTCGGACGTGGGTACCTGACCAAGTTTTTACAGGAGGCCACCATGTTCGCGGGCGATGTGCGACAAATCCAAAGAACTACCGAGCGAATCGCCGTCCGCTACGGCTTTCCATTCAATCTTTCTGCTCAGAGTGAAGTGCAATCTGAAGGAGTCGGTGCGCGGGGCCACGTTATTCTACGCATGCAGATCGTTGGAACTGCTGGCGACTGGAAGATCGACAATGCTCAGTGGTGGTATCCCGATGGGCTGCCACACCAGCAGCAAGTCAAAAGACCACGGTAATCTGCGCTCGAAACACTTCTGCGCGGGCAGCGCAAGTCCGCGAGGATTCAATCGGCTTCGTTGCGGTTAAGGAGCATTCGGTTATGAGTGTCTGCGATGAAGCCTCAGGAAAAATGGGCGGGATCGAAGTCGCTGGCGCTGCTACGTCAGGGGCCGTTTCGCCGATACATCATCGGTTCGCTCATTTCCGACAGCGGCACGTGGATGCAGATGATGGCGCAGAGCTGGGTGATGAGCGGGCTTACGAACAAGGCGATTCTGCTTGGGCTCGTGAACTTCGCTGCCGGGTTACCGGCGTTGATCCTTGCTCCGGTGGCAGGTTCATTGGCTGACCGGTGGGACAAACGCAAAATCCTGGTGGCAACACAAATTGCCCAAATCGTCTTTGCTGTGGCATTGGGATTTTTGGTGATGAGCGGCCACGTTCGCATCTGGCACATTGTTTTCTTTGCGCTTCTCCTGGGGATTGCTTTCGCTTACGAAATGCCGGCTATCAGTGCGCTTGTGCCGGAGTTGGTGAAGCGCGATGAGATCGCCGCAGCCGTTGCTCTCGATAGATCAGTCTTTCACGGATCTCGTTTGATTGGTCCGTCGGTGGCCGGGCTTCTTGTCGGGTGGTGGGGCGCGGCGTCGGCATTTTTCGCAAATGCGCTCTCTTTTGTGGCATTGATCGTAGCACTCATTTCGTTACCCAAACGGCCGCTGGGCACGCCGGAGGAAGAACAACAACGCCGCAGCGGGATTCTGGAGGGATTTCGCTATGTTCGCTCCAATCGCATCATTGTTTCCCTCATCACGCTGATTGCGCTGAACACGATTTTCGTTTTCCCGGCGATCTCAGTGATGCTCCCGCTCTACGTGCGCGATATTCTTCATCTTGGCCCGAAAAGCATGGGTGGACTGATGGCAATATCTGGTAGCGGCGCGTTCCTTGGTTCGATTGGCTTGCTTAGTGTTGCGCGCGAGAGTCGGTTGAAATTCATGACCGGCAACGTGGTAGCCATCGCGGTGGGTGTTTTTCTCATGTCGATGTCGCAAGGTTTTTTGCTGACTGCTTGCGCGATGGGCGCTATGGCCATTGCCCTCTCAATGAATTTTGGTCTTACGAACACAATCGTGCAGGAACAAGCGCCGGCGCATTTGCGCGGTCGCGTATCAGCAGTTGTGGGCATGAGCTTTTTCGGCTTGATGCCCGTTGCGGGCCTGATCACCCCGGGGTTCGCCGATCTCATTGGAATGCGAACGACGCTGACGATTGCATCAGTGATCTATGGAATCGCCGCTTTTTCGGTTTTGAGTGTTGCCGGACGCCACGTTTGCGATCAGCCGGTTTCGCCGGCAGCGGAGCCTGAAATTGAGCCGGTTTGCTGAAGCTGGCGTTTGCCCTGGCGAATGCCCTACAGTTAACCTGTGATTTCGTTTTCCACTTGCTGGAACTCCGGGCGGCACACCGCAGGAGATGAAATGCTCCGCGAAATCAAAACCGAACTCGGATTTGATTCGATTGAATTGGGGCACGGGACACGCCTGTCGCTGGTGCCGGGAATTCAGAAAATGTTCGATGCAGGTCAGGTGCGCTTCACAAGTTTGCATAATTTCTGCCCGTTGCCTGTGGAGGTGATGGTGGCTTCGCCGGATTGTTATCAGCTTTCTGCTGTTTCTCCCGAGGAGCGCGAACGCGCCGTAAAACAAACTTTTCAAACGATAGATCTTGCCGAACGACTGGGCGCACCGTTTGTGGTGCTGCATTTGGGGCAGGTAAAAATGCGGCCAATTACCGATCGATTGATCAAGATGACGAAAGCTGGTGAACATCTCTCTCGCGCATACGTACGAGCGAAACTGAAAGCGGTCAAAACGCGCGAACGGCGCGCAAATGCTCATTTGCAGCTCGTGAAAGATTGTCTGGGCCGCATTGTTGAGCACGCAGCTTCGAAAAACGTCCGGATCGCTTTAGAAAGCCGGCGCGGTTACGAAGAAATTCCAAGCGAACGCGAGTTGCCGAGCTTGCTGGACGAACTGAATTCGGGGCAGGTTGGCTACTGGCACGACTTCGGCCACTCCCAAATCAAGGAGAATTTGGGGTTCACTGATCACGCTGAGTGGTTAGGGGCAGTCGGGTCCAGGGCTTTTGGCTGCCACGTGCAGGACTGCGTCTGGCCAGCTAAAGACCATGAAGCTCCTTTTACCGGCGGGATAGATTTCGATAAACTTGTTCCGCTTCTCCCCACAAACTGCTTATTTGTCTGGGAGATGAGTCCGAACAAAACGGCGGATGCGATTCGCGAGTCCGTTCGAATCTGGAAGGAACGCTTTGGCGAATGAAGAAGATTCTGATCACGATTTTCCAACTCAGCGTCACCGCGGGGGTGCTGTATTGGGTTTATCACGATCCAAACCGGCGCGCCCAGATGGTCGAGGCACTCCGGAATGCGGAATATCGCTGGGTTCTAATGGCAATGCTGGCCTATCTGGTGGTGGAAGCAGCAGCAGCGTTTCGCTGGCACGTGTTGCTGAAAGTGCAAAACATCCACCTGAGCGTCCCGCGCCTGACCGGACTCTTTTTTATCGGGCTGTTTTACAATCAATTTTTGCCCGGAGGCACCGGTGGCGACATCATCAAGAGTTATTACCTCCTGAAGGAAACGCCTGACAAGAAAGCGGGCGCATTGCTGGCGGTAGTGTTCGATCGATTCATCGGACTCGTCGCGCTCGTTGCCGTCACAGCCACGCTGATCGCATTGCGATATGATTTTCTTGCGCAGAAACCGCAGACCCGAAATTTACTCTGGCTGTTACTCATTCTTCTGAGTACGTCGGTTTCCTTTCTGGTTGCGACGTTCGTTATTAGTGGATTCAAATTATTCCATTATTTTCCCGCCCATTTTCCGGGGCGCGATAAACTGATTGAGATCTTCGCGGCCTATCATCTGTACGCGCGTCATTGGCGGGCATCGCTCGTTGCGTTTGGCGTGTCGATCGTGGCACATCTGGCAACGTTTACAGCTTTCTTGTTTGCCGCGTATGCGCTGGGTGTCCGGGTGCCACTGATTGATTTTTTTGCCATCATGCCGGTTGAACGAACCATTTCGGCTTTACCGATCAGTTTCGCGGGAATCGGACTTCGCGAAAAAGTTCTGCAGATCATGCTCAACGGATTGTGTGGCGTTCCGGAAGCGAAAGCCATCCTCATCGGGTCGCTGAGTTTTGTGATCATTCTGGTTTGCTGTCTTCCGGGCGCTTTTGTTTACCTGTTTTACAAGCCGAGTGGCGCAGCAGAACACGTGAAACTCCGCGAAATGGAAAAGGAAGTTGTCACGTTGGAACATGAACTCGGCGAACCCGAGTAAGAATGTGGGAGGGACCTCAGTGTCCCGATCCTCGCCGCGTTCCCACACTCGCAACCGCCCGTTTGTGGTTGCTACTTTCGCAATGACCGCCGACGGCAAAGTCACCACAAAGAATTTCGGGCCGGTAGACTTCACTTCGCGTGAAGACAAGCTGCATTTGTTTCGCCAGCGCGCTCTGGCGGATGCGGTTCTGCTCGGCCATACAAGTCTGGAACGCGATAACGTCCGGCTCGGAGTACCGGCTGACCTGCAGGAACTGAGGATCAAGCGCGGCCAATCTCCCTCTCCGCTTCGCGTAATCGTCTCAAACAAAGGCAGAATCGACGATCGACTGAAGATTTTCCAATCCGGCATCTCGCCGATAATCATTTTCTCAACTAAACGTATGCCTCCGAAGAATCAGGAGGCTTTGCGTAAAACAGCAACGCTACACCTAACGAATACCACGGAGGTCGATCTCGCTTCGATGTTGAAAACTTTGCGTGATCAATACAAGGTCCGCACGCTTGCGTGTGAAGGCGGCCCAACTCTTTTTCGCTCCTTATTAGAACAAGGCTTAGTCGATCAGCTCAATCTTACGATTGCACCCTACATGTTCGGCGGAGGCAACGCGCCTACGCTGACAGGTCTGAGCAAGGAATTTCTTCCCGCCAGCGTGCATTGCTCGTTGATCGATATGCGCACAGTCGGCGACGAATGTTTCCTCACATATCGAATTAAGCACCAGCGACGGCATCGGAGCAGCACGCGATCACCGCGCAACGACTGATATTTTCGAGCTGTTCGCCAAGGCAATAACGGCGTCCCGCTCGAGCAGTAAGGTCTTTCCAGCTTCGACAGCGATAACGCGCACTCCCGATTCAGCAGCGACGCGAACTGTTTCTACACCGATTACTGGCACGTCGAAGCGCATGTCCTGATTTGGTTTGCTGACTTTGACCATGGCTGCGCCTTCACGCGCAAGCGTTCCACCGCGTTTGACAGCCTCGTTTGTTCCTTCCAAAGCTTCGACCGCAACGATCGTACCGTTTTTGATGATGATTGTTTGCCCGATATCGAGTCGGGCAATTTCTTTTGCGGCATTCCAGCCAAGCTCGACGTCGTGCTCCTGGCGAGTTGACACTTTCGGTCCAGCAATCAGTCCCGGCTGCGCCAGCGAATCCTCGAGAAAAGTTGTGGCTGACAGGAGATCGACATCGATTTTCGCGAGTTCGTCTCCGATTGCGGCAAAAATCGATTCGGCGTTGCGCTCTTTCAGTTTGCCCAACAACATCAGTGCCTTCAAATCTGGCCGCAGATCGAAAAGATTTTTCGGCGCGATTTGGCCCGCCATGATCGCATGATGAATATTTTGGCCACGAAAAAATTTCAGAAGTCGGCCGAGTTGCCCGACGCGCATCCACTCGATTAGCTCCACGTGTTGCTCGAGTGCCGGATCCGTCTCATCCGTGAAAGCGGCAGCGACGATTTTTTTAACGCCAGCTCTACGCGCTCCATCGGCGAGCAATCGCGGGTAAACGCCGTTGCCGGCGATGATTCCCAGGGTCTCTGGCGACTCCATTGAAGCCTTGTAACAGAAAAAGCTCGCGATGGCGAGGGCGCCCTCGCCAGCATGCGAGGTGTGTGCGCTCCCCAGAAATCTAGCCGTGACGACGGCGTTTGACGTGCAACTGGGCCAGCGCTTTTTGCAGCGAAGCCTGGATGGCAGCTACTTCTTCGGCGGAGTGATCTTCTTTCATGGCCGCTTTGGCGCGCTCCACTGCAGCCTCGGCTGTAGCAATGTCTATTTTCTCTGATTCGAGCGCCATGTCGGTTAGCACCGAAACGGCGTCCCCTTTGATTTCCACAAACCCTTCGCCAATGGCCATCGTAGTCTCGCGGCCGCTCCTTACGACGCGCAGTTCACCAGGCTTCAATGTCGTCAAAAGCGGGACGTGCTTTGGATAAACACCAAACTCGCCCTCCGAGCCGGGCAGTGTCACCATCTCAACGTCCTCGGAATAAATTTTTTCCTCGGGCGTTACGATCTCGAGCTTGAGCGTGGCCATGTTGATTCGTTAGGCGTTAAAGACTTGAAGTGTTGAAGCGAGGCTCGCCAAACTGACTCTTTCCGCTTCATCGCTTGATCGCTTCATCGCTTCAACCTTCCTTAATCGTATCGATGCCGCCCTTCATGTAAAAATTCTGCTCGGGCACACCGTCATGTTTGCCGTCGAGAATTTCCTTGAAGCCTCGGACTGTTTCGGCAACGGGCACGTATTGCCCTTTGAAGCCCGTGAAAACTTCCGCCACGTGAAATGGCTGGCTTAGGAACCGCTGAATCTTACGCGCGCGGTTGACAGTAAGCTTGTCCTCCGGGCTTAGTTCATCCATTCCGAGAATTGCGATGATGTCCTGCAAATCCTTATAACGCTGCAAAACACGCTGCACACCTCGCGCAACGTCATAATGCTCTTCGCCGACAATTTCCGGCGCCAGCGCTTTCGATGTGGACGCCAGCGGATCGACTGCTGGATAAATACCGAGCTCGGCGATGGAACGCTCAAGCACGATGGTCGAGTCCAGGTGCGCAAAAGTGTTCGCCGGCGCGGGATCCGTGAGATCGTCCGCTGGAACGTAGACTGCCTGGAACGAAGTGATCGATCCTTTATTTGTCGATGTAATTCGTTCCTGCAAATCACCCATCTCAGCAGCCAGCGTGGGCTGATAACCAACGGCGCTTGGCGTTCGGCCTAACAAGGCTGACACCTCTGACCCTGCTTGTGAGAACCGAAAGATGTTATCGATGAAAAGAAGAACGTCCTGGTTGCGTTCGTCGCGAAAATATTCGGTCATTGCGAGCGCAGAAAGAGCAACACGCAAACGCGCCCCCGGTGGTTCGTTCATCTGGCCGAAAACCATTCCTACTTTCGACTTCGACAGGTCTTTTTGATCGATCACGCCGGCCTCACTCATTTCCTTGTAAAGATCGTTGCCTTCCCGGCTTCGTTCCCCTACTCCGGCAAAGATGGAAACGCCGCCGTGTTTCATGGCGATGTTGTTGATCAACTCCTGGATGACGACAGTCTTGCCGACGCCCGCGCCGCCAAATGCGCCGACTTTGCCGCCCTTTGTAAATGGGCAAACAAGATCGATGACTTTGATACCAGTTTCCAGGATCTTTGCCGTTGTGTCTTGCTCTGTGAGCGACGGCGCCGCGCGATGGATTGGGTAACGCTTGGTGTAGTTCACCGCGCCTCGGTTATCAATCGCATCGCCAGTAACATTAAAAAGCCGGCCCAGCACTGCTTCGCCGACTGGTACGGTGATTGGACCGCCAGTGTCGGCTACGCTCATGCCACGCTTCAGTCCTTCGGTAGAAGACATCGCGATCGAGCGCACCCAGTTGTCGCCGAGGTGCTGCTGGACCTCGAGCGTTAGCTTGGTTGGCTGTCCGTGAACCTCGTATTCAATTTCCAGCGCGTTGTAGATTCTCGGCAGCCCTTTTCCGGCAGGAAATTCGACGTCCACCACGGGACCAATCACTTGAACTATGTTTCCTTTATTCATAAAACTTGTTTTACCCAGCGAGCGCCATTTGCGCCGTGGCAATTTCGAGTAACTCGGTTGTGATGCTGGCCTGACGCATCTTGTTGTATTCCAACGTGAGGTCCTTGATAAATTGATTCGCGTTGTCAGTGGCATTCTTCATCGCCACCATGCGAGCGCTGTGCTCGGACGCGCGTGCATCGAGAATCATTTGAAAGACCTGATAGGAAAGATAATACGGAAGTATCGAATCGAGCACGACCTCGGCACTGGGTTCAAATATGTACCCGATCATCGGATCGACTCCTTTAGTGTCAGCCTGAGCACCTTCTCCCTTAGGCAAATCGAAGCTGCTGATCGGTAACAAAGTCCGCACGACGGTGCGCTGATTAATTGTGTTGATGAAATGCGTGTACAGCACCGAGACCTTATCGACTTCGTGCCTTAGAAACTTTTCCATGCAGAATTTCGAGATTGGCTTCGCCTCAACGAAACTCGGCGAATCTTTCAATTCAAAATCTGCCAACAGTTCGCGCTTTGTTCGCGCGACAAATTGTCTGGCCTTCTTTCCCGTTACTACAAAATTTGTCTTGGCCGGATCAAAATGCGCCGCTTCTCGAAACAGATTCGTGTTTAATGCTCCGCAGAGTCCTTTGTCCGTGCTGATAATTAACACCAACTCCTTCTGCAACGGACGGATGGCGAGGAGCGGGTGAAATCTTGGATCTGTCCGGTTTTGCAAGGAAACAAGAACCTTATTCATCAATCCGGCGTAAGGACGTCCCGCGAGGGCATGCTGCTGCGCTTTACGCATCTTGGACGCAGCCACCATTTGCATGGCCTTGGTGATTTGTGCGGTGTTGCGGATCGATTTGATCCGGCGCCGTATGTCCTGCGTGTTCGCCATCTAAATGTCTGGTTAGATTACCGCCAACCGGTCTTGAATTCGTCGAGCGTCGCTTTCATTTGCGCCTCGAGGTCCTTATCGATTTCTTTTTTCTCGCGAATCGTTTGGAGCAAACTGGCTTTGCGTGTTTGCAGGTAATCCTGAAGCTTCAGTTGGTATTCTTTGACCCGCTCGACAGGAACAGTATCGAGGTAGCCATTTTGCATCGCCCACATCACAGCCACCTGTTCTTCCACCGAAATTGGGTTGTACTGTTTTTGTTTAAAAAGCTCGACAATACGTTGACCGCGATCGAGTCGCGCTCTTGTGGCCGCATCGAGGTCCGAACCAAATTGCGCAAACGCAGCGAGCTCACGAAATTGCGCCAAATCGAGCTTCACTTTGCCGGCGACCTGCTTGATCGCCTTAATCTGGGCCGCTGATCCGACGCGGCTGACCGAGAGTCCTACCGAAATTGCCGGCCGCACGCCTTGATAAAACAAATCGGTCTCGAGATAAATCTGGCCATCTGTGATCGAGATCACATTCGTCGGGATGTAGGCGGACACGTCACCGGCTTGGGTTTCGATGATTGGCAGAGCGGTCAATGAGCCGCCGCCGAATTCGTCACTCATGCGCGCAGCGCGTTCGAGCAATCGCGAGTGCAGGTAAAACACGTCACCCGGATACGCTTCGCGCCCTGAAGGCCGTTTCAGCACCAGCGACACCTGACGGTAAGCGACTGCGTGCTTTGATAAATCATCAAAGATGATCAGCGCATCCATCCCATTATCCATGAACCACTCGCCCATCGCAGCGCCCGCGAACGGGGCCAGATATTGATTAGTCGCAGTGTCTGACGCAGGCGCGGAGATGATTGTCGTGTAAGGCATGGCGCCCTCCTTTTCGAGAACACCAAGCACTCGCGCCACGTTGGAATTTTTCTGGCCGACTGCGACGTAAATGCAGTAGAGCGGCCGATAATTCTTGTCGCCCGCATTCTCGGCCGCCTTATTCAACCGCGACTGACTGATGATGCTGTCGATCGCAATCGTCGTTTTGCCCGTAGCGCGATCGCCAATGATCAGCTCGCGCTGACCGCGTCCGATAGGAATCATCGTGTCGATGGGCATGATTCCGGTTTGAACCGGCTGATTGACACTGCGGCGCTTGATCACGCCCGGTGCAATCTTTTCCAGCGGATAAAATGTGTCGCTTTTGATCGGACCTTTACCGTCGAGAGGCTGACCGAGTACGTTTACTACGCGACCGAGCAGCGCCTTGCCGACGGGAACCGAAAGGAGCCGGCCAGTTGTTTTAGCTTCGTCGCCTTCTTTAATGAGCGTGTTGTCGCCTAACAAGATCGCGCCGACTTCAGTTTCTTCGAGGTTGAGCGCGAGACCGTACACGCCGTTCGGAAATTCGATCATTTCGTTGAGCATCACGTCGCTCAGACCCTCGACGCGAGCCACGCCGTCGCCGGTCTCACGCACAATGCCGACGTTGCTCTTGGTCGTGGATGTCTTTAGCTCGTCAATTTTCGATTCGATCTCTTCGAGTATGGTGCTCATGGTTTTGAATTTTATAGTTCGTGTTGAAGACGTTCGAGGCGGTTGCGGACGCTGCCGTCCCAGACGTCATTTCCGACGCGGATCCGCATTCCGCCAAGAAGTTCCGGGGCAACGTGAAATTCGGTCGAGAGGTCGTTGCCGTATTTGCTCTTCAGATTGCCCTCAATTTCGGAGCGTACTCCGGGGTCCACTTCGCTTGCGGTCTCGATTGTGGCATGGCGTTTCTCCAATTCGAGCCGGAGCAAACGTTTATAGTTTTTTAGCGCATCGATGTAATTGCGTGGCTTGTGCGATACAAGCGAATCGACCAGCGAGGAAATCCTGCCAGGGTCAAGCTGACCATCAGTGAAACTTGCCTGAAGCATCTTGCGCGAAAGTTGACGAATTTCCTTGTTCAGCTTCATCAGGCGACTTCTCGAGCTGCTTCCTCCTGCAAACGCCGTTGATCATCCTGGGTCAACACCTTCCCAGTGACCTTCGCCGTGGTGTCGACTACAAGCCGCCCAAGCTCGCGCTTCAAAGATTCCATTGTGCGATCGTGCTCGATCGCTGCCGCTTCACGCGCTTTAGCGATGATCTGCTCGGCTGCCGTAATGGCCTCCTGCTGCTTGCGCTCGGAAAGATGCGCGGCGCTTTCTCGAGTTTCATCGATCATTTTCTGCGCGTCCGCATTGGCCTTCGCAACAATTTCCTGGTAACGCTTCTCCGCTTCAGCGAGTTCCTTTTTGATTTTTTCCGCGTTAAGCTGGCCTTCCTCGATCTTGCGCCGACGCTCCTCGAGCACAGCAAGGATTGGTTTGTAAGCGAAGCGTTGCAAAAGGAATGCAACAATGCAGAAGCTAATCACCTGCGACAGAAACAACTTCCAATTCCAGCCGAAAGTTTCAGCTGTTTCGCGCAAAATGTCGGTGATGCCTCCGCTACTGGCGGCAATAATCATGTTCATAAACTAAGTCTCGGGCGCAACATTCGATTGCTTTCCCGTTGAAAATTAGTGAACGAGATAAAGAGCGTAGAAAACGATCGCCTCGGTCAATGCGATGGCGAGAATTCCGTGCACGAGCACTTGCGTGAACGCACCTGGATTGCGACCGACCGCGCTGGTCATTCCCAGGCCGGTCAAGCCCGATTCCGATTCCGACGCCCATCGCGGCAAGCCCGACGTGAATGCTTCCGCCCAGTTCTGCTAGTATTGGTAGTATCATATTTAGTTTAGCTTTGTTTTGCGATCTCGTCTTGAGATCGTCGAAAAATCAGTGCGCGTGCTCGGGTCCCTCCTGGTGTTCTGCAATCAACATTGTGAAAACCGCAGTCAGCAGCATGAAAACCAGCGCCTGCACAAATCCCACGAGCACTTCGAGGAAATAAAAAGGAATCGGCAGGATTGGCGACAGCCATGGGACCATCGTGGACATCGCCTCAAGAATGCTTTCGCCGGCATAAATATTTCCGAACAATCGAAAGCTGAGCGCAATCGGTCGAAACAGAATCGAGATTACTTCGAGCCATCCAACGGCGAAAAAGATGACGAACATCAGGATCTTTACGACACCGGTCGTCTCACCTTTTGGGCCAAACAAATGTTTCAAGAATCCTCCGACACCGTTGGCCTGAATCGCCCAGACAAACCACATCACAAAGAATATCGCCGACATCGCGGTCGTCATGTTCAGGTCCGCATTGCCACCCCGCAGCAACGGCCGATCGACATGGAAATTTCCCGAACCGTCGTAGTGACCCCAGCCGATGGTCCCGATTCCCGGGACCAATCCGAACCAGTTCACGAACAAAATAAAAATGAAAACCGTGGCAAAAAACCAAAAGCCCTTTTTCACGAGGTCACGGCCGATGATGTTTTCCAGGAAATTGTGCAAACCCTCAACCAGCCATTCCCAAAAATTTTGAATACCGCTGGGGATGGCCTTAACCCGCCGTGTTGCAATTTGCGAAAAAACGATGATGCCGGCGGCGACGATCCACGTCACGAGCATCGAGTTTGTAATTCCGAAGCCGCCTAACTGAACAAGCATCTGCGGTTTTAACGAGACGCCCTCGTGCTCAGTCGCACGCGCTTCGGCTGCAAAGCTCGACGTGGCAAGCATCGCGCTGGAGGCCAACGCCAGGATTGATATCAGTAAACAACGATTGCGCATTTTATAAGCTACAGCTGTAACCAGCATCGGTGATACCGGCCTGCCGGGATCATTCGCCTTTGTCCACACCCCAAAACTACGGCGAGAAAGCTGCCCCGGCTACAACTTGAACGCGCATACCAAAGCGCGTTTTACCCCGATGACAACCAAATTCTAAAGGCGCGCTTATTTCGCCGGCAAACGCTCGGCAAACTGCGGAGTAATGCGCGCGATTGGTCTTGCGTCCACGTGTTCAGCCGTCCCATTCATAGTGATCGCTTCCTCGTAAAACGATTCCAACCGATCGATCTGTGTTTCCTGCCCGAACCGTTCCTTTATCGTTGCGTGCGCGCGCGCTCCCATTTCCTGCAACAGCACTGGAGAACCGACGATTAATTGCATCGCGTTTGCTAACGCGACGTGATCCTCCTCCGCCACCAGAAATCCGGTGCGTCCGTGATCGACTGCTTCGGGTATTCCGCCATGGCGCGTGGCAACGACCGGCAAACCTGTTGCCATCGCTTCCAGCGCTGAGTTCGGCACACCTTCCTGATCTTGATTGGGGGAAATTTCGCTCGGATGCAAAAACAGATGCGCACTGGCGTAAAGTTCGTGCAGCTTTCGTTGCGAAAGAAAACCGACAAAATGCACGTCCCTGGCAATGCCGAGGCCGCCGGCAAGCATCTCCAACTCCGGCTGCAACGGGCCTTTGCCGGCAATCACAAATTCCGCGTTAGGGTAGTCCCGCTTGAAAATTGCAAAAGCACGCAAGCTCGTTGCCACGCCTTTCTTCGGGATTAGCCGGCACGCCTGCACGACTTTCCATTTACCGTCTCGCGGCGGTTCTCTGCGCACAAAGGGGAATTCATTCAATGGGATTCCGGTACGATTGATGCGCAGTTTTTCCGGTGGGCACCCCAACTGGGTCAGTCGATCGGCGAGCGATTGAGAGCGGGCAAAGACGAGCGGAACCGCGTTGAAAAGACGCCGAAGTTTGCCAGGATAATCCTTGATCTCTGGTTTATGCGCGACGTCTGCGCCGTGGAAAGATACAACACACGGCTTGTGCCATTGCTCGATAAACGGAAGCAGGTGCACGCCGGTATGGCCGAAATAAATATGCATCAGATCAGCCCCGTGACGCCTCAACAATGAATCCAGCGTTTGATACTCGCCGCGATAGACAATCGGCGGCCGCCGTTCGACGAATTTCAACCAACCGTGAACAAACAGGTTAGTGCGCCGCTTCGGAATCACTTCGATGTCATCAAATGGAAATCTCTCAGCATTCTGGACTTCTTTCGTGACGACAAAAGTGTGCACGCCGCGCAGCGCCTTTACCTGTCGATAGATGTGCAACATCTCCGACTTCAGAAAACTGGAACAATAGCTCGCTACAACCCGCCTGCCCATAATACAGCGCCCAGTTTCGCTAGAGATGCTCGCCTTGTCCACATCAAATCGCCGCCGAAACACTCCCTTCGGGGTCCGCTGTTCGCGCAGCCAACGCCTGTTTCAAGTCATCGATTCCTTCTCCTTTGGCTGCTGAAGTCGGAAGTATCTGGAGCTTTGGGAATCTCTCCTGCAGCGCTTTTAGATTCTCCTTTGCACCGGGCAAATCCATTTTGTTGGCAACCACGAACCAGGCGCGCGACGACAAGGTCGGATCGTAGAGATCGATTTCCCGTCGAAGATTCTGCAAGTCTTCTACTGGATTGCGTCCCTCGCTTCCGGCCGTATCCACCACAAAAACCAAAACGCGGCAGCGAGTAATGTGGCGCAGAAATTCGTGACCCAAGCCGAGTCCGCGGTGCGCACCTTCGATCAAACCGGGAATATCCGCGACCGTGGCGCGTCGGTAACCTGGAAATTCAATGACGCCGACGATCGGGTGAAGCGTCGTAAACGGATAGGCGGCAACCTTCGGCCGCGCCGCCGAGATTTTTCTTAACAGGGTTGATTTACCAGCATTCGGATATCCAACCAATCCCGCATCGGCGATCGTTCGAAGCTCAAGCAGGAAATGACCCTGTTCGCCTTCCTCACCCTCAGTGTATTGGCGGGGAGCGCGGTTACGCGAGCTTTTGAAATGCACATTCCCCTTCCCCCCTGCTCCGCCGCGACACAGCACGAATTCCTGCCCGTCACGTGCGAGATCGGTAACTGGAATTGCCAATTGCTCCGAATTCGATGTTGGCCGTTCGACGTTGGACGTTGGGCGTTCTTCTTTCTCCTCCAGCCAAACGACCGTCCCTACCGGAACCTTGACGATTTTGTCCGCGCCCGAGCGTCCGCTCATCTTTTTCCCCATCCCGTGCCCGCCGTTTTTTGCCTTGATCAGGGGCTCGTAGAAAAGATTCACTAAATTATCGACGTGCCGCTCCGCCTGCAGGATCACGTTACCGCCGCGTCCTCCATCGCCGCCGTCCGGACCGCCTTTCGGCACAAATTTTTCTCGGCGAAAACTGACGGACCCGCGCCCGCCATTTCCCGCCTGCGCAAAAACTTTTACCCGATCGACAAACATGGCGGATTCAAGTTGCCATCAGCACCAACACCTGTCATCCCGGGCGAAGTCAAGGGATCCCGTTGAATACTTCATGCAGGTGTTCGCGATTTTCGATTCCGCTTCGCGTCGTTCAAGATGACAACAACGAGGCGTAAAGCGCCTTTGTCTTCTCTGCGATCGCAGCCCAGCTAAAATTCTCCTCGACTCGTTTGCGCCCGGCCTTGCCAAAACGTTCGCGTAGTTGTTGATCTCTCATCAGCTCATTCACACGCTGCGCGAGGTCGCGCGCGAATTTTTCGGGATGTATCGCTTCGAACGGGCTCTCCTTCATTTGGTCAAGCGGGACGAGGAAACCAGTTTCTCCGTCAATAACGACTTCCTTGATTCCGCCAACAGCACTGGCAACCACCGCGGTTTCGCAGGCCATTGCTTCCAGATTAATGATGCCAAACGGTTCATAGATCGAAGGACAAATAAATACCGCAGCGTGCGAGTAAAGCTCACACGCAGCCTGTTGATCGACCATTTCATTGATCCAGATGATTCCCGGCCGCTGCACTTCTGCGCGTTCGACAGCAATCCGCATTTCCTCGCCCAGTTGCGGAGTATCCGGCGCGGCTGCACACAACACGATCTGGAAATCGCGATCCATGAATTCGATTGCGCGCACCAGATGCTGAAAACCTTTTTGGCGCGTGATCCGCCCCACAAAAAGCAGATACGGCTTGGCCGGATCGATACCGTAACGCTTGAGGGCGCCAGTCGAATCGATCTTACGATATTCGTTCAAATCGATTCCGTTGTGGATCACGTGCACTCGCGCCGGATCCACATTGAAGAGACGTTCGATGTCATCTTTTGTCTCGCGGGAAACTGCGATTATCGCATCCGCCATTTCGAGCGCGGTTTTCTCGACCCAGAGTGAAAACTCATAGCCTCCTGCGAGCTGTTCACGTTTCCAGGGCCGAAGCGGCTCCAGCGAATGAACAGTAATCACGAGCGGTAAACCGTAATTCTTTTTGGCCAGAATCCCGCCAAAGTGGCTATACCACGTGTGACAGTGCACGAGGTCGGAGCCGATGTTCATGGTGTTGAAATCGGTGCAACGCCGCACCGCGCCGAAAGCAGAACGCAGCGGCTTTGGGCATGTGAAATTACTCGCGTCGAGTTCGAAGCCGATGACCTTGAGATTACTTTCCTCGAGATGCTGGTCGCCAAAGCAACGCACTTCGACGGGAATCGTTTTTGCCAACTCCCGCGACAAATAACCAACGTGCACACCCGCGCCGCCATAGATATTCGGGGGATACTCGTTAGTCAGAAACAGGACCTTCATCGCGTTTTACCTCGTTTGAGCCGCGTTTGTGTCAAGAGCCGAATCAGCGAACCGACCGTTGGCAACAATGCCTGTTCACTTATCGGGCACGCACGAGCAGCACCGGGACATCGACCGCATGACGTACCTTGTCGGCAGTCGCCCCGTACAGAACGTCACTTATGAAGCGATGCCCGTGCGTAGTCATGGCGATCAAATCGACATCTTTCTCGCGCGCGAGCTTAATGATTTCATCAGACGGTTCGCCTAACGCCAGCATCGCGTCGCAAGAAAAACCTTCGTTAGTTAGTTCGCGTTGCCTTTTTTCCAAATACATCCTGTCGTCTTTCATTTCCTGGCTCTCGGCGAGTTGGAGTTGATTGAAATTGCGGGCCACCCATCCATCAGCCACGTGAATAAGCAGCAGCTTTGCGCCAGTCATGCGTGCCAGCGGCTTGATATGGGTAAGAATCGTCGAGTCGGCTGGACTGTTCTCAAGTGGAATCAGTATGTGGCTGTACATGATACTACGAATCCGAACGCGGAATGGTTGCAGCAGTTAAATCGTTAATCCCGCTAGTCATTAAGATTTGGAATTCATCTACTCGGGAATCGGAAGTCCGACAAAACCATAAAACACCTTCAGTATCGACTCCGGCAAAAACGTGTCCAAGAGCAGCTTCATATTGAGCACGATGATGATGCTGGTAGTCGTCCAGCCCAGGATTTTTATCCAAAGCGGGTTCACGAACTCACCCATTTTGGCCGCTTCACCGGTAAATCGCATTAGCGGCCACACCGCGAATCCAAGTTGCATGCTCAAACAAACCTGACTGGCGATTAGCAATTCGGTCGTTTTGCCCTCTCCGAAAACACCGATCACCACGATTGCGGGTACGATAGCTATGAGCCGCGTGATTAGCCGGCGTAACCAAGGCGTAATCCGGATGTTGAGAAAACCTTCCATCACTATCTGGCCGGCAAGCGTGCCTGTAAGAGTCGAGTTTTGCCCGGACGCGAGCAACGCGACCGCAAACAGTATGCTGGCGAGGCCAACACCAAGCAATGGACTGAGCAGTTTGTATGCGTGCTGAATTTCGCCTACATCCTGATGCCCGGACCAATGGAAGGCGGCCGCCGCAAGAATGAGGATCGCAGCATTAATGAACAACGCGAACATGAGCGCCGCGCTCGAATCGATGGTTGCGAACGTGATCGCTTCGCGCCTGCCTTCGGTCGTTTGCTCGAATTTCCGCGTCTGCACAATGGACGAGTGCAAATACAGGTTGTGCGGCATTACGGTCGCCCCAAGGATACCGATGCTAACGTAAAGCATTCCCTGGTTTGTGATGACATGCGGCCCAGGGATAAACCCAAGCGCAACGCCCACAATGCTTGGCTTGGAAAAAATTAGCTCCAGCGCGAAACACGAGCCAACAGTCGCAATCAACGTGATGACGAGCGCTTCAACGTAACGAAAGCCTTTGTTTTGAAGATAAAGAACCGCGAGCACATCTAGCGCGGTGATAAGGCAGCCCCACACCAACGGTATCCCGAACAGCAACTGCAGCGCGATTGCCGAGCCAACCACTTCGGCCAGGTCGCATGCAGCGATTGCAGTCTCACACAGAATCCAGAGAAACCAGACGACCGGTCGTGGATAATGGTCGCGACACGCCTGCGCGAGGTCGCGGCCTGTGGCGACGCCGAGTTTGATGCACAAATGCTGAAGCAGGATCGCCATAAGGTTGGAAATCATGATGACGCAGAGAAGCGAGTATCCGAACCGTGCGCCGCCGGCCAGATCGGTCGCCCAGTTGCCCGGGTCCATATAGCCCACAGCGACCAGGAATCCCGGTCCGGAAAACGCCATGAGCTTCCTCCAAAAGGACGCGGTCTGTGGCACAAGGATGGTGCGATGGACCTCTGGCAAAGAAACCTGACCGTCGGTCCGTCGCCAGGCACGGGGCTTTTCCGTAGCTATTTCGGGCTGCGCCATAAATGCTGCTCAAAGAATTCTTAGCTAAACCTAATTTACTTATTGTCTTATATTATTCTGTCAAGAAGCAATCTTTGATTGTTGACTGTTGTCGTGACGCTTTTATGTTCGTCGGCATGCGAAATAAAAAGGCGTCTCAATCGCCGGCTGGCACTTCCACAGCTGTGGAGGACTACTTGGAGCGCATCCTTGAACTCATCAATTCCAAAGGATACGCCAGGGTGATCGATATCGCGGCTTCCTTGAAAATTTCCCAGGCCAGCGTCACCAACATGGTTCAACGTCTCGATGCCGAGGGGCTTCTCAAATATGAGAAGTACCGCGGCCTTATTTTAACAGCCGCAGGTAAAAAACTGGCCCGCAGAATCGCCCAGCGACACAAGCTACTGACTGAGTTTCTCAGACTGCTCGGTGTAGACGACCGAGTGATCCATAATGATGTCGAGGGCATGGAGCACCACATCAGTCCCTCCACGTTACGTGCAATTGCGGCGGTTACCCGGCAATTGCAGCGAAGGCCCGCCCTACGCGCCCAATTGCAAGCCGGCGCGCTTTAGCAACTGTGCGCAACACCCTTCACTACGGATTCCTGGAGCTCGTGGTTGTGACGGCGGGTTCGCTCACCTTCTTGAAATGCAGCTGCTTCACGCGGCGATTATCGGCTTCGGAGACGGTAACCAAATAGCCATCGATCTTAACTTGCTCGCCGGTCTTCGGGAGGTGCCCCAGTAAATGAGTCACGTAACCGCCGATCGTACTTACGTCGGGGCTTTCCAAATCAAGCTCCGCAAGGTCGTTTAGTTCGTACAAGCCCAGCGCTCCGTCCACGCTAAATTCGTTTGCGTTGATTTTGCGGAACTCTTCCTTTTCGAAATCGAACTCATCCTGAATATCGCCAACGAGTTCCTCTAATACGTCTTCCAGCGTCACGAGCCCCACAGTCCCCCCAAATTCATCCACTACGATTGCCACGTGCGCGTGCTTGCCAAGGAATAACCTAAGCAGATTTTCAAGCGGCATCATTTCCGGGATCGGAAGCAATTCCCGTTTGATCTTCATCAAATCGGGATGCGGATCGCGCATCATCGGAAGCAGTTCCTTGATATGAATGAGGCCGATCGTGTTATCCAGATTTTCACGACACAGCGGGAAGCGCGTGTGCTGGGATTCGATGGCCTTGGTTATGTTCGTATCGAAATCGTCCTCAACGGCCAGGTAAACAATGTCGCCGCGCGGCGTCATGATATCACGCACCACTCGGTCGCGCAGATCGAGTACATTGAAAACGAGTTCGCGGCCTAGCGGCGTGACATCAGCGGATTTTTCGCTTTGTTCGAGAATCAATCGCAATTCCTCCTCGCTATGAGCAAGCTCGCTCCCGCGAACGGGTTGAAGCCGCAGCACTCTGCGCAAAAGGAAATTGGATGATTTGTTCAGGAGCCAGATGGCGGGCTTAAACACAACATAAAAGCCTCCGAGCAGTCGCATCAGACGAAGTGCGACAGGCAGTGGCTCCGAAATGGCGATGTATTTGGGGGCGAGCTCTCCGAAAACGATGTGCAAAAATGTGATGCCGGCGAAAGCAAGAGTAACTGCAATCGATGTTGTTACTGTGTGTGAATAGATGTGGAAAACAGTAAGGGCCGGCTGGATGATCGACGCCAGCGCTTGCTCCCCAATCCAGCCCAGCGCCAGGCTCGCCAGCGTGATACCAAGTTGCGTCGCCGAAAGGTACGCATCCAAGTGCCCGCGGACGTGCTTAACAAAGCGAGCGCGCACATTGCCTTCTTCAAGTAGGGCGTCGAGCTGAGTCGTGCGCACCTTCACTACGGAAAATTCGCACGCAACAAAAAAAGCGTTCAGCGCCACGAGGACGGCAATCGCTGCCAGCTTTCCGACAATCAACATCGGCGAATCCCAATGAGGCGGAACGTTTTCGGCGAGCCAGGCTCCTGCCGATAAATATAGTACGGGTATGTTCATTGTCGGACGCGCATCATGGCATCCGGAAACCAGGTCGCTGGTAGTTTTACCAACTGGACTTGGTTACGCCAGGGATCAACCCCTGCGAAGCCAGTTCGCGAAAGGTCAGACGTGACATCTTGAACCGTCGAATGAAAGCACGCCGGCGGCCGCTGACTTCGCAGCGGTTCACCACGCGCGTAGGACTCGCGTCACGCGGCAGTTGCATCAGCCCGGCGTAGTCCTTTTTCGCCTTTAGCTCGGTGCGCAAGGCAGCGTACTTTTTCACTGTTGCGCGTTTACGTTTATTACGGTTGATCCAGGCTTTTGTAGCCATAAAGAGCGCTGATTATAACGCCACGCTGCCAATTTGCAACCGCAAGCCAAACAATGCTAGCCGAGAGCGCCTGCGCGCCGCCGCTGTTTGACCAGCGTACTGGTGGACCGACGATTGCCGTCTCGGGTGGATGAGCGCTTCTGTTTTACTGCTTGCGTCCGGTTTAAGCTGTCTTGTAACACCTTCACCAGATCAACAACATTGGTCGGCGTAGGAGCAGCCGGCGCTTTTGCCGTGATCTCCTTGTGCTGCGCCTTTTGTTCGATGATCTCCATCAACGCGGTCCGGTATTCATCCCGATATCTCTCCGGCTCCCAAACAACGCTCATGCTTTCGATGAGCGCCTGCGCCATTTTTAGTTCCTTCTCCGTCACTGCGGCGTTCGAACCGTTTTGCAGGATATCGGCGCTCAGGATTTCGCTGGCAAAATGCATTAACTCCAAAATCAGGAACAAGCCATCGGGTTTTACAGCAGCCAGGTGCTCGCGATTGCTAATCACCACCTTGGCGACACCAATTTTCCCCGTTCCACTGAGTGCCTTGTGCAAGACTGCGTAAGCTTTTTCTCCGCCTTTTTGCGGCTCAAGAAAATACGGCTTGTAGAAAAATTTCGGATCGACCTGCTCCAAATCGACAAAATCGGTGATATCGATCGAATGGGTGGACTCGATCCGCACCTTCTCGAAGTCTTCATCCTTCATTACAACGTAATGACCACGCTCGTACTCGAATCCCTTTACGATCTGCTCGGCTGGAACTTCCTTCGAGTCCGCTTCCGCCACCTTTTTGTATTTGATCGGACTGAGATCGCTGGAACGAAGCTGTCTGAAACTAAGCTTCTCCTCTCGCGTAGCGGAATAAACCGCCACTGGAATGTAAACCAGACCGAAGCTGATGCTGCCTTTCCAAATAGGGCGCATAGGGGCAATGCTTTCCCATGGCGCTGCGCCTGTCAACCTTAACCGGTCCTCCGCCGCAGCTCGTCAACCTCGCTGAAATTCCTTGCAACTCCTAGAAACGGTCTGATGTTTGCGGTTGAAATGAACCTCCTCGCCAGCTTCATGAACTTGGCCGGGCCGGACTTGATCGTCATTCTGCTGATCGTCCTCGTTCTATTTGGGGCAAAGAAATTGCCCGAGCTCGCCCGCGGAATGGGTCAGGCGGTCAAGGAGTTTCAAAAAGCCAAGGACGAGTTCAACGATGAACTGCACAAGGCTGGAAAGTCTGATACGCAAATTGCAAAGCCTGACGTGAAACCGGCTGAGTCGACCGTCGCTCGGATTGACAGCCAAAGCGCTTCGAACGTCACCACACCGCAACCGAGTGCCGCAGTCACTCCCGGCGATAAAGCCGGCCAAGTCTAGCTTTTCGACAGCGACGCGAGGACTCCCAAAGCTTACGGGAAACGAAGGCAGCGTTTCGCGCCAATTTCGCACGAAAGTGCTTTGAAGTGCGATGCTTCCTCGCATCGCTTTGGCCGAAGTGAAAAGTTCTAACGTTCTGCACGTTTGACCGAACACGCAATTTACGGCAAAATCCCCGCTCGTTTATGTCTGAATCGGATTTGCGTACCCAAATCAAGGAGATGCTGGTCAAAAACCTGATGCTGCAGGTTACTCCTGAGCAAATCGGCAATGAGCTGCCGCTTTTTGGTCCGGATGGACTGGGTCTCGATTCCATCGACGCATTGGAGCTGGTTGTGAGTATGGAGAAGACGTTCGGCGTCGGCGTTCCAAATTCCGATGTTGCGGGAAAAGCCCTTCGAACTGTAAACACAATTCACGATTACATTCTCGAAAAGCGCGCCGCGGCTGCATAGATGTGCTAACCGCGCATCGTCGTGGCGTTTCGACGTGAACATTCTCTACGTAGAGAGCAGCCGCAGCTGGGGCGGACAGGAATATCGCACCTGTCTGGAAATTAACTGGCTCAATGCACATGGGCATCAGGCATGGTTAATCTGCAATCCAGACAGTCAGGTCTACTCGAAGGCGGCGGAACTCGGTACGCGCCTGGTCACAATGGCTCTCCGCAGCCGGCTTGACCCGCTCTGCTCATTGCGTCTTTGGAAATTTTGCCGCAAGAACAAAGTCGATCTGCTCAAAACGTACAGCTCAAAGGATCACTGGATTTGCCTGCCACTTTTCCTTTTTGGAATTCCATTGAGCCGCGCGCGCTGCATCACGGATCCAATCGGCAGCCGAAGTCGCGCATTTGTTTTCAAGCACGGCTGTTCGCAAATCGTTGCCGACGCGTCAGTGATCAAACGCCAGTTAGTGGAACAACACGGAGTTGATCCCGCAAAAATCGAAGTCATCGGTTCCGCCGTCGATTTGGAAAAGTTCAAGCCTCCGCGCGATCGGACAAAATTTCGCCGTGAAATCGGCATCAATGATGAGACGCCGCTGATCGGCAACGTGGGGATGATTCGTCCGGACAAAGGTCAACTCGAGCTGGTTAAATCGGCGCCGCTGGTGTTGGAGAAACATCCCGATGCGCGTTTCGTCATTGTCGGCCAGGGCACCGGGATTTTGAAGCGCGGCATCAATGTACGGAACGCAATCGATCGCGCCGGACTTGCCGACAAAATCATCATGGCTGGCTATCGTTGGGACACGCCGGACGTTTACGCTGCATGCGACATGATAGTCATTGCGTCTCTGCGCACCGAAGCCTCTCCAATTGTTTTGCGTGAGGCTTTTGCCAGCGGACGACCGGTGATCGCTACCAAAGTGGGCGATATTCCAGAAATTGTTCGCCATCGCGAGAACGGTCTACTCATTGAGCCCGGCAGCAGTCAGGCATTGGCCTCGGCGATCCTGGAATTCATTTCCGATCCGGAACTGGCGGCGCATTGCGCAGCGAACGGCCTCCGTTACGCGACCGAAAATTTTTCGTTCGACAAAATGATGGACGCTAAGCTGCGCGCCGATCTTGCTGTATTGCGGAGGAAACAAGTCCGCGAATCTGCTTCCCGCTCGTCGCAGGACATTACATCGTCGGGGAACAATTGATCGCATCAATCAGCTGACGGAAACGGCCAAACCTGTTGCGAACCGGCCTGAAAATCAGCCGGGGCAAGTCGCCAGTCTCAAGCTCATCGTCTTTCGGCACCGCAACGCGCTGGACAATCTCGCCCGTGCGCAGAATTGATCAATTTGAGGTCTGCTCCGGTCAGTTCGTCGCGCGCAATCTTGAGCGCGGTCGTAATCATTTCCTCGATCAAAACCGAAGGTTTTTGCGTACCCCAATCCCAAACAAGTTTTCTGACTCGCGCATCGAACGGTGGACCGACCCTCCAACGCTTCGTAATTGATCTCCCTTGCACCGGATCAATTGCTTCTTCTGGGGATACTTCACGTGACGGAAATGTTGGGTTAAACGGAAATCAAATCCTCAAGAATCTCGGGCATATGGCGAATCGGCAGCGAGTAATGTCCTTCGTTTTGAATGAATCGCGCGTTGCAATTCGGAAAACGGTTCGCGATTTCCTCTGCCAGGCGAACGGCGAAAGCGCGATCTTCTATTCCATGCCAGAGTCGCACGGGCACGCGTACATCTTCGACCGCGAATCCCCACGGCTCCGCGTAAATGCGCGCGTCAGCCAATACGCCTTCCGCTGAGCCGCGCCACGCGCGCCGTTGGCTTTCGAAAATCGCTTCAAACGCTGCGTCGTCGCGCAAGCTGGCCGCGTCGCACGGGCGCAATAGCAACATCTTTAGTAACAGCGGACGGAGCCGGATCGGCGCGCGGAACGACAAAAACGGTCGGGCTAGGAAAAACAATTGCCGCAACAGTTGCGGCCGATTGCGATAAAATCCCAGCATGTGGCGATAGAGCGGCAGTAATCCTTTAAAGTCCTTCAGCTCGGCAAATGGAATCACTCCGCCGACGATGGCTATCGCGCGCACTCGTTCGGGCATCGAGATCGCCGTCGCGTAGGCGTAGGGCGCACCACCAGAAATTGCGAGGATTCGGAATTCGTCGATCTCAAGTTTGTGAACGAGTTGTTCAACAAGCGACGGCCAGTCGCTCAACTTTCGATCGAGTTGCAAGCTTGAGCCGCTGATGCCCGGCCGATCCGGTGAAATAATGCGAACACCGAGAGCGCGCGCTGGTTCATCTGCGAGTTGCGCCATGGTGCGTGAACTCGGCCAGCCATGGCAGAAAATCACGGGCACTCCACTTGGATCGCCGTATTCCTGAAAAGCAACGATGCCGCCCTTATCGAGTTGAACGATCTGTTCCCTACTCATCTACATCCCATCTCGCATGTCATTCTGAGCGAAGCGAAGAATCTCAGATCAATTTTACACCCGTCTATCCGATCGAAAATAGATCAGAGACGTTTCGCTTCGCTCAACATGACAACGCCATCATCATGAGATGAGCTCTTAATGCTATCCGGCTCTCTTTTGCGCACTTGTATTGCAAGGCATGAATGTGTAGAGCAAATTGTAGTTCGAAAAACGATTCTCCTGTTGGCAGCTTTGGTTATGGAAAATTATTCGCAACCTCCCCCGGGGAAAATTTCAGAGCATGGTCACGGAATCGGCGCACCGTCACCGGAGGAAGTGGAACGACGCGCCAGAGAAATCGCCATGATCGATGAGCGCAACCCTGACGAGTTTACTGAGACGGATTGGGCACAGGCGCGCCACGAACTGAGGGGCGAGGAAAACAACGTGCCTCCCGAGGAAACTCCTGATAACGCCGAAATGACCGAAGAATGGAGCGTCATCGCCAGTTCCAAGGGGCATCACATCCCACGTCCCGGCACTCAGGAAGAGGAAACTGTTGGGGAGCATCTCGTGATTGAAGGCATCGAAGAAGCAACTCACGATCAAATGCTCGAAGCGCGCCGGGAAGAACGCGATCAAGAGGGAGAAAATCCGTGAGCCCGCCCTCTGTTGAAACCGCCTCCACAACGGCGGTGGCGGATCGATCTCTTTTTCTGCCGAGCAATCTCGGATGGACCTCTTGCGCGATCGCTTTCACCAAATCCGAAAGTTCACCGACTCGCTGCATGCTGGTCTCGAACCGGAAGATTGCGTCGTGCAATCCATGCCCGACGTCAGCCCGACCAAATGGCATCTCGCGCATACCACGTGGTTTTTCGAAACTTTTATCCTGAAAAAATTCGTACCGGGATATCGCGCCGAAATTCCAGAGTACGCTTACCTCTTCAATTCCTACTATAACGCTGCAGGCGACATGCACCGGCGCGATCTGCGTGGGTTAATCTCGCGCCCGACTTTGAGCCAGGCACTACGCTATCGCGCATCGATCGATTCGCACATCGACGATCTGCTCTCAAATCCCGACGAAAGTCTGCTCGATGAAATCGAGCCGATTTTCATTCTCGGATTTCATCATGAGCAACAGCATCAGGAATTGTTGGTCACCGATATCAAGCACGTGTTCGCCCAGAATCCGCTTTATCCTGTTTTTCGACCTGGTAGGGACGGCGCGCTGCGCCGTCCGGACACCGCAGCGCGGCGTCCCTACCAATTTATCGATTTTGAACAGACCACTGTTGAGATCGGCCATGATGGCGACGGATTTGCCTACGACAACGAAGGGCCGCGGCATCAGGCCCTCGTTCCCGCGTTTTCGTTGGCAACGCGGCCGGTTACCAATGGCGAATACATCGCGTTTATCGAAGACAACGGCTACAGCCGGCCGGAATTCTGGTTGTCGCTCGGTTGGATGACTGTGAACGAACAACGCTGGAACGCGCCGCTTTACTGGACAAAACGCGACGGTGCCTGGTGGAATTTCACACTGTCCGGTCTGCGCCGCGTCAATGAATCCGAGCCGGTCACGCACGTTAGCTATTTCGAAGCCGACGCATATGCCAACTGGGCGGGGGCACGGCTCCCGACTGAGTTCGAATGGGAGCGCGCGGCGTTGAGTTGTCCAATCGAAGGCAATTTCGTCGAGACCGAACTCTTCCACCCGGCTGTAGTCTCCGCTGCATCAGCGGACAAGTCGAAAAAAGGTCAGCCTCTTCAGCAAATGTTCGGCGATGTTTGGGAATGGACGCGTAGCGCCTACTCGCCCTACCCAGGCTACCGCGCCGCTCCCGGCGCGCTTGGCGAGTACAACGGCAAATTCATGTGCAACCAATATGTCTTGCGCGGTGGTTCCTGCGCGACATCCCGCACTCATATCCGCCGCACCTATCGCAATTTCTTCCAACCGGAAAAACGCTGGCAGTTCACCGGAATCAGACTCGCACGCGATCTAGCATGAATTGGTAGGACGCGACCGCTGGGCGCGCCGCTTCTTTTCAATCCTACAATGACCGGAGATTCAATTACCGCTCCGCCGCAATTTTCCGCGGCAGAATCCGCGGATTTTTTGGCGGATGTTATTGCCGGGTTGTCGTCGAATCCGCGCACGATCCCAAGCAAGTATTTCTATGACGACCGGGGCGCGGCGTTGTTTCAGAAGATCTGTGAGCTGCCTGAATATTATGTCACCCGCACCGAGATCGATATTCTGGATCGAAGCCGCGCTGACATTGCATCGCAACTTGGAGCCAACATCGAACTAATCGGACTGGGCACCGGCGCCGGCACGAAAACGCGGATTCTGATTGGGGCGCTCGAGAATCCTGCAGTTTATATCCCCGTGGATATCTCTGAAAATCAACTGCGCCAATCAACTGCTCTTTTTCAGAAAATTTTTCCAGAGCTGGAAATTTTGCCGGTATGCGCGGACTACCTGCAATCTGTGGTGTTGCCTTTGCCCCGTCGCGAACCTGCGCGAAACATTGTGTATTTCCCGGGATCGACGATCGGCAACTTCGAGCCGGATGAAGCCGTGCAGTTCTTGTGTCGTATCGCCAATGTCTGCCGCGGAGGCGGCGGGCTGCTCATAGGCGTCGATTTAAAGAAGGACCCGCAGGTTCTGGAAGCTGCTTACAACGACAGCGCCGGCGTGACTGCGCAATTCAATCTAAATTTGCTCCAGCGCATCAACCGCGAGTTGGCCGCTGACTTTGATCTGGATCAATGGCGGCACCGCGCAATCTACAATTCCAGCGCCGGCAGGATTGAAATGCATCTCATCAGTGAAATCGATCAGTTCGTGCATTTCAACGAACACAAGTTCCATTTCCGTCGCAGCGAAAAAATCATCACCGAGTATTCTTATAAATATACGCCAGACGAGTTTGCGGCCTTCGCTGCCAAAGCCGGGTTCAATTTTGTTCGCATGTGGACGGATGAGGCGGGGTTGTTCGGGGTTTTCTACTTTGTGAGCCCCGTCGGTAGAGGCGATTGACCTCAATCGCCTGTCCGGGCATAAATCGCGCGAAGGCGGTTCGGGTGAACCGCCCCAACGCAGGCGGATTTCCAAATGAGCGCTCTCGTTAACCTCGCGAACGTTAGCAAACGCTACGGCGACGAAATCGCGCTATACCCGACCAACCTCTCGGTTGAGTCGGGCAAAACCACGGTGCTCATCGGACCAAGCGGCTGCGGCAAATCCACTTTGCTGCGATTAATCATTCGCTTAATCGAGCCGGATTCCGGTTCGATCGAGTTCGATGGCAATCCGGTTACGCCCGATAACATCAATATCTTGCGGCGCCGGATCGGTTACGTGATCCAGGAGGGCGGCTTGTTTCCTCATCTTACCGCTCGCGCCAATGTTCTTTTGATGGCGCGCCACATTGGAAAATCCGAAGAAGAAACGCACAACCGGCTGCTGGAATTGTCCGAGCTGACAAGATTTTCAGAAAACCTGCTCCCGCGTTATCCGGTGGAACTTTCTGGAGGCCAACGTCAGCGCGTCAGTTTGATGCGTGCGTTGATGCTTTCGCCAGAGTTGTTATTGCTCGATGAGCCACTCGGTGCGCTCGACCCGCTGGTGCGCGCTTCGTTGCAAAGAGATCTCAAGGAAATTTTCACGCGACTTAGTCAGACGGTGCTGTTTGTCACTCACGATTTGGCGGAAGCGATTTATTTTGCAGACGAGATCGTGCTCATGAATGAAGGCCGGATCGTTCAAAAAGGCAGCGATTGCTGATCTGCGCGAGCGACCAGCCGATCCTTTCGTCTCTGAGTTCATCAATGCGCAGCGCGGAATCGCGAATTTGTGAAACCAATCAGGAAAGCAGGAAAGCAGGAGACAATTGAATCTGGAATCCAGGAATCCAGGAGGCAGCATTTAAGAAGTCGGTTTTTCCTGGTCTCCTGGCTTCCAAATTTTCTCCTGATCCTTTCCTGCGTTCCTGCTTTCCTGATTAATTCTTCCTCTGCTGCCGATGTTGTCATTGGTTCCAAGAAATTCACGGAATCCTATGTGCTCGGCGAAATCGCGAAGCGCACCCTGAGCGATGCGGGAATTCCAGCCGAACACCGCCAGGGAATGGGCGGAACAATTATTCTGTGGGAGGCGCTGCGAGGCGGACAGATCGACGCTTATCCGGAATATACGGGAACAATCGCGACGGAGATTTTAAAGAGCGATTCCACGCTATCGTTAGATCAAATTCGGAATTCGCTCGAAAAAGTTGGTGTGGGCATGACAGCTCCGCTGGGTTTCAACAATACATACGCGCTGGTAATGCGACGCAGCGAAGCGCAACGGCTTGGGATCCGCACAATCAGCGATCTACAAAGATATCCCGAGCTTAAGTTCGGGCTCACACACGAATTTCTTGAGCGGCAGGATGGCTGGCGGCCATTGCGCCAGCGCTACGGGTTGCCACAGCAAAATATCGTCGGTATCGATCACGCTCTTGGTTATAGCGCGCTTGCGAATGGATCGATTGCTGTAAAGGACGCCTACTCGACGGATGCAAAAATAGAGCAGAATGATCTGCTCGTTCTCGAAGACGACCTTCACTTCTTCCCGAAATATGAGGCGGTCTTTTTGTTTCGATCGTCCACGCGCGCGGATGCAATCGCAGCATTGCAGCGCTTGGAAGGCACCCTGGATGAGACGCGAATGATTCGTCTGAACGCGGAAGCTGAGCGGACAAAGAATTACGCAAGAGCTGCAGATTTGTATTTCAAAGGTGGGGACGGCGCGCTGCGCCGGCCGGACGCCGCAGCGCGGCGTCCCTACCATAACCTTGGCGATTCTTTTCCTCACAAGCTGGCGCGTTGGACACTTCGTCATCTCCAGTTAGCTGGATTTTCGCTACTGCTTGCAATCATCGTCGGGATTCCGCTTGGCATTGTCGCGAGTCGCGGCGGTGTTGTTGGTCATGTTATTCTAGGTTTCGCGGGCGTTGTACAAACAATTCCGTCGCTCGCATTGCTCGCCTTGCTTGTTCCCCTGCCCTTTTTTGGAATCAGCATTCGCACTGCGATCGCTGCGCTATTTCTTTACGGTTTGCTACCGATCGTGCGCAACACAGCGACCGGCTTGCAGGACATCCCACGAGCGTTGCGCGAATCCGCGGTTGCGCTGGGACTCAGCCCAATCGCGCGCCTCTGGCAAGTTTATCTGCCAATCGCGTCGCGCTCGATTCTCTCCGGAATCAAAACCAGCGCCGTGATTAATATTGGAACTGCCACACTCGCCGCGTTGATCGGTGCAGGCGGATTAGGCGAACCGATCATAAGCGGCCTTAGCTTGAACGATCACGTGACGATTCTCGAGGGTGCGATTCCCGCTGCTGTGCTGGCGCTGCTCGTGCAATGGTGTTTTGATTTGCTTGATCGCTTTCTCATTCCGAAAGGACTGCGTGTGTAGGTGGATCGGCTTGTCCCCAAGACGATGCCCGCCGCCGAAGGCGCAGAATTAATCAGACTGCAGAGCGCCCTCAAGCCAACGCGTTGAGGACAACGCGTTCCACCTTTGCTCATTCGTGCGGTCGCGCTTACTTACACCCATGTCCATCGCTTCGGTCAATCCCGCGACAGGCGAACACCTCAAGGAGTTTTCTCCCTTCGACGATGCGGAAATTGAGAAACGGTTGAGCCGCGCGGACAAAGCATTCAAAAACTATCGCCGTACTACCTTGACCGAGCGCGCGGAGTTGTTGCACGCCGCAGCGGAGTTGCTCTTCCAGGAAACGAAAACGTTTGCGGAGATCATCACGCTCGAGATGGGAAAACTGTTTCGCGATTCAGTCGCAGAGATCGAGAAATGCGCGCGCGGTTGCCGGTTTTACGCGGAGAACGGTGCTCGATTTCTCGAGGAGGAACCGGCGCAGACCGATGCGGCTGAAAGTTACGTCGAATATCAACCGCTCGGGCCTGTACTCGCGGTCATGCCGTGGAATTTTCCTTTCTGGCAGGTATTTCGTTTTGCTGCGCCCGCGCTGATAGCCGGCAACGTCGGATTGCTCAAGCACGCATCGAATGTGTCGCAGTGCGCGCTTGCCATTGAAGAAATTTTTTGCCGCGCTGGATTCGAAGACGGCGTTTTCCAAACACTACTGATCGAGCCGGAGCAGGTGGAAAAACTGATCGTCGACGCGCGCGTGAAGGCGGTAACGTTGACAGGCAGCGAAAAAGCCGGAGCGGCCGTCGCAAGCGCGGCGGCGCGTGAAATCAAGAAAAGTGTGCTCGAGCTAGGCGGCAGCGATGCATTTATCGTGATGCCAAGCGCAGACTTCGAATCGGCGTTGAGCACTGCGGTCAAAGCGCGCACGATTAACACCGGTCAGTCCTGTATCGCAGCGAAGCGATTCATTATCGCGGACGAAATCTACGAGCAGTTCCTTCAACAATTCGTTGAACGCATGCGCGCGCTCAAGATCGGCGACCCAATGGATCCGGAGACTGAGCTCGGTCCACTTGCGACGGAACAAATCCTGCGAGGTGTGGACGATCAGGTGCAAAAAACAATCGCTGCTGGCGCAAAATTATTAACGGGCGGAAACCGAATTCACGGTCCGGGATTTTTCTACGAGCCCACTGTTCTCGTCGATGTGCCGAAAGAGTCGCCGGCGTACCGCGAGGAGATCTTCGGCCCGGTCGCAGCTATCTTCCGCGTGGGCGATGCCGATGCAGCCGTCGACCTCGCGAACGATACGAGATTCGGCCTGGGTTCAAGCGCGTGGACCAAAGATCGCAAGGAGCAAAAACTTTTCGCGTCGGAGTTGGACAGCGGAATGGTTTTCATCAACGCCATGGTCGCCTCCGATCCGCGTTTGCCATTCGGCGGTGTAAAACGCTCCGGTTTCGGTCGCGAACTGGGCGCCGCCGGCATCCGCGAATTCACGAACACGAAAACAATCTGGATTTCCTGAGAAGCCCGACTGGAAAGATTCACCAAGTCCAGGAAACTCCGCCGTAGAAGGAGCGGCCGTCGCCTGGATGAAAAATCTCAGGATTCGGTTCCGTGCGCGCGTCGGCGATCACATCGATGGAGGCCGCATAGTGCTGATTCGTTAGGTTCCTGCAATCAATAAAAACTGAGAATCCGTTGGTCCATCGAAATCCCGCACGGAAACCAAGCAGCACATAACTATCCGCAAACAGCGTATTCGCTTCATCAACTGGATAACGCGAGAGGTTGCACTGTAGGTTTGGGCCGGCATAGAAACCAAACGGGTTTTGGTAAAGTAATTGCGCCTCATAAACATGAACCGGGATTCCCGGGAGGCGATTGTCGCCGTAAACAGCGTTCTGATCGAAATGAAAATCGTTGAGCGTGTAGCTCTGATCGAGTGACAAACGATCGCCCGCGCGATTCGATTGCTTTTTCACCAAGACATCCCGAAGCAATTCAACTTCCAGGCTTGCCTCGATTCCTTGATGATTTGTGCGCGGCACGTTTCTGGTGCCAATATCATTTCCAAAGGCGTCATTGATCTCGAGCAATTCGTTACGAAACCAAGAGTGATAAAGAGACAACGCCCACTCGAACCGCGAATACTCTCCGCGAGTTCCGATTTCAATGGTCCAGGCGTGTTGCGGCGACAGCGGCGTGTAAACAACGCTGGAATTCGGGCCTTCATCAAAATCGACCAGGTTGTCCAGCGAGGGCGGTTGCCAACTGCGACTGACATTCACAAAGGCCTGTGTCGTGTGATTGATTTCGTACATCGCGCCGAGCTTGGGATTGAATCCCCAAAAATTTTGCCGATTTGATTGATTGCCTGCCTCGTCGGTGAAGAACTCGTCCTTGAAATGACGCTCCGCGAAAATCGCCTGCGCTCCCGCGAGGATCGAGAACCGCGGTGTGAGATACAACTGGTCCTCGAGATATGCTGGAATGTTTACTGAACTGCCTATGCCTCTCGCAGTCGTTGCGCCTGTGTGTCCGAAAATATTTTCGTAGTTTTGAGTCGGCTCGTCTTCGTACTGGGGACTCAGACCAATTGTAAGAATATTTCGGCGGCCAAAGAGCTCATGATGGGTAACGAAATTCAGGGTCCCACCAAAATTGTCCGAATAAAACTGCTCGATCCCTTGCCGAAAATCCGGCGAAAAGAATCCGCGGTTCTCAATATCGTGATGGAACCAGTATGCACCGACATCAAGCTCGATCTCTTCAGTTCGAATGCTTAGCCTGTCCGCGAGGCGAACGTTCGACAACTCCTTGTTCCAATCCTGGGCTATCGCGAGTGGATTAGCCTGCGAGGGATCGTCTTCCAGTTCCGACTTGGTCAAACCGCCAGGCAGATTCCGATTGGTCCGGTCCACCGTAAGATAAAATCGATTCTCCACCTGGTCGTTAAACTTGTAACCGAGATCGGCAAAAAGGATTTCTGTGTCCTCGCGGCTATGCTCTCGAAAGCCCTCGCGTGATCGGAAACCGATCGTACCAAATTCATCGAACTTCCCTTGCACCGCTCCGCCGCTCATGTCGCCACGAAAGAAACCATAACTCCCTCCTTCAAGCCGGACTTGAAATGGCGCCGCATTGTATCCTGTGAGCGGCACGAGATTGATTGCCCCGCCAAGCGTAAGGGCGCCGTATTTAAATGCATCGGCGCCCCGAAACACTTCAGCGTAACTGAGCGAGGCAACATCAAAATCTTCAAGAATGGTTTCGCCATCCGCCTGGTTGAAAGTCAGGCCGTCGAGCAAAAACATTACTCCCAGCGGCTCGTCTTCAGACGTGATTCCGGACCCTCGAATTGAAATCTTCGAAACTTCGGAGCCATTCTCCGATTGAAGGAAAACGCCCGGTGTTCGTTGCAGCAAATCTTGGAAGTTTGACGCGCGACCGAGTTCCATATCATCGGCCGTCTTGACTGCGAAAGCCCCCGGAACTTGTGTCTTCTGCTTTGCAGATTCCTCCGGTGATACCGAAGTGAGTGACTCGGTCGCTTCTCCCGTGACAGTCACTGCTTCGGTTTCCGCTGCGTTGCTTGAAGTGTCGACAGCCTGCGACTCTGGAATTGCAATGACTGCAACTGCTGCGATGGCAAGAACGCTCCACCTCGCCATATCGAGTCCGATCAATCGTGCGCCGAAAGTTGTTTCACAAACCGCCATCCGTTTCGCTCGTAACCAAGCGATTCGTAAAACTTGTGAGCATCTCTGCGGGCGAGCTGTGTGTTCAAAGCGACACGCCTGATTCCTCTTTGGGCGAAATCTTTCTCTGCAAGTGTAATCAGCGCGCGGCCAATTCCGCGGCGACGCATCGTACTCTTTATCACCAGGGCAACAATTCGCCCGGAGAAATCGTTATGCTCGATGCTTGGATAAGTCAGTGCGCCGATCATCCCGCACACTTTGCCATCACACACCGCCACAAATGTGCGAAGCCGCTCATCGGTAGCGATCCGTTGCAGGCGCATCTGCATCTCCGATGTCGTTGTTTCATACCCGAGCTCGCACATTAGCTGGGCGATCGCCGCCGCATCGTTCATCTCGACGGCGCGAATCGTAAAATCGAAAAGTTGTTCGTTAGGCAAGATGGCACGCGCTCCGAAGGCGGCGCAAATTAAGGCGTTTCCAATCAGGCAGAGGTTGAATCAGACGCGCCGTTAATTCCGACGAAGCCTTCCCGTTCCAAATGCAAAATAATTTCTTGAGCTGCCTCCTCGGGCGACAGTTCTGCTGTGTCAACTGTGACTTCGGCGTCAGTCGGCTCTTCGTATGGATCGGATATTCCGGTAAATTCCTTCAAAGTTCCCGCACGGGCCTTCGCGTAGAGGCCTTTTCGATCGCGCTGCTCGCAAACTTCTACCGACGTGGAAAGGTGCACCAGGATAAAGCAGCCAAATGGCTCAATCATCGCCCGCACGTCCTTCCGCGTAGAATCGTAGGGCGCAATCGGTGCGCAAATGGCGATCCCGCCGTTCTTGGTAATTTCTGAGGCAACATAACCAATGCGCCGAATATTGATGTCGCGGTGTTCCTTCGAAAAACCGAGTTCTGAAGAGAGGTGTTTCCGCACGAGATCGCCGTCGAGCAGTGTCACTGGCCGGCCGCCCATCTCCAGCAGCTTAATCATGAGCACATTGGCGATCGTCGATTTACCTGCTCCAGAAAGACCGGTGAAAAATACCGTCATTCCTTGTTTGTGCCGTGGTGCAAAGGTACGCCGCAGTTCTTGCGCGATTTCGGGAAAGGTGAACCATGGCGGAATCTCCCGGCCGTCGTTTAAGCGTCGCCGCAGTTGTGTGCCCGAGAGATTGAGCACACGCGACCCGGCTGGGACTTCGTCTTCGGGAAAATATTTATCCCGGTCTTCCACGTAGACCATCATTTGAAACGGTACCATCTCGACGCCGATCTCCGCTTCATATTTGCGGAACAACTCCTGCGCTTCGTACGGTCCATAAAACGGTTTGCCGTCGGCATCGTTGCCTGGCCCCGCATGATCGCGGCCGACGATGAAATGCGAGCAGCCGTGGTTTTTTCGAATGATTGCGTGCCAAAGCGCTTCCCGCGGTCCGCCCATCCGCATCGCTAACGGCAATAAAGCGAGCTTGGCAGTGCCGCGCGGATATTTGGACACAAGCAACTGATAACAACGAACACGCGTGAAATAGTCCACGTCACCAGGCCGCGTCATGCCGACTGACGGATGAATAAGAAGGCTGGCTTCGACCTGGCTCGCGGCGCGAAACGTCAATTCCACGTGCGCGCGATGCATCGGATTGCGCGTCTGGAACCCGATGATCTTGCGCCACCCCAGCTGGACGAACTCCGCGCGCAGTTCCGATGGTGTAAGCCGAAGACTCCGGAAATCGTAATGCGTCGGCAGTTGCAAACCTTCCACGAGTCCACCCACGTACCAGCCATGTCCCTTGTTCAGAAGATAATCGACACCGGGATGCAGTGTACTAGTTGTTCCAAAAACACTTTGCGCTTCGGCCTTTCGATCTGGCTGCCATACATCTTCCACATTTAATACCGCAAGCATCACGCCCTCCGAGTCTCGCAGGGCGACTTTGCTACTCCCGGGTTTCAACGATTTCGCAAACGCTTCCGGTACATCGAGCGTAATCGGGATCGGCCAAACCAAGCCATTGCTCAATCTCATCTCTTGGCACACACGCTCGTATTCGTGGCGAGTCATGAAACCGCGCAGCGGTGAGAAGCCGCCACTCAGAAGAAGCTCGAGATCGCGAATCTGCCGGCTGGTCAGGTCCCAGGAGGGAAAATCTTTGGAGCGCGCTTTGAGTTCGGCGGAGTTTTCCTCGTCGAGATTAAGGTCCACCAGTTCGCCGCCATGCGGGGCGACAAGATGACGGTGAGATTTTGCAGTATCTATATTCATTAGGAAGAGCGCTTCTATACTATTGAGCGCGGCACGTCGCAATCAGCACCGCCTAACTGAGCAAGAACTGCGTCCACAACGAGAGTTGCGTGTCCGAACTGGTATTTTAACGTCTCGTATGGCAGAGACACACGTAACGGCCTACGATTCCAAGATCGAAGGGAACGTAATTTTCACCCGTTTCGATGCGGCGCTGAATTGGGTCCGGAAGAATTCGCTTTGGCCGATGCCGATGGGATTGGCCTGTTGCGCCATCGAGTTGATGGCCACGGCTGCGTCGCGATTCGACATTTCGCGGTTCGGCGCGGAAGTGATGCGTTTCTCGCCGCGTCAATGTGACGTGATGATCGTTGCCGGCACCGTCACGTACAAGATGGCGCTGGCGGTGAAAAGAATTTATGAGCAAATGCCGGAACCAAAATGGGTGATCGCGATGGGCGCGTGCGCGTCCACCGGCGGAATGTATCGCTCCTACGCTGTGCTTCAGGGCATCGATCAGCTCTTGCCGGTGGACGTTTACATCTCTGGCTGTCCGCCGCGGCCGGAAGCGTTGATCGCCGGCTTGATGAAATTGCAGGAAAAAATTTCAGGCGAAGGCGCGTTCAGAGATCAGGCACCGCAATTGGCAGAAAAACTCGAGGAAGCGCTCACATGACCATGATTAGCAGGTCATCCCGAGCGAAGTCGAGGGAACCCGGTGAGTTCCTCTCGGTTTCGCTACGAGATTCTTCGACTGCGCTTCGCTTCGCTCAGAATGACTGAAGCGTTATAGGTCGCTATGACTTCGCAAGAAATCTTCGATTCGTTAGGCCAAGGCTTCGGCGAGAAACTTCAGCATCGAACTGAGTTTCGTGGCGAAACGACGTACGCAATCGCAGCAAGCTGATCTCCGCGACATCGCGAAGTTCTGTCGAGACGATCTTTTGTTCGATTACTTGCTGGACATCACCAGCATTGACAATTTCGGCGAAGAGCCGCGGTTCGAAATCGTGTATCACTTGTACTCGATGCCGCATGCGGTCCACCTTCGATTGAAATTGAAACTGTCGGAAGACGTCGGAGCTCTCGATACGGTTTCAGACATCTGGCCGACTGCCGACTGGCACGAACGCGAGATTTACGACATGATGGGCATCAAGTTTAACGGGCATCCCGATCTCCGTCGTATTTTGATGTGGGACGGCTACCCATTCTTCCCGTTGCGAAAAGATTTTCCGCTCGCAGGATTGCCCAGCGACATGCCCGATGTCGCCTTCACCAAGGTCACGCCGCTCGAAGGCGGCCCCTTCGTCACAGTTCCAAGCACCGCCGGTTCAAAAGATCGCGAGCCGCGCGCACGCCCACAGGAACTATAGGGCGCCTCTGTCAAACGCCTCGTTTCACAATCACATCAAGCAGCTGAGACCGGTGGCGCTGTTTCCGGCTTGCGAGTAGCGACCATTACGTCTGGCCGCAAAGTTTCATCGCGGTGCGTCGCGTGCTTTTGTCCTGATTTCGGATAGGCGATGCGGCTGTGCAACATCGACACGAGCGTGAACCGGAATCGGTCGGCAATCGTTTTCAGTTCGCCGAGGGTGAGATCGCATTCGTCCAATTGCCGGTCGCCGATGCGTTCTTCGACGATCTCGTGTACAAGCGTTTCGATTTTTTGCGGCGTGGGTTTTTCCACACTGCGCGAAGCACTTTCGATTGCGTCGGCAAGGCTGATTATGGCGCTTTCCTTCGTTTGTGGTTTCGGCCCGCTGTAACGAAAACTTTCTTCGTGCACCTCCGGAACGTCGTCTTCGCGCAACCTCATGATCTTGCCGCCCGCGAGCGCGTCTTCATGCTGCTGCAGTGCGCGTTGGTAAAAATACCGAACGAGTGATGTGCCGTGATGCTCCTGAATAATATCGATGATGCGCTGGTTTAGCCGATGCTTGAGCGCGAGATCCACGCCTTCTTTGACGTGCGCAATGATGATCAATGCGCTCATCGTCGGCGCCAGATCGTCATGGGGATTTCGCTCGAAGCTCATATTTTCCGTGAAGTATTCCGGTTTCACCAGTTTGCCGACGTCATGAAAATAAGAGCAGACGCGGCAGAGGGTGGCATTCGCGCCGACGGCTTCCGCCGCGGCTTCTGCGAGATTGGCGACGACAAGGCTATGGTGATATGTGCCCGGTGCCTCGATTGTCATTCGACGCAACAACGGGTGATTAAGATCTGATGCTTCCAACCAGGAAATGTCGGTTGTGATTCCAAACAAATTCTCGAGCATCGGCAATGCGCCGCCCACGATCATCGCGGTGACAATCCCATTGCCAATGGCAAGTGCGCTTTGCACTCCAACCATGCTCCAGTCATTAGCCGTCGGATAAAACCAGTTAATTGGACCGATTAAACCGAACGTCAGCGACAACAACCAGATAGCGAGCCCGACGAAAAAACCGGCGTGGATCAATCGACTCCGGCGTCGCACCTGCAGCGTGAGAGAGACAGCTGTAAATCCGCTGATCAGGCTGGTGATTAAGAGAGGCGCGTCGATAGGACCAAACAGCATGCTGCTCCATAGGCTTACGAAAAATGCCGCATACAGCCCGTGCTGCCGGTTGAGCAACACACTCAATATCAGCGGCGCAAAAGCGTATGGTGTAATCAACCCGGCTGTTTCTGGTCTCAAGAAGCGGTAATTGCCGCTGTTGCAGACGACCAGCAGCAATTTGGTGACCGCCAGCTGCATAAAAATAACGCCGAGGACGAGAAAAATTCGCGAGTTCTGCTCAAAGCTTTTGGGCTGATTGATCCAAAGCTGCGTGATGGCAGTGGCCAGGACCAGGAGAGCAATGATGTAATTCTTCGTCGGCTCCGCTTGTTGACCGCTAAAGACGAGAAACGCCAGACCACCAGCAAACAGCGCAAAGATAAATACTTTTACATGCGACGAGGATTCCACGTTGCGCATTAGCTCACTGCGTGACCGTCGCCGCCGCCGTTTTCGCGATGCGAGGCCGCGTTTAACGAGCCGGCCGTGCTTAAGGAAATCGAACATAACAATCGCTATTTGCGGGATTCGGAGGCGGGCCCGCGATGGGCCTGATACGCGCCGATAATCGCGCGCACCAGTTCGTGCCGGACAACGTCGCGCTCGGTGAAATATATCGTCGCGATTCCCGGGACATTCTTTAAGGCCTGTAAAGCTTCGAGGACACCTGACCGCTTGTTCGGCGGCAAATCAATCTGCGTAACGTCGCCGGTCACGACGCATTTGGAATTCAAACCGATGCGCGTTAGCAACATGAACATCTGCTCATTGGTTGTGTTTTGGGCCTCATCAAGGATAACAAAGGCGTTGCTTAAAGTGCGTCCACGCATATACGCGAGTGGAGCTACTTCAATCGTTTGCCGCGCGATCGCCCGCTCCATTTCTTCGGGCTCAACCATGTCACGTAATGCGTCATAAAGCGGACGCAAATACGGGAGGACTTTTTGTTCCAGGTCTCCCGGCAGAAAACCCAGTGCTTCTCCCGCTTCTACCGCAGGTCGGGTCAGAATAATACGGGCGACCTGCTCCTTTTTCAATGCCGCCACCGCCATCGCAACTGCGAGATAAGTCTTGCCCGTCCCAGCCGGTCCAATCCCAAAAACAACGTCATGCTTCTGAATCGCCTCCACGTATGCTCGCTGATTGGCACTTCGTGCTACGACAGGAGGCTTGCGGGAAGAGGTTGCGATTTTGGTCGAAACAATGTCGCCTAGACTCTCATCGCGTTCTTCAGTCACGGCTTGCAGAGTGTAATTGAATTCATGCTTCTGAATGTCAATGCCGCGTTGCCGGGCTTGCTCAAGCTGTTGAAATACCTGCTGGGCCTTGTCGACGCGGCTCGGATCGCCTTCCAGTTTCATCCAGCCTTCGCGCGTCGTTACTTTGACGCCTAACGAATCCTCAAGATGCTTTAAAAGCTTGATGTCATTCGCGTAGAGCGACTGCAACGCGCGTGGGCTGTCGAACTGCAAAGTCCGCGATTCAGTCATAATCGTGGCCGCTGCCACGAATTCTAGAGCTAGCGGAAACCATAGACCAGCGCCCAGTGCGTGCGGTCCTCTGGCGATTGTTCCACGCTCACAATGATAAAATAGCTGCCTGTCGCTTTTGGAATTACGTGCGCAGCCGCGAAGTGGCCTTTCTCCCAACTGTCGGGTTCTTCCGAGAGCTTGCCGTCGGAATCGTAGACGTGAACGGATACCTTTGCCTTGTCGACTTCGGTTCCGAGCCAGAACCAGTATTCGTTTCCTTTGAACAACTGCTGCCGCACAGCTTTCTTCTCGCCTGAACCGAGGTCTCCTCCCCAATAATCCTCGCGCACCTGGAACCCTTGTTTGACGTAAGGTTCAGCAGCCTGAAGCGCAAACGATTGCGCGTCATCCACCGAAGCAAAAATTGCAGGCTGCAACGCCGTGAGAATCAGCAGCAGAGAGCTTGCGCGGACGAAAATCTTCACAAACCGGTTCATTGAAAGTCTAATCCTTGGTAACGATCCCCTGGCCAAGTTTCGTAGTGATCTCATTAACCTTCTTCACTGCCTCGGGCGGAATCCGTTTATCACCGATATCGATCAAGGGTTTCACCTCGACCAGAGCATCCTGAATTTGGTGAAGAATTGGAAGATCAAATTCCGGCATTCCCTGGAGCCTTTTTTGAAAATAAGAGAGTAGATCAGGCTGGTGCAGTAGCTCTGCGCCGTCTGCGGAAAAATGTTCGTTGACCACTGACGTCAATACTTCGGTTCCGCGCAGCCAGCCGCCCAAGCTAACGAGTTGCGACAACTTTTCATCGTGCACCTCGTTCATGGCCTGTTGTACGCTATTCTGTGTTCGATCCAGTTCCCGGCGCACATTGTTCCAATTTCGCTTGTCTGCCGCCTCAATAATCGCCTTGGCATGCGGTGTAATCGAATTTCCAACGCCGATACCCTTCGCCAGCGTCGTGACACGCTGCCCGATGTCCTTCACGGTTTCTGCGTCTTCCGCCTGCACAGCGATAAAGCCATCCGCAATCACTGCCCCCAGCAGAAGAGCAATACGCGGACGCTCGGTGAAGTTCGGCCCCTTGTCACTGCGGACATGGGCTCGCCAGTTCACCGCGCCGAGTTTGTTCAGCGCACCAAAAATCTCGTTAGGCAATGGAACCACAACATCTTCCACCTTTGTGGACAGTTGGTTAATGTTGATCTGTTGCGGCGCCTGAGCGGCATTCGCACAAACGGCAAGACCGCAGAGAACACCCACGATCTTAAAATATCTTATAAACGGCATCATTGGTAACTTTCGACTGTTGATTTCGGATTCGTATTCAGTTCTTAATGGAGCGAATCTTAACCGGAACTCCCGCTCACACAACTAATGGCAGCACCGATCTCATTCATCCGTTCAACTGGCAAATCCGAAAGCGATTTGAACCGCCAACATCCAATTCTCAAATCGCCATGAGATTGGATCGGCTGGAGCAAATCCTCGAGCGCGCGGCTTCGAGGCGAATCACCGTTATCGGCGATCTGATGCTTGACGAATTTGTCTGGGGAAAGGTCGGCCGCATCTCGCCGGAGGCGCCAGTCCCGGTCGTGGAGGTGACTGGGGAATCGTTCTATCCAGGAGGCGCGGCCAACGTTGCCCGGAATTTACGCGAATTTGTCGATCATGTGGCTGTAATTGGAATGCTGGGCAAAGATCGCAGCGGCCGGCAGCTCCAGGAACTTTTGGCGGAGCAAAACATCGACACGTCCGGCACGATCGAGGACGAGCGCTTTTGCACGATCGTTAAGACCCGTATCATCGCGCTACATCAGCAGGTGGTTCGTGTCGATCGCGAAAAAATCCTTACCCCTTCGAATGAACAGATAACGATGGCGCTCGACGAGGTTCGAAACAGTCTCAAAGAGACCGATGCAATTATTTTTGAAGACTACGGCAAAGGCTTTGTGACAACCGAACTAGTGAGCCAAATCGTGCGCGAGGCAGCCGCGGCTGGTAAGGTAGTGGCAGCCGATCCCAATCCTCAGCACTCCGTTGACTGGCGCGGTGTTACAGTTGTCAAACCAAACCGCGCTGAAGCGTTCCTTGCAGCGGGGATTCCATGGCGTGATGCAGAGGAACCTCCAACAAAAGACGCCGATCTTGAGCACGCCGGTAACGCGCTCCTTAAGAAATGGGAAACTCAATATGTCCTGATCACGCTGGGCGAACACGGAATGGTGCTTTTCCGGCAGAACGAAGCGCCGCACTACATCCGCACAAAGGCTCGCCAGGTTTTTGATGTCTCGGGCGCAGGCGACACCGCGATTGCGCTCTTCACGCTTGGGCTCGTCTGCGGCGCGACTCCCATTGAAGCGGCGGAGATTGCCAACCACGGGAGCGCAGTAGTCGTGAGCAAACTTGGAACAGCGACTGTGACGCGAGGTGAACTCATCGCCAGTCTTCGAGAGGACAGCGAAGATGGGTGACGCGCTGTCGTCGGCTGTCTTTATCGATCGCGACGGCACGATTATGGAAGATACCGATTATTGTTCCGATCCGAACGATGTGCGGATTTTCCCCGGGGTAGTCGAAGCGCTGGGGCGTTTGAAATCGCGAGGATTCAAACTAATCATCATCACAAATCAGAGCGGGATCGGCCGCGGACTCTTCACGCTCGATCAATATCGCGTGGTCGAATCCGAGGTGCTACGGCAGCTTGGCAACGGTTTGGTTGACGCCACCTACTACTGTCCGGATGCGCCCGGACAACATTCAAAGTGCCGTAAGCCCGCGCCGGGAATGGTTGTAAAAGCCGCGCGAGACCATCAGATCGACCTTTCCCGTTCGTTTTTGATTGGCGATAAGGAGATCGACGTCGAATGCGCACACAACGCGGGCGTACGTGCGATTCGTGTACGGACCGGAATTCAACGCGACGTGACAGGAAGTAACGCAGAGTGGGTCGCCGATGACGTGCCCGCATCGGTGCAGATCATCTTGAACGCAAAATCATGATCTTCCATCATTCCGAGCAGCGTCGAAAAATCCCAGCTTTACCAGAGAACCTCGCGGGATTCTTCGACCTCGAAAGTTTTCGGGGCTCAGGTTTAGTTCCATGGATAATAAGGCGGTAGGCATTATTCCAGCGCGCTGGAGTTCTACGCGTTTTCCTGGAAAACCGTTACATCTTATTGAAGGCAAAGCGCTTTTGCGTCGCGTATTTGAGCGTTGCGAGGAAGCGAAAAATCTCGATTCGGTAGTGATTGCGACAGACGATATGCGCATCGCCGAGGCTGCGTTTAATTGGGGTGCCGAAGTCGCGCTGACTTCAACAACCCACTGCAGCGGGACCGATCGAATAGCCGAGGTCGCGCGCAAGGCGAAACAATTCGCGCTCATCGTCAACATTCAGGGCGATGAACCGTTGATTGATCCGCGGCTAATCGACAAGGTCGTTGAGAAACTGCGCTCGGACCGCGCGCTCCAGATCGTCACTGCAGCGCATCGGTTTGAACATCCCGAAGACGCGCTATCCCCTCACCAGGTCAAAGTGGTTGTCGATCTCGATGGAAACGCTCTCTATTTTTCGCGCGCGCCGATTCCATTCCATGAGAAGGGCCGCTCCCTGTCACTTCGCCATCAGGGAATCTATGGTTTTCGGCGGAGCGCGCTCCTGCAATTCGTGAAGTGGAAACCCACGCCGCTGGAGCGCGCTGAGTCGCTCGAGCAATTGCGCGCAATAGAAAATGGTGTAAAGGTTCATGTGCTCATCACTGCGAAGGGATCTCCCGGCATAGACACACCAGCCGACGCAAAAGCGCTGGAGCAAAAACTCGCTCGCGCGGAACGAAAAAATGTCTCGATGAAATACATTTTTGTCACCGGCGGCGTCGTGAGTTCGTTAGGCAAAGGGCTGACTGCTGCCTCATTGGGAACGTTGCTCGAAGCGCGGAAGTTGCGTGTGGTACTCCAAAAATTTGATCCGTATCTCAATGTCGATCCCGGGACGATGAATCCGTCCCAGCACGGGGAAGTTTACGTGCTCAATGATGGCGCGGAGACTGATCTCGATCTTGGCCACTACGAGCGATTCACCAATTGCGTGCTAACGCGGCACAACAATCTCACCAGCGGCCAGGTTTATGAGACCGTGATTTTAAAGGAACGCCGCGGCGATTATCTGGGCAAAACCGTGCAAGTGATTCCACACGTCACTGACGTGATTAAGGATCGCATCCGCAAACTGTCAGACGAGAGCAAATATGACGTGGTGATTACCGAAATCGGAGGCACGACTGGAGATATCGAAGGTCTTCCGTTTATCGAGGCGATTCGGCAATTCATTCTTGAAGTCGGCCCCGAAAATGTAGTGAACATGCATGTCACGCTCGTTCCCTACATCAAGGCCGCGCACGAATTAAAAACAAAGCCGACGCAACAGAGCGTGGCGAAACTGCGCGAAATCGGATTGCAGCCGCAGGTCTTGATTTGCCGCTGCGAAAAACCGCTCGACCGAGATGTGCGCCGTAAGTTGTCGCTGTTTTGCAACGTTGTAGAAAAGGCAGTGATTGAGGAACGCGATGTTGAGCACACGATTTATGAGGTGCCTTTGACTCTGCACGCCGAGGGACTCGACCAACTCATATGCGATCTTCTGCACCTCGAAACGCCCAAACCCGATTTGAAAGACTGGCAAAAGTTCGTCGACTGCGTCGTTAGTCCGAGCAAACGAGTGAAGATCGCGGTCGTCGGCAAATACATGGACGTGCGCGATGCTTACAAGAGCATCTATGAATCGTTGACGCACGCCGCGGCGAGCGAAGATTGCGGGATCGATCTCAAACTTGTCGATGCTGAATCCCTCGCGGATGGCGTCGATCACCAACTGGAAGATGTAGCCGGCATTCTCATTCCCGGTGGATTTGGCGTTCGCGGAGCAGAAGAAAAAATCAACGCCGCGCGTTACGCTCGCGAGCATGAAGTCCCTTTTCTTGGCCTCTGCCTGGGCATGCAAGTGGCGACGATTGAATTCGCCAGAAACGTATGTGGAATCAAAGACGCCAACAGCACCGAGTTCGACAAGGATAGTCCGGACCCGGTCATCTCGCTGCTGGAAGAACAGCGAGGCGTACGTAACAAAGGCGCAAGCATGCGGCTGGGAACCTGGCCGACAAAAATCGTTCCGGGCACGCTCGCGGAAAGAATCTACGGCGACACCGAGGTAACCGAGCGGCACCGGCATCGTTACGAGTTCAACATGAAATATCGCGAACGGATGACTGCGAAAGGTTTCGTCATTTCAGGAACATCACCCGACGGCACACTCGCCGAATTGATCGAGCTACGCGATCATCCTTATTTCGTGGGTTGCCAATATCACCCCGAATTTCAAAGCAAACCAAACAAGCCGCATCCCCTCTTCAAGGGATTCATTGCAGCTGCTCTGGCGTACCAGGCGGGTGGCAAGAAGCCAATCACCACTATTGAGCAAGCGCCGATGAGCGTGTCAAACCAAGAGCTTGTTCTGCAACGCTAAGTCTCTCTCAATTGCAGTGCACATCGCTATCGGTGTGATGCTCGTTCCAATCGATCCATTATCGCCGCACCGAGTCCCCGCGACGGAACTCGTTCTGCAACGATGAGATCGAGACCGAGCGCGTCGAGCTCGCGCAGGTAACGAAATAAATTCGCCGCCGCTTCACGCAAGTCTCCTCGGTCGCTTAGAATTCGAACGGCAGCAAATGCTTGGGGGCTTCGAGCAGCGCTGCTCCACGCAAGCAAGCCAACGCAGTGATTCTTCTGCGGATGAAATTCTTCGGCATTATCGATCAAACGCAATGGGGTTTTCGGCGCATAATGCGATGGCAACTGTCCCGGCGAGGAAATCGTTGGTGTGCCAACCACACTGCTGACTTCTGCAAACTCCGATAACTGTTCGTCTGTAATCGGACCGCGTCGCAAGATCGCGATTTTGCTGTCTCGAACAGCAACGATTGTCGACTCAATGCCGTGCTCTGTCGGTCCGGCATCGACGATCAGTGAGATCCGTCCGTCGAGTTCATCCAACACGTGCTGCGCGGTTGTCGGACTGACGCGTCCGAATCGATTTGCACTCGGCGCAGCGAGCGGCTCATCGAATTCACCGACGATTTCAGCAAACACAGGATGCGCACTGAGTCGCACCGCCACCGTGTCTAATCCCGCCGTAACAATGTCAGGAACGATCTCGCACTTCGGCAAAACCATCGTGAACGGCCCCGGCCAAAACTTGTCGGCCAATTCCAAGATCAATTGTCGATCGCCGGCCGGAAGCATCGGCAATTCTTCTCAGCCAATCGCGATTCGGCAGATGAACAATCAGCGGATCGAAGCGCGGCCGTTCCTTCGCCTCAAAAATCTTCGCGACGGCAATGGGATTGAGCGCGTTCGCCGCGAGTCCGTAAACAGTTTCGGTCGGCAGCGCGACAAGGTCGCCTTTCCGCAGCAGTTCAACCGCCGCAGCGCGGTCGGTTGAAATCACTGTTTTCACCTCGGCAATTTTGCAGCCAGGACCGCTTCGGACTGTTTCTTGCGAAACGCTTCTATGTTTTGACGAAGGGTGTCATCAGACGTGGCGAGAATCGCAGCCGCCAGAAGTGCGGCATTTTTTGCGCCCGCCTCTCCGATGGCCAGCGTTCCGACGGGAATGCCACCCGGCATTTGTGCCGTGGACAACAGCGAATCGAGTCCCTGGAGCTTCGATTGAATTGGAACGCCGAGAACCGGCAGCCACGTATGCGCAGCGATGACTCCGGCCAAATGCGCCGCACCGCCCGCACCGGCGATAATCACCCGCAGCCCGCGCTCCGCTGCGCCTCGCGCGAACTCTGCCGTCGCGTCAGGCGTCCGATGAGCGGACAACACGCGCGCTTCGTTCGGCACGCCGAGTTCATCCAGTGTTTCCACGGCATTCCGCATCGTGTCCCAGTCCGATTTGCTTCCCATGATGACGGCAACCAAAGGCTTCGATTCAGGCATGGGCACATTGTAGGGCGATTCCGTGAAACGCCAACCCTGCTGTCATTCCGAGCGAAGCCGAGGAATCTCTGATCACTGGCTGATGCCAACTGTCGGTGAGATATTGGACGGTGAATCGAACTCAGCCGATCGATTGTTCTCATCGGGATGATGGGTGCGGGCAAATCATCCGTGGGACGGTGTCTGCATCGCCGAACAGGTTTGGCTTTGCACGACACGGACGAAATCGTTGCTTCGAAGTTCGGAATGTCGATTCCAGAAATTTTTGCCGAACACGGCGAAAAAAAATTCCGAGAGGCGGAAACCGAAGCGCTTCGCCGCGTACGAACTGGAGAACAAACGATCATCATTACCGGTGGCGGCATCGTGTTGCGCAAAGAAAATGTCGAGATTTTAAGAAGCCGGGCTGTGATCGTGTGGCTCGACGGAGACGAGGAAACGCTTTTTGCGAGGGCCTCCCGGAAACGGAACAGACCATTGCTGCAAACGAAAAACCCGAGAAAGTCTTTCTCGCAAATCCTTGGTGCGCGCAGATCTGCTTTACGCGAACATCGCGGATATCCGGGTCGATACGTCGGTGCTCACGGATGAAGAAGTCGCCGTGGCGATTCTGGCGAAGCTTAGGAGAATGAATCCCAAACCGGAATCACCTATTTCGGCCAAGGCGTCATGATGCAGATTTCGGCAACAGAACTGAAGGCGCGGCTTGTCTCTTTTGCGAGAGAGATCGGATTTGATTCGTGTCGCGTAGCCGCCTGCACCGCACCGGCGCACGCAAATGACTTTCGTGAATGGCTCCGCGACGGCGCGCACGGCGAAATGAATTACATGCAACGCGGCGAGGAAAAGCGGTGCGATCCGGAGAAGATTCTGCCGGGTGCGCGATCGATCGTTGTTTTGGCGTTAAATTATTTTCAGGGAAACGCGGCCCACAGCGCCGCAGCTACAGGAAGAACGGGGCGAATCGCGCGATACGCTTGGGGAGACGACTATCACGATGTAATCGCGGCAAAGCTGAGCAGGATCGACGATTTTCTTCGCAGCTTTGGCGGAGAGCAGAAATGTTACGTCGACACCGGGCCCGTGCTGGAACGGGATCATGCCGCGCAGGCTGGCGTCGGCTGGCACGGCAAAAGCACCATGCTTATCGATGAGCGGCTCGGGACCTGGTTTTTTCTCGCGGAAATTTTGACCACGCTTGAATTGCCGCCGGATGAACCAGTCCCGAATCGCTGCGGGACATGCGACCGTTGCATTACAGCCTGTCCGACAGGCGCGATTACCGCTCCGCATCGGTTGGACGCGCGCCGGTGCATTTCTTACCTGACGATTGAACTGAAAAGCGCCATCCCTGTGGAGCTTCGTCCGCTTATGGGCGATCGGATCTTTGGCTGCGATGATTGTCTGGACGCATGCCCTTGGAACCGGTTCGCCCGGACGTCACGCGAAACTGCATTCTCGGCGCGCCGATCAACGACTGGCATGTCGCTTCGGGAATATTTGGACTTAACCGACGCGGAGTTCCGAGCGCTTTTCAGAAAGTCGCCGATTAAGCGAATAAAGCGCCGCGGGTTTCTACGCAATGTGTGTGTCGCGCTGGGCAATGTGGGCGATCCATCCGATCTTCCCGCGCTCGAACGCGCGGCAGCCGACCCGGAGCCGTTGATCGCCGAGCACGCCACATGGGCAATTCAACGGATTCGCGATCGACAGAAGCAGGCGCGGCCGCAAATTGTTTGAATCCAAACCAGCCCCAGACTGCATCCCACGGATTGAGGGCCATGAACGTGCGCCATTGGCGAAAGTCTAAAGAGAGATAGCTTCAGCCGCATAAGCGATCATGCCATGCATCAAGCCTTGACCACTCCCCCACTTGCCCGTGACGCCGTGAAGAAGCGCCGGCAGGGTCGCAGGCGCAAAATTCTTTTTGGCTCCGCTGGCGCAGTGCTGCTTCTGATCGTCGCGCTGATCGTCGCAGGCAAACGCGAGAAGCCAATCCCGGTGACAACGGAAAAAGCGGTTCGCCGGACCATTCTGCAGACCGTCTCCGCGACGGGCAAGGTCCAGCCCGAAACCGAAGTGAAAATTTCGCCGGAAGTTGCCGGGGAAATTATCGAGCTGCCCGTCGAGGATGGGATGCAGGTAAAGAAAGGCGACCTGCTTGTGAAGATTAAACCTGATTCCTACAAAGCACTGCTTGAACAACAGGAAGCAGCGATCAGCGCCGCGAAGGCGACGAACCTTCAGCAAAAAGCGACGATGCTTAAGACCGAGCACGACTTCCGGCGATCAAAGGACTTGTTCGAGAAAAAGCTGATTTCAGAGCAGGAATACAATGCAGCGGAAGCAGCGAACGACGTAGCGAAAAATACATACGAGAGTTCAGTGCACGAAATCGAACGGGCACAGGCCAGCTCAAGCCAGGCGCGCGATCAACTTTCAAAAACGACGATTTATTCGCCGATGGACGGAACAGTCACCATTCTAAACAGCAAACTGGGCGAACGCCTGGTCGCGACCAATCAATTTGCCGGAACGGAAGTGATGCGAGTGGCCGATCTTAGCCACATGCAAGCCGTCGTGGACGTAAACGAGAATGATGTCGTAAACGTGAAACTTGGGGATAAAGCAAACATCAAAATCGACGCGTACGGCGACCGCAAATTCAAAGGTGTCGTTCAGCAAATCGCGAATACCGGAAAAACGACTGGGACAGGTACGCAGGAAGAAGTCACGAATTTCGAAGTAAAAATTCGCGTTGACGATCGCGATGTGGTCTTGCGCCCAGGACTGAGTTGCACCGCGGATATCGAGACGAACATCGTTAAGGATGCAGTGGCGGTGCCGATGCAAAGCGTGACGATTCGCACCGGAGATAGCAGCCTCAGTCCGGAAGAAATTGAAAAACAAAAGCAAAAAGTCGCCGCGCGCGACAAGGATGATAACAAGGCGGAACTAAGCAACGATCGTCTGGAGAAACAGGCCCAGAAAGAAGAACGCGAAAAACTGCTCAAGGTTGTCTTCGTCAAGAACGGCAGCAAAGCGCAGATGGTGAAGGTGACCACGGGGATTGCCGACGATTCCTACATGGAAATCAAAAGCGGCATCAAACCCGGTGACGAAGTCATCTCAGGCAGCTACAGCGCAATCAGCCGGAAATTAAAGGAAGGCGCGAAGGTCGCATACGACAAGGAAGCGACGAAGTGACGAGTGATGGGTGACGAGTGACGAGAGTTCGGTTACAACGCCGAATCATGAACACGAACACGACTCGCAGTTACAAAGACCTGGTTGTTTGGCAGAAGGGAATCGCAGCTCGCGAAACTGGTGTACCGGCTCGACGAAGAATTTTCCTCCAGAGGAAAAGTTTGGGACTAGTCGCCCAAATGCGCCGAGCAGCGGTGTCAATTCCGTCGAACATTGCCGAAGGGCAAGCGCGACACACAACAGGCGAATTCATCCAATTCATCTCGCATGCGGAGGGCTCCGTCGCTGAACTGGACACGCAGCTGATTCTCAGCATCGAACTGAGATTCTGCTCGCGCTCAAGGCAGCGGATGCCGCGTTTGAACTAATTTCAGAACTTCGTCGCATGCTGAATGCGTTACGTCGAAAACTCGCAGGGCGTCAGTAACTCGTCACTCATCACATGTCACTCGTCACTACAAGCGGGCTGGAGAGCCCGCTTGTCATCGACATCGAGAACATCACGAAAGACTACGTGATGGGCGAAGAAGTTGTTCACGCGCTGCGCGGCGTGTCGCTGCAAATTCACAGCAACGAGTATCTCGCAATCATGGGCCCGAGTGGCAGCGGCAAATCGACTCTTATGAACATGCTCGGCTGCCTCGATACACCGAGTTCCGGACGTTACGAATTCAATGGCCGGGACGTTTCCAGCATGACCGACGATGACCTGGCGGCGATTCGGAATCGCGAGATCGGTTTCGTTTTTCAAACTTTTAATCTTCTTCCGCGCGCCGACAGCCTGCGGAATGTTGAGCTTCCGCTTGTCTACGCCGGGATCGATTCCGAAACGCGGCGTGAACGCGCCGCACACGTGTTGCGCGAGGTGGGACTCGGTGATCGTTTGTACCATAAGCCTAACGAGCTTTCCGGCGGTCAACGCCAGCGCGTCGCGATCGCACGGGCTTTGGTAAACGATCCTTCCATCATCCTGGCCGATGAACCGACCGGCAATCTCGATTCGAAAACCGGCGATGAAATCATGACGCTTTTCGAGAATCTGTATCAACGAGGACACACAATTATTCTCGTTACGCACGAAGCCGACATTGCGAATCATGCGCGGCGCACAGTCCGGTTGCGCGATGGGTTAATCGAAAGTGACGACGGCGGATTCGGGAGCATCGACAACTTGCCGGTGGAAGATCCGCTGCCAGCCGATGCAGTGGTTTATCAATGAAGTTTCTGTACGAGCTCAGCGAAAGCTGGAAAATCGCCGTGGCGCAGATGCGTTCGAACAAAACGCGCTCAACCCTCACCGCGCTCGGAGTCATCATCGGGATTGTCGCCGTGACGCTTATGGGCACCGCGATCGGCGGAATTCAGGTTGGATTCGACAAAAGCATGGCCATTTTCGGCGACGACGTACTTTACGTCTCACAATGGCCGTGGAAGCGAGTGGATGATTGGTGGAACTTCCGCGATCGCAAAAAGATCAAGACCGAGTACGCCGAGCCGATCAATCGCATCATAGCTGCGACGCCGAATTCGAATCTCGTGATCGCTGTACCCACTTCAAGTTTGTTGCGCAGCGTGAAAAATGGCCAAAGCGAAGTCAGCAACGTTCTGATCAGAGGAACCGTCTCGGATTACCTCATCACTTCGACTTTCGACTTTAAGGAGGGCCGATTCTTCAACGATGTCGAGTCTCGAAGCGGCGCCAACGTGTGCGTGATCGGCTACGATGTAGCCGACGCGCTGTTTCCTTCCGAGAGTCCGATCGAGAAATCGGTGCTGATCAACGGGCAACCTTTCAGAGTCGTCGGCGTCATCTCGCGGCAAGGAACATTCCTGGGGTTATTTAGTCTGGATTCGATTGTGGTGATGCCGTTGCCGGCGTTTCAAAAATATTTCAGCGCCAAAAGCGATTCTGACATCCTGGTCAAAGTGAAAGACAAAACGCGGCTCGCCGAAGCGAGAGACGAGTTGACCGGGGTCATGCGGCGTGTCCGCGGATTGGCGCCGGAAAAAAAAGACGACTTCAGTATTAACGAACAACAAGCGCTGAAAAGCACGCTGGATCCGATCAAGAACTCCATCGCCATCGCGGGACTTTTTATTACTGGCCTTTCCCTTTTTGTCGGCGCAATCGGAATAATGAATATCACGTTTGTCAGTGTAAAAGAGCGCACACGCGAAATCGGAACGCGCAAAGCTCTGGGCGCGCGCAGACGCACGATCCTTCTTCAGTTCCTGATCGAATCCACTTCGTTGTGCTTGCTCGGCGGATTCATCGGATTGGGCTTTGCGTACGTAATGTGCACCGGTATTGGCCACGCGTTTCCCTCTTTTCCGATCCAATTTTCGCTCAGCCTGGTCCTCGTGAGTATGGCCGTCTCAATTCTCACCGGTTTGTTCTCCGGTTTCGCCCCCGCCTGGTCAGCATCCCGTCTCGATCCCGTGGCGGCGCTCCGATATGAATAGGAGTATTGGAGTAATGGAGTGCAGGAGTGCTGGTTGTGAACTGAGTCTACCTGGGCACTACTCCGTTACTCCACTACTCCATCACTCCAGTTCATAGCTCGATGTCATTCAGCGAAATCATCAAGATGGCGCTGGCGTCGTTAGGCGCGAATAAACTGCGCGCTGCGCTGACTATGATCGGTATCACGATCGGCGTTTTCTCGGTGATCTCGGTGATGACCGCCATCGGGGCGCTGCAGTCCTCCATTGAAAGCGGGATTAGTTTTCTCGGATCGAACATTTTTCAATTCGCCAAGTATCCGGCGAACGTGAACGTCGGCGGCGAGATCAAGAAAAAATATCAGAACCGGCGCAACATCACGTATCGCGAGGCGCTGCATTACGCGAAGTTGATGGAAGGCAACGCACACGAAATCTGTCTCAAAACTTTTGGTTACGAGGTGAAGGGCCAGGCTGTTTACAACGGCGTGAAGACCACTCCGAGCCTTCTCATTGTGGGGACAAACGGCAGTTTTCTTACCGCAAACGCCTACACGCTCGGGTATGGCCGGAATCTGAACGACGAAGACGTCGAACTTTCACGCAGGGTGATCGTCGTCGGCAAAATGATCGAGAAACGATTGTTCCCGCACGAATCACCGATCGGCAAAGTGGTGAGAGTGAGCGGTCACACTTACACAATCGTCGGAGTGCTCGCGGAGAAAGGAACCTCCTTCGGACAGAGTCAGGATGACCTTTGTATCATGCCGATCACGCGATTTTTCGAGGACTATGGCGAAGCGAAACGCACGGTGAATATCGCCACGCAAGCATTCTCCACGGAGACTTACAATCAAACGCTGGACAAAGGCATAAGCGCCATGCGCATCGCGCGTGGACTGCGCGCCGATCAGGAAAACGATTTCGAGATTTATTCGAACGACTCACTGAAAAGCGCGTTCACATCGGTCGCGGGCGTCGTGCGCATCGGTGCGTTCGTCGTCAGCTTCATTGCGCTGTTGGCTGCCGGGATCGGTATCATGAACATCATGCTCGTGAGCGTTACCGAACGAACGAAGGAAATCGGTGTGCGGAAATCGATCGGCGCACGCAGTGGCGACGTTCTGCGTCAATTCCTCACCGAAGCCGTGTTCATTTCGGAGGCCGGCGGAATTCTCGGAATCATTCTTGGAATCATCGCCGGCGACCTTCTCGCGGCTTGGCTGAAGGTCGACATCATTTTCCCCTACGGCTGGGCAATTGCTGGACTTCTCGTTTGCTCCGCCATCGGCATCGGCTTCGGACTCTACCCGGCGTATCGCGCAGCCAACCTAGATCCTATCGAAGCGCTGCGTTACGAATAAACGACGGCCGCGCGTACCGAATATTGCCCACGATCCGCTGAGCCAACGCCTTCTGTTACTCCAACCCAAGCGCCTTGAAAGTCGCGTCGACGTGTTTGAAGTGAACATCGAGCGAGCAGAGACGATCGATTTCTTCTGGTGAAAGACGGGCGGTGATTTCGGGTTCGCGTTTTGCGTTTTCTGTAAATGTCCCCTCGCCTTTCCACGTTTTCATGGCGGCGCGTTGCACGGCTTCATACGCGTTCTTGCGCTCCGCGCCTGCGCTGGTGAGCGCGAGCAGGATTGATTGACTGAAATACAGGCCTTTGGTTAGCGCGAGATTTTCCGCCATTCGATCCGGATAGACCTGCAATTTTTCGACGACGTCGCGCAATTTCACGAGCATGTAATCCAACAGGATGCATGAATCCGGCAGAATGATGCGCTCGGCGCTTGAATGGCTGATGTCGCGCTCGTGCCACAGCGCCACATTCTCCAGTGCAACGACCGCATTCCCACGAATTACGCGGGCTAATCCGCTCAACCGCTCGTTCGTGATCGGGTTGCGTTTGTGCGGCATGGCAGAGCTGCCTTTCTGGCCTTCGCCGAAAAATTCCTCTACTTCCAGAACTTCAGTCCGCTGGAGATGGCGAAATTCCGTGGCCCAGCGATCGATGCTCGATGCGATCACGGCGAGAGTCGTCATGAATTCTGCGTGACGATCGCGCTGCACGATTTGCGTCGAAAGTGTCGCTGGCTTTAATCCGAGTTTCTCACACACCGAACGCTCGATTTTTGGATCAATGTGCGCGTGCGTCCCAACTGCCCCACTGATTTTGCCGACGCGAATACGCTCGCGAGTTTGAGTCAGGCGCTCGATAGCGCGACCGAATTCGTCAAACATGAGAGCCAGTTTTAACCCGAACGTGATCGGCTCGGCGTGGACGCCGTGGCTCCGGCCAATCATCGGCGTCATTTTGTACCGCCGCGCCTGGTCTGCGATTACGCTTCGAAGCGCTTCGAGATCATCGAGAAGGATTTGGCACGACTCGTTCAGTTGCACCGCGAGCGTCGTGTCCAGAATATCCGATGAAGTCAGCCCCTGATGAATCCAGCGCGACGCCGGCCCGACCGATTCGGCTACATTTTCGAGAAAAGCGATGACGTCGTGGTTCGTCCGCCTTTCGATTTCGAGGATCTTCGGAATCGAGAACCGCGCCCGTTTTCGAATCTCAGCAGCGTCTTCTTTCGGAATCTGGCGAAGCTCTGCCATCGCCTCGCAGGCCAGCACTTCAATTTCCAGCCAGATCTCAAACTTGCGTTGATCCGACCAGATTTTGCTCATCTCCGGACGGGAATAGCGGTCGATCACGCTGGGAACATAAAAGCGACCGCGGTGAGCGAAAAGCGTTTTCGTCCAGGTTCGCTCAGAATTCAGCCGTAGCGCAGGCGGTTCAGCGCGCTTGGGTGAAAAAGAAAGTCCGCTGAGGACAGCGGACACTACAGCTTTACAGCCTTAGCAGACGAATGAAAACGTCCGTCGGGCTGCTTAGCAAACGCGGGCGCGCAGGAAGCGTCCGTTATCTTGTACGCGTACCTGGCCGCTCGCCAGAAGGTCTGCGACCGCTGCCACCGTTTCTTTGCTGCTTTGCGTGCAGGAACTGACTGCCAGGATCAGATCACCGAGTGAAAGCCGAGCGCGCGGTCTCATGATTTGGCGAAATTGTCGATTTCTTTTCATATGTTGGCCATTTCTGGTCTGAGCAGGTCTAATGCCATGGTTCATTGTGAATATGTCTTCCATCGTTACAGGTGAGTTATTCAGTCCTTATCCACTTTAGAACTGACCGCAGAGCGACACTTTTGTTCAATTTTAAAACACGAATAAGTTGCAAACGCCTCAACGAGCGTCTGCTGTTAATCGTCAATTTCGGATTGCGACGGCTGCCTGAGCCGTGATTTCCTGCGCCGGTTACCCGCTTTGGCGCGACTTCAGTTTCTTCGCTTTTTATCTGTCAGACTGACTACCAGCAGATAAAGAACGGTGAGAACGACGCATGCGATCACGATCATGTGAAAATGACCGCTCTCCTTTACGGCTTTGATCAAGGCCGTCGCGTCTTTCGACTCGATCATTTCGCGCGTTAGCACTTTTTGGCCAAACCACGCCAGGACAGAACACCACAGCGCCGACCCAGCCAGGGTCATTATGCTGAATGTCGCGAAATTCATCCGAATGATTCCAGCGGGAATAGAAATGACATGGCGGATCACTGGCAAAAGGCGCGCAAAGAAAATGCCCCCTGCTTCGTAACGACGAATCCAGTTTTCGGCCCGCTCGAGTTTATGCTCGCTGAGCAAAAAATAGCGTCCCCACCGAGAAATGAACACGCGTCCAAGCCACAATGCCACCCAATAGGTCGCCGTGGCCCCGAGCCACGAGCCGAATGTGCCCGCCGCTATGACGCCGAACGTGTTTAATTTTCCCTCCAAAGCGAGAAATGCCGCAGGAGGAATAACGATCTCGCTGGGCACTGGAAGGATCGAGCTTTCCATCGCCATGAGCAAAATGATTCCCACGTATCCCCACTGCTCGACCCACTCAAACCAGATTTGAACCAGATGATGCATATTGTCACTCCGACCCCTTCGACTACCCTCAGGCCAAGCCCTGCCGAGAAATCTTCAGATCTCAAGTCGAATGAATTCGCCCTAGTTCAGTCCAAAAACTAAAATCCGCAATCCAAAATTCAGATGTCGATTTACCGGCGCGTCCTTCGCTATTACCAACCATTCTGGGGAAAAACGATAATCGGCCTGTTTCTGTCGCTGATCGGTATTGGCCTGAATCTGCTCAAGCCGTGGCCATTCAAAATCATCGTGGACGATTTCCTGCGACCAGCGCCTGCTGCGCGCGGTGATTGGCAGACTTTGGTTCCCCTACTCTGTCTCGCGCTGATCGTGATCCAATTTGCATGGGGAATCATTAACTGGATTACAAACTATCTATTCGTGAAGATCGGCCTTCAGGCGCTGCTGAAGCTGCGAACCGATCTCTACTCTCATCTGCAACGTCTCTCTCTTAAATTTCACGACGCGCGGCGGTCTGCCGACTCCAGTTTTCGCGTCGCGTACGATTCGCAGTCGATCCAAACGATCTACAACAAAGGTTTCACCAACATCTTTGCTTCGGTAATCGCGCTGATCGGCACATTCATCGTAATGTTGAGACTCGACTGGGTATTGACGCTGCTTTCCCTGGCGATTGTGCCCCTAATCGTGGGTGCGATTTATTTCTTCGCACGCCGGATCCGTAGTGAATCGACCTCGATTCAGGAACACGAAAGCGCTGTGCTTGCGCAAGCGCAGGAGGGACTGACCTCAATTCGGATGGTGCACGCCTTCGGACGTGAAGACTTCGAGGTGCGACAATTTCATCAACAGGCGCAGCAGAGTTTGCAGGCAAATCTGCGGCTGACGTTAACGAATGTGAACAGCGCGCTGGTGATCAGCACCCTCATGGTGATCGGCACGGCAGCGATGTACTACGTAGGAACTCTGCATGTGCTCGCCGGCACGCTGAGCCTCGGTTCGTTGTTGGTCTTCAGCGCCTATCTCCTGATGCTGTATCAACCGTTAGAATCCCTGACGTACACGGCCTGGGCAATGGAAGGTGCTACTGCAGGCGCGAAACGCTGCTTCGAAGTGTTGGATAGTCAGGACGACGTGCGCGATTCGCCAAATGCGGTCGATATTTCATCGGCTAAAGGGGCGATCGAATTTCACTCGGTCGATTTTGGTTACGCCGACAGCCGAATCGTTTTGCGCGATGTCAATCTTTCCATCGCGCCGAATCAAATTGTCGGACTCGTGGGCGGCACGGGCGCGGGCAAAAGCACACTGCTCAGTCTGGTGCCGCGCTTTTACGATGCGGCCACAGGTTCCGTGATGCTTGATGGTCGCGATGTCCGCGAGATTACCAAGAAGTCTTTGCGCGCTCAGATCGCCATCGTCCTCCAGGACACGCTGCTCTTCTCCACCACCGTCCGCGAAAACATCGCCTATGGCCGGCCCGATGCGACCGAGGAAGAGATTATTGAAGCGGCGCGGCGCGCGCAGGCTGACGAGTTTATTCGGCAAATGCCGGAGGGATATAACAACCTCGTCGGCGAACGCGGCGGTCATTTGAGCGTCGGCCAGCGCCAGCGCATCGGAATCGCGCGAGCATTTCTCAAGAACGCGCCGATTCTGTTGCTGGACGAACCGACTTCGGCGCTCGACCCCAGCACCGAAGCTGCCATCATGGAAACCATCAAGGAATTAATGCGCGGCCGAACAACGCTGATTGCCACACATCGGCTGGCGACCATTCACAATCTCGACCAAATCATCGTGCTGGAACACGGACGCATCATCGAACAAGGCCGCGGTCCCGAACTCCTCACCCGCGGCGGCGTTTACGCGAAACTTTATACATCGGGAAAATTTCCAACATGAGCACGGCCAAACTTCAACATCTGTTGCGGGCCGAGGGCGGCCCGGCTCCAGCACGAATACTGGAGACAGCCTGCCCTCAGGCTGTTTGGATCTTAAGGCGTTCATGAGCAACGTTAAAGAAGATCGACACGTGGAACACGATTGGTGGCGGGAGCCGATCCCGCCGAACGTGGAGTTCGGCGACGGTTTTTATTGCGAGACCGCGCAAATTTTCCGATTTCTCCGAAACAAAAAACCGCGCGCAGTGGTCATGGGCGAACATGTTTCCTGTTACGCAGGATGCTCATTTGCCATCGGAGTTAATGGCCAATGCACGATCGGCAATTTCACGCTGCTCAATGGCGCGCTGATCATGGCGGAGGAAAAGATCGAGATCGGCTCGTATTGCCTTGTTTCATGGAACGTCGGCATCGCCGATTCCGATTTTCACCCGATCGAACCGGCGCAACGCCTGATCGACGCCGAAGCGCTGGCGCCGTACTTCAAGAACCGCCCGGCGCGCCCTAAATTGAAAACCGTGCCGGTCAAAATCTGCGACAACGTCTGGATCGGAATGAACGCAGTGATTTTGAAAGGCGTCACCATCGGTGAGAACTCAGTTGTCGCGGCAGGAGCGGTAGTCACCAAATCAGTCGAACCGAATGTCGTAGTGGCCGGCAATCCAGCGACCGTCGTCAAGCAATTTGACCGCAGAGGACGCTGAGTTCGCAGAGATGAATTTTTTATTGTTAATCCTCTGCGTCCTCTGCGCCCTCGGCGGTAAAGGATGAAACGCAAGCGCATCGTGGTGATGGGATTTATGGGATCGATGCCGATCGCGGGCGTTGTCTGGCAAGCCATCCATTACGTCGTGGGATTGCAACGGCTCGGGCACGACGTTTTCTTTATCGAAGATTCAGCGCGCCTGCCGTACAACCCGGAAACATTCGAAGTCACCGACGAGTTCGATTATGCGGCAAAAGTTCTCGACCGCCTGGCCCGAGACTTCGATTTCAAAAATCGCTGGGCGTATTGCGCGCGTTATCTGCCAGGTAATCCAACCGCCGGCTTCTCGTTGAAAAAAATCCGGCAACTTTATCGCGACGCCGATGCAATCCTGAATGTTTGCGGCACGCAGGAGTTCAATGACGATTTACTCGTTTCCGATCGCATTCTGTACATCGAGAGCGACCCCGGCGTTGAGCAAATCAAGATCGACAAAGGCGTGAAATCGACAATCGAGTATCTGCAGCGGCATCATGCACTTTTTACATTCGGTGAAAACATCGGAACGAAAGATTTCCCGGTGCCGCTGCACGGCTTCAAATGGTTGCCCACGCGGCAACCAGTCGTAACCGATCTTTGGAAAACGGCGCGGTCCCCTTCTCGCGCGGCGGTGTTCACAACAATCGCGAACTGGTCCACGAGCGGATTGAAAGACATCACGTGGCGCGGCAAGAAATATCTGTGGAGCAAATCGCGCGAATTTCTCCGTTTCGTCTCCGCGCCTAAAGAAGCTGGCGAAGACATTCGAGATGGCAACCAACATCAATGATCCAAAAACGCGCAGAAAATTTGAGCGAAGCCGCTGGCGCCTGACTTCGCCATCGCAGATGAGCGTCGATTACTGGCTCTACCGCGATTACATCCAGCGCTCGAAAGGCGAGTTCACCGTCGCGAAGGATCAATACGTCCGACTCGACACCGGCTGGTTCAGCGATCGCAGCGCGTGTTATCTGGCAGCCGGCCGGCCTGTCATCACTCAGGAAACCGGCTTCACGAGAAATTATGGCGGTAAAGAAGGACTCTTATCGTTTCGAACGCTCGACGAGATCGCCGATGCAGTGGAAAGAATAAACGTCGATTACAAAAAACACTCGCGCGCCGCTCGCGCTGTCGCCCACGAAGTGTTCGAAGCCGAAACGGTGCTGAAATCGGTTCTCGATCGAGCTGGGATCTGAACAATGGTTCTGCCATCTTCCCCGCCTCACGAAATTTCAAGATTTGAATTTTAAATCAATCCAGGCAGCATCTTTGCAATGAAAATTGTCACCGTGATCGTCCGAGTTCTTCTCGGGTTAATCTTTGTTGTGTTCGGTTCCAACGCATTCCTGCATTTCCTTCCGATGCCGCCGCTTCCGAAGGGCGTAACCGGCGAATACTTGCACGCATTCTTTGAGAGCGGCTACGTTTATGTCATCGGCGCGCTTCAGGTGATCGGAGGTTTGCTGTTGTTGATCGGGCGCTTTGTTCCTCTAGGCCTGACGATTCTTGGCGCGATCATCGTAAACATTTGGATCTTCCACGTTTTGATGGCTCCCGAAGGTGTCCCGCCCGCAATCGTTGTCACCATTCTTGAATTGTTTCTGGTGTGGCGATACCGCGATGCTTTCAGAGGAATTCTGAACCCCTGATCCAATCCATGGCTGCACAACCCGATAAGGAGACACCGCATGTCGTCGTGCGCGGCGGCGCTGAGAATTTTCAGCAGGAAATCACTGCGGGTAAACATCATCTTGTCGCCGACGAACCCATGAGCGCCGGAGGTGGTGATGCCGGCCCCGATCCATATGATTATTTGCTCACGGCTCTTGGCGTGTGCACTTCAATGACAATCGGCTTTTACGCGCGGCGAAATCATTTGCCGCTAGAAAACGTTACGGTTTCGCTATGGCACTCGCGCATCCACACCAGGGACTGTGAGGAGTGCGAGACCAAGGACGGTATGGTAGACAGAATCGATGTTGAAGTGGATCTGACAGGATCTTTGACTGCCGAACAACACGCAAAGCTGATGGAGATCGCCGCAAAATGTCCTGTTCATCGGACACTGACGTCCGAGATCAATATCAGAATGCGAGAAGTTGAGAAACCGGCGATGAAGTAGCGCGACCGTCTCGGTTGCGGACATCACGCAAGCCGGAGGCTCGCGCTATTTCAGATTCGTTGCTCTTCCAGATCGTACACGTCGAACCAGTGATAGACGACGCGGTTACGCGGGACATATCGATGGATGTAATTCTCCATGTATTCCTGAAGCTCATGCGGCAGATCACTGAGACGGAGGTCGCGCTCCTTGTTGTTCCAGGCCACGATCTCGGCACGCGGGCGCTTCTTGGCATTTTTCTCAATCCATTCGGCGATCTCATCGTCGCTCGCACCGGTGGCCACTAGCGAACGGAAATCGGCGTAATCGATCTCGGCAAAATTCAACCAGCGCTGATCGAGTGGGCAATTGGAATGGTATTCGCCGTGCCAATCCACGAGTACTGCGCGGCATTTGTCCACGGCGCGCGCTGCCAACACATAACCTGCCAGTGTGGCTCGCGGGCTGCGTGGAAATTCTCTTCTGTCCCGCAAATCACGCGCGAGCAGTTTCACTTTTTCAAGGTCCTCATGCATACCTTTCTTCCTTTCGTGGTCGTTTGGTTTACGCAGTTATGCGCCCGTGAATTCGACGCGGCAAACTTTCAGAGTTTCGCCGACGAAGCGGCGACGGTGCGCGGCTTTTTCTGACATTCGGCCTTTCGATAGAGCGCGCCAATATTTGCCAGTAGTTTGCTACCAGCTCTTCCACTGTCGGAACCCTTCTCATGTTCTTTCCTCCATTCTTTCCACCAGCCGTTTGAAATTGCCCAAATATTCTTCGACTCTCCGCGACAGATTGGGCGAGTCGAAGATCGACCGGATCTTCAACGTTACTTCGGTTTCCTTTTCAGAACGCGGTTCGAAGGAAACTACGCCGGACAGGAAGCCGTTTGAGATGGTGCGCCACGCGATCCGGCGACCAGGAATTTGAAGCACGATGTGAAAGATCCCTTTTTCGTCTTCGCCGTTTAGATCCCAGACATAAGAAAAATGCGTGTCATCAATTCTTCGCACGTCCCGAATTGCTGTGATGAATCTCGGCAGATCCTCAATGCGCGACCACTGTTCATACACACGGGCGATGGGCGCCCTCACAACAACGAACTGTTGAGCGGCGTTGATCGCCGGCTGTGTACCCGGCGCGCGATTCATTACCTTCGTTGAGGTCTCAAACAGAGAACCGTGCATATTGATCCCTCGAAAAAGCCCGGTTCCATCCGTCCGTGAAGTTGAACAGAGCCATGTTGAGCACGAGCATCGGGTCGTGACGCCGCGAAGAACGCCGGAAAATCCTCCACGGGCCCAGTTTCGAATTGCTTTGAATTTGTTTGGTTTTCATTTCTGATAATTTTGTTGTTCGAAAACCTAGCCGGCCTACGGCTGCACCACGACGACGCAGTCGGAGGATTTTTCGATACTTCGCAAGCGGTAGCCGATAACACCTCTTTCGGGGGACGGAAACAAAGGTGGCGCGACCGCGTCAGGGCGTTAGATTTTCGTCATGCGCACGAGCGCTCCAACTCAGCTCCTCCAGCTCGAACCAATCCCCATTTCGCAGCCGGAAATCCGAAATCAGCAGATGTCTCGTTCATCAGCGGCGGCCGATGAAAGCGCCGCGAAGCACCTGTTCAAATTATCCCATGACGTGATCCTTTCTCTAGATCGCGCCGGGAACATCCTTTGTATCAACCAGCGAGGCATTGAACTGAGCGGTTATTCGGAATCGGAATTACGCGGGGCGAACGTCTTTGAACTCCTGCTCCTTCCCGGGGACCGGGAGCTTGCTCGTGAGATGCTCGCGGATCTGCTGGAAGGCAAAGCGCGGCAATATCAAGTCCGCTGGAGAACAAAAGATGGCGACTATTGTCCATTTCGATGGTGCATCGGTCCCGCGTCTTTCGGAGAGCGGCGAATTTTTGTCCACCCTTTGCACCTTGCGAGATGTGACCGAGCGCAAATCGGCGGAAGAAAAACTGCGCAAAAGCGAAGAGAAGTATCGGGATCTGATCGAGATTTCACCTGACGCAATCTACGTCGTCGATGCCAATGGTATCTGTGTTTTGGGGAATCGCGCGGCCGCCGAGCTGGCTGGAATTCCTCTGGATCAGTTGGTCGGCGCGCCGGTCACCGACACCTATCTGCCGGAAGAACGCCACCTTTTTCGAGAGAGACTTGAGAAATTAAAAACCGGAAGCACCATACGATTCGAGAGAAAATTTGTTCGCAAAAACCGGGAGATCGTTCCGGTGGAGGTATCCGTGTCGGGGATACGCGGCGGATACTTCCAGGCGATTCTGCGCGATATCAGCAAACGCAAACAAGATGAAGCCTTGCTCGCGGGAGAGAAACAACTTTTGGAGATGGTCGCGACCGGAGTCCCGCTGAAGGAAATCCTAAATGCATTGTGTGTGATTATCCAAGAGCAGCGAAGCGGCACGCTCGCTTCCGTGTTGTTGCTGAATCACGACGGGCTCCATCTGGATTCGATTGCAGGACCGAGTCTCCCCAATGAGTGGATCCAGCAGATGGAAAAGCTACCAATCGGACCGTGTGCCGGCTCGTGCGGCACCGCGGCATATCGGGGCTCGAGAGTCATCGTCGCGGACATTGCCACTGACCCGCTGTGGGACGTCCCGGAGCATCGCGCTTCCGCATTGAAGCAGGGCTTCCGAGCCTCGTGGTCGAATCCAGTGCTCTCTTCGAAAGGAAAAGTCCTTGGAACCTTCTGTATTTACTATCGCGAAACGCGAACACCAAATTCGGACGACCTTGAGCTGCTTGAGTTAGCCACGCACGTTGTGCGAGTCGCAATTGAGCGGGATCGTGCTGCGGAAGCGTTGCGCGCCTCGGAGCGGGTCGCCCGCGGTCAAGTAGAGGCGCTGACCTATAGCCTGGATGTTCTTGCGACTGCGCCGGCACCGGACAAGTTCCTCGGACAAATGTTGAGCACAATGGGTCGCATGCTTGGAGCGCAAAGCGTGATCCTTTGGTTGCTCAACGAATCGAACGATTCGCTCGTTTTACGTGCCTGGGCCGAGGGCACAAATTTCGCCAAGGTTGATGCGGAGCATCCATTCATCAAGAATCCCCAGTCATGGAAGGAAGACCCCGGAGTTCGTGAGCTGTTTTTTTCAGGAGCCCCGGTTGCTTGCGAAGATGTGGAAAATGATCCGTACTCTTCCACCGAGCTTCGCGAGTATTTGAAATCGGGAGGAACGAAGAAGTTCCTGAGAATTCCAACGCTAGTGGGCGGTCGGGTGAAAGGTTTCATCGGGATTCGTCACGGCGACCGACCTCCCTATCGGCCCGAAGAGATCGAACTGGCGCAAGCACTCGCGCACCAGGCAATGCTGGCGATCCAACTAAATGAATTTGCCGAACAAAGCCGGCAGGCAGCCGTTTTGGAAGAACGAAATAGAATGGCGCGAGATATCCACGATACGCTCGCGCAGGGTTTCACTGGTGTGATCGTGCAATTGGAAGCGCTGGAAGACGCGATGGCATGTTGCCGTCGAAAGGAAGCGAACGAACATTTGCGGCGCGCCGGCGACTTGGCGCGGCAGAGTTTGAACGAAGCGCGGCGATCGGTCCACGCGCTACGGCCGCAAGCTCTGCAGCGAGGGAATTTTTGGGAGGCGCTAAAAGGAATCGTTAAGAACACAACTGCCGGAACGGCGCTTCACACGACTTTCAATCTTCGTGGCAAGCTGCGAAATCTCCCGCAGTACTGGCAGGAGAATTTGCTGCACATCGGCCAGGAAGCCCTGACCAACTCACTCAAATACGCGCACCCGCGCAATTTTGAAACGCGGTTAGTCTTCAATACAAAGGAACTGCGTCTGGAGCTTCGCGATGACGGCGACGGATTTAAAGTCAAAGCGCGACACGATGGTTTTGGTTTGGCCGGAATGCACGAGCGCGTCGAACAAATGGGCGGGAACCTGACGATCAGTAGCAGGCGTGGCAAAGGCACCAAGATCGCCGTTACGGTGCCGTATAATCTCGAGTCGGGACCTGTGAAATCCAAAAAGAAATCCGACCGAAAGGTTAAGGCAGCGCCGAAGAAACCGCGTATCGCGGTCCTGATCGCGGATGATCACAGCGTTGTGCGCGAAGGTTTGGTGTCGTTGATTCGGCGCAAGCCGGACATGCTCGTTGTCGCCGAAGCTAGCAACGGACGGGAAGCAGTCGATCTTTGGAAGCAGCACCATCCCGATGTGACACTACTCGATTTGCGAATGCCCGAGCTCGACGGCGTAAGCGCCATCAGGGAAATCCGAGCCGGCGATGAACACGCGCGGATCATTGTGCTGACAACCTTTGACGGTGACGAAGATATCTACCGCGCCATCCAGGCCGGCGCGAAAGGTTACCTGCTCAAGGATGTGCCTCGGGAGGCGTTAATGGATTGCATCCGCCGAGTACACGCCGGCGAGACTTGTGTTCCGGTGGATCTCGCCGCCAAGCTGGCAGAGCGGGTCAGCGGCGAAACGTTAAGCGCTCGTGAAATCGACGTGCTCAAGTTGATGGCCAAAGGAAAAAGCAACAAGGAGATAGGCTCGGCACTTTTCATTAGCGAAGGCACTGTCAAATCACACGTGAAAGGCATCTTCGCCAAAATGAACGTCGTCAGCCGCACCGAAGCCGTCGCTACTGCCACGAGACGCGGCATGATTCAGCTGTAAGGAATCAGGATCGACTCCTGACTGAGGGGCAAGGCGACGACCACTCTTGTGCCTTTGCCGGGCGCGTGTGCATTCTGGCCGCCTGGCTCGGCATGCCGGAGAAAAAAGATGGAAATAATAGTTGACTGATTAGTCAAGACGAGTAAATCTGCCGTCATGCCAAGAGTGAGTGACATGAAGGAACGCCTGACGGACGCGGCGATGGATTTGATCTGGCACAATAGTTACGGCACGACGTCGGTAGATGCGATTTGCGAGCGCGCCGGTGCAAAGAAAGGAAGCTTTTATTATTTTTTTAAGTCGAAATCGGAGCTCGCTGCCGCCGCCCTGGAAGCGGACTGGAACAAGAAGAAGACGGAAATGGATTCGATTTTCTCACCGACGGTTCCGCCATTGGAGCGGCTCGATCGGTACTTTGATTTTGTTCACGATCGCCTCGCCGAACTTCAGAAGAAATGCGGTTCAATCCTGGGGTGCCCGTTGTTGAGTATCGGTAGCGAGGTCAGCACTCAGGACCAAATCGTTCGTGAAGCGATCGATCGGATCATGGATCGCAAGATGAATTATTTCATTTCCACGGTACGCGACGCTCAGGCGGAGGGATTAATTAATGCGCACGATCCGGTCGCGAAGGCCAAAGCGCTATTCTCGTGTTATCAAGGGACAGTGGCACAGGCGCGGATTCAAAATGACGTCGAACTGCTCCGCGAATTCAAGCACGTGGCCAGGGATGTTCTGGGTGTGAAAGATGCCCAGGCTGTCTCCGCGTAACTCTCTTTTTTTGCCAATTCTATAGACGACCGGTCAAATATAAATGCCGAAACCGAAAGAACCTAAACCTATGAAAACTGACACACAGCCAGAACTAGTTTTCCTCCAGAGAGTCTCAGTCGCCCTCGCGCAACTGAAACAACGATTGCAGCAAGATTATGAGCAGGCTTACCCAGACCTGAGGGAAATCATTCATCTGGTACTCGACGACGAAGAAGCAAACGCCTGGGAGCTTTCGTTGTTCCCGCATTTGCTTCTCCCCGATCTGGTCGAGGCGCGCGTCATCAACCTGAATCTGCAAGCGATCGAGGCGAAGCCTGACGACGTCTTTGCGCCGCACGCCTTCAATCGAATCGAGACTGGCCAACCGGCCTTCGCTTTATGTGGATAACAAGAATCGGAAAATGAAAGGCATTAACTATATGAACAAAGGAAAATTAAATGGAAAAGTTGCGATCGTAACAGGCGCCTCCAAGGGAATTGGGGCCGCTATCGCGAAAGAATTCGCCAATGAAGGCGCGACCGTGGTCATCAACTACGCTTCGGCAAAGGAAGATGCTGATCGCATCGTGGATGAAATCACCAAGCGCGGCGGACAGGCCGTCGCGGTGCAGGCCAATGTCGCCAGAAAGGCGGACGTTGAACGACTCTTCTCAGCGGCAAAGAAAGCTTTCGGAAATATCGACGTCCTGGTCAACAACGCGGGCGTTTACGACTGGTCGCCTATTGAAGAGATTACCGAGGAGCAATTCCACCGAATGTTCGATGTGAATGTTCTCGGTCTGCTTCTGGCCACTCAGGAGGCCGTCAAGCATTTCGGTTCCAATGGCGGCAACATTATTAATGTTAGTTCGACTGTCACGTCACTGACGCCACCGGGTTCGTCAGTTTACACCGGCACCAAGGGCGCGGTCGACGCCATTACCCGAACGCTGGCTAAGGAACTCGGTTCGCGCAAAATTCGGGTCAACTCTATCAATCCCGGTCTTGTCGAAACCGAAGGCGTGCGCGCAGCCGGTTTCGACCAAGGCGATCTTCGCAAAAGCGTTGAAGCGCAGACACCATTCGGTCGCGTCGGTCAACCCAGCGACATCGCTCCTGCTGCAGTCTTTCTTGCTTCCTCTGATTCCGCGTGGATCACAGGTGAAACGCTTCGTGTCGCGGGAGGTCTTCGTTAGGCCAACGAAATAATAAACCTCGAAAACAACCACACAAAGAGACAAACGAAATCAAATCATGAAAACCAAATTCTATTGGGTCGCGCTTCTTGCTTCCTCCATATCTCGAAAGAGGGAGTGCGGTCCACCTCGCGAGTGGCAATCGAAAATCTTGCGTACGCGAAATGGCGATAGTCGGATCGGAGCCGATTTTTGAAATCATGAAAACAAAGACTCTTCCGAGCGGTCCGGATGAGGTCCGCTCTTACGTTCAACTTCAACGACAGATACACGACGCCTTGCGCGTCGAGCATCCAGAATGGGTTAAACCCGATGGTGATTGTCCGACGTGCGAATCTTATGAATCGCGCCTTGCCGAGTTGCTTGGACTCTCTTCGGCGAAATGGGATCGATCGGTCGCCTAATTAACTACCAAGAAAAGATTATGACTGTGTCTACGATAAAACATGCCTCGTGGCGGCGCGATCCGCTGCCCTTACGGGAGGCGATTTCACTCTGGTTCGCCATTTCTAGCCCATTGATTGGAATTTTGGTCGGACTCCTCGGCGCCTGGTTCGTAACTTGGTTGACGACCTAGGCAACCCAGCAAAGAACGTGGTCGAAAAATATGAACAAAGTAATCGAAGCAGATTTTCTTCCGCGGGGAGCCAACACTGTTTTTTTCTGGCCACGTTCAATCAGCGGTTCGGGAGTGAAAGAAAGAAGGCGCATCCTGATTGTCGATAACGACCGTAACACAACGCACCTTGTGAAAGTTCTTCTCGAAAGGACTGGTCACTATCTGGTGCTTGAAGAAAACGACGCTACCAAGGCTCATCAGAGCGCTCGGAATTTTCAGCCAGATCTAATCTTGCTTGATGTCGTGATGCCAGAGACGGATGGAGGCGAAGTAGCAGCGCAAATCGAGGCCGATCCTGAATTACACAACACGCCAATCGTATTTCTTACGGCGCTTGTGACTCGAGCCGAGGCAAGGAGTGGTCTCAGTATCCAAGGGCATCCATTTCTTGCAAAGCCCGTCAGCATTCCTGAGTTGATCAACGCGATTGAACAACATCTTCCCGCGTGCGTAGCGTCTCACGTTTCTCTCTAACGGGAGACCACGGAGCAACCCTTAGGTAGCACCATAAAATCCTACGGATGCGCAATGGCAATGAGCGCTGCCAGTTAGGATGTTTAGGCATGAAAACAACAATTTTACTTAGCTTAATAAGCACCGCTGTTGTTGCGCTTAGTCAGCCGGCATGGGCCGGCGGTGGTGGCGGTGGTTTCCACGGAGGAGGTTTCGGTGGTGGTTTCCGCGGCGGTGGCTTTGGTGGCGGCGGCGGTTTTCGTGGCGGCGGTTTGGCTGCCCAACACGTTGCAGGCGGAGTCGTGAGCCGCGGTGGCGGCGTTGGCTTTGGCAGTCCCCGTTTCGGCGGCGGCGAATTTCGACCAGCCCCGTATACGTATAACAGCACTCATTTTGCCACTAGAAGTCTCGGCGGCACAACCGGTGCATTCCGATACTATAACGGAGGCAGCCGCAGCTCTGCTGCCCCGACACACCAATTCAGAGCAGCGGGAAACCAACCGACGAGATCGTATGCCGGGAGGAACACAACCGTTGCTCGCCAGCAGAATCGCTCGGCATCACCAGCAACGCAAAACATGAGGACCTCGAATGCGCAGTCGGCAGTCCGGAGGGCGATGACCAATCACCGGGTGTTTGCTCGCCATGATGGAAACTGGCACCATGATTGGGACAAACATCACGCCCACTTTGATCACGGCCACGTGTTTGTGTTTACCGATGGCTTCTGGTGGGGACTCTACCCGTGGGATTATTATCCTTACGACGCTTACAGCTCCTATCCCTCGGATTCCTACGATTATCCCTACGGCAACAATGACTATCCATACGGCAGCTACGACTATAACACTCAGGACCCATATAGTTACTACAGCGGCTATGCTGCCCCAGATGAAAGTGGCAACGGAGTTATCAGCTCCGTCCAGTCGCAGCTGGCAAAACTTGGGTACTACCGGCGGCGCGGTCGATGGAGTTGCTGGAGATGAAACCCAGGCCGCTATCGCCCGCTACCAAGAGGAGAATGACTTGAGTGTAACAGGGACAGTTACTGCGGCGACGCTTCAATCGCTCGGCTTAGTAGGACGATGAGGTTAACGAAAATAACAAACAACGAAAAGCTAGTTCCATGAATAACAAAACATTCTCAGGCAAAGTTGCACTCGTGACCGGAGGAACATCCGGTATCGGCAAAGCCACCGCGATCGAATTTGCTCGCGCTGGTGCAAAGGTCGTTCTGACCGGCCGCCGCGAAAAAGAAGGGGCACAAGTCGTCGCTGAGATTAAGGAACTTGCCGGCGAGGCGGCGTTCGTCCGCGCCGACGTGGCGAAAGACGCGGACGTGAAGCGAATGGTCGATTTTACGGTCGAAAAATTCGGCCGCCTCGACATCGCGTTTAACAACGCCGGCGTCGAGTGGGGAGGCCCATTGGATCAGGCCACCGAGGCCGAATACCGCCGCGTCTTCGACATCAATGTTTGGGGCGTTCTGAATTCAATGCGTCACGAAATCCCTGTCATGCTAAAGAACGGCGGTGGGGCAATCGTCAATACCTCCAGCGCGCTTGGGCACGTCGGCATGGGTCAAGTCAGCATCTACACCGCGTCCAAGCATGCGGTCGAAGGCTTGACCAAGGCTCTCGCGCTGGAGTTCGCCAAACAAAATATCCGTATTAACGCAGTCGCCCCAGCCGGTGTCGCAACCGACATGGTCGATCGCTCTGCCGGAAAAGAAGGCGAGATGCGCGATTACTTCACGTCTCTTCATCCGGTCGGACGCATTGGCGCCAGCGAAGAGATCGCCGCGGCTGTTCTCTATCTCTGTTCCGACAACGCGAAATTCACAACCGGCACGTCGCTCGTCGTCGATGGCGGCTTCATCGCTGGATAGGGAGATTCATTATATTACCGCTATGAGTAATTCTAACGAAGTCCAAACGTCCGACGCAACCAAGCTCGGCGGCAGCTTCACGCTTCCTGGTACCTCAATGACCGTACGGCGCGTGGGTTACGGTGCGATGCAGCTCGCCGGTCCTGGCGTTTGGGGACCGCCGCGCGATCCGGACGCGGCCGTCGCGGTGCTGCGCGAAGCAATTGCCGCTGGCGTGAACCATATCGACACCAGTGATTTCTACGGCCCGCACGTTACCAATCAAATCATCCGTCGCGCGTTGCATCCTTACCCGCGGGAATTGGTGATTGTCACGAAAGTTGGCGCGCGGCGCGGCGCGGACAAATCGTGGATTCCCGCTCTTTCGCGTCAGGAGCTCATCGATGGGGTTCATGACAACTTAAGAAATCTCGGCGTTGAAAGTCTCGATGTTGTCAATCTCCGGGTAGGAGGGCTCGAACGCCCATCGGAGAGATCGATTGCGGAACCGCTGGCTGTGCTCGTGGAACTCAAGCGCCAGGGACTGATTCGCCATATCGGTCTGAGCAACGTTTCGGCAACCCAGTTGGCACAAGCGCAACCACTGACGGACATCGTGTGCGTGCAGAATCTCTACAACCTTGCTCAGCGAGACGACGACTTGTTCATCGATGATCTCGCGCGGCAGGGCATCGCTTACGTGCCGTTCTTTCCACTGGGTGGATTCAATCCGTTGCAATCAGCTGCGCTCGATGGCGTCGCCGAGTCGTTAGGCGCAACACCAATGCAAGTCGCGCTGGCGTGGCTGCTTCAGCGTTCACCAAACATTCTGCTGATTCCGGGAACCTCATCGGTGCAGCATTTGCGCGAGAATCTCCAAGCTGCCGCATTGACCCTGCCCGCGGGCGCGCTCGCCAAACTGGACTCCATCGGCGCGAAGTCAGAACAAAAGCTAAGGAGTAAATTTGATATGCGCGTTTTTGTTACCGCCTGAGTCGCTCACGGTTTCGGATTCAGTAATTCCGGCAACTGATATTGCAGCAGATCCCCAATTCGTCCGATGCTGATGTCCGCCGTCGGATAGGTGGCGAGGATTTCTGGATCGATAGCATAGTGACCTTGCCTAACGAAAATAGTGGTCACCCGCGAGCGCCAGAATTCTTTCACGGCGGCCAGGATACGCAGTTTGTCGTCCACTAGTACGTAATGTTTGGCTGGGTAGCGTTGCTCGACGTCATCGAGTTCCTGCTCCTTGTGCACATAAATCAGCACGCGCCCGGAAACCGCATTGGTGAAGCCTGAGCGACTGATCTTCAGCGGTTGAAAAACGACGTCGCCGTCCGAGAGAATGACCGCAGGACCCCATTGCTGGACATGCTCGATCACCTTGAGGGCATCGGGAAAAAGACGCTCAGCGAAAGGATAATTGATCAGAAAATCAGACATGCAAAGCAGCCGCTGGGCGTGCGGATGTTTGGCCCGATACCTTTGCAAAGCGCCCAGGTAATCCGCATAGCCAAGTTCGGTCCGTAGTTGCTCAAAAATCTCGCCAATATTCCTGCGCTCCCTCCGCGCCGATTTCGCTGACGAGGTGGCGTTGCAGATCTGCTGCCACTCTGTCGTTATCAACCAGCGTGTTGTCTACGTCGAACAAGAAGACGACGCGAGCAGGAGAATGATCGTTTTCGTTCATTTTTCGGTAGGATCCAAACGCTGTGCCTTTAATCGCCGAAATGCTTCGCGTGTGCTACGCCAAAATGCAACCTGCGGGCAAGAAGCCCGCTATAACGGTACAGCCGTCATGGCTGTGTTACCCTAGCCCATTGCTCGCCCGATTCAGAAGCCCCATTGACGTTTCGTCTAATTCGAGCTTGGTCGCGCCCATCAGCTCCTTCAATTGCGCCAGACTTGTGGCGCTGGCGATAGGCGCGGTGACCGTTGGTCGCGCCATCAGCCACGCCAGCGCGACCCGCACAGGCGTTGCATGAAGTGGCTTCGCGACCTGATCCAGCGCGTCGAGAATCCTAAAGCCGCGGTCGTTCAGATATTTTTTCACGAAATCGCCTCGCGCCTTGTTCGTAACGTCGGCTGCGGACCTGTATTTGCCTGTGAGAAATCCGCTCGCCAGCGAGAAATAGCTAAGAACTCCCAAACCGTTTTCTATGCATACTGGTTCGAGTGTTTCCTCGTAGCCCCCGCGATCGTAAAGATTATATTCCATCTGGAGGCATTCATACCTTGGCATTCCCTGCCTTCTACTCAGTGTCAGGGCGGACGAGAGTCGTTCGGCGCTGTAGTTCGACGCGCCGATGGCGCGCATCTTCCCCTGCTCCATCAACTGCGCGTAAGCTTCGAGCGTCTCATTAAGCGGTGTGTCTGGATCGTCACGGTGCGATTGATAAAGATCGATGTAATCCGTTTGCAGCCGCCTCAATGAATCTTCGACCGCGCGCAGAATATAAGCCTTCGACAAGCCTTTCATCTGCGGTCCCATCTCCAGCCCAACTTTTGTGGCAATGATGACTTTGTCGCGTCTGCCACCCTGCTTGAGCCACTTGCCGATGATAGTTTCCGATTCACCACCACGATTGCCCGGCGCGAATCTGGAATAAGCGTCAGCAGTGTCGATGAGATTAAATCCGGCGGCGACGAAAGCATCGAGCAACCTGAAGGACGTTCGCTCGTCCACCGTCCAGCCGAAAACATTTCCGCCGAACGCCAGCGGCGCGACTTCCAACCCTGAGTTACCCAAGCTCCGTCTTCTCATTTTTTTTGGGGGGGCCGCGATATCCGCATCGCGCGAGTATCCTTATCAAAACGCCGGCGAACTTGGCTTTGGATGGATTTTTCCCATGCGAAGTTACGCGCTGCGACAAAAGCTGCTGTACCCTGAAAGAGGGAGGCGCTGTTAGCTCGTTCTCGGCGACTCAAACTCTCGCGAAAGTGGGAATGTCGCGCGCAGATGATGTCTGTTATATTCGGTGATGAAAGCCACCCTCTCCAAAGACGGCCGAAGTATGGCCAAATCGAATTCTGGAAAAGCAGAACTTCTTCACAGACGCGACGCGCCACTCGAAACGCGGACCGATCTCACGCCCGAAGCGACGAAGGATATCTCAGGCGCGATGAATGCAATTCTGGCAGACGTTTTCGCCCTCTACATGAAAACGAAAAATTTTCACTGGCATATGAGCGGGCATCACTTCCGCGATTATCATCTGCTTCTCGACGAACACGCCGAACAACTCTTCGCCATGACAGACGTCATCGCGGAACGCGTTCGCAAGATCGGCGGACTCACGCTGCATTCGATCGGAGAGATCGCGCGAACGCAACGCGTGCTCGATAACGATGCTGAGTACGTTGAGCCATTGGACATGCTCGCCGAGCTGGCGGACGACAACAAAACGTTCGCAGCGCGTCTGCGCGAGGTGCACAACGTGTGCGACGAACATCGTGACGTTGCGACGGCAAGTTTCATCGAAGTATGGATCGATGAAACCGAGCGTCGTACGTGGTTCTTGTTCGAGGCTACGCGTCGAAGGAACTGATTTATTAGTTTCACGAACTCAGCGAAAGGCTGAGCGCTTTGGAGTGTGGTCCCGCAACCGCGGGATCGCCGTTTTTGAGTCGCGGACGTGTCCGCGCATTAAGAAAAGTCAGTGAATCGTTCGGTTTGAACGGGAAATAAGGATCGCAACATGAAGAAAGGACCAAAATGAAAAACGGAAAACTAAACGGAAAAGTTGCAGTGGTAACCGGAGCCTCGAAAGGAATCGGCGCAGGGATTGCAAAACAATTCGCAGCCGAAGGTGCGGCTGTGGTCGTTAATTATGCGTCTTCCAAGCAAGACGCAGATCGCGTAGTAGACCAAATCAGTAAGGGCGGCGGAAAAGCTGTCGCTATCCAAGGCAACGTTGCGAAAAAGGCAGAAGTCGAGAGACTGTTCGCTGAAGCGGAGAAAGCATTCGGCAAGATCGACATCGTGGTCAACAACGCCGGCGTTTACGAGTTCGTCCCGTTGGAAGACGTCACCGAGCAGCAATTCCACAAAATGTTTGATACAAACGTTCTCGGAATGCTTCTCACCACTCAAGAAGCACTCAAGCATTTCACCGCCGACGGCGGCAGTATCATCAACATTGGTTCTCTCGCCAGTTCCCTGACGCCACCGACTGCGGTTGTTTACAACGCAACGAAAGGCGCGGTCGATGCAATCACGCGAACACTGGCGAAAGAACTCGGGCCGCGAAAAATTCGCGTCAATTCCATTAATCCCGGCATGGTGATTACGGAAGGAGTGGTTACCGCCGGATTTCATGAAGGCGACATGCGAAACACGTTTGAATCGATGACCCCGCTCGGTCGAGTCGGTCAGACGGACGATATCGCGCCTGCGGCGGTATTCTTCGCTTCAGACGATTCAAAATGGATCACCGGCGAAACACTGCTTATCGCAGGTGGTCTGCGTTAACTGACGGCAAGATTGCCATCCCGCCGGCTCTCATCGTAACAAGGCACCCGCAAATTAATAACACGGCCGAAGTCTGCCCCGCGGTTAATGGCAGGCTTCAGAGGAATTTCACGAGCGCGTCGATTGTTTCCTTCGGCTTTTCCTCGAGAATCCAATGTCCGGTATCGTTGAGCACAACGACCGTGACGTCGGCGGCCACGAGCTTCATTTGCGCAGCGAGCTCGTTCCCCAGCGATTTGTCGCCGCCAATCGACAGCACCGGCATCGTTAATTTTGTCTGAGAAAGCTGCGCATAATTTTTGGCCAGTTGTGGCCACGACGCAAAGTAGGCCCAGCCGGCATGCATGCGCCCCGGCCGCGAATAGGCCGCGGTGTACGCTTTGCGATCGGCTTCCGGGATCGAATGAGTTTTGTCCGCAGCTAGAACGTTCCAGAAATATTCGAAGTAAGTTCGCTCGCGCCCATTCACTAACTTTTCCGGATACTCGCCGTTGAAACGAAAGTGCCAGGTATTCGGATCATTGTAGATCGGTTCCCATCCGGGAACGCCGGGAAGAAACGCATCCATCACCGCGAGTTTCTCAGTCTCGCCCGGGAATTGCGCGGCGTAGGCGTAGGCGACCATCAGCCCGATGTCGTGTCCCACCACCCGCGCCTTGTCGATCCTCAAGGAACGAACCAACTCATGGATTTGCTTCGCTGCGGTGATCATGTCGGCCTTGTTGTCTGCGGGAATCGAGGAATCGCCGATGCCAGGTAAATCGACCGCGATCACGGTGAACTTTTCGGCTAGCAACGGAATGAGCGGCCGCCACATGCGCGAAGTTTGAGTGTAACCGTGAAGAAGAAGAACAGCTGGACCCTTCCCGGCTGTTAAATAATGCAGTTGCACTCCGTCGACATTTGCTGTGCGCGACGCGATCTCCGCCGGCGCGGCGTAACTCTCAGTTACAAACAAACTCAATACACAGAATAAGCCGAGCGCAACGCGATGCTGACGACGGTTATGGTTTTGTTTCATAGAAACTCCTGGGAATTCGAATGCCTTCGAATGTAACACGGTTTATTTGCGAAGCGTATTCAGTTATCAACGGCAATCGGCCGGTAGCATCGTTAAGATGGTCTGGACAGCTCGCAACCTCGTGGAGATGGTTAAGCGTGACAGAGCGGATCCTTAACATTAAGTGCGCTGTGGAGAAAAACATCGGCGGAATGGCGCGACATATCATCTCGACGCCAGTCATAGAAATATTTGACGAAACCCTGATGTGGGAAGGCGTTGTAGAAACGTTTGACGTTGCTTGCAATCCAAACGTCAAACGCTGTTACGGTTTTTCGTATCGAGAAGGCGACGCTCTGGCGTACGCGACCATTGCCGAAACAAACGAGGTAAATTCTCCTGAAATGGCAGTCAAAACCTTCGTCGCTTCCAGAATGCAACCATGAATCGGATGAGCGAACGAGCGTGCTTCTCAGCTATGATCTCGCCGCAAAAGGCGCACACGCCATGGCGGAGTAGGAAGGCAAGGAATATTATCTCGTTCTCTATGCTTTCCCCAGACCCCTTCAAGGCAAGGTCCTCGAATCAGTGATCCATCGACCGCCACCTATTAGCTACCGTCGGAAACTTGATAACTTTCTCTTCAAGATCGGCCTCAGCTTCGCATCTCGCGACGAATGACTCGACAGCTTCGTAGAGTACATCGGCGATCCCCACACCGTTTCGCTTTGCTATCCTGCTAAGCCGTCGCAACTCTCGCTGGTCGAACCCATCGAGCGGCCAGCATCCTTCAAGAACAAAGGACATAACATTGCCAGGTCGGGTTTTTGGCGCGGTTTTCATGCCGGCGTTTTCCGCTGCTTTCTGCGCGCGCGCAAGAAACGTCTGCCAAACAATTGCGTGACTAACTTGTGACTCAAATTTGCTGGCACGTCAGCATTTCACACAGTAGCTGCTTTCGATTGGCGTCAATACGGCGACTCGTAGACGTAAGTTCCTTCTGCGATCGCCGAATCGGCCAGTCCCGGTTTGTAGGCAATCGCTTTTAACGTCTTTTCCCGCGGCCCGACCCTGAACGAGACTTTCTCGCTTGCCGCTTCTATTTGCGTGCCGTTACCTGACAATCCGCCAGTCGGCGTAGAACCGTCGAGCGTGTAGCGCAAATAAGCCCCCGCTGTCTTCGTCGCTATCCTGACCGTGACGGATGTCGTCGCATGCGTTGCGTCTGAGGGAGTCAGTGTAGGCTTCGCGCACTGCGTGGCTGCTGTGCCTGCGCAACCTTGTAGAATCGTCATCGCGATGATCGCGGCAGTGCTGCAAACGAAAAGTTAATTTTCTTCTTAATAAATCGTTTTTAGCGATGAGCGCCGAGGTAAAGCGAGGGAAAACTTCACCACTCTTTGAACTCGCCCGCGTGCTCGTGCGTTGCGTTTGTTATACCGCCAAGCATGAGCTTCGGGCCGAGCTCAAGCGGCGCAATGTTCGGCGCGGAAATGTCACGAACCTTTCACAGAGCAGCGTTTTCATGCCGTCGTCTTGCGCTCGTTTTGGTAGCCCACCGAAGGGCAGTCCATCGGAAATCAGATCAACGCCGCGTCGATACCAGGTTCAGACTTTTGAAATATTGCTCTCGTAACCTCCCGAGCCTCGATAATTTCAGCAGTCCAACCCTGAGATTCGGCGAAGTCTTGGATTTTTCTCTCTCGTTCTGCGTGCGACATCCCGCTGCTTGGCCAGCAGCGTTCCAGATCACCTGCAAAAACAACGCAGAATCCTCGCTCGTTGAGCTGTTGTGCGATGTGTTCAGCAAGAATTTTCAAAGCAGTATGCCCTTTGTTTGGTTTCTCATGTTCATTTCACTTTCACGAATGCGGTATCACCGGTTGTCTCAGGTTTTCATTGTATGACATACGCCGTTTATAAGCATTTATGGCGCAGGTCAAGGACAAGTCTTACGACGACATTTTTAGCGTATAGAATTATCGCTTTCAGCCTGCGTGATCGGCGATGAACATCTTGCGTTGGTGAAGGTTAATTATCATTTGGTCGAATTTGCTCTTGGCCTAGGATTTCTATCAGACCCCGCGACGATGTCACGGAATTGTAACTTGCCACTTTACAGAAATTGACCTCAAGCCAAAGAGCGATTGTGAGGGCGATAAACAAGAAAGGAAAACTACATGCCATACATAACTGTTGGGAAAGAAAACGGAGCTAACATCGACATCTATTACAAGGACTGGGGCAAAGGACAGCCCATTGTCTTCAGCCACGGTTGGCCGCTGTCGGCCGATGACTGGGACAATCAAATGATGTTCTTTTTAAATCACGGTTACCGCGTCATTGCGACTGATCGGCGCGGACATGGCCGCTCGACTCAAACCGATGGTGGACACGACATGGACCACTACGCCGACGATCTGAAGGCCGTCACCGATCATCTCAACCTGAACGATGCGATTCACGTCGGCCATTCGACCGGCGGCGGCCAGGTGGTGCGTTATCTCGCCCGTCATGGCGATCAGAACGTGGCGAAGGCGGCGATCATCAGCGCGGTGCCGCCGCTGATGGTGAAGACTCCGGCCAATCCGTTAGGCCTGCCCAAAGCGGTGTTCGACGATCTCCAAGCCCAGCTCGCCGCTAACCGGGCTCAGTTCTATTACGATCTGCCGGCTGGCCCGTTTTACGGCTTCAACCGTCCGGGCGTGAAAACGATCGAGCCTGTCGTTTGGAATTGGTGGCGCCAGGGCATGATGGGAGGCGCCAAGGCGGGTTATGACGGCATCGTCGCGTTCTCGCAGACTGACTTCACGGAAGACCTGAAGAAGATCTCGGTGCCGGTTCTGGTCATGCATAGCGAGGACGACCAGATCGTTCCCTATCAAGCCTCCGGTCCACTCTCAGCCAAGCTCCTCAAGAACGGCACGCTGAAGACATACAAAGATTTCCCACACGGGATGCCCACCACGCAAGCAGACACGATCAACGCCGATCTGCTCGCGTTCATCAAGAGCTGACTGATAAGCCATGGAAGGCGAAAGTCCGTTCAATATCATTCGCAATGCCGCCTCTACTGCGCATTTGCGCAATCTATGAAGAACCAAATCCTTCGAGAAACAAACGCATATGAATAACAAAATGAAAATCGTGGTTATTGGCGGCACCGGCCTCATTGGATCAAAGGTCGTAAACATTCTTCGCCAACGAGGTCATGAGGTGGTGGCGGCATCACCCTCGAGCGGCGTGAACACGCTCACGGGTGAAGGATTAGCTGAAGCGCTAACAGGAGCTCAGGTGGTCGTTGATGTGGCGAACTCACCTTCCTTCGAAGACAAGCCTGCTTTGGACTTCTTCGAAACGTCAGGTCGCAATCTTCTTGCCGCGGAAAAGGCCGCCGGCGTGAAGCATCATGTGGCGCTGTCGGTAGTCGGCACCGATCGCCTGACTGGAAGTGGTGCCGGTTCCTTGAGTGGTTACTTCCGCGCGAAGATGGCCCAGGAAAATCTGATCAAGGCTTCCGGGATTCCGTTTACCATCGTGCACGCAACGCAGTTCTTCGAGTTCGTGAAGAGCATCACTCAATCGGCGACCGGCGGTTCAGAGATTCGGTTGTCATCAGTCCTTATGCAGCCAATGGTTTCGGATGATGTCGCTGCCGCGGTAGCAGAGGTAGCTCTCGGGGAACCGGTGAATGGAATGATCGAAATTGCTGGGCCTGATCAGATCCGGCAGGATGAACTCGTCCGGCAATATCTAAGTGCGACGGGCGACGCGCGGAAGGTGGTCACCGATGCTAAGGCAGGCTACTTCGGCATAGCGGTGAACGATCAAAGCCTCGTTCCTGGAGATAATCCCCGCCTCGGCCCAACGCATTACGAAGACTGGCTCAAGCGCTCCACAGCTTAGAAAGAACACCGAGAGGATCTATTCCCCGCAAATCGCAAGAACAACGAACCAGATTTGAGAAAGAGAATCACAATGAAACGAATCGCGTCCGCTTTTGCACTCGGGTTTCATCAAACAGCAAACTGATCAAAGTCGCACGAAAAACCTATGAATACAGACAAGCTTAAACAACTGGCTCGCGATTTAAGGAAAACACCGCCGCACAGCCCGCGTGACACACTCGGCGGGTTCGTCATTGCCGCACGGATGCTCGACAAAGCTCGGGCCCTTCTGCTCGGCATCAATGGCGAGTACAACTTTTATCCGTGTGGCTTAGGCGCTTACTTTTGGAAGTTCACTGGCTTGGATGCGATGAAGTTCAAGGAGTTCGTTGCCACCGGCGCGGCTGACGAAGAAGTCGATCACTGGATCCGTGAGAACACGACACAGAAAGATCCCACGGCGATTATCAAATGGAATAACGAGATGCGTTGCCTTCGGCTTTGCGATCTTTCGCAACAGGTCCAGGAATATTTTGAAACTTACATTCCGCAGTTTTGTCATCCGCCAAGTAAAGTGAAGTTTTTCTTCGATGTTTACGACGTTGAAGAAGGAGTACTTTAGCTCGTTGCGGTCGCAGCTCATGACACTGCCGCAGGTCCTGACAAAACACCTCGGATTAACTCTTGCCCTAACATCTCAAGAAGAACCAAACCACATAACAAAAGGAACATCACAATGAAACCAATCCGAACTTCAGAATCAGTCGGGCTGTTGCGCCTGACACTTATTGTTTGCGCACTGGTGGCCACTGTCGGCGTGGGCTCAGGGATAGCCGATGACAAAGGCGCAAAGGCTACGGTCGTTTACGACCACGTTCTGCCGAATGTGCCTGGCAAAAGTATGAAGGGTATTCTGGTCGAATATGGTCCCGGCGAAGGGTCGCCAGCCCACATCCATCCGAAGTCTGCTTTCACCTATGCAACCGTTCTCGAAGGAGCGGTCCGAACCTCGGTCAATGATGGGCCGGCCGTTGTTTATAAAGCCGGACAGAACTTCGCCGAGATGCCTGGTGATCGACACAGTGTTGATGAGAATGCGAGCAAGACCGAACCTGCCAAGATGCTGGCCGTGATGGTGGTGGATACGGACACGAAAGAACCACTGTTAACGCCAATCCACGACCACAAATGAGGCAGCGCTTGAGTGAACAATGAGCCTCACTAAAAATAATTAGGGAAGCAAATGCAGGTAGTGGAGGCTCGGCACTCAGGAAAAGAGCACAGTGAATGAGACTCATATCGAAGGCTTAACAACCATCGCGAGCAACTTCGGTCCTAAGGAGACGATGGATCGGCTGGGAACCGAGATCCGGACCAAAGGAATGGAAGTGTTCGCGCGCGTCGATCACGCCGTAGGCGCAGCGGACGTGGGGCTGAACTTGCGGCCAACCGAACTTATCATCTTCGGAAACGCTCGTGGCGAGTACTCCTCTCATGCAGTCAGCGCAGACAATCGGAATTCCGCCGGGAGCTGAGGCGTTTCGGAAAGACTTACCAAACGCAAAGGTCCAGTTTCTCGATACCGGACATTTTGCGATAGAGACCCACGTCGTCGAAATTGCCGCGGCGATCAAAGAATTCTTCGACGCAAACAGCATCGCGTCTTGAAGCGGAGAAAGCGCTGCTTAGGTAAGCGAGAATATGCAACCCGAAGAGTTCGATTTAGTCATGCTCGGTGGTGGCACGGGTTCGACCGTTGCTGCGTGGACGTTTGCTGGCGAAGGAAAACGGGTCGCAGTCGTCGATCGCAAATACATTGGCGGGTCGTGCCCGAACATCGCCTGCCTGCCGAGCAAAAACATCATCCACAGTGCGAAGATCGCGTCCTACATTCGCCGAAGCAAAGAGTTTGGTATCTCTCTCGACGGCTTCACAATCGACATGTCGGGCGTCCGCGAACGCAAACGCAAGATGGTAAGCGGCCTCAACGACATGTATCTGAAAACTACCGGAACACGGGAGCGATATTGATTTTGGGAGGAACCGGTCGGTTCATCGCTCCGAAAACTGTGGAGGTCACTCTCCCTGACATGGGACCAAGCGTCTGTTGCGCGGCACCAACGTGATCATAAGTACCGGTACGCGAGCTACCCTGGAAGCAATCCCTGGTCTTGCTGAAGCGGAACCACTCACGCATGTTGAGGCACTCGACCTTGACCGCGTTCCCGAACATCTACTTGTCATCGGTGGCGGATATGTCGGAATAGAGTTGTCGCAGGCGATGCGCCGCTTCGGAAGCAAAGTAACGGTGATCGATCGCAACCAGCGCCTGATGTCTAAAGAAGATGAAGACGTGTGTGAAGCTCTTCGTACTCTGCTTCAGGACGAGGGTATAGACATTCTTCTGTCTGCGCGGGTGAAGGAACTGTCAGGGAAGTCTGGCGATGCAGTGAGCATCATCGTGGACCAAAACGGAACTGCGAAGACCGTGAAGGGCAGTCACGTGCTGGTGGCGGCAGGCCGCACGCCAAACACCGAGGGGCTTGGATTGGACTTAGCTGGAGTCGAATTGACGGACCGTGGATACATCAAGGTCAACGAACGACTGCAGACTACTGCGCCCGGCGTGTGGGCAATCGGTGAGGTTGCGGGTAGCCCGCAGTTTACACATATCAGCCTGGACGATTTTCGCGTCGTCCATGCGAATCTAACCGGCGGCAACCGTGTGACTACGGGCAGGCAGGTTCCTTATTGCCTATTCACGGATCCGGAATTGGCGCGCGTTGGATTAAATGAAATGGAAGCCAAAGCTCGGAGTATCGCGTACCGCCTGTTCAAAGTTCCAATGGAAGCAAATCTGCGCGCACACACGCTTTCGGAAACGCGAGGATTTCTCAAGGCCTTGGTAGAGACTGACAGTGATCGCATCCTCGGCTTCACGGCTTTCGGTGTTGGCGCGGGGGAGATTATGTCCGCCGTCCAGATGGTGATGATCGCAGGATTGCCCTATACCGCACTGCGGGATGCCGTCATAACTCATCCCACATTAGCAGAAGGACTGATAGCGCTGTTCTCATCAGTGCCGTCGGCCCACCATGTTGTCGATGCGACGCCGTCACAGCATTAAATCAAGTCATGCATAAGGAATGCGGCATCGTAATTCGCAAAACCACATCGAACTGAAGGCGATTCACCAATGAATACGAGTGATATGTCCGACGAAAATAAATATAATCGCCGCCGATTTTTGGGCCTTGCGACCATGGGGGTTGCTGGCGCAGGACTCGGTATAATCGGTTCTGCAAACGCAGAAGCCACCAAAACGAAATCGGCGAACGCCCCCAAAACCAAGCCGGGAACGAACACATCGTTCGGCCCATTGAAACAAATCGATGCCGGTCTCTTGAATGTTGGATACGCGGAAGCAGGTCCGGCGGATGGTCGTCCGGTGATTCTTTTGCACGGATGGCCGTACGACATTCATAGCTTTGTCGATGTTGCACCGTTGCTGGCGTCGGCAGGCTACAGAGTGATCGTCCCGTATCTTCGCGGTTATGGCACGACGCGTTTTCTTTCAACCGAGACATTCCGGAACGGTCAGCCATCGGTTGTCGCGGTCGATATCACTGCGTTGATGGATGCTCTGAAGATCGACAAGGCAGTCATCGCCGGTTTTGATTGGGGCGCACGAACGGCCAATATCATCGCAGCACTCTGGCCGGAGCGTTGTAAGGCGATCGTCTCGGTGAGTGGTTATCTCATCGGAAGCCAGGAATCCGGCAAGATGCCATTACCGCCAAACGCTGAACTGCAATGGTGGTATCAATTTTATTTCGCGACCGAGCGTGGCCGCATTGGTTACGATAAGAACCGGCACGATTTCGCGAAGCTCATCTGGAAACAAGCTTCTCCGAAATGGAATTTCGACGATGCTACGTTTGAACGCAGCGCAGACGCCTTCAACAATCCGGACCATGTCGACGTCGCGATCCACAATTACCGGTGGCGGTTAGGCCTGGCTGAAGGCGAATCGAAATATGACGATCTGGAAAAGCGCCTTGCCGAAAGCCCGGTCATCACTGTGCCCACCATTACGATGGAAGGCGACGCGAATGGTGCACCGCACCCGGACCCGAGTTCCTATGCAAAGATGTTTTCGGGCAAATATGCGCATCGGAACATCGATGGCGGCATCGGCCATAATCTGCCGCAGGAAGCTCCGCAGGCTTTCGCCAAAGCTGTGATCGACGTCGAGAGCGGGCTGTAGTTGCGCATCCCATCGAAGAAGCACGGGAAAGGATTTAACAAATGACGTGCGAAACTAAAATGGTTCCGCGTTCTCAGCATCGTCGCCGGTGGAAGTTGTTTGTCCGCTTCGCCGCACGAGCATTCGGTCCAGGCGCCGGCTGATTCGGCGTTCGAGCAAGAGATGATGCAGAGCATGAGCAAGATGGACCAGGACATGGGAGCTGCACCCATGACCGGCGATCCGAATCATGATTTTTCGGCGATGATGATTCCGCATCACCAGGGCGCTATCGACATGGCAAAAACTTTTCTGTTGCACGGCCAGGACGCCGCTCTGCGCCGCCTGGCGCAGGAGATCATCGTGACACAACAGCAGGAGATTCAGGTGATGCAGCTGCGATTGGCCACGCTGCCAACTGGCGGAGGAAGCGCGCCAACCGAAAAGAAACAAGACGCGGCCGCACCGCTTCCCGTTTCCGAGAAAGACCGCGTCTACACCGGCGACCAGACTTCGAACACTGTTTCGGTGATCAGTCCGGCCTCGAACAAGTTGTTAGGCGTCATTCGCCTCGGCGATCCAGTTCCCGGTGCGCTCAGTCCGCTTTACCACGGGCAATTGCTCGTTCACGGCATCGGTTTCTCGCCGGACCATCGCACGATTGCAGTTGTCTCGATCGGTTCCAACTCGGTCACCTTGATCGACACGACGACAAACAAGATCAAAGGCGTGATCTACATCGGGCGCGCGCCACACGAAGCGTTCTTCACGCCGGACGGCAAGGAACTCTGGGCGGTGGTGCGCGGCGAAGATTACGTTTCGGTGATTGATCCGGTGAAAATGAAAGAGGTTCGTCGTGTCCAGACAGCCAACGGACCGGGAATGGTATTGTTTCGGCCGGATGGGCGCTACGCGTTCGTGCCCTCGAGTTTTACGCCCGAACTCGACGTGGTGGACACGAAAACTTATCAGGTGGTTGCGCGGATTCCGCAGGCGAGTCCGTTTTCGCCAAACCTGGCGGTGAGCCACGACGGAATGGAAGTGTGGTTCACGCTTAAAGACTCCGGCAAAACGCAGGTGATGAGCGCGCAACCGCCGTTCGGTATTGTTGCTACTCTCGATACGGGCCCGCTCACGAATCATGTCACGCTCGTAGAAAATTCGAATGGGAAGTTCGCTTACGTAACGGTTGGCGGGGAAAACACGGTGAAGGTTTTTCGCCGTGGCGAAAAGCCGGAATTGATTGCGACGATTTCTACCGGCGATCTGCCTCACGGCATTTGGGGATCGGGAGATGGAACGCGCGTCTACGTTGGACTGGAAAACCAGGATGCCGTCATAGCGATCGACACGCTCGCGAATAAAATTCTCGCGACAATTCCGATCGGTCAGCAGCCGCAGGCGCTCGTTTATGTTCCCGACGCGGTGCCAACCGGCGACGGCACGAACAATCTGGCGCCACTCGCTGATGCGGGTAAAGCCGCGCATCTCACTCTCGCGGCGCCTGAAAACAGCGGCAGCGCGGCGCATGCAACCGTTTCGGTGAATTCGTTAGGCCCGCTCGATTTGTTGCAGATGGCCGTCTCCGGCTTGAAACCGGGAAAAATGTACCGGCTTTGGTTAGCAACAGCTCGAACTTCGCCGTTCGGAGATAAACAGGACCTAGCAGTCTTCAAAGCAAACCTCGCCGGCGCGCAAGTTGTGCAGACAGTTGGACCATTCCGTCAGGTCCTTACATCCGAGCGCGAAAAGACTGCCGAGCTGACGCAACAACGATTCTTGCTGGTAACGCCGGCAGAGAGCGACGCTGCCGAGCTTGTCCAGAAAACACCGTGACCATGAGCGGGGTTCTAGAGGTGTTCACGCAAAAGATGCGGGCGGCGTTTAAATCGCGGCGCCAATAAGAAGGAGCACAACCGGTTCGATGGAGCGAATGAATCTTAAAGAAGGCGACAACGTTTTTGCCGTAACGAAGGCGACCTCGGTGCCGATGGAAAGGGAATAGTCTCAGGTCTGGTGCCTGATGTCCTCCGCTGCCGCGGCGTAAACGGCGTCCTCGGCGATGTTGGTCGCGTGATCACCGACACGTTCAAGACAGCGCGAGATTAAAATCAGGTTCAGATAGCCACGCAGTTGATCGCGGTCCTGCATCATACGTTCGGTCAATTGCCGGTTTGCAGAGGCATTCATTTCGTCGAGTTGCTTGTCACGGCTGACGACCGCCCGCGCCAGATCGACATCTTCTCGTGCAAATGCATCGAGGCCGTCCTTGAACATCGATATCGCGTGCGCCTGGATTGGCACGATCAAGTTCACCTCAGCTAGCGACGGATGTCGGTTCAACTTGCGCGCACATTCAGCGATGTTTGTCGCTTCATCGGCTACGCGCTCGATGTTGGGCGAAAGTTTCATTGCGGAAACCACTTGCCGTAGATCGGATGCCACCGGCTGATAGCGAAGCAAGATTTCGACACCGGTCTTATCAATTTGTTTCTCCAATTGATCAACTTCCTCGTCGTCGGCGATGGCTTTTGTGCAAAGGTCATCATCCCGCTGAAGCAATCCATTGATGGCGTGATCAAGGCTGCGTTCGGTTAGTCCCGCCATCCTGAGCAGATCGTTCCGGAGATCGCTCAGCGCTTCATCGAACGTTCCAAGGATATGCTTCGTGTGACCACTGTTCTTTTTTAGTACGGGTGTACTACTAACATAACAGCGCGGCTTAGAACATCAGCTGCATGCGTCCGATCACTTCGTCGAAGTGGTCGTCGACCAAATTCAGGATTGGCTGCGCGGAAATCCGACCAGGTATGAATGTAATTGACCATCAACTTGAGGTTGTCGCCACGGATGTAGTAGTTGAGGCCGCCCAGGATCGAATAGAGCCCGTCGTTCCCTTTTTGTCCGGGATTTAGATACTGCCATTGAACTACAGCCTGCAGCTTTTTCGGTATCAGGTAATACGCGCCGGTAACATAAAATCCGTCGGTCGTGAAGTTGGCGAACGTCGGTGGCACACCGTTGACGGTGCGACCCTCAACGTGTTCCTGGAGGTATTCACCAATTAAATCAAAAGGACCCAGCTCTAGCCACGCGTCCACGCTCCAAGCCGTTCTTTCATCCGGGCTCGGCAGGACGAAAGGCGAGAGAGAACCATCGTTGTTTACCAGCAGGTTGCTCGATTGCGAGATATTTACTCCCGCTTCATCACGGCTATTGAGCACGTCGCCGCCCAGCTTAAGAAAGGAGGGCTGACCGAAAGATTTTGCCTGTGAACGGCTGCAACTCCAGCCGGCCCGCAAACATAAAATTGTTGTTGTCGTTAACGGTAATGTTTCGCCGTTGCCGTTGAATATGCCAGCGTAATAGGTCAGCAGATCCTGCTGCTCCGGCCAAATGCTCGTGAACGGTTTTCCCCAAAGTTGGACACCGATTTGCCGATCTGGGGTGATTGCACCGGTTGGCAGACGTGCGTTCGATCGTGATCAGAGTAGGTGTCAGGCGTCAGCTGCTCCAAGCCAAATGGCGCTTTATACTGGCCGACCTTACTTTGCGCTGCCGGGAATTGATGCTAGTTGACCCAAACATCTGTTGCGGAAAATGCAGTCCGGTTGCCCGAAGTGCCATCGCTCTGGCCAAAATCGCCTTCCATTTTGAAGTCGAATTGCTCCGCAAAATCGCCGGTGAGATTGATCCGCGCGCGGCGCAGGCGAAACCGATCATCTATCGCAGTCTGACCAAAGCGGCCTTCGAACGCGGAGACCGCGCCGTCTTCAAAATTCACCTGAACGAATCCGCCCAGCACCAACTTCAATTCCACTCCGCGCTGCTGCACGTATAACGGCAGTTTCTCTACTTGGGGCTCAGATTTCTCCACGTACGTTTTCCCGTCCTGAATTATCTTGGTTTTGAATTTGCCGTCGGGCACGGAGGCAGTTGGCTGTTTTAAGCTTCGAACTTCGGCTTCAAGTTCGGCGTTCCGCTTTTGTAATTGCTCTACTGCGTGTTCGAGCCTCTCCAGCCGATCGGATTCGGAAGCAGCGTTCATAGCTGCTGGGCGAAGCACCGTCACCAGCAGTACCGAAATAAGAACATGGTTTCGCACAAGACGTTTTGTTATCGACATATGTTTCTCCTGTTTGTTTACGCGTTAGCGCGACGATTTGTAACTGGCTCTCCCGCAATTGGTCAATGACGCGTTCCAATTGCGCGCTCGAGCATGTAGCCGATTAGGGCGGTTGCTGGGAGCGTGAAAACCCATGCCCAAACAATTCGTTCCACCACCGTCCACCGGATTCCAGTGAAACGTTTCACTGCTCCGACGCCCATGATCGACGTGGAAATCACGTGTGTGGTGGAGAGTGGAATACCGTAGTAACTCGCGACTTGAATGATTAGCGCGGCAGTGGTTTCGGCAGCGAACCCATGCACCGGCTGCAACTTCACCACTTGATGGCCGAGCGTGCGAATGATGCGCCAACCACCAGCCGCCGTTCCCGCCGCCATTGTAACGGCGCATAGAGCGATCACCCATGTTGGAAGTACGAACGCTGGCGTTTTCAGAAAATCGAGCCAGCGCGGCAGATGTTCGAAGCTGCCCGCCTTTGTTCCGGTAAACAGCGCCAGAGTGATGATGCCCATCGTTTTCTGTGCATCATTTGTGCCGTGACTATGGGCCATCCAGGCCGCGCTGAAGATTTGCAGTTTTCCAAATAGCGAATTAACAAATTGCGGCGTTAAGCGGTGCAGTGCGATAAGCAACAGAAACATGAAGAGCGCGCCGAACACGAAGCCTGCAATTGGCGACGCAATCATAGGCAGCACAACCTTCGGCCACACACCTTGGTTCCATTTGATTACTGACCAATCGCCCTTGGCGGCAGCGAGCGCGGCGCCGCAAAGTCCGCCGATCAGAGCGTGACTTGAACTTGATGGTAAGCCCAGCCACCAGGTGGCAATGTTCCAGCTAAAGGCGGCTATCACAGCACAGAGCACAGTCGTCATAGTGACCACCTCGGTGTCCACCAATCCTTTGCCGATCGTGGAGGCAACCGCACCGCCGACTAACGCTCCTGTAAAATTGAAGAATGCAGCCATCGCGATCGCCTGGCGCGGCGTAAGTACTCGCGTGGAGACGACGGTGGCGATCGCGTTTGCTGCGTCGTGGAAGCCATTGCTGTATTCGAAAATGACAGCGGCCAGAATGACCAAAATGAGCGTGAGCACGCGGTCTGTTTGCTACGAATATTTCAGCGCCACCTGTAGGATGATGTTCCCCGTGTCGCGGCAGCGATCGATCACTTTTTCCAAGAGCCCGTAAAGGTCGTGCAGAAAAATAATCTGCTTCGCGGAGTGATCCCCTTTGAAAAGATCACGAAGTCGCTCCAGTTCGAGCTTGTCGGCCTCGCCTTCGATGCTTTGGAGTTTGGCGTTCATCTCGCGCGCGTTTCGGGCGTTGATCCCGTGGCGCAGTTGTTTCACCATGGCCAGCACCATTTCGGCTGCCTGATCGAGCAGCTCAACTTGCTTACCAAAACTTTGTCCTGCCAGATCTTCGGGGCGGATCAAGATGCGCTCGCCAATTTTCTCGACCGTTTTCGGTATTTTATAGAGCGCGGCCCCCAACTCCTGGATGTCTTCCCGTTCGAAAGGAGTGACAAACGTTTTGGAAAGTTGCTCAGTCAATTCCTGCGTGATCCGTTTATCCTCACGCCTGCTGTGAGCGAATTGCTCCAGATTTTCCGGTGTGTCGTGCTGCTCGAGTTTTTGCAATAAGCCGATCAGATGATGGACGCTTGCGTCCGCCTGCTGCGCACTGGCTTCGAGCAAATCGTAAAACTTTTGGTCGCGCCCGAGCAGCTTTTGAATCGAAAACATGGCTGCTCAGTCGTACTCGACCGCATCGATTGTTGCAACGTCAGAACTGCGTTCGCGCAGATCGGTTGATATTCGAAACTGTTTACCCGGAACAATTGAGAAAATCGTTTCGGACAATACTTAAGAACGTCTCTTTGCATCCACCGCCTGTGCTGCCAGCCGCTTCAACGCCTCGGGTTTGAGGTCGCGCACCTTCCCTGTCTCCACCTCATTGAGTAGCCGTCGCAACCAGCGGCGATCGAGCTGACGTATTTCGATCAGGTGATCCAGCAGGTGACGGCCGCCGGTGCCTAGCACCGTTCCCAGATCATGTCTCATCGCGCGCGCCTTGGTGAGGTCCAAGTCGATTTGCTGCAAGCGCCGGCGCAGGAGCCCACTCACGGTTGAGCCGGGGGCGAGATGAAGAAACAGGAGAACCGGGTAGATGGTCTGGGCCACACTTCCCTCCTGACGAAATCGTTCCAGCAGGAGTTGTTGAAAACGCTTTTTTCCTTTTGGAGTGATGCGATAAACGGTGCGCTCTCCGCCGCGCGCGACTTTCTCGCTACGTCTTGAAGCGATCTCGCCGGATTTCGCCAGCTGACGCACGGCGTAATAAAGGGTGCCGACATCGACGTCGGTATAGCACTCGACCAGGGCATTCTCGAGACGGCGTTTGATCTCATAGGGGTGGAGGTCGCCCCGGTGCAAGGCGCCAAGGATAAAAAATTCCGCTTTCATACTTTGATTATAATACTACAATTAAACTAATATGAAAACTGACTCATACCAGACTCAGCCAAATTCTCGCGCCACTAAACACCCAGTCTTGAAAACAGTCGCCGCCATTATCGCCGGGTTCGTCACCTGGATCCTCGTTGCCAGCATTTTAAATTTTCCGCTGCGAGCCTGGTGGCCGCATTATCATGAGGCGGAAACAGCTTTTAGTTTTACGCTCGGGATGAAGCTGGCCCGGCTCGCCCTCGGGGCCGCGGCTTCTCTTTGCAGCGGATTTGTCGCTGCGTGGATCGCAAACGGCCGACCGAAGGGCGGCAATGTATCTTGGAATCCTGTTGCTGGCGCTCTTTATTCCGAATCATTATCTGCTATGGGACAAGTTCCCGGTTTGGTATCACCTAACCTTCCTGGTCTCTTTGTTCCCGCTCACCCTGCTGGGCGCGATGTTGAAACTGCCCAGTGGAAGAGGGCGTAGTGTCATCCCGCTCCAGAATAGCGCCTAGTCTTCTTTGGGAGCGGTGCCACACTGCGCGGCGGAGAGCTGCCGCCAAGAGCAATGGCGCGCTCCAGGCGGCGCTAGACGCATTCAATTCGCCGTCTCGAAGGAGGGATTGCGTATCAACTCTTAGGTAGCAGCGCAAAATCCCGCGGACGCGCAATAGCTACCATGCAAGCCGCAACCGATCTTGAGTGCATGAAAATAAGACGATTAATTACTTTACTAGTTGGCATCACCTCAGTGGCGCTAAGTCCCATGACATGGGCGGCTGGACACGGTGGAGGTGGTGGCGGCGGTCACGGCGTGGCGGCTTCGGCGGCGGCGGCTTTCACGGCGGTGGCGGTGGCTTTCGTGGCGGCGGATTTCGCGGCGGTGGCTTTCGCGGTGCCGGCTTCAACGGAGGTGGCTTTCGCGGCGGCGGGTTTCGCGGGAGTGGATTTCACGGAAATCGGTTTCACCATGGCAACTTCAACGACCGGTTTTTCTTCTTTAACGGCTTTGGAGACCCGTTTTCTTACTATTCATATCCATACTACGGATATTATCCCTACGGCTACTATCCCTACAGCTATTATCCGTACGGTTATTATCCTTACGGTTACGGATACGGTGGCTTTCGTGGCGAATGGCTTTCGCGGCGGCAGACTTTCACAGCCGTAGTTTTCACGGCCGTAGCTCTCACAGTCATGGCTCGCACGGCGGTAGATGATTCGTACAATGAACCAGTTTATCAAGGCAGTGTGTGGATAGACCGAGGCTGTATTCAAGGTGTCGATTTAACGGCAATGCAGCTCGCTGGTTCACTGCTCTCGCTGTACCTGACGATCGCCACCTTCGCTCCCGCGGCTTCCTGGGACGACGATTCACACTATGTCTCGGTTGGACCGCGTTCGGGTTATTACATCGTTCGTCCCGGCTCACCGTTAAGCCATCAACTCGGCGTTGAAGCCGCTCCTACGATCGATACCGCCGATCCTTTCCGCCACGGATACGGAGCGGACGCCCTCGCTTTCCACTTCAATCACGCTGGTGTCTTGTCCACGCCGCCGGCTTACATCGTTCAAGCGACGCCGAATGAATTTTACACTTCGCGACTCGGTTCTCTAATTCCCGGCCGCAGCACTTCACGCGACGTGGAAGCAATCTTTGGCCGGCCACAGAATATCGAACGCCGATCCGATGGTGTCGTCACCTACTACGCGATTCAGGTCTACAACCCGTTCGAAGATCCTGGAGGACGACGATAACATCGAGGCCCCAGGAAGAATTCAATCCGTCGTCTTTAAAGGCGGAGCGACATTAACTCTTTAGTAGTACCGCAAAATCTCGCGGACGCGCAATGGCTACCGCGTAAGACGCGATCGAATTTGAAGGTATGAAAATTAGGCAACTAGTTAGTTTAACAGTTGGCATCGCATTCATGTTGCTAAGCCCCATAACATGGGCGGCTGGTCACGGTGGTAGTGTAGGTGGAGGATTTGGTGGTGGCGGTCACGTCGCCAGTGGCGGTTTCCACGCGCGGGTCCAGTGTTGGCGGACACGTGGCAGGTGGAGTTGGCAATCGCGGAGGCGGTGTCGGCTTTGGCGGAATGCGCGTTCCGGGCCGCGTTCCAAACTTTGAAGGTGCAGGGCCACGCTTTTCTTCATTTGGCCATCCATCGCACGTGCAACCTCAGGCGGGCAGTTCTCCAGCTTCGCGTCCGGCGATCGCAAGGCAATCGGATCAGCGTTTCTCGAACCTTCGCAACCACGTCGTGTCGCAGCATGATGGGAACTGGCACAACGACTGGGATCAGGCGGCATGCGCACTTTGGCCATAATCGTTTCTTTGTTTTTATCGACGGGTTGTGGTGCGGACTAGATGCAGGATATTTCCCATGGGATTATCTGCCATACTATCCGAACGACTATTACCCGTACGATTATTACACGGACATTGACCCGAACGATTACAACGGGGCGAACTATAACGTTGATCAGGCGGACAGCGCCGAGGTCCAAGCCGTCCAGATGCAACTGGCAAGGCTTGGTTATTACAATGGTTCTATTGACGGCGTTTTTGGACCGTCCACCCGTGATGCGGTGGCTAAATACCAAATTGCCAATCAGCTGAACGTAACCGGGAGTTTATCGCCCGATACACTCCAGTCGCTTGGCTTACCGCAGGCAACGGCAACTTAGAGCATGAGAGGAAGTAATGTCGCACCTAGCCTGTGGCCCAGCGTTAGGTTTCTGAATGGCATTTGGGCTTCGCTATAACTCAGCCGCAACCAGGCAAGCGTCATCGGTCAGGACTGTCGAATCGCCAAATTTGTAAACATCACTGACAACGGCATCGAGCAGAGACTCAGTCGGCTCATTAAGATGGGCGCGGACGCATTGCTGCAAACCTTCGATGCCAAACTGGCTGCCATCGCGCGCCTCGACTTCGATGATGCCGTCGGTGTAGAACAGCAGGCAATCGCCCGCCGCAAGTTTCGCTTCGGTAGTCTTAAACTGCGCGTTCGGAATGATCCCTATCGCAGGTCCGGCGGAATCCGCGCCCATGATGATCGTCTGCACTTCGCCGGAACTTCGGCGCACCTGCAACGGCGGTGGGTGACCGGCGCGAGCAAAACGGGCGATCCCCTCTCTGACATTGATCACGCAGTAGAGGACCGTTACGAAGACAAGCGTGCCGGTCTGTTTCAAGATTCCCGTGAACTCGCTGTTCAGTCGCGTGAGGAGCCGACCCGGCTCGCTGGCTTCGACAGAGTGAGTTTCGATCATGGCACGCATCATCGCGGTGATCAGCGCTGCGCGAACGCCATGGCCCATCACATCGCAAATACAAATGGCGGCCGTGTCGTCGGCTAGCCGTGCGATATGAAAGAAATCGCCGCCCATCTGGGTAGCCGCCAAATAACGGTGACAAAAACTTAGCTTCGTTGCGCCAGCGGCGGCGTCTGCCGGAAAAGTCGGATATGTGCTCGGCATGAGCGCCTGCTGCAATTCCGTCGCCATTCGCAGATCCGTTTCCATCTGCTCGTTTTTCTGGCGAATCTCGCGGTCGCGCTCTTCGATTTCCTGAATGTTTGTCAGCAAGAGTGCGTTTTGTACCTTGAAAAGCGTTTCGGTACCAATGAACCCAACGAATCCGCCGTTTTCATCCACCAACAAAACATCATCGTAGAAATTTGCGTCGGGCCGCGCAAACACGGTGCGCAAGACATCGCCGATTGGCGTCGCCACCTTGATGCGCGTTTCCTGTTTGCAAAGATGATCGCGGATCGGCTTGCGCGCCCACAGCGAAAAACCGTAGCGCCCGCCAAGTAACGCTGCAGTTTCCTGTCGCGAACACATCCCGAGGAGCCGCTGGCCATCAAGCACTGCTACGAAATTTGCGGTTCCGCTTTTGAAAATCTCAGCGACGCTCTCAACTGACGCGCTAGCCGGTGTCGCGGTGCGATGGCTGACAAGAACGCGCAGGTCGATTGATTCGGCTCGCACCGGTGGATTGAGATCAATTGGCGCCGAGGAAACTTGCTCTTCGCGTTGCGCGGTCGCGTGCATCGACATTTCTCTACCAGACTTTGAAAACGATGGCGTGTTACAAATTCATGACATTTGACCAGATCACAACTGGCTACATCAAACTGAACACGATAGAATTACGCTCGACCATTTTGAGCGTAGTGCGACTTCGATGAAAGCTCATGACGCCAAACAATAAGACCTGGTGGGAAACGGCCTTTCCCGTCACGACATGGTTACGCAATTATCAGGGTGCCTGGTTTAGGTTGGATCTTCTCGCTGGAGTCACCCTCGCCGCGTATTTGCTTCCTGCAGCGTTAGGCGATGCATCGCTCGCAAATTTGCCACCGGAAGTGGGTCTTTATGCCTGTTTGTTCGGCGGCTTGGTTTTTTGGATCTTTTGCGGTTCGCGTTACACCGTCGTTTCCGTTACTTCTGCAATCTCGCTCGTTATCGGCTCGTCGCTTGGCGAGATTACCGGCGGTAACTCCGCGCGCTTCGGCGCGCTCGCGGCCTGCACGGCGTTGTTGGTCTCGCTCATCGCCTTCGTTGCATGGCTCGCGAAAGCGGGAGTCCTGGTCCATTTCATCTCGGAGAGTGTCATGACCGGATTCAAATGTGGCGTTGCGCTCTTCCTTGCCAGCACGCAACTACCGAAGCTTTTCGGTTTCCACGGCGCTCATGGAAGCTTTTGGGGAAACACAGGCTTCTTCTTCAAGCACCTGAATGAAACCAACTCGATGTCCATTCTCGTCGGAGGGATTGCGCTCGCGCTGCTTATGCTTGGAAAGATTTTTCTCAAACACAAACCAGTCGCGCTCTTCGTTGTAATCGGAGGAATCATTGCTGCCTCAACGCTTTCGTTGGAGACGCACGGCGTGAAACTAATTGGCGTCGTGCCCCAGGGAATACCTCCGCTGAAAGTTCCTTCTCTTTTCTGGCGTGACCTGAACGAATTGCTTCCACTAGCCCTGGCTTGCTTTCTTCTCGGCGCGGTCGAAACGGCCGCGATCGGACGAATGTTCGCTGCGAAGCACGGCGGACGATTCGATGCTAACCAGGAGAATCTAGCACTCGCCGCGTCGAACCTGTTCGCTGGACTCGGTGGTGGCTTGCCAGTGAGCGGCGGCACATCGCAGTCGCTCGTCAATGAAGAAGGCGGCGCGAAGACACCGCTCTCCACCGCGCTCGCTGCGGTTTTTATCCTGGTGGTCGTGCTCTTTTTCTCCCGTCTATTGAGCGCGCTGCCTCAACCGGTGCTCGCCGCCGTGGTTTTGGTGGCGATCGCGGGTTTGCTAAATCTTTCAACATTAAAGGAACTTTGGCTTAACGATCGTTCCGAGTTTGTGGTGGCCATGGCAGCTTTCGCCGGCGTGCTCACCTTTGGTTTGCTGCGACGGCGTCATGCTCGGAGCTTTGATTTCACTTGTGCAATTGGTGCGCGTTTCATCGCGCCCCCACGTTGCTCTCCTCGGACGAATTCCCGGCACTCGCCGTTTCTCGGATTGCGATCGGCATGCAGACAACGAACTGATCCCTGGCGTGATGATTTTCCGGCCTGAATCGGCCCTCGTTTACTTTAACGTCGACAATGTATGCGATGCGATCCTTAACCGAGTCCGCGCTGAGCCGACATTGCCGAAGCTGGTAATACTCGATCTTTCCGCGGCAGCGCTTGTGGACATGCAGAGTGCCTACGCACTAGCCAGCATGGCTGACGAACTCACTGCAGAAGGTATCCAATTCCACGCGGTTGAACCGCGTTCCTCCGTACGCGACCGGATCCGCCGCGAACATGTGGACAGCAAGTTGGGCGGCATAGACCGTTTCACGATGGTGGCCGATGTGATCGACCACTTTCTCGGCGAATCGCAGCCCTCCGCAGATGCGATCAAATCCGAGCGCTAGACCATTAATCTTCGCAGCGAAGCAAAAGGTCGTTAGGCGATTCTACGCGTGGCTTATCGATGAGGGCCAGCCGCGATCGCTTCTTTCATCAGCTGCCGGCCTCCCTCCGACAATGGCCCTAGCCCGCTCCCAGGCAGGTACCACAAACCTTTGTCCTCATCGCGGGAGTAAAGAACAATCACGCCCTCCCCTGCTGATGCGTGGTAAAAGGTGGCACCCGGATTTTCGGTGACTACTGAAAGGAACGTTTGCCGCCATGGTCGATCGGGGGAATCGAAGATTTCTTCTCCAAGTTTCCTGAGCTCTTCGACGCTGATGATTCGGATCGATTTCGCGATGGCTTTGCGCCGCTCGTTGTCGATGGCTTCAGCGTCCTCGAATTTTTCAAATGGCATAGGACCGGGTGGTTGGCATTTAGACACTGCAATGCTTCTATTCTTTCTCAACCATTTGAATGCGGACATTTCAGAACGTGGTGTGTGGTCATGCGTTTCTTAGGCGTGCAATTGTTCGCGACCATCGCGATCGCACTTGCCAGCGATTTCCTTACACCTGGCACGCCTCGCGCGAATGAAATGGAAGCCACCGCCCGTTGGTGTAGCTTTTGAGAGGCCTAAGCAACAATTAGCAAACCCGCATGAAGGCGAGTTCGATGGAGAACAACATCTTTACCCAGATTGGGTTCATTGTGCTGGTTGGACTTGCCTGCAAGAACGCCATCCTAATCGTCGAATTCGCTAAACAAATTCAGGATCGCGACCAAAAAGACCGTTTCACCGCCGCGGTCGAAGCGTGTCGTCTCCGATTGCGACCGATCTTGATGACATCATTTGCGTTCATCTTCGGTGTTGTTCCGCTGGTCGTTAGTTCGGGTGCCGGCGCGGAAATGCGGCAAGCCCTCGGCACCGCGGTCTTTTTCGGAATGCTCGGAGTGACCGGCTTTGGCCTTTTTCTCACGCCCGTGTTCTACGTCGTAATCATGTGGTTCAAAGAACGCCGCGTCAAAACGCGAGTGCCCGCGCCCACACAATCCGCACCGCCTGTGGCGAGAGAGCCAGCTGTCAGCTAGCATGAAACGGAAGCGCTCTAATATGGCCCTGCTAAATCAATACCACCATTCACACATTGATCAGCCTGGTCGCAATTTTCACCAGCCTCGTCATTGTGTGTTCCGCGTTTCAAGAAGCTCGTTGAGTCATTTGGACCGAAGACTTCAAAATGATGTACGCGACGGTGACTGATGTGACGTGACTTGCCTGCAAACGGATGTAATCGGAAGATCAAACAACGTGATAGAAAGAAAACATTATGGCTACAAAAGATAAATCGACTGATTCAGTCTACAGAGTAACGGAAGTAATCGGCACAAGTACACAATCCTGGGATGATGCGGCAAAGACTGCGGTGCAGACCGCGGCGGGCACGTTGCGTGATTTGCGCATTGCGGAGGTTGTGAAAATGGATGTGAAGATCGAGGACGGCAAAGTGACCGAGTACCGAACTCGATTACAGCTATCATTTAAGTACGAAGGCTAGTTCGCACGCCGAAGAATCTGCGCGCGCCATTAAGCGAAGATAGTCACCGTCCTGATGGACACTAAAATCCCGGGACTTCATCACGTCACTGCGATCGCGAGCGATCCGCAGCGGAACCTCGATTTTTATGTCGGGCTTCTCGGTCTGCGTTTCGTCAAGCGCACGGTGAATTTTGATGATCCGGGAACGTACCATTTTTATTTCGGCGATCGTCGTGGTACGCCCGGAACAATCCTGACATTTTTTCCGTGGCCAGGAGCGCGACGTGGAATTCGCGGCAGCGGTCAGGTCGAAGCGACAGCGTTCGCGATTCCACCGGATTCAATCGGATATTGGCTGGAGCGTTTGAAACAACAGCACGTGACGGCTGAGAAAATCTCTACGCGTTTCAGAGAAGAAGTAATTCGATTGCTTGACCCCGATGGACTTATGCTTGAGCTGATAGGCTCGACTTCTCACGCACAAATTGAGCCGTGGCCGGACAGCCCCGTTCCAGTAGAACATGCGGTTCACGGCTTCCATAGTGTGTCCGCTGCGTTGGAAGGTTACGAGAGAACTGCGCGGTTACTGACTGATAGCTTCGGCTATCGTTTGATTGACGAATCGGGGAACCGGTTTCGGTTTGCATCTCCGGACGACACTGCGCCCGGCAGAATTGTCGACCTGCTGTGTCAGCCCGACACCGCTACGGGCCGCGTCGCGGCCGGTTCGGTGCATCACATTGCGTTTCGAGCGAAGGACCAGGCGGAACAGCTCCAGTGGCGCGAGCATCTCGTCGATCTTGGTTACAACGTCACACCAGTAATCGACCGCACTTATTTTCATTCCATTTATTTCCGTGAACCGGGTGGCGTGCTGTTCGAAATCGCGACCGAGCCTCCCGGTTTTACGTTGGATGAAAAATTGGACGAACTCGGTATGCACTTACGCGTCCCGCCGTGGATGGAATCGTCGCGATCAGAGATCGAAAAAATTCTCCCATCGATTCGCGTACCGACTAAATCATGAGACCGCAGCCGGACTTCATTCATGACTTCGTTCCCGGCAGCTCGTCACGCACACTCTTGCTTCTGCATGGCACGGGTGGAAACGAACGGGATCTCATTCCGCTCGGACGCGAACTCGATCCGAATGCTGCGTTGCTTAGCCCGCGCGGAAAAATTCTGGAGAATGGAATGCCGCGGTTCTTCCGACGATTGGCCGAAGGGGTATTCGATCTAGAAGACTTAAAATACCGCACGAACGAGCTGGCGGACTTTGTTACAGCGGCCGCTCAACATTACGGATTCTCCAGCGATCAGTTAGTTGCCGTCGGTTATTCGAACGGCGCAAACATCGCCGCAAGCATGTTACTGCTGAGGCCGGAAACTTATGCACCGGGCGATTCTATTTCGCGCCATGGTGCCACTGGTTCCGGACACATCACCCGATCTTTCATCTGTGCGCGTTTGGATCGGCGCAGGCAATCAGGATCCGATTATTCCCCCATCCGAGGTCCAACGTCTTGTCGAACTTCTCCGCCGTGCCGGCGCAGACGTGACGATTCGTTTCTTTAATGCCAGTCACGGCCTAACGAATGACGATGTTGTGACAGCTCGAGACTGGCTCGAAAAGCTGTCGTAGAGGATGAAGTGAGCATGTTGTTCAACTCACAAAGGTTGGCGAAATCCGTTGTAGGGAAGCTGACAGCTTCCCCTACAGATAAGAGACAGCAGGATGAAAACAACCCGGCTCGAAGCGTTCAGCGACGGAGTTCTTGCCATCATCATCACTATTATGGTGCTCGAACTGAAAGTGCCTCACACGGTCGAGCTTTCCGCATTGAAGCCACTGCTACCCGTGCTTTTGAGCTATGTACTAAGTTTTATCTACATCGGCATTTACTGGAACAATCACCATCATCTTTTCCAAGCCACGGAACAGGTCAGCGGCGGAATTCTTTGGGCGAACCTGCATTTGCTTTTTTGGTTGTCGCTCTTTCCTTTTACAACGGGCTGGATCGGTGAGAACGGCCTAGCTGCCATTCCGACCGCCGTATACGGTTTCGTTCTACTGATGGCAGCTATCGCTTATTACATTCTCGAGCGCGCTATCATTGCCAACGAAGGTCGCGACTCCCTTCTGGCGCAGGCCGTCGGCAGGGATCGGAAGGGTAAACTCTCTCTTGTGCTTTATTTGTCCGCCATCCTACTAGCGTTTGTTAGTCCATGGATTGCAGCCGGACTGTACGTGTTCGCCGCACTCCTCTGGTTGATTCCCGATCCTCGGATCGAGCGGAAGCTGGAAAAACGCAAAGAGTAAACAAGAGGGCACTGAGTGTCATACACAACTCCTGGCTAGACGGGCAGTCATAAGGCGACGACGATCCCGCCATTAGGAAAGCGAAAGCCAAAAAATGAGAATATGAAAATAGTCATCCTTGGCGGCACAGGTTTGATCGGCGGGAAACTCGCAAACTTGTTGCGTTCGCATGGCCATGTTCGCTGCCGATGATTCCAAGTGGATCACCGGAGAAACGCTTCTCATTTCCGGCGGCCTGCGTTAGATTGTAGAGGTAAACGGTTCAGCAACAGGAAAGGGAAACGAAAACATGAAAACAAAATTATCCGCCGTCGTGCTTGTTGCGAGCGCGGTCACGATTGCTCAAGCGAATCCGGGAGGTGTTCACGCAGTGGCAGGAACATCTCACAGAGGCGCAGTTGCACGCAGCGCCCCGGCGGTTCACGCTCCGATGCGGCCCGGCGGTGTTTCATCATTCCGATCCCCGCCGATGCGGTCATACGGCAGTAGACCGTTTTATTCAGGCCAACGCTATGCCTCGTTTGGCATGCGTTCGTCACCGTCCTCCGCGTACCGGGCGCCTTTCTATTCGAGTCGAGGTTCGTTCACGCGCTCCGGTCCGTACACGGTAGCGACTATCCCGCAACGCAATCGTGTTGCGCCATTCGCGAATCGCAGAAATCCAGCTGTCACACGCGTGTGGAACCAGCGAAACACCGGAATGCAGTTCCGGAATGGAAACAATCTCCGGAATCCAAACAATCTGCGGAACGCAAACAATCTCCGAAATGGAAACAATCACCTGCGCCGTGACTGGCAAAAACACGTTTTCGCTCACCAATCAGGGAATTGGCATCGCGACTGGAACCGCAACTGCGACCACTGGTGGAATGGCCACCAATGCTCCTTCATTAACGGATCGTGGGTGATCTTCAATCTGGGATTTTCTCCGTGGTGGTCTTCGGTACTATCCGGACGATTACTACTACGACAATGGCTTTCCGAATGATGGCTACGGCTCGTCGACCTACGGTTACGATTATCCGTATTCGAACAATTACGATCCGGGCGATTACCAGGGACAGATGTATAACGATCAAACCAGTTATCCCGACCAATCGCAGGGCTACTACGATTCCGGTGTTTACCAAACTCAAGCGTACGACGATCCGAATGCCTACAACGATGAATCGCAATCAGAAGATTCGACCATTGCCGCAGCGCAGGAGCGACTGGCTCTTCAAGGCTACTATCGCGGCGAGACAGACGGTGTGCTCAGCCCTGAGATGCAGAAAGCCATCCGGCGTTATCAAAGCACCAACGGCTTGCGCCAGACTGGCCACCTCGATGGCGACACTCTGGCGATAATGGGATTATCTAAAGGCACGAGCTACTAAAATTTGCGATCGGTCATGT
>CAVXHW010000008.1:0-6507 GCA_963761585.1 uncultured Verrucomicrobiae bacterium
ACTCGTCAGTACGGTTGAAACGAACAACTGCTCGAGCTTAACAGAGCCATGACGCCAAATGAATTTCGAGAACTGGCGCTGAGTTTTCCGGAAGCGATTGAATCCGCGCACATGCATCACCCCGATTTTCGTGTCGGTGGAAGGATTTTCGCAACGCTCGGATATCCCAACGAAAACTCGGCGACGGTGAAGCTATCACCAGACGATCAAAAAGAATTTGTCGGAAGTCATCCGGACGTGTTCCAACCGGCGAAAGGCGCTTGGGGCCGGCAGGGGAGCACGATTGTTCACTTGCCGTCGGCAACAATCGACATCATGCGAGAAGCGCTCACCGCAGCGTGGCACAACACCGCGCCGAAGCGGCTATCGAAAAATCGCTAGCGCAAGCCGACAGCTTTGCGAACGCGATCCATGACTTGATTGGCAATGTCGTTGGCGCGGCACGCGCCGCGGGTGAGGACATCGTCGATGTACGATTTATCCTTGAGAATCTCTTCGCGGCGTTTGCGCATCGGCGCGAAATATTCCCAGAGTTTTTCGAACAACTGTTTCTTGAAATCGCCGTAGCCAGTACCGCCTTTTACAAATCGCTCGCGCATGTCTGTGATTTCATCGTTCGACGCCACCAACGAGTACAGCTTGAAGATTGTCGATGTCGCCGGGTCCTTTGGCGCATCCACCACTAAAGAATCGGTGACGATGCTCATCACGCGTTTTCGCATTTCTTTCTCCTCGCCGAAGATGTCGATGTTGTTGCCGTAACTTTTGCTCATTTTCTGGCCATCGAGGCCGGGCACGGTTTCGGTTTCGGGCTGAATGCGCGGCTCGGGCAGCTTGAAAATCTGTCCGTACGTTTCGTTCATTTTCACAGCGAGATCGCGCGTCATTTCGATGTGCTGTTTTTGGTCCTTGCCGACTGGCACGACGTCGCTGTCGTAAATCAAAATGTCCGCCGCCATTAGGATGGGATAGCTGAACAGTCCAACGTTCGCGCTCATACCGCGGGCGAGTTTGTCCTTGTACGAATGCGCCCGTTCAAGTAATCCCATCGGCGCTACCGTTGATAGTATCCAGGCGAGCTCCGTCACCTGCGGTACATCCGAATGCCGAAAGAGCGTTGCGCGCTCCGGATCGAGGCCGCACGCGAGAAAATCGAGCGCGATGCGGCGGCTGTTTGCGCGCAACATTTCTGGGTCACGCAAACTGGTGAGCGCATGGTAATCGGCGACGAAATAAAGCGCTTCACCCTCGACTTGCAGCGCGACCGCAGGCCGCATCATGCCAAAATAATTGCCGATGTGCAGGGCACCGCTGGGCTGGAGACCGGACAAAATGCGCATCGAACTAAGTAAATGACGAATGCCTGATGTCGAATCTCGAATCAATGATGAAGCGCGAATGAACCTGTAGGGCGTCTGTGTCAGTCCCGAAACATTCGGGATTCGCAGGGGTAGCGGCAGGCCGGAGGCGAGGAGCCGGCGCAAACGCCCTACAATTATTGGCGATCCGGATATCCCTGACTTCGTTCTGGTAAACCGGCGCGGCAGCGATTAAAACAACTGCTCAATGGCGAAAAATTCCGAGCCTGTTTCGGTTGTCACCGGAGGTGCGGGTTTCCTCGGCTCGCATCTCGTAGACCGGCTATTGGCAGAAGGTCATCGTGTCATCGCCATCGACAATTTGATCACCGGCAACACCGCGAACATCGGCCATCTCGCCGGCAATCAGAAATTCCGGTTCGTTAAACACAACGTCTCGAATTTTATTTTCGTTCCGGAACAACAGATCGACTACGTGTTTCATTTCGCATCGCCAGCCAGTCCGATCGATTATTTGGAACTCCCGATTCCGACCCTCAAAGTTGGCGCGCTCGGCACGCACAACACGCTTGGTTTAGCCAAGGACAAAAAAGCCACGTTCATTCTCGCTTCTACGTCGGAGACGTACGGCGATCCCTTGGAGCATCCGCAAAAGGAAGATTACTGGGGCAACGTGAATCCCATCGGTCCTCGCGGCGTTTACGACGAAGCGAAACGATTCGCGGAAGCGATGACGATGGCTTACCACCGCTATCACCGCGTGGATACGCGAATTGTGCGGATCTTTAACACATACGGTCCGCGGATGCGCTTGCGCGACGGCCGCGTGGTGCCGGCGTTTATTGGACAGGCCCTGAGCGGGCAACCACTCAGTGTGTTCGGCGACGGGTCGCAAACGCGCTCTTTTTGTTACGTCTCCGATTTGATCGATGGAATTTTCAGACTTGCGATGAGCGATTTCCACGAGCCAGTCAACCTTGGCAATCCGCGCGAGATGAGCATTAAACAGTTTGCAGAGGAAATCATCCGGATTACCGGGACGAAATCTACAGTCGAATATAAACCGTTACCCGTGGATGATCCGAAGGTGCGCCAACCGGACATTACCCGCGCGAAAAAAGTCCTCAGTTGGGAACCGCGAGTTCAGTTCGAGGAAGGCATCAAGAAGACGATCGATTATTTTAAAGCATCGCTAGATCGCTAAAACCGCATTTGTAGCCGTCGCTCTGTGAGCGACGCGGAGCGCGTATATTCAGGCCATAAGGGTAAGCGCTTCGCACAGTGAAGCGGCTGCAGAATTAGACGTTCAACCAATCACGTGCTCTCAGGCGCAGAAATTTTACTAGCGTTTGCTGCGATTTGGCTTTGAGTTCCTCATGTTCAAGGGTGCGCTCTTTCTGGCGCTCGGGTTTTTTGCTGTTTGCTTTCCGGTCGTAGCGCAGCAGGCCAAACATTCCGGAGCCGCGCAACATCGCATTGCCGCATCTGCGTTAATGCCGCTCGATACGGTTTCTAATTTCAGCATCTACCGGCCTAACGTTACGAACGCGCCCAGTTCCATTCTATTTCATAACGGGCCCGTGCGCGCATGGTCCGATGGCGCGCAGTTGGCAAGCGAGAGTGCGCTCGTGCAAATTGGAATGGCGCCGCTCGGCTTATTTCCAGTGACGTATTTCGCTCCGAGCGATGTCGGACCCACGCCCATCAGGAAGCCAGGCGCCGCTTCCGATTCTCGATCGCAAATGGCTGCGACCGATGGAAAGGATTTGCCAGGTGAGATGATCAGTTCGCCGTTGAATCAAGTCTATTACACAGGAGAAGTGGGGTTCGTTTACGGGCGATGGAGCGGCAAAGGCAACGGCGACTACTGGCAGAATTACGTTTCGGGCCAGGTCGGCAACGATCACTTTCAGATCAATGCCGGCGCGTCGTTCGAGAATTCGAGCGGCAACTCCCAGAAAATTCGCGCCTATCCATTTTCGAGATAGATGCCGGACGGGAGCATCGTTCAAAGTGCCGCGGAAGCTGGAGTGTTCGCGATATTTGTCGAACTGATTTGACCGAATCCTCGCTCTCATTAACACCGGTCTTCAGCCCGGTGGTCACCGCGTGTCGCGCTCTCCTCAGCCGTTTTAACGGCTTACCACGAGAACGCTCTTTCGATAAGCCGTTGAAACGGCTATTGCTCGATCATACCCCTTGTGCACCGGTCTGAAGACCGGTGTCAATAATATCGAGCCAGTTGCCGGAACATTCCTGTTGAAATTTGCTTGGGCATTCTCGAATTGCGATTTAGACCTTTAACCCGATGCCCGCACCATCGCGCTTGATTACACTTAACCTTGGATCTCAGACCATTGGTCTCGCGGAATTTCGAGTTGCTCACGGCGCTCTGGTCCTGGTGGATTATCGCCTGCGCGAAGCGCCTCTCGATCCTGAGACCGGGCAGCGTCGCGAGGCACATGCTGCGTCCGACGAGAGCGCCGCCGTGTTGCGCGAGATTATGCACGAAATGCAAATTCCGCGGCGCCCGGTGAACTATGCTTTGCCGGCGCAATCAGTGTTCGCCCGGTTTGTGAAACTGCCGCCGGTGGGAGGGGAAAAACTGGACAAAATCATCTCGTTCGAAGCGCAGCAAAATGTCCCGTTTCCTCTGGACGAAGTCGTCTGGGATTATCAGCTCGTCGGCGGAGGACTGGGCGAACAGATTCAGGTCGTCCTTGTCGCGATCAAAGTTGATTTGCTCGATCAAGCAAATGCGGCTGTAGAAGGAACAGGACTACAGACTTCCACCGTCGATATCGCGCCGATGGCGCTCTACAACGCCTTTCGCTATAGCTACCCCGACGTCGGCGATTGTTCGCTGCTGCTGGATATCGGGGCGCGCACCACGAACATTCTTTTCATTGAATCAGGAAGAATTTTTTTGCGCAGCATCCCGCTGGGCGGCACCGCGATGACCGCCGCGATCGCGAGAGAATTTAACGAATCATTTGCCGCGGCGGAAACTCGCAAGAAACGGGATGGCTTTGTGGGGTTGGGCGGCGCTTATGCCGAACCTGCCGATCCCAACGTTGCGCTCGTTTCGAAAATCGCCCGCAGCACCATGACCCGGCTCCATGCAGAATTGATGCGTTCCATCACGCACTACCGCGCCCAACAGCAGGGAAATCGCCCGGCACGGATTTTCCTGTGTGGCGGCGGTGCTGGAATGCCCTACTTGCGCGAGTTCCTTCACGAAAAATTTGAAGTGCCGATCGAATTTTTCAATCCGTTGCAGAACGTATCGGTTGCCGAGTCGGCGCCGATGCAGGACGTGGCGCATTCGGCACATTTGTTAGGTGAATTGGTCGGGCTGGCACTGCGCAGCGTCACTGTTTGTCCGATGGAATTGAATCTGCGGCCGGCCAGCGTCGTTCGCAGGCACGATCTGGAAAAACGTCAGCCCTTCTTCATCGCAGCGGCGGCGTGCATTCTGTTCGCGCTCCTGGGCTGGTCGGCTTACTACACACGCGCGGCACAGGTCGCGCAGCAAACGGCAGAGGCGCTCCGCCAGAAGAACGAAACCATGCATGTAGCGGAGGGCCAATTGGACAAGCTTAAAAAGGAAATTACCGGCTTGGACAACACTGCGACCCCGCTGATCGCGGCTGTGAACGATCGCAATTTTTGGCCGCAGATCCTCGAACAGCTAAACTCGCGTCTCCCCGAGTCAGACATTTGGATCACGGAGTTGGCTGCGACTTCCGGTGGAAAATTGTTAGGCGTCTCTGAAAAACGCGCTGCCGAAAGTATGGCCACTCCTCCTCCTGCGCAGGCTGGTCCGAGAGGGAAAGTCCCGACTGCAGTTTCAATCGACGGGATTAACCTTCGAGGCCTTTACTTGTACAACCCAAAACAGCAGGAAATCGTTGTCGATTACCTCCGGAATCTTTCGAACTCGCCGCTTTTTGTCGTCAACGCGAAAACGCCCGAGCGTTTTATAAAATCCAATTCCGTCCCGGACGACACCGAATGGGCGTTCCCGTTTGAACTTCAGCTCACCCTGCGCAAACCGGTGAAAATGCCATGAACAAAGGCGACCACGGATTACACAGATGATCGCAAATGACGAAGCACGAATGTCGAATGACGAAGGAATGACCAAAATCCGAATGCCAAATCTGCGTAAATCTGTGCAATCTGCGGATGGTCATCTCCGATCTCTGCGTCCTCTGCGGTAAAAAATAATTTGTCGGCATGAAATGGTTTCAGCAAAATCGCGCGCTCGGCACTCTTCTGCTCGTTTCGGGAATTTGCATCTTGCTGGGCGCGGCCCTGCTTTACTGGAGATGGAGTGTTTGGAGCGACGCAAAGCAAACGTTCGACCAGGTAACAGCAGAGCGGAACCGTCTGCAGGGTATCGATCCATTCCCGAACCACGCGAATTACCAGAAATTGCAGGGATACCTCGAGAGATACAGCGCTGCCCTGGACAAGTTCAAAGACGAACTGAAAACCGAAGTCGCCCCTGCGCCACCTCTTGCGCCTAACGAGTTTCAGTCGCGCCTGCGCGAGGCGACCCTCGCCGCGGAGGAGCGGGCGCGCAAAAATAACGTGAAGTTACCCGACAAATTCCAGCTCGGTTTCGATGAATTTGGTCGAATAATGCCGACCACAGCAATGGCGGCGTTGCTTGGACAGGAACTCTCGCAAGTCCAGATGTTCATTGACATTTTACTCGATGCCAAAGTGGACAGCATCACCTCGTTTCGCCGTCAACCGTTACCCGAAGAACGCGGAGCATCGTCAACACCGACACCATCTCCCGGCCAAAGAGTTGCGACGACGGTGAAACCGGGCGGCACGCCCACGGCGAAACTGATCGAGCGCAACGTGGTTGAGGTTACGTTCAAAGCTGCGCCCGGTGCCGCGCGAAAAGTCATCAACGAGATCACAAGTTCCACCGACCAATTCTTCATCATTCGCACGCTTTACGTCCACAATGAAAAAGACAAAGGGCCACCGCGCGAGAGAACCGGAGCGCCCACGCCCGTCCCAACCCCGCAAGCATCTCCCGGCCAATCACCCGCAGGCGCATTAAACTTCATCGTCGGCAACGAGCACGTCGAAGTCTCCGCCACGATCGAAATGCTGCGTTTTACATTTTAACCACGAATGGACACGAATGGACAAGGATCAGAAGATT
>CAVXHW010000009.1:0-101233 GCA_963761585.1 uncultured Verrucomicrobiae bacterium
GTTGTGCCTGTTGCTTGGCGCAGTTACGTATTGCTCCAAAACAGCGCGCATAGGCGCCAATTTCAATCAACGCGCATTGGTCGTGCGCGCGAATACGCTGCCTGTTTCGATCCGATAGTAGGAGGGAATCAACAGGAGGAAGAGAACATGAAAATTGCGAGTTTAATTACTGCTTTGGTTGCGACGGCCGCATTGACTGCTTTTCGCCCAGGAGGGGGTAGTTCAAGACGTCAAGCACGGCGCGAAGAAAGCGGGAGAAACGATTAAAGACGGACTCGAGACAGTAGGCGAGAAGACAAAGGAGACCGCTCAAACGGTTGGCAGGAAAACAAAAGAGACCGCCGAGACCGTAGCCAGAAAAACAAAGGAAACCGTCGATGGCACAGGCGGAACGCATCCGAGGAGTACTCAAAAGACGCACCACAAGTCCAGTGAGAGCGCCAGCAAAGCGAAGGTCCAAACCACGGAAGAACAAACGACAGACGGCGATTGAACACGTCAGCAACAAGCTCGACGCCCTACGTGAATCGGACCGATCGCTAAAAGGAACATAGACCTCAAGGTCTATGCGCCCAGCGAAGTTGCACTCCGCAGAAACGACTCAGACAACGGGTTGCGATTTTGTGCAGATGGTACCGGAGTTTCGCGACTTATTTGAAGCGGTAGCTTCCGGATATGGCGCCATCGGAAGCCGCTTCTCACACGAATCGATGTTGATCAACTATCCCTTCTTCAAGATTCTATGTAATCGAGGATTCCATCTTATAGTGAAGCTACTCTTGCTGCATAACGTGCGGGACATCTCGAATAACCTGAAGCTTTATCGAACTGAAATCTTGAAGGAATTAGGATCGAAGAACAGCATTCGCAGCCAACGCGGAGACTGGCCTGAAACCGTTACTTGCCGGTTACAACATCAAAGAGGTTCCCGTTTCATGGATCAATCGGACTGTCGATATGGGAGTCTCGTCCTTCAGAATTGCGAACGTTGCGCCCAATTACCTCTTCGTTTTGGCTCGAGCGCTTTGGCGTTCTTACCACGGCAGAGTTGGCGTTGCAAAGAGGGCCGCGAATGTGCAACAGACATAAACGATGCGTTGTCCTTTATGCTCGGCCACGCATATTGAACTCTACTCGGACTCGCCTGAGCATGACTTGACGTCTGCCGCCATGGGTTCTTCCCGCACCGAGATTGGATGCGGACAAATTCTCAGGTGCCAGCAATGCGAATTGGGTTTTCGCGCGAGCCGTATAGACGAGGATGATTTGGCCCATCTGTATGCAGATCTCGACGTCGAGATTTACCAGTCGGAGCTTCGTGGCAGAAGAGCTACCGCCAATCGTCATCTCGATATCGTTCGGCGTTACTGTTCGCCGTCGCGATTGCTTGATGTTGGCTGCGCATCCGGTATGTTCCTGCGGTGTGCAGCAGACTTGGGCTGGAGTGTTGTGGGTCTGGAGCCATCAAAGGCGCTGTCACAGCTCGCCAAAGAGAATCTTGACGGCCGCGGTGACGTGATCGCCACGACTCTTCAGACGGCTGGTTTGAGCAAGTCTGATTTTGACGTCGTCACCTTATGGGATGTTCTCGAGCACGTGCCGCAGCCTGGCGAGTTTCTGCAAACTGCGGCCAGCCTGCTTAAACCAAGCGGCCATCTTTTCGTAAACGTTCCGGATCTCGACAGCCTTCAGGCCCGTCTGCTACGCGCACGGTGGCCTCTGCGTCTACCGGAGCACCTCAATTACTTCAATCGGAGGGTCTTACTTACTGCGGCACCCAGGCCGGACTGGGTGCGCTGTATATGGGACGCAGGAAAGCGTCATTTTCTGTTCAATATGTTCTTTACCGCCTCAGGCAGCACGGCGTCATCGGTGCGTCCATGATGAGCCGGCTTGGTAATTGGCTGCGTATTGGAAGGATCGTAATTCCGGTTTCGTTAGGTGAATTGTACACCGTCTGGAGGCGCGAGGTGTAGACCACAATTTCTCACATCCGCCGCTTCAGGATGCTGTAGTTCTCTCCGCGTTTTGCCTCGTCGTAAGCCTCATGAAGGTAGGAATCCAAAAGAATTACTCCACTCGACTTGCTGCTCAAATTCGGCGATTGCAGCCTTGACGTGGTCTTTAGCAGTAACTTCTTCGAACATCTCCGCGCAAAGGATGATCTATACCGAACCCTGGGCCAGGTCCGTCGCTTTCTCAGTTCTGGTGGCCGGCTCATATGTATGGGACCGAACATTAAATATTTGCCGGGAAGTTATTGGGATTTCTCGGACCATTACCTTCCTCTCGCAGAACAATCACTGCGGGAGGTGTTCATCGTCACCGGCTTCGAAGTCGAACGCTGTATTGCGAAATTTGTACCTTATCAAATGGTGCGGCGAAAACCTGTACCGCTGCTGCTGGTTCGGCTTTATTTGAAGTTGCCTTGGATTTGGCATTTTTTTGGCCAACAGTTCTTGGTAATCGCTCGACCCTAACCCGAATTCTCATTGAGCTAGCAGCATTGCTGCTCAACCGATTGGCCAACTATTTCGTAAAGGTGCTCTTTCGGGTCACGCAAACAGGGGCCTTCAATTTCAAAATAGACTTGGTGGTCACAAATAGAGCAGTAACCGCGATTACCTTTTCTCCGCATCACTTGCCATGTTCGGCTCATGCACGAACCCTACCCCCACCAGGCGCCGGTGGCACACCCCCCGCGGTGTGGTACGGTACGGCTCTCGGTTCCCGCTAGAGAAACACTCGCGCGCGCGCGAGGCTGTTGCCGGTCATCTTAGTATTCGCTTTCAAACTGGTCCTGAGTGGTCGCGGCCATTTGTCGAAGACTCGCCGTTGGATTGTGCGCTCCGACGCGCCGGTTGCCCCGATTCCGGCTTTTTGCCGCAAGTAGCCTCTCAGGCGTTCAAACTCAGTCTCGCGGTTGCGATACCAGTCGGTGGACCAGATTCGATAGATGTCCCAGCCGCGAGCGCGGAGGATTTCTTCGCGGAAGCGGTCGCGGTCGCGCGCTGTGGGGTGTGAGTGATATGGCGCACCGTCGCATTCGATTCCGCAAAGATAGCGAGCAGACGAAGCCGGATCGGGAATAGCAAGGTCGATGAAGAAGCCCATCGTGCCGATTTGGAAATGCACGTCGAAGCCGAGGCTTTGGACGATGCGACCAACAGACCGTTCAAACTCGGTATCCGGCTCGGTTGGGCCGTGACATTGAAGAATGTGATGCGTCTTGCAATGTTGTTTGTCCGATTGCCGACCGTAACGTCCAGTATGATCGAGCACGCGCAACGTTGAGGAATTGCTCACAGGGAAGCCACGTTCCATGCAAGCAAACACTTCGTTTTGTTCGACACTTGCTGCCCGGGAACGATATCGCGACGATTACTGGCGAAATAACGATCCGATTGCGGAGGATCGTTTGCTGTGGCGTGCCCAGACGTTCCGCCATACGGTCCATCTCTTTGCCGGGGCAGACGATTCTCGAGCTCGGCTGCGGGGAAGGTCTGTTCACAGCCGCGCTCCTGCGGGTTTGCCGCGGGGAGAATCCGATTACCGCAGTGACATTTCAGAAGCATGTCGCAGGTCCGCCGGATATCGGAGGCAAGGTCGAGCTTTTGGAGACTTCCGACCTTTCGAGTTCGCTTACGGGTCGGAGATTTGATTGCGTAGTTGCAATGGACCTTGTGGATCGCCACCACGCTTCGCACCTTCTAAGCAAGTGTGTACACGCGCTTCTTGAGCCGGGAGGCAAGATGGTTTTTTACGAGAGTAATCCATTGAATCCAGTTCTTACGCTGCGCCGGCTCTTCCTACGTGTATCGGGTAAGGCAAGATCCGCGGCATCTTCTTAGCCGATCTCAACTTTACAGAATTCTGGCGGGTAGCGGGTTCGTCGACGTTTACGCGGTTTATAATGACTTCGTTTTTGCACCTTTACACGCAGCCTGATCTGGCTCTTGCGTAATCTGTCGATTCTGCTCGAGAATGCGCCCGGTGTGCAGGCAATGGCCGGTTCAATTCTTGTCCACGCGCAGAAACCACCGGACGGAGGCCGCGCCGAGCGGACCGCGGCACTGCACACGAATCGTTGCGAGGCGCAGTCTCCGTTGTGATTCCATGTATAACGAGGAGATGAACATCCTGCCCTTGGTGACCCAGCTTCTGGGTCTATACGGGACTCCGTACACGAGATTATACTCGTTAACGATGGCAGCACTGACGGCACCGCGGCGGTGATGGCGGATCTTGCCGCGCGGGACAAGCGCGTAAAAGCTCTGTATCGCAGGTCCTCCCAATGGGGTTGGTCACGCCATAGCGCAAGGACTTTCCCAAGCCAGCGGCCGTTACGTGCTGACAATGGATTGCGATTTTGCAGCGTCTTCTGCCTGAATTTCGCGATCTGTTCGACTGCTGCCGTCGAGGGCTACGACGTCGTCGTCGGTAGTCGGTTTTCGCGTCATAGTGTCTTCTTAACTATCCTTCTTCAAAATCGTGGCAAATCGGGGCTTTCATTTGCTGGCGCGGCTGCTGCTTTTGCGGAAGTTTCGTGATCTTACGAATAACCTTAAATTGATGCGTCGAGAGGTCGTGGCCGATCTGCAACTTCGTCAACCCGGTTTCGCTGTGAACGCCGAGACCGGACTCCAGCCGCTCATACTTGGCTATCACGTGTAAAGGAGGTGCCGATTTCGTGGATCAATCGATCTCCTCAAATGGGCGCATCGTCGTTTCAGGCTCATTCGAGTGAGCGGTGGTTACTGGCGCGTGCTTCTAGACATTTGGCTCAGACAAGTATTCAGCGCAGGTCCGTACCGGGATCTGCACCAACGGCCAATAAGCGCGGACACAGAGTAAAATGTACAAATTCACGATGGGAATCGCCTTATTCACGGTGATCCATGTCCCGATGATCGTTTAGAAACCGATGGCTCCGGTGGTCCGTAAAGCACCAAGCTCTGCCCCCGTTCCGGAACCAGCACAGGCTGTGTGGGGACATATGAATTGGTCGTTGCTGCTCCTCACCCTCGGATTGAGCGCGGTCCTTCAGGTCCTTGTCGCGGGCCGCAGTGGACTTTGGGTTGATGAAGTTTTCTCGCTGGCATTGGCAACGGGACATAGCCTGGAGCACGCAGCCGCCGTGGCCGACCCACGGTATGGTGATTTCGTTGAGCCTAACCACCCAGTGCCTGCAGCGGAGTTTTCTCGCTACCTGAAGCACGAGAACCCTGCAGCCAATCCTGCGCGTGTGGTTCGGGCCGTATTACTCTCCGATGCGAATCCACCACTTTATTACCTCTTGCTCTACGGATGGACAATCGTTCTGGGCACGAGCGACATCGCCCTTCGCTTATTCTCGATTGTATGCGCACTGGCTTGCCTCCCGCTACTTGCCGCTATTGCGCGGCGTACAGGAGCAGACGTTTTTTCCAGCTGTGTTCTTTTCGCATTCTCCCCATTGGGAATTTACTATTCGACAGAAGGGCGGATGTACTCGCTCCTGTGGGTGTGCATGCTGGCGACGACATGGGCTTCGCTCATCCTACAGCAACGCGGTGAAGGTATTGCAATTTACGCTGTTTGGATAGCCGCGTCAGTGGCTGGATTGTTGACGCACTACTTCTTCGTGTTTCCATGGCTGGCCATTGTTGCATATCTCTCGATTGCGCCAGGGAAACTCACGAAGCTAAGACTGGCGGTGTGTCTATTGCTGACCGTTATTTTAATTCTCCCATGGTATATAAGAATCCCGGAGAGCCTTGCCGCCTGGCGAATTGCAAAGGATTGGCTGAAATGGCGACCGCCGGGATTTTGTCGCTGGATTGATTCACTTTACCTCGTGGTTCAGCCCTTTTCTGGGGGTGGTTATCGAAGCTCAAATGCCGCCGCCCTAATTTTCTTCGGCTTGATCGGCATCACGATGGTTTCGCGTTTGCGTATACAGGTATTTGGTGACCATCGGCTTTTGCTCTGGCTCTCCTTTACGGCTGCCTGCGTGGGTCCTCTCGCTTTTGATTTAGTGCAGCACACGTATACGGTTGCGGTCCCGCGCTATGCGGTTGCGGCATTACCATTGGCATACCTGCTGGCGGGTGTCGGGCTTGGCTGTCTGAGCCGTTATTTGAGATTCGTTATGCTCATTCTCATAATATTGGCTTGGGCACCGACGGTGCTGGGCGTTTATCGCAACGGCGGGCGGGGATCGTCGCCACTCCGCGAAATCTCACGTGCCGCCTGCGCGAATGCGGGTCCTTCGGATTTGATACTTATTCATTCTATCCCATCGGGGGTACTAGGTATTGCTCGCTACGCTAACGATTCTGCTGGATTGGCTTCGTGGGTCGGACAGCTCGGAAGACGTCGGGTACCCGAATCATTGCATGACCTTGCTAGTGGTCGCACCCGAATCGTTTTCGTGAAGGTGTATGAGGGTGGTGAGCCCGCACCAGAGGAACGTTGGTTGCGCGGCAACGCTGTGGTCTTTGACGATATCGATGTGGGTTCGGGCAAAATCGTAGAGTTCCGCCCATTTCGCGGTGAAAAGACCTTCTAATCAGATTGGGAGCGTGAAATGTTCGGTTTTCGAAAAGGCGGCTCAGCGGCAGAAGCACTTCCAAGCTTGCCGCATCAGCAGAAGCAAATTAAAGCGCTCACTGCGGGGTTGCAGAAGGTGAGCGCACGAATTGAAGTGAGCAGACCTGCGCCGCAAGTGGCCGACAACAATCAGTAAAGCAGCTGAGTCTAACAAACAGAGCATTTCGCAATCAGCCGTCACGCTTCACCGCGTGGCGGCTTTTTGTTTCACGGAGCGTTACGGTTCTTTGAAATCGCCCTTGGACTCGTGCGTTTCGATGACGGCGCCGGCATCATCATAAACGCGAATCACGGCGTCATGTGATCGGCTGTAGTGGCTGGCGTAGCCGATTGCGTTGCTGGCAGCGTTCGGCCAGTCATACCAAAGTCTGCCGAATGGCAGCCCATCGGAAATCAGATCGACACCGCGCTTATCTTTACGCGGACGCACTTCGTAAGCGTGTTGTGAGTTAGTCATCACAGCGGCCCAGCGTCAGCTGCATCGCATGGTTACACCTTTTCATCTACGACGGCTTCGATCTGGTATCCATCAGGATCGAGAACAAAGGCGGCGAAATAGTTCGGACTATGCTCGGGATGAAAGGCCACGCCTCCGTTGTCACGCCCGCCGTGTTCCAGCGCCGCTTGGTGGAAAGCGCTCGCCGTCTCTTGCGAAGGTGCTCTGAAGGCGACATGGAAACCTTCGCTCGGCGCAACGACTCCTTGCTGACGAAGGCGAATGGCAAAACCGTCATCCGCGCCGGGTAGCCCGTAGACGACAGCGGATTCCTTGCGGCCAGTGCCGCTTTGTTGAGTCCAAACGCGGACATAACCAAGCGGAGCGAGGGCGGCGTCATAAACAGTGGCAGAACGGGCGAGGTCCGACACAGCGAAGGAGAAATGATGGAGCATATGCGCAGATGCGTGTAGGCCTAACGAGATATGGATGGAATTTGTCCGTAATATTTTGTGGAATTATTCCGTCAAGTGCGCTCGCCTACCCGGGAGGAGTCCGATAAAGGCGGAGTCATGGGAGAATCGTGCCGAATCATTCGGCATTTAGGAAGCGGAATCGTTTTCCGAGCCTCACGGCATGAGGCCAGCAGAATGCCCGGAGGTTCAAAAAACTTCCAGCCGAAACGGTGCTGTTGACGTCATGTTGACGTTACGAGCGTCTAAAGTGGTCGTTTCGGTTCGCAAGCGTTCGCTGATGTGCAAGGGAAGTAATTGTTGTCGACGGTGAAACATTAGATTAGAAACCCGCTGGCCACACAGGCTACAAGCCTATGTTCCTATCTTCCAACTTGCTCACATTCGTCGAGTGAGTCCTATTTGGCGCGATGAGCAGTCTGCGTCTCGGAGTGAACGTCGATCACGTGGCGACATTGCGGCAGGCGCGGTATGCCACAATGCCGGAATCGAAGAATGCAGAGCCCGATTTACTTGTGGCCGCGCGGATTTGCGAGCGCGCAGGCGCCGGCGGGATCGTCGCCCATCTACGGAGTGATCGCCGCCACATTCAAGACCACGACATCGAACGTCTTCGCCAGAACATCATGACGAAATTGAATCTCGAGATGGGCAACACGGATGAGATTATTGACGTCGCGCTTACGCATTTTGCCGGATGAAGTCTGCCTGGTCCCGGAAAAACGTGAAGAAATTACGACGGAAGGAGGCTTGGACGTCATTGCGCAACGCAAGGAACTCGAGCCGACCATTAGACGGCTCCAGGTTGCCGGGATTCGCGTCAGCTTATTCATCGATCCCACGTTGGAACAGGTTGATGTCGCAGCCGAGTTGGGTGTGGAAATGGTCGAGCTGCACACTGGCAGACTTGCGAATGCATTTACGGAAAAGATCCAAAAGGAAGAACTGGAACAATTGCGAGCGGCTGCGCGCGCAGCATCAGAATCCAATATGCAGGTCAACGCCGGTCACGGCATCAATTACAAAAACATCGCGCTCATCCACCAAATTCCATGTTTGACCGAACTCAACATCGGTCACGCAATCGTATCGCGTGCGATGTGGGTTGGCTTGGAAAATGCGGTTAAGGAAATGCTCGCCGCCATGGCGAATTATCCCGAATGAGCGCGCAAGTCCGGCAGAATTGTAGGGCAACCGCTCCGGTTGCCATCGCGGGACGCGGCAGGCGGAGCGCCTGCCCTACAACATTGCGTTTGCAGGATGCCAACCTGACGCGAGATGTCCTCAATCAAATGAGCGTGATCGGTATCGGCGTTGATGTGATCGAATGCTCGCGCATCCAGCATTCCATCGAGCGATTCGGAGACCGGTTCCTGCATCGCGTCTTCACAGATGGTGAAATTGAATATTCGATGTCGATGAAATTCCCGGAACGCCATCTGGCTGCGCGTTTCGCGGGCAAAGAGGCAGTGGCAAAAGCGTTCGGCACCGGGATCGGCAAAGCGATGGGCTGGCGCAACATCGATATCCGCAAAAAAGAGAGCGGCGAACCTTTTCTGGTTTTTTCAGGACCGGCGGAAGCTTTTGCCGCAGAACGCGGCGTCACTTCGGCTCTCATCACTCTCAGCCACACCGAAAATTACGCTGTCGCGTGCGTTGTTCTTGAGGGATAGTTCTCGATGCGTTTAGCCGTGCGCACCGCGTTGTTATTCCAACGAGACCGGCCACAGGCCGGTGGCTGATACGCTAAACAGCAGGTTGCAAAACAGCTCGCCGCGCTTTCCGGCAAGTAAGATGTTCATGGAAAATTTTCGACAACTCATGGAAATCGTTGGCACGGCTGTCGATGGCGTCGGCGTGTTCATCGTCGCTGCCGGTGCACTCGTCGCCACGGCACGTCTCCTGGTTCGTCGCGCGCACAACACAGGCAATTACTATTCGTCTTATCGGCAGGACATCGGCCGCGCGATTTTATTGGGCCTCGAGTTTTTGATTGCCGGCGACATTATCCGAACGGTTGTCGTCGCACCCACGATTCAAAACGTGCTTGTCCTGGGATTAATTGTGCTAATCCGCACGTTCCTGAGTTTGTCGCTCCAACTGGAAATCGAAGGAAGATTGCCGTGGCGCCGCGAAGGACTACCCCCAGATTAACATGCATCTCGTGTGCCAGAGGGAACCAATACCGCCTCCTTTAACGAAATAAGTAAAAAGGAGGCTGTTAAATGAAGAAGTTTCTTCATTCAACGTTTGGAACGCTGGTGTTGGCAGCTTTTTTGGCAATTACGCCGCCAATGTATGCCCGTGGAGGTCAGGCGGGGGTCATGGCGGACACTGGTGGGCACGCTGTCAGAGGACATGCCGCGGCCGGCCATGTTAAGGGTGGACACGCTGGTTTCCGTGCTCGCGGTGCACGTGGTCCTTATGTGGCGCGGGCCGCGCGCGGACACGCGCGCTTTGCAGGTCGCGCATGTAATTGGAATGGCGGCCGTAACTGGGGAGGTCGTCACTGGGGAGGCAATTACTGGTATCCGTCCTCTGGATATTCCGGTTGGGCTATTACGGCTTGGGCTACGGCTATCCATCCTACGGAATTGGCTATTACGGTTATCCCTACGGTGGGTACTATCCGTACTACGGTTACTACCCTTACCGCTACGGATACTGGCCGTCCGTGACCTTCAGCTTCGGGTACTAGATTAAGTCACCACTGACGTAAGTCGGGCCGCAGTAATGCGGCCCGCTTGCTAATCTCTCACGGTCCTGCTTCGAGCAGCGCACTGAACTGGCCAGTGGCGAACTATTGAGCACGTAATTCTTGTGCATTCAGGACACGCTTTCGTTCCGCCCATTCATACAAGACAGGCAGGACGACGAGCGTGAGAAACGTCGAGCTAATAATGCCTCCAATGACGACTGTCGCGAGCGGCCGTTGCACCTCCGCGCCTGCGCTTGTCGACAGCGCCATCGGAATAAAACCGAACGCTGCGACGGCTGCGGTCATGAGCACCGGTCGCAACCGCGTAAGAGATCCTTCGATCACAGCAGAGCGGACATCACGACCCTCCTCGCGCAGTTGATTGAAATAGCTGATCATCACGACTCCGTTGAGCACGGCGACTCCGCTCAACGCGATGAAACCTACCGCCGCGGAAATGCTAAATGGCATATCGCGCAGCCACAGGGCAAAAACGCCACCTGTCACAGCCAACGGAACGCCGGAATACACAAGCAACGCCTGGCGTACGCTGCCGAAGGCCATGAAGATCAGGACGAAGATGAACACAAGCGCCGCGGGCACAACAATCGCCAGTCGCGTCTTGGCTTCGCGAAGATTTTCGAACTGTCCACCAAATTCGAGCGTGTATCCTTCCGGCAATTTGACGTGCTCGCGCACTTTTGCGTCAGCTTCACGCACCCAGCTTTCCATGTCGCGGTTTCGCAGGTTCACCATTAGCGCCGCGCGGCGTTGAGCTGAATCGCGCAAAATTGGCGACACCGTTTTAACGCGTTGGATATCGGCGAGATCACCGAGCGGCAGAAGACCGGAGTCTCCGACGCGGACTGGCAATGCGCGAATCGCTTCCAGATTTTCGCGATCGGCTTCAGCAAGCCGGACTACAATGTCGAAGCGGCGATTCTGTTCGATCATTGTTCCGACGGTCTGCCCGCCCAAGGCGGCAGCAATCGTTTGGTTCACATCGCCGGCGTGCAGATTGTATTTTGCCAGCACGTCGCGCTTGACTCGAATCTCCAGCATCGGGGCGCGTCCGGTCGTTTCGTATTCGACCTCGCCTTCGCCTTCGCGGGTACCCGGAATTTGTTCCAGCACTTCTTTCACTTCGGAGCCGATCCGCTCCAGCACGTCGTAGTCGTTCCCGAAAATTTTCACGGCGATGTCTGCGCGGATGCCTTCCAGCATTTCGTTGAACCGCATCTCGACCGGCTGCGCGACCATGACGCGAGCACCGGGGTTTAAAGCTTCAATTTCGGTCGTGATGATTTTCGCCAGGTCTTCTTTGCTGATCGGTCGATTGTTGAGCTTTCGCCATTCGTTTTGCGGTTTGTAGTAGATGTAAAAATCGCAATCGCTCGGCGGCATCGGGTCAGTGGCAATCTCAGCGCTGCCGATTCGCGAAAAGACGTGCGTGACCTCAGGGACACGCTTGGGGATTTCTCGCTCGGTCTTGCGTTGCTCTTCGATGCTTTGGTCGATGTTGATGCTGCTCGTCCTAAAAACCATCATGGTGAAAGTCCCTTCATCGAGCTTCGGAATGAAATCGGCACCGAGATGGCGAAAGATGAATATCGCCAGTGCGAATAGCGCGATCGCACCGAGCACAACCAACCAACGTAGTTGCAACGACCAGCGAAGGGTGGGGGAATAAGCCCTCTTGATGAGGCGGACGATCAAATTGTCGCGTTCGGCGATTCGTCCTCCGAGCAGAAATGAGCACAGCGCCGGCATTAAAGTAAGCGCCAGCACCAATGATCCGCCCAGGGCGAGCATTACTGTCAGCGCCATCGGGTGAAACATTTTTCCTTCGATGCCCGACAGCGCGAGAATCGGCAGATAAACAACAGCAATGATCAGCACACCAAAGAACATCGGCGTGCCGACTTGTTTGCTGGCGGCCATAACTGTGTGCAGCCGTTCTTCGGTTGTCAGGCGTCGCCCGAGCTGGTGCTGTTTTGCGCCAAGCTGTCGAACAACGTTTTCTACGATGACGACAGCGCCGTCGATGATGAGCCCAAAATCGATTGCCCCAAGACTCATCAGGTTTCCCGAAATTCCGAACCGCGTCATGCCCGTAATCGCGAAAAGGAGGGCCAGTGGAATTGCAGCTGCGACGATGAGCGCAGCGCGCCAGTTCCCAAGAAGAAAAAGCAACACCGCGATGACAAGTAACGCGCCTTCGAACAGGTTCGTTGTCACCGTACGAATCGTTCGATGCACCAGGTTTTTCCTGTTGTATTCCGGGCTGATGATCACGCCCGATGGCAGCCGCTTTTGAATTTCCTCTATCTTTTCAGCAACACGCTCCGCAACCGCGTGACTATTCTCACCCATCAGCATCATGGCCACGCCCAGCACCGCCTCTTGCCCGCTGTGGGTCGCTGCGCCGGTGCGAAATGCATGACCAATTTGAACTTCAGCGAAATCTTTCACCCGCAGCGGCATTACGCCGGCAGCGAATTTTACTGGTAGCTCTGCAATTTCCTGCAGCGACGAAACTCGACCAACGCCTCGAATGACAAGTTGTTCGCTTCCCGCGTTGACTATGCCGCCGCCCGCGTTCTCAACGTTTTCGCCAACGACTTTTGCGAGGTCGTTAACTGTGAGGCCCGCATCGCGAAGCTTCGCGATGTTCGGCTGCACGACGATCTGCTTAACGTAGCCGCCATAAGCGTTGACCTCAGCGACCCCGGGAACGGCACGCAGTTGCGGCTTGATTACATATTCCTGCATTTCCCAGAGCGCCATCAACTGCGCCTCGCGCGTGGGCGGAGCATTTGGCGCATTCGGCGCGTAGTCGATGGTGTAATAAAATACTTCGCCCAGTCCTGTTGTAATCGGAATGAGCTTGGGTGTGAGCCCGGGTGGCAGAGAATCGGCCGCGCTTTGCAAACGCTCGGTCACGAGCTGACGTGCACGGTAAATGTCGCTCTTGTCGGTGAATTGAAGTGTGATCTGTGACAGACCGAAGCGCGACAGCGAACGCATTTCGGTTACACCGGCCACACCACCGAGTGCCATTTCCAGCGGCACGGTCACGAGCTTTTCCACTTCATCCGGCGCGAGCGCTGGCACCGTCGTGTTCACTTGCACTTGCACTCCAGTGATGTCGGGAATGGCGTCCATGGGCAGTTTCGTTGCCGACCAAAGCCCGCCGAGAAGAAGCGCGAGAGCGCCCATCAGAACGAGGACTCGCTGGCGAACGGAGAACTCCAGAATCTTGTCGATCATCGCTGCGCCTCTTCGCCGTAAAGCTTGAGCCCGGTCAGGATCTCCAACTCTTGCGCGGCCTGTAGCGCGTCTTTTTGCAACTCGGCGAGAGCGCCGACCAGCTCGAGATATTGCTTCTGTGTTTCGACGTAGATAGTCAGCGGAACAGCGCCCAACTGGTAATTGCGATCCGCTGTTTCCGCCGCTTCGCGAAATTTCGCCAACTCATCCCCTTTCAGATTGTCGATCTCAGCGCGCTTGGCTGTAAGGATGGCTGCGTTTTGCGCAACTCGTCGTTCGACTTCGCGCTGCGTCATAGCCAATGAAGCCTCAGCCTGTTGCTGACGCGCTTTACTAGTCGCAATGTTCCCAACGTTGCGGTCCCACAGCGGCAGCGGCAATGAGATGCCGAGTCCTGCTCGCTGCTCCCGGTCGATTGCATTTTCCATCGAGTAAAACGGCCCGACGGAAATGGCTGGAAATCGTTCGTTTTTCGATAAGGCGACCTTGAAGCCTTGCTGAGCAAACTCGACCTGCCGGATGCGAATATCGAACGCATTCGCACGCGCAGCACTGAGAAGTCTGGGAAGCGATGCCGCACTGAACTGCACTTTGGCTGCGGCCATTTTAAGCGGCGCGTCTGCGGGGCGCCCGCAAAGTTGATTTAGCTCCGCTAAAGCTGTTGCTATTGCTAATGCTGCATCGCGTTCCTGACGCCGAAACGCGAGCGTGTTTGCATCGATGATTCGTGCTTCCAACTGCGGCGTTACGCCCGCTGTCGGCCGCTGTGCGAGAACATCGCTCAGCGCCTGAAAACGGCTGGCGACTTCACGCGCTGCGACTGACTTTTGTTGCGCGCTCGAAATGCCATACGCCAGCGTCCGCACTCGCGCGGCCAATGTGAGGCGAAACTGTTGCAGATGTAGTTCCGCGAGCGCTAGATCGTGATTTGCAATCGCTTTGCGTAACGCAATTCGACCGGGATACTCGAAGGTTTGGCTGAATGAGAGAGCCAGGATCGCGCCATCGCCGCTCGCTCCTCCTGAGTTGTCCCGCGAATTCTTGTAGCCAACTTCGCTGCTTAACTCGGGGTTGCGAAACGGTTCCGGCAGTTCGCACCGCTCCTTTTGCAGCAGCGATCTCAGCGACGAAGAAGTTTAACTCCGGATTTCGCTGGAGCGCCTGTTTGACCAGCGCCTCCGGCGTTTCGGCAAGCACACTCGCGCACACGAGCACAATGGCGCTCGCTACAACTGATTTGGTATGTGTGTAAATGGACATTGTTTGGGCAGAAAAATGGCAGAAACCCACAACGCGTCTGCGTTGTGCCGATGCAGGACACCTGAGCAGAAGATGCGCGGAGACACCGCGCCTGCGCTCAGTTGTTAGGCGAGCTGAGGCGGATGATCAATTGCCGCAGGCGGACCTACCTGCGCAGGCTCATCGCGTATCAAGATGAAAACGGATGGTTGGACGTCCGCGCTAACGTGCACGCCATTATTAGCAGCGATGACACTGCCGTTGTGAACGGCGCATGAGCAGTGGGAACAAGGTGTTTTCTCGTGGTCAGAATCTGATGGGCATGTTTGTGCAGCACAATGTTCCCCGCGCGAATCAACGATCGAATCCGCAACGATGTCGCCGCCGAATGCGAACAGAACAACGAGGCCTGCCAGCAAACGGAGTCGCGATATCTGGAGCAAACTCATTACTCCGACCTCTTACTGTCCCTAGCAGGGAGTGTCAAACGACGACGATTATTCATCGAAGGGAAATTGACGCAGCAACAATGGCTCGCTACGCTTCTGAGTGCTTCGCTGCATTGGCCGCATCGTCACAATTTTTGCGCTTTGCTGCGCAATCGGCCTGCATTGGCTGACGCTCCAATCCATCGCGTGGACGTCGATGATCATCGATTATTCAAAACGCGGCACGTTGTGCCAGGCGATTGCGCAAACGTTCGATGGCGCGCATCCGTGTTCTCTGTGTCACATCGTCAACAAGGGGAAAACCGCCGAGAAGAAATCCGACCTACAGCTGTCCACGCCGAAACTCGATCTCATCTGCACAAAAGATGCGATTACACTCGCCTTGCCCTTCATCTCTTTCGATTACGCGAATAGTAACTTTCGCATCTCCGAAGTCGGGCATTCTCCGCCCGTTCCGCCACCGCGCTCGATCCTGAGCTAGCTCGCGTTTGACGTTTGGCTGCACGCGCGTGTGCGCGGGCATTTGCAACGTCACAACTTGGGAACTGCCACGCCCGCGTTCTTGGCGCGGTCCTGGCTTTACGTGGAGAAATCGAATGAAAATTTTACGGTTACTATTGACAGCAATCTTATTGGCAGCTGGCCTAACGACTGGTCGCGCCTGTGATCTTTGTGGCTGTTTCACGCCGCAACTCAACACGATGTCGAAAACGGAATCGTCGGATTTTCCGTGGTGGGAAAGAGGATGGTTTGGGGCCGTTAGCGAGCAATTCACCCGGTTTGGGACCCTTCAGGATAATGGAATCGAAGTTCCAAATCCGACCGGTCAGTACGAGAACAGTTCCATCACTCAGCTCGTCTCCGGTTATCAGATCACCAGCCGGTTCGCCTTGCAGATCAACGTTCCGCTGATTTATCGCGAGTTTAAAAGACCCGAGGGATTCGAGATTCAGCAAGGCACGGTCTCCGGCCTCGGCGATATGTCCCTTCTGCTTAAAACAGTTTTCTTCCACTACGCGTCGCCGGCTGAAAGAAGCTTCGACGTTAGTGGAAAAAATCCCATCGCAACCGTGCACGAATCGGACTTTACGGTCTCCGCGATTTTGATAACGGGAATCAAATTTCCCACGGGTGACAGCAGCCGGCTGGAAGAAGAATTTCACGAGGTGGAAGTCCCTGGCGCGCCTGAAAGCGCAATTCACGGTCACGATCTTACTCTCGGCAGCGGATCGTATGACGGAGTGTTCGGCGAGCAGACGGCGATCCGATACAAAAACATGTTTCTTGAAACAAACGTGCAATTCGCGGCGCGTACCGAAGGCACACACGATTATCGCTTTGCCGACGATCTGATCTGGAGCGGAGGACCCGGCTATTATCTGGTGCGGAACGCCGACACTGTTCTGGGCCTCCAGTTCGTGGCATCTGGTGAATACAAAGGCCGCGATCGGTTTCGTGGCCAACCAGCAGTGGATACAGGCATCAGTTCAGTTTTCCTTGGGCCGCGCGTAGTCGCATCACGCGGGCGCTGGAGTGCAGAGGTAGCCGCCGCGCTTCCGGTATTCATCCACAATACGGCGCTGCAGGCGGTTCCTGACTACCGTTTGCAGGGTGCGCTCTCTGTGCAGTTCTGATGCGTGGAAAATGATCTGAATACGCCGCGATCCATGCAAAATACGTTCATGAAACGATCGTGGATTCGGATCACCCTCGTCGTGATTGCCCTTGCGGCAGCCGCTGCCGTCGTTACTGGCGCGATCGTCCATAGCGCGACGGAGCGCAAGCTGCGTGAGGCGATTCTCGCGGAGCTTCAGCCAGTTGCTTTGAAAAACTGTACGCTCAAGCGCTTTGGCAGCGCCAATGATGGCGGTTACCTGATGTGCGAGAATCTGATTGAACCGCTCGATACAGGATACTCGTACGGTGTTGGCCCAAACGACGACTGGGCATGCGAGGTGTCGCGCCGATATCACGTTCCGGTGCACGAATACGATTGTTTCGATCCAGCGCGGCCAATCTGCGACGGCGGCAGATTTGTCTTTCACAACGAATGCGTCGGAAATCGGACGGGCAACAGGGAATCGCGCTTCTTCGACACGCTGGAAAATCAGATCAGCAAAAACGGTGATACCGGCAGGCGTGTGCTCATCAAGATGGACATCGAAGGCGGAGAATGGGAATCGCTTCTCGCAGCGCCAGACGAACTGCTCGCGTCGATTCCGCAGCTCGCGATGGAAATGCACGGGTTCGACGATCCGAGGATTCTCGAGGCGCTCCGTAAGCTGAAGCGGAATTTTTATCTCGTGAATCTTCACTTCAACAACTGGTCGTGCACGTCGAAAGCAGCGCCGCTGCCGGCGTGGGCGTACCAGGTGCTCTGGGTGAACAAGAGCATCGGCATCGTCGATCCGACGGTCGCCGGTCCCCGCACCGATGAGTCCGCTGAATGCGCCTGACTCACCAACGTGGCGCGATTGCCAGTTGCCTGTCACCAAGGCCGTGCACTGAACGTCCGGCGATGCGCGTGGACGCATTCCGGCGAAACGCGCTGCAAACGAAGGCTGCCTTCGATCAGATGCAAAGCCAAAGCTTTCAAACTTGCGACGAATTTGTTACTGGCAATTATGGAGAGCAACAAAACCCATCGATAAGGAGAAGAAGCATGAAAACTGAAACTTTGGAATCTATAGCAAGAAAACTGGTCGCGCCGGGGAAGGGGATTCTGGCAGCCGATGAAAGTTCGGGGACGATCGAGAAGCGATTGAAAAGCATCAATGTGCCTTCCAATGAGGAGAACCGGCGGATGTATCGCGAAATTTTGTTTACCACAAACGGTGCCGGCGAATTCATCAGCGGCGTGATTTTGTTTGATGAAACGATTCGGCAGAAGACTCGCGACGGACGGAGTTTTGTCGAAGTGCTGGAGCAGCAGGGGATCGTTCCCGGGATCAAGGTGGACAAAGGCGCCAAGGCCATGGCCAATTTTCCCGGCGAAAAGATCACGGAAGGTTTGGACGGACTGCGCGAGCGATTGACCGATTACCGGAAGCTTGGCGCGCGTTTTGCCAAATGGCGCGCAGTCATCACAATCGGCGACGGAATTCCGACGAGCACATGTGTCGACTCAAACGCGGAGGCGTTGGCGCGTTACGCGGCGCTTTGTCAGGAATGTGATTTGGTGCCGATCGTCGAGCCGGAAGTGCTCATGGACGGCACGCACACGCTCGAACGGGATTTCGAAGTCACCGAGCAAACTTTGCGAAGCGTTTTCAATTCTTTAGCGGAGCACCGTGTCGCGCTCGAAGGAATATTACTGAAGCCGAACATGGTGCTTTCGGGCAAAGAAAATCCAAAGCAGGCTTCGGTGCAGGAAGTCGCTGAAGCTACAGTTCGTTGTCTGAAGCGCGTGGTTCCAGCGGCTGTGCCGGGGATTGTGTTTCTCTCGGGCGGCCAAACCGATCAGCAAGCGACCGAACATCTAAACGCGATGAATCGTATGGGGGACTTGCCGTGGCAGTTGAGCTTTTCCTACGGGCGCGCCTTGCAAGCTCCGGTCCTCAAAGCCTGGAAAGGGGAAACAGCAAACGTCAGTGCGGCTCAAACGGCATTCCATCACCGTGCATGGTGCAACAGCAAAGCGCGGTTCGGCAAATACACCGAAGAGATGGAAACCGCGAAGGCCGCATAATATTTGGCGCAGCAATCATGCGCCGCTGTTCGTTAGGCATGCTAGTCCTGGTGATGCTGCCATGATTCCGCTTTTATCGGGCGATTGCGAGGGAAGCGACCGGATTAGACGGGATAATTCCGTAAAACATTACGGCAAAATTCCATCTATATCTCGTTAGGCGACTGAGCGCACGACTACAATAATCGGGAGACAGCATGCAAACACACTGGTTCTACACCGTTTGGCCGTTCCTAGGCGGGGGTGGAGCGATCGTGATGGTCGCCATCATGCTGTTGACCGACACATTTCGCAGCAACATTGCAGTATCGCGCTGGCGTGATGCAGTGTGGCTGGCGTGGCTAGCTGCGCCGCTCTACTGGATACATCAGCTCGAAGAATACAGCCTGCCGTTGCTGGGCTTCGACTACAATCTCCCGGACATGGTAGCCAAGAACATCGGCTTTCCGCCGTATCCGGAGTGCCCAGTTCCTATGGTCTTCTACCCGGTGGTGAACATCGCTCTAATGTGGTTTGGGGCCCCGCTAGCGGCCTACCTCTGCAAGCGAAACCTCGTTCTTGGCTTCAGCTATTGGGGATTGATTTTCGCCAATGGTCTTGTGCACACGATGGGAGGCGTGACGCAGCACATTTACAACCCTGGCCTGTTGACTGGATCCATTTTGTTTATTCCGTTGTCCCTCTGGGTCATCTACGCTTTGGTGTTTAGCGGCCCATACAGCGGCAAGGTCGTGACCGTGTCATTCGTCTGCGGAGCCGTCACCCATGCATTGCTTTTCATGGGCTACGGGGCTCTCAAGGCCGGGGTGATAAGCCCTACGGTCTTGGTGGCTTATGCCGTCCTGATTGGTTTCACGCCGCTCATCTTGGCGGCCCTTGCGAGCCGGTTCTTCAAGCCTGAGTTGCTGCGGCCAGTGCGGGGGCTGCCCACGCCAACGCCTAACCAGGCGATGGAGCGAACGGCGGACCGCTCTGCGCCCACATTTTGAGATGACTTCTACATTTTCACTGCGAGCGACGCGCGCCCTCGTCGCCGCCTGTTGGGCATCTACATTTCAAATGATTAAAATAGTTTCAGTTGAAAGAGTTCCGCTCTCAGCGGCGGTCGCTCAGCTCCGTCTCGTTAGGAGAACGGCTCTGACCGTCTAACTCTCGTTAGGCGTCATGCATATCCGTCCAGGCAATCCCGGCGACGCGAATACTGTCGCGAGTCTGATCGCCAGCTTTCAGCCGATCCTCACGCTTGAGCCCAGCGGTGCCGGAGCTGAGCAGTTTCTCGCTTCGGTTTCCGAGGACGCTGAACGCCAGTACCTGGAGTCGCCCCGCTATGCGTATCTGGTCGCGGAGCTGGAAGGGCAAATGGTCGGCTTTGTCGCCATGCGGGACCAGACGCACCTCTTCCACTTGTTCGTCGCCGCGGCGCATCAGCGCACCGGCATCGCCCGCGCGCTATGGGAACAGGCGCGACAGCTCTCACTGCGAGCCGGACCGATCGCTGAGTTCACAGTGAATTCAAGCCTGAACGCAGTGCCGGTGTACCGTTCGTTCGGCTTCGTTCCTGCCGGTGCTGTAACACAGGTGCACGGCATAGCCTTTTTGCCAATGCGCCTCACGCTACAAAATGATGCCTAACCCTTCGCTAGGCGACAATACCGCCATGATCTACACCTGCCCGATGCATCCGCAGATTCGGGAGGATCGCCCGGGAAATTGCCCGATATGCGGCATGACCCTGGAGCCGATGACGGTCGGAGTGGGGGATGAAGAAGAGCAACACGAAGTCAAATCGCTAGCACGCAAATTCTGGATCGCGCTCGTGCTCTCCATCCCGGTGCTGATCATCGCGATGGGCCACGCCATTCCCGGATTGCATCTTGATGCGATCGTTCCCAGACAAATCGGTAAATGGATCGAGTTTGGCCTAACGACTCCGGTGGTTCTTTGGGCGGGTGGCTTTTTCTTCACCCGGGCCTGGCAGTCGATCGTCAACCGCAGTCTCAATATGTTTACGCTGATCGCTGTCGGCGTCGGCGCAGCCTTTGTCTACAGCGTGGTTGCGGTAATCGCGCCCGGAATTTTTCCCGAATCCTTCCGGCGGCATGGCGAGGTCGATCTTTATTTTGAAGCAGCAGCAGTCATCACGACGCTGGTGTTGTTAGGCCAACTGATCGAGGCGAAAGCGCGCAGCCGCACCGGGCAGGCAATCAAAGCCTTGTTCGGCCTTGCGGCAAAAAACGCGCATCGCGTCCGCAATGGCCAGGACGAAGAGATTCCGGTGGACGCAATTCAAAAAGGCGACCTGCTGCGTGTGCGTCCCGGTGAAAAGGTGCCCGTCGACGGTGTGATCGTTGAAGGCCAAAGCAACATCGACGAATCAATGATCACAGGCGAACCGATGCCGGTAAGCAAAGGCGCAGGTGATAAAGTGGTCGGCGCAACGGTGAACCAGACCGGCTCGTTTTTGATGCGTGCGGAACGAATCGGATCGGAAACGCTGCTGGCGCAGATCGTTCAAATGGTCGCGGAGGCACAGCGCAGCCGCGCGCCCATTCAAAAACTCGCTGACACTGTTTCAGGTTATTTCGTTCCTGCGGTTATCAGCCTCGCGGTAATCACTTTTATCGTCTGGTCGATTGTCGGGCCGCCGCCGGCCATGGCTTACGCCCTCGTGAATGCCGTTTCGGTTCTGATCATTGCATGTCCATGCGCGCTGGGGCTTGCGACACCGATGTCGATCATGGTCGGCGTCGGGCGTGCTGCGCAGACGGGGATTCTGGTAAAAAACGCTGAGGCAATCGAGATCACCGAAAAAGTCACGCACCTGATCACGGATAAAACTGGCACATTAACAGTCGGTAAGCCGGAAGTGGTCAGCCGGGTTAGTGACAAAGGCACAAGCGAACACGACCTCTTGCAGATTGCGGCTTCAGTGGAAGCGCACAGCGAACATCCGCTTGCTCGCGCAATCGTGGAAGCGGCGAAAAAGGAACAAATCGCATTGCGCGAGATAACGGATTTTCAGTCCACGACCGGTGGCGGCGTGTCCGCAAAATTCGACGGCAGGCGCGTGCTTGTGGGCAAAGAGAAATTTTTGGCTGATTCGAGTGTCACGCTTTCGAACGAGCTCAAGAGACAAGCAGATCGCTTGCAGGAACAAGCGCAAACAACCGTTTGGATTGCACTAGATGGACACGCAGTCGGAGTCCTTGGCATCGCTGATCCCATCAAGCCGACGACCCGAACGGCGATTCGCGCGCTTCACGACATGGGCCTGAAAATCATCATGTGCACAGGCGACAATCGGCGCACTGCCGAATCGGTTGCGAGTGAGTTGGGCATCGATGAATACCGAGCGGAAGTGATGCCCGATGAAAAAATCGAGATCGTAAAAAGACTGAAAGCCAGCGGCGCAATCGTCGCAATGGCAGGCGACGGAATTAACGACGCGCCTGCGCTCGCGGCCGCCGATGTAGGAATTGCAATGGGAACGGGGACCGATGTCGCGATTGAAAGCGCCGGCATTACGCTCGTCAAAGGCGATCTCATGGGCATCGTCAAAGCAATGCATCTCAGTCGCGCGGTGATGCGCAACATCCGGCAGAATCTGTTCTTCGCGTTTGTCTACAATGCGCTCGGCGTACCGATCGCGGCCGGCGTTCTTTATCCGCTGTTTGGTATCCTTCTCAGCCCGATGATCGCTGGCGCCGCGATGAGCTTTAGCTCGGTTTCAGTAATTGCGAACGCGCTCCGGTTGCGATCGGTCAAACTGTAGCCGCTTCGCTGTGCGAAGCGCGTATTCGATCGTTCCTCCCGGTTGCGCCCAAACGCCGCCCGCAGGGCGGCGGCTACAAGCAAGCGACGCGCTTGCCCTACAACCGTTCGTCCGGCAATTTGCTTGCCTATGACTACACGATTTGCCGCCGGCGTATTCATTGCACTTCTTTCACCTGTTGTGTCGCTCCTTGCCCAGGACCATCCAAGAGCTCCACAGCAATCCCAATCGCAACAACTTCCGCAGACAACAAAAGGCGCTTCGCAATCTGCGATGATGCAATCGAGCATGTCAGACGTCTCTGACGGACTAAAGAGATTCATCAGCGGCTACGCCGCGAAATCTCCCGACAACAAATTTCATATGCCGTATCAGCGTAAAGATCTTGCGCTCGACTTGGTCAAACTCCACGACGATCGGTTTTCGAATCTTGGCGGCGATAAGTATTTCGCCTGCGTCGACATGAAAGGCACCGACGGCAAAATTTACGACATTGATTTCTTTATGGTGGTAAAGCCCGGCAAATTGACCGTCACGGAAACGTCCGTTCACAAGATCAACGGCAAACCCCTATACAACTGGAAGCAAGAAGGCGGCGTTTGGAAAAAAGTGAAGGTGTAGTTGTAGCCGCGGCCCTGTGGGCCGCGCGCACGCGTCGCACAGCGACGCGGCTACAGTCCTGTAGCGGCGGTCTCTGACCGCCGCTGTTTGCGACAGTCACAGACTGCCGCTACAGATGAACGCAGAAATGCCAAAGACGTTTTTCATCACCACGGCGATCGATTACACGAATTCGCCACCGCATGTCGGCCACGCTTACGAAAAGGTGCTGGCCGACGTGATTGCGCGTTATCATCGGCTCAAAGGCGAAAACGTTTTCTTTCTGACCGGTGTCGATCAACACGGACAGAAGGTCCAGCAATCGGCGGCGAAAGCTGGGTGTGCCACCGGCCGAATTCGTTAAAGGCATCACGCAAAAGTTCATCGATCTTTGGAAAAAGCTTGATGTGCAATACGACGACTGGGCAGAGACAACGAGTGACCGGCACAAGAAAGTCGTTCAAGGAATTCTGCAGCGGCTCTTCGATGAAGGCCAGATCTACAAGGACAAACAGTCCGGCTACTACTCGGTTCGTCAGGAACAATTCCTAACCGACAAAGAACGCGGTCCCGATGGCCAATTCGGCCCGGAGTGGGGCGAGATCGAGTTTCGCGAGGAAGAAAATTATTACTTCAAGCTGAGCCAGCACAAGGAGTGGCTGCTTCAGTATCTCGACAATCGAGCAGACGCAGTCATTCCCGATTTTCGCCAAACGGAATTGCGCAACGCGGTCGAGAAAATCAGCGGCGACCTTTGCATCTCGCGTCCGAAATCGCGGCTCGATTGGGGAATCGAGCTGCCGTTCGACAAAGATTTCGTCACTTACGTCTGGTTCGACGCCCTAACGAACTACATCAGTTTCGCCGGCTACGATCCAAGTCTACTCAACTTTCAACTCTCAACCCTCAACTTTCCGCGACAAATGGCCTGCGCTTGCAAGTCATCGGCAAAGACATTCTCGTTCCCGCGCACGGCATTTACTGGCTGATCATGCTGCACGCGATCGGTTTTCCTGACGACCAAATGCCGCAATTGCTCGTGCACGGCTGGTGGAATATCGGCGGCGCCAAGATGAGCAAGAGCGTCGGCAACATCATCGATCCATTTGTGCTCGCCGATAAATACGGCTCCGACGCGCTTGCGCTATTACTTGATGAGCGACATCGCGACCGGACAGGATGCGGATTTCTCCGAGGAACGTCTTGTCGAACGTTACAATACGGATCTGGCAAATTCGTTAGGCAATCTGCTCAATCGGACGCTTGAACATGGCGAGCATCGATATCGCGATGGACAGAACTCATTGACTGTCCAAGGATCGAGGACTGCATCCGACTCGAGCCTGAAGACGTCGGAAATCTCACGCGTTCCAGAGCTCTGCATAACGTCGAGTTCAGACGTTGACGCTGCGATCGAATCACGCATTCAGTCTGCATCAGATGGCTCGAATGCAACAGTTATCGAGCGAACCGCCCCATGGAAACTTGCGAAGACAGAAAGAGCGACGCAGTCAGGACTCGATGCGTCTTTACCACTCTCGCCGAATCGCTTCGCATCATCGCGATTTTGATTTCGCCGGTATTGCCGAAAGCCGCGCATGGAATTTTCGATCAACTGAATTGGAAGATGGAGTTGAGCGGAAAGGAAGAACGGTTTTCACTCGCAGATGCGGAGTGGGGGAGATTGCCGGATGGACATGTCGTCGGCAAACCGGTGCCGTTGTTCCCGCGGATCGAGACTTCCGGGTAGCGCACGCGTCTCGCGTGCTGGCAGCGCGTCTCGCCGATGCGAACTTTCTTGAAGCTCGCGATCATCTAGGGCAGCCGGTGTCAGCGCGACGCGAAGCGCGCAGCACGCGAGACGCGTGCGCTACCCAGGCGCGGGTTTTCGCGCGATTATTGCGCGCATTCTTCGAACGCGGCGGGTTCACCGCGCAAATCGGCGAGAACTTCGCCGGCGAAATGCAGTGAGCCGGTGATCAGGATCGGATTTGGTTTCGCACGCGCAAGCATCAGTGCGTCGCCAATGGTTGAAGTGATGGAGTGGGGGAGTGATGGAGTAATGATGGAGAAGACTTTGGCCAATTCCGCCGGTGCGACAGCCCGTTCACTGCGGATTTTCGGTAGGATCACCGAATCGGCAATCGGCGCGAGCGCTTCGCAGATACCGCGCAAATCTTTGTCGGAAAGAACCGCTAGAACGAGCGTCGCTTTCTGATCACCAAAAACTTCCCGCCACGTTTGAGCGAGCGCGCGCGCGGCAGCAGGATTATGCGCGCCGTCGATGATGGTGCGTTCGTCCCATTTCTGAAAGCGCGCAGGCCATTCGACTGCCGCAAGTCCGCGCACAATCGCTTTTTCGTCCGAGCTGGATGTTCGCGGCGTGAATCGCGGCGATCGCTACTGCGGCATTCTGTTTTTGATATTCACCACGCAAAGCTACTGGCGACCTGTGGTAAGTCTCATTTACGAATTGCACTGGCGAACCGCATTCAGCAGCTCGCGCGCGAATGACTTCTTCGGCTTCCGATTGCTGCGGCGCGGAAATGACCGGCACGCCTGTTTGATAATTCCTGCTTTTTCACCGGCGATCTCAGCCAGTGTGTGTCCGAGCCACTCTTCATGATCGAGAGCGATCGGAGTAATGACTGAAACATCGGATTGAACGGCGTTGGTCGCATCGAGTCTGCCACCAAGGCCGGTTTCGAGAATCGCGATATCGATTTTCGCGTCGCCAAAATGTTTTAGCGCGAGCGCAGTTGTGACTTCGAAAAACGTCGGGTGTGGGTCCCAATCCGCGACGAGATCCCGTATTATCGTTAGGCCGTCGGCAACTGCGTCTTCAGAAATCATCTCGCCATTTACGCGAATTCGTTCGCGAAATGTGACGAGGTGAGGGGATATGAACAGGCCGGTGCGATAGCCTTGCGCGCGACAGATGGAATCGATCATGGCGCAAACGGAGCCTTTGCCGTTTGTGCCGGCGACGTGGATGACCTTCCAAGGAAGGGCGATCTCCAGATCGCCCACGGCGGCTTGGAAGCCGCCGCTCCTTGATAATTCGTCGAGCAGTCGCCGAATGTTTTCCAAGACCAAGCTTAATGCCGAAGCGCTGCAGACTATACAGCCAGGCGAGCGCCTGTTTGTAGCTTAGAAGAGGTCGCGGCACTGAGGCCCCTCCCACATTCACCGTGCCGCGGCGAAATACGATAGCAATCGACTAATCTCGTCGCGCAGGTTTTTCCGATGCACGATCATGTCGACCAGGCCGTGTTCCTCGAGAAATTCGGCAGTCTGAAATCTTTCAGGCAAGTCCTGGTGTGTGGTTTCCTTGATCACGCGTGGTCCAGCGAAACCGATCATGCTCCTTGGTTCGGCAATGATTACGTCGCCTAACGAGGCAAAGCTGGCCATCACGCCGGCCGTCGTCGGGTTTGTAAGAACAGAAATGTAGGGCAGCCTTTCTTCCCCGTGACGCGCCAGTGCACCACTGGTTTTCGCCATTTGCATCAGGCTCAACATCCCTTCGTACAAGCGCGCGCCGCCGGATGCGGCAATAATGATGACTGCGCAGCGCTGCGCAGTGCCGTATTCAATCGTCCGGGTAATTTTCTCCCCAACGACCGAGCCCATCGTTGCTGCGAGAAAACCGAAATCCATCACTGCGATAGCGACCTTGTAGCCGTCGAGGATGCCATGGCCCGTGATGACGGCGTCGAGAAGCCCTGTGCTTTCCTGATATTTCTTGAGACGGTCTGTGTATGTGGCCATTCCTTGGAAACGCAGCACGTCAACAGACCTGAGGTCCGCGTCCATCTCTACGAAGGTATCCGGATCGAGCAGACTTTGGATTCGTTCGCTGGCAGGTTGCGCTTGATGATAGTCGCAGCGCGGACAGACACGTTGATTTTGCGCCAGCTCGGTGTCGGGTACGACTTGTCCGCAGCCGGGGCATTTCTGGAAAACGCCGCGCGGCATTTCACGCTTTTTGCCGGCTTGCGCCTTGATTACTGGTTTCTTAAAAATTGCCATGGGAGTTATGCGCGTGCTGCGGTGGCAGCATAAACGGACGTTGCGCCGGCGCGCTTCAAGACGCGCGCACATTCGCTCAAAGTGGAACCAGTTGTGAGGACATCGTCGATTAACAACACGCGCAAGCCTCGCACGTCTGTGTTTTTTCGTAAACGGAATGCGTTGTGTAAATTTTCCATGCGTTCGGAACGATCAAGCGCGGTTTGCGTGGTGGTGTAGCGAATCCGTTTGAGCAGGGGCTTGCAAGGAATTGAAATCTGCGCGCTTAGTAGTTGCGCAAGCAGGCTGGCTTGGTTGAAGCCGCGTTCCCGTTGCCGCGCCGGATGTAACGGCACCGGCACGATGACGTCGAACTGGCAATCGCGCAGCCGTTCATCGTCGAGCGCAGCACGAAGCCAGCGCGCTACCAGATGACGCAGGTGAATCTGGCGGTTGTATTTGAATTCGTGAATGACGTCGCGAACGATACCGCGGCCGCGGTACGCGGCGACCGCTGCTTCGAAGTGAATCGTGCGATGGGCACAATTCGCGCAGCTAAACGCAGTGTTGATGGAACCTTCGAAGGGCTCTGAACACGTCTGGCAAAATGGCGGCACAATTCGGACGATCTTTGCTTCACAACCATCACACAGATACTCGCCGGCTCGGACCTCTCCCCTGCAAATGGTGCACGTGGCCGGATAGAGCAGCGATACGGCTGCCTGGAACAGTTCAGATTTTTGAAGCACGATCATGTTTTAACCATTGCCGCATGAGTATCCATGTTACTGCGGCCAAGCCCAGAGGTATGATTCCAACGAGGAGGTTCTTGCCCAGCCACGGCAATGCAACCATTTGCCGGCGCGCCAGCCAACTAAACGTGCCGCTGGCGAAGATCCACCCTGCATGGAGGCCGATCGGCAGCCATAACGAACGAGTAAGCACGCGCGCATCAGCAAGAATACAGCCGATCAGAAATAACGTCGCGAATGCGGCCAGCACCATCATTGGATCACCGAATCCGGCAAAAGCGTCGCCAATAGACTGGAAGCCTGAAGTCCATGTCACGATTGCAGATTCGTGTTCCGATCCCTTCAAAAAATGCACTACCGCGAAAAGTCCGGAAACGGTCACGATCGATAGCAGCTTTCGACCCGTCCGGAGTAAGATGCCCAGGACGATTCCGCGGAAGAACGTCTCTTCGATGAACGGTACGCTGATCGCCGCAAGAAGCACCGTTGCCAATTCGCGGCCAGACAATGACGTGCCGAAATGAATAAACATGCAATGCAATCAGCAAAGCAGCGCAAAAGAGCAGGGGAATGACCGAGAGCAGGATTCCGCAGCAAACATCGCGTCCCCAATGTGGATTGGGCGCAAGGCCCAGATCGGCCAGGCCTCGCACGTTGCTGACGCGCAGAAGCGGCCAAAGCAAGAGCACGGCGGCGACCAAAATGGCGCGGTGAAAGAAGGTGTCGAAATCGTATTTCGCCAGAAACGGGAACACGCCGTGCGCTGCAAGCGCCTGCGCCGACCAGAAAAGAATTGGAGCGAGGAGTGCTCCGCCGACGACGATCGCGATAAAATAGGCTGCTAATCTGGCCGCGTCTTTCAAGCCTGCTAATGTAAGGTGTTAGCGCGATGCGGAGTCAACACATATGGACCGAGCGGGACGAGCATGGGAGCAAGCGCGAAGTGCGCGCTACGAAGTTCGGCGGCAAGTGGCGACTTCAGGCGAAAACGGCAGGCGACCTCGACTGGACTTATTATGAGCGTCCATTGCTGGACGATTTATTGGCTTTAAAGGATATCCTGGAACGGAAATATCAGCGTCGGCGTGCTGCGAGTGAAGACGTGGCGTCTGTGAAAAAGCTGATCGCTGACCAAATGAGAGCAGAGAGTTAGGCATTTCGAACTTTAATCTGTATGGAGTAGATAAGCTACTCATCTGAAACATCTTGATTCATTTATTACATTTATTTCAGAAACATTTTTGGCCGGACATGTAGGCTTTCGGAACCAGAAGACATGCCCAAGAAGCTACGGCTTGATCAGCTACTCGTCGGGCGAGGACTCTTTCCGAGCCGTGAGCAAGCGCGTCGCGCAATACTGGCCGGAGAGATCAGCGTCGCCACTCGGGTGGCTGACAAGCCATCGGAACTGCTCGATGAGCAAACAGCGGTCGCGGTAAAGCCAACTCGAAAGTACGTCGGTCGGGGCGCGCTGAAGCTGGAGCCCGCTCTCGAGCATTTTGATATCGATCTTCGGGGAAAAACTGCCCTGGATATCGGCGCATCAACCGGCGGGTTTACCGATTGCATGCTGCAACGCGGCGCCGAAAAGGTTTACGCGATTGATGTCGGTTACGGGCAATTGGACTGGAAACTCCGCAACGATCCACGCGTGATCGTTCTCGAAAGAATCAATGCCCGATTCCTCACACGCGATCAGGTTCAGGAGCTTGTCGATATTTGCGTGATCGACGTTTCGTTCATTTCCCTGACCCTGATCCTGCCGAACGCGCTCGCCTTACTAAAGCCAGATGGAGTGATTCTGGCGCTTATTAAACCGCAATTCGAGCTGCAACGGTCGGAGGTCGGAAAAGGCGGAATTGTGCGCGATCCTCGATCGCACCAGAAGGCACAAGACAAGATCGTCGCATTTGTGAACGATCTGGGGCACGTTATCGCCGGGATCGCGCCGGCGGCGATCAAAGGCGCGGACGGCAATCAGGAATTCTTTGCATGCATACGAAAACGATCGGTTTAATAGCGCACACCGGAAAGCGCGGCATTGCGGAGTTGATCAATTCTATTGCCGAAGAATTCGAGCGGTTCTCGATTTCGATCGTGTTCGAAAAGGAAACGGCGCGTGTTGCTGGAAAACAGCCGGGCTATCCAATAGCGGAACTCGGAGCTATGACGGATTTGTTGGTCGTCGCTGGCGGCGACGGCTCGATTCTGCGCGTTATTGGTCAACTCGGCGAGACGATCAAACCGATCTTCGGCATCAATGTCGGTTCGCTTGGTTTCCTGACTTGCGTGAGTTCTTCGAATTACCGCCAGGCTGTCGAATGCATCGCAAAAGATCGAATTAATTTCAGTCACCGCGCGCTGCTCGAAGTCAGGGTTCTCCTCGGTGACAAGAGAACGAACAAAATGCTCGCGCTAAATGACGCCGTCCTGAGCCGCGGCGAACTTTCGCGCCTGGTCATGTTGCGCACCCGAGTCAATGGTGAACCGCTCACGGAGTTTAACGCCGATGGATTAGTTGTCGCCACTCCAACAGGATCCACAGCGTATTCGTTATCCGCCGGGGGACCGATTCTCGATCCTGAGTCCGGCGTATTCGTGATCACGCCGATTTGTCCGCATGTTCTCACGAACCGCTCGATCATTGTCGCGGATAAATCGATCATCGAAATCGAAGCGAGTCATCCGGATTATCCTGTGTACCTGACGCTGGATGGGCGCAGGCCAATCCACATTGAACGCGAATCAATTGTCACGATCCGCAAAGCAAAGAAAACACTTCCACTGGCGTCGCTGCCCGACGCATCGTTCTTCAGCGTAGTTCGACAAAAGCTTAAGTGGAGCGGAAGCAACGTGTAAATCTGCTGTTAAAGGGAGTTCTTCTCAACGTTTGGAGTCCCGCGTTTACGCGGGTTTTTTGAGGACAAGGCCTGCGAGAAGCCGCCTAAAGGCGGAACTCCAAGCAAAGTGCTAAAAGTGCGAGGAATTCTTGTCTATTCATCGTCGACCTGATAATCAGCATTGCTCATGAACCTTTTGAGCTTGCCGGATGGCCGGATCATAAACCTCGAGCATCTCACTTACGCAGAACGCGCTGGCGAGTACCTGTCTTTGCATTTCGATAGCGGAGGTGAGGGAGGAATGGGCTCTGTCGTTAGGCTAAAGCAAGGCGAAGGCGCAAGGCGGGTATGGGCATACCTCGCCGGCAAATGCACCGTGAAGATCGAGACCGCTTAGTTTTGAATGATCGTTGTCTAACGACTTTCGCTCGATTTTTGAATCGACACCCACGGTCTACGATTTTCTATGACATATAGTTTTTAGATTGCAGGTTGCAGTCTAGTTAGACCTCGCGCAGGCCCACACACTTCAGGAGAACTTATGTTTGACCACGTCAAATTCGGAGTCAGCGACTATGCAGCGAGCAAAGCGTTCTTCCTCAAGGCACTCGAACCGCTCGGCGTAGCTGTTGTCCAGGAGGGGCCGCCGACGTATGGGGTCGAGCTTAGCCCACCAGAGTGGTAAGGCTTCATTGTGTCTGTACCAAACCGAGGAGAAGCCGGCACCTCTTCACCTGGCGTTCACGGCCGAGAATCGCCAGCAAGTCGAAGCTTTCTATCGCGCCGCTATGGAGGCGGGTGGCAAAGACAATGGTGCACCTGGTCTGTGCCCGGAATACCACGCGACCTACTATGCAGCTTTCGTCTTTGGTCCGGACGGGCACAACATCGAAGCGGTTTGCCATGAACCCGAGGCGTAACTCTTTCTCGTTAGGCAAAAAACAATGAGTAGATTCGAGAGTATCACGATTAGGGAAGTCGAGTCTTCCGATCTCGAAACTTTCTATGAGCATCAACTCGACCGGAAGCGATTAGGATGGCTGCATTCGTCGTAAAGACCCAAAGGACAAGGTAGCTTTCGACGCCCATTGGGATAAAATTTTGAATTCGTCACAAAACACAACAGGACGATCGTGGCAGAGGGACAAGTCGTTGGTCACATCGCGTGCTATCCGGATGGAGAACACATGGAAGTCACCTATTGGCTTGGAAGGGAGTTCTGGGGAAGAGGATTAGCGACTGAAGCGCTCAATAGGATGCTCCGCCTTTTGTAAATCGGCCGATTTTCGCCAGGTAGCAGCGGACAACATCGGGTCGATAAGAGTGCTGCAGAAATGCGGTTTTAAAATCATCGGAAAAAACAAAGATTTCGCCAATGGCAGAGGCGAAGACACGGAAGAATACATTCTTCGCCTAGCAGACTGTTGACACTGGGATGGCGAGACACTGAAGAATATTCCCGGCCAATATTTTTCGGCGATTTCGACTGGCGACTTTCGATTGAAAATCGAGGGAAGGGCATGCAATCGAGAATTGGAAATCGACAACCAAAAGTGCCGGAGTGGGAAGTTCTGCCACCCGAAGACCGATCCCGCAGCCAACGGACAAGTGCCTCTCTTGAATCCAGTTTCCGATGGCTTGCGCTTATCATGGATGATTTCCTGCGCGTTCCCGGGACAAAACTCCGCTTTGGCTTAGATCCAATTATCGGTCTGCTTCCCGGAATCGGCGACGTAACCTCCGCAATAGTTTCGGCAGTAGCGTTTATTCACGCAGCGCGAAGCGGCGTTCCGAAAATCCTGCTCGCACGTATGGCAATGAATATCCTGATCAACGAGCTGGTCGGGATAATTCCGGGGCTGGGCGATGCGTTTTCGTTCTGGTTCAAGTCGAACGTGCGCAACTACGAACTGCTCCGCCGGTACTCTGCTGCGTCCGCGGGATCGAGAAGAGGCGACTGGATATTTGTCATCGCAGTTCTCAGTCTGCTGTTTGTCATTGTCTGGCGCGGGATTGATCGTGACGGTCCTCGTATTGGGGAGTATTGGGCGTTTCCTCTTCCACCGATAAGTCATTGTAAAAGGCGTGAATCGTCCCGCGGGCATCGACATATCTTCGGGACGCCACCAAAAGCATATTCGATTCAGGCAACGCTGAGTGGTTTCGTCGGTGCCGATGGCCGTATTCGTGATTCATATGACTTAACGGATTTTTTAGGGCAGGGGATTGTGCCTCGAAATCGCGGTTGACCTGCTGCAGTGTTTTCCGGCAAACTGCCTCTAATGGAGGCAAAATAGATTGCAGGTCGGCGTTTAATTCTAACTTCAGATAGCTTGCCGCACTCGTCTCCGCCAGCGGTGGCTCAGCTCTTTTTTCAAAATGAAAAACAACTATCTTCACACAGGAAATACGACGAAGAAATCATCGGCGCGAGCGAGGCCCGTCTTTCGCGCCTTCGGCGTAGTCGCAGCAGTCACTCTGGCCGGTGTCGCTTTGGCGGCTGGCCCCGAGCACCGGAGTGTCCGAAGCAGCAAATCGCAGATTGTTGCGGAGAATCCTGACGCTTCAAAGAATCCGATCGCCGAGAAGTACGATACGCTGGTAATGCGCGTCTACTTCCGCGACCGCGCCGAGCGCGACCAGCTGGCCCAGGAACTCAATGCCGAAGAAGCGCTCACAACAGGAGGCTATCTCACCGTAATCCGCGATCGCGACCTCTACTATAGCCTGACGGCGCGCGGCCTCCGTGTGGAGATAGACGAGAATAGCAGTCGCAACCTCAGCCACCCTCAAATCCTGCCCTTCACTTTCTACGGCGGGTACAAGACGGTGGAAGAAATATACGCCTTCCTTGATCAGAAGGTGGCGCAGTTCCCCAATCTGGTTGAGAAGATCGACATCGGCGACTCTTGGTGTAAGGCCAATCCAGGCGCGTGCCTCCTGCCCAGTCCCTGGAACGGTTACGACCTGTTTGTGCTACACATCACGAACCGCAACATACCAGGCCCCAAACCGGTCTTCTGGGCGGACGGCGATATACACGCCCGCGAGATCGCTACGCCAGAAGTCGTCATGCGCATGATTGACTACCTGCTCAATAACTACGATACCGATGCCGACGTTCACTGGCTCGTGGACTATCACGACATCTGGCTTATGCCCGAAGTTAACCCCGACGGCCACCACATCGTCGAGGCGGGAGGCGGCGGCAACAGTCCGTACTACTACCGCAAGAACGGCAACAACATCGGAGGCAGCGGATGCTCCTGGCCTCCCACAGTATCTGACCACTTCGGCGTAGACAACAACCGCAACTTCCCCTTCAAGTGGGGCTGCTGTGGCGGCTCGAGCGGTTTTGTGTGCGACCAGACCTATCGAGGGACGTCGGGGGGATCGGAACCGGAGGATACGGCTATCCTTAACATGATTCGTACCCTCGTGCCCGACCAGCGCGGCCCCGGCGACACCGACCCGGCGCCTATCACTGCCACAGGCGTTTACCAAAACATCCACACAAATGCGCGAGTCAACCTTTTTACGTGGGGCTGGACTACCACGCAGATGCCTAACTACTCTGAGACGCGCAACATCGCCGCGCACATGGCCGCGCCGAACGCGGGCGGCAACAATTACCCCTATGGCTCGATCATCGAAGAGTTGTATCCGGTAGATGGAGGCTCGATTGACTGGGCGTACGGTGAGCTGGGCATGGCGGCCTTCTCCACCGAATTGGGCGGCCAGGACTTCCTTGTCCCTTACTCGTGTATAGATAATCCAGGTTGCGGCTCGTCGCAGGGTCTCTGGCCTGAGAATCGCGGGATGCTTCTTTACCTGGCGAAGATAGCGCGCACGCCTTATCTGACTTCGCACGGACCAGATGCCAACACCGTTGTTACCACCCCGGCATCAGTGCCGCAAGGCATGCCATCACAGCTAACCGCCACCAGTAACTTCGCCTGGTCAAACAACGCATTCAGCCAGAACGTGGGCGCAGCAGAATATTACATTGACACGCCTCCCTGGGCTGGCGGCACGGCCATCCCAATGAACGGCGCGTTCAATTCGCCTACCGTGCCCGTCAACGCAACCATAGACACTGCCAGCCTGTCGGTAGGCCGCCACGTTATCTTCGTGCGCGGACGCGGCGTGAACGACTTCCAGGGCTTCCAGACCTGGGGGCCGATCAGTGCGGCGTTCCTGGATGTGACTGGAGGTGCAACACCAACCCCAACGTCCACTCCGACTATACTCCCACGCCTACAGCCACTCCGACGGCAACAACGACTCCGACGCCAACTGCCACAGCCACTGCTTCAGGCAGTGCGACACCGACACCCAGACCAACGCCCACTCCGAGATCGCAAGTGACACCGCGGCCACGTCCGACTCCTAACCCGCGGTAGCGGTTATCATTCATGCATGCGCGTCACGTTACGTGATGATTAAGATTTCTTATGACATATAGTTTTTACAGAAATTTTTGCGTGTGGGTTTTGAGCGTGTTTGCCACGAGACCCTGCCGTGGCTTATCTCTGTATTGTTAGATGCTAATGCGCCTCGTTGCTGTCATGTTATTGCTGTCCGCGGGAATCGCTGCTGAGGCGATGTCATACACGTTTGTTTCTAAGGCGAGTGGGCGATTGGGCGGGCCGATTCGCTTCGAGTTCTACGGTGATTCGACCACAGTTCCGAAGACCGATATCAAGTCATTCACCGTTTCTATGCGCACCGCCGATGACAAGTGGAAGGCGATGTGGTCCATCTTGAGCGGCCGTGGTCTGACAAAGCCGATCGTGTACGGAGTTACGCCTCCTGGTTTTACCACGATGATTCAACCGCAGAAGCTCATTCCCGGTCGCGTTTACGCCGGGTTCGCTACTGATGAACACGGAGGCTCATCTGGCGTGACTTTCGGATTCGATAAAAACGGGAAAATGATCTTCCCGGATTCATTCGATCAATGAGCGGCAAATGAAAGCGTCTAGGCAATCGATGAGGCCTAACGGCCCAGTCGACTTTCGCTGACATATAGTTTTGTCGTTTTTTTTCCCACGGCGGTGGATCGTGCTTTCAAAATAGGACACTACCCGTGGCTTAATACGCTGGATGAGCCGACAATTTGTGGCATAATTAATCTTCTCTCGCGACTATCATCGGCAAAGGAAATGGCACACGGGAAAGATCCTTCAAAGCAAAGCGAGCGCGAAAAGAGCGACGAGACGCAACGTGACTCAGATTCGGCTTCTGAGCATCAAGCGGACTTTGATCGCGATGCTGAACGAGTAGAAGCAGATAGGGCCAAGTTGCAAAGTCGAAGCGACTCAGACGCTTCTCGTGACCTTGGGAGAGCGGATGTGGCAAGAAGCGGCGCAAAACGCCAGGCTGAAGGAGATGAAAGGCTGCGATTAGAAAGACAAACGTCGGACCAGGCGATCAAAGGCGAACGACTCCGAACTGATGCTGCTACAGAAAAGGGACGGAGCCATCATCACTCATCCGCCCGGTCTTCCGCCGAATTATTATCGCAGGAACAAAAGAGCCACCAAAAAACCAGGGCGACTCTTACTACCAGGGAAGAATTCCTCGCTATTGTAAGCCATGACTTGAGGAATCCTCTCAATAACATATCGCTGGCAGCGCAGAATCTATTAGAGGACCCGAAGGATATAAAAGAGCTGGCCGCATCGATAAGTAGAAGCGCTGGAGAGATGCTGCGGTTAATTGAGGATTTGTTAGACATAGAAAGAATCGCCGCAGGCAAATTAACACTGCACATCGAGCAGCATGACGTTAGCGAAATAATAAAACAATCCGTAGAACAACTACAGGGAGCCGCCCTCTCCAAGGGAATAACCCTGGAAGCAGAGCCTCGAAACGTGTCTGGTTACGTGGTATGCGACCGGAACCGCGTCATGCAGGTGCTGTCAAACCTGATTGGAAACGCGATTAAATTCACACCGGCTAAAGGCAAAATTTGTGTAAGCTGTCAGAGAACCGGTCCTGAAGGGGAAAAAGTACAAATTTCAATCAGCGATACCGGGGAGGGGATCGCCCCGGAGAAAATTAAAACAATCTTCGAGCGTTTCTCACAGTTACATAACCAGGATCGTCGCGGTATCGGACTTGGACTTTACATTGCAAAGATGATGATCGAAGAACATCCGGGAAGAATATGGGTTGAGTCGAAGCTCGGAGAAGGCAGCACGTTTCACTTCACTCTTCCCCTTCATTCTGGCGCAATCCCTGAAGCCAAACCGCAATAATGGCGTCGTGTTCGTCGCCTAACGATGCGATCCGGCTCAAAACGGAAAATGCCGTCTAATTCTAGTTAAGAAAAATGTGGACGGGCGGCGTAACGGTGTTTAAGCGCCGCCGGTTACACCGCCCATACACTTCTGAAGTGGGGGATGAAGTGTTGTCCAGATGTTGTCTTAGAAAAAAGAGTTTAGCCTGTCAATACCATTCGGTAGAGCATTCCCAGCAGTGCAATCGCAACCAGCGGCAACCGATCCAAACACCTAGCGTTTTTATATGACATCTAGTTTGTTTCAGAAAATTTTCGGGCACGGGTTTCGCTGGATTAAGTCTCATTTGCGTGATGCCGCTTTTTTCGGATTCTTCTCCAGTTGAGGAAGTTGGATTAGACGGAATAATTCCATCTATATCTCGTTAGATGATTGAGGCGGAGATGAATCGCTAGTAGAAAGCGCGGATTTAGAAAAACTTTGATGAATGTGGAAACGATCAATGTCTGGGCGCAGCTAATCGCGTCGATCGGCGTCATCGTCTCCCTCTTTTATGTGGCGGCGCAGGTCCGGCAAAACACGCGCTCTTCACGCGCGATTGTGGTCGACTCCCTTGCTAGATCGATGCATGACCTTGCCATCCAGATGTCGCAGAATGACCAGCTTTTAGCGACTGCCACAATGTTGAAAGATTGGAACAGCGCATCGGAGATGGAGAGAGCGCGATATGCATCTTTTATGCTCGGTTATTTCAAGCTATTCGAGAATGGATGGTTCCAGATGCGTCAAGGGACACTCGAACGCGATCAATGGGAAGGGTACGACGCATTCTTGCGCACGGTTTGGATGGTACCAACAGTCAAGACATGGTGGTCTATGAGGCGGACGTTCTTCGCGCCCGGATTTCGGAATTACGTCGAGAACCTTGAAGAAGTCCGCGGTATCCCTTCACTCGCTCAGCTTACGCGGACTGAAAAGTGATAGCACGGAGCATCTAACCAAGGCGATGCAGCGAACCGCTGGCAGTTCCGTGTTCCTGCTTTTTATCACTTCCGCACTCAATCAGCAGCGACACACGCTCTCGCCAGCGGTCGCTGATCTTGAGTCTCGTTAGGCAGTAGGCGACAATGTTAGCTAGCCGATAAGACGTACAGTGGAATCATCCTTACATATCACTCCGTTCTCGATCCAAATCGAGGCAGAGATCTTATCTGACCTCCGAGAGCGCATTCGTAAGACGCGCTGGCCTGAACAGGCTCCAGGCGTTGCTTGGGAGCAGGGGACGGACCTTGAGTACCTTAGGCAGTTGCTTGCCTATTGGGCCGACGAGTTCAATTGGCGGACGCAAGAGCGCGAGCTGAACGCGGCCACTCAGTTCCGCGCTGAGCTCGACGGCGTTCACATCCACTTCGTCCATGAGCGAGCCAGACACGGGCACGGCATTCCGCTGATTTTGATTCACGGCTGGCCTAGCACGTTCGTCGAGTTGCTGCCGCTCGTGCCATTCCTGACCGATCCACACGCCCATGGCATTGACGGTCCCGGCTTTGACGTCGTCATCCCTTCTCTTCCTGGTTACGGATTCTCCGAGCGGCCCCGTCAGATGGGCGTGAACTATCAGCACGTCGCCAGGCTGTGGCACCGCCTCATGCGTGGTTTGGGTTACGAGCGCTACGGGGCTCAAGGCGGAGATTTCGGAGCCGGGATTGCCACGTTCATGGCGTTGAACAATCCCGAGCCAATGATTGGCGTCCACCTGAGTAATCTGGAGATTGCTCCTTACACTGGACCAGGGGCGCGGCCGCTGTCCGCAGCGGAGAGAACTTATCGCGAGCGCAATGAGGCATTCTGGCAAGAGGAATATGGTTACAAGGCAATCCAGTCCACGAAGCCCCAGACGCTCGGATACGCGCTGAACGACTCGCCCGCTGGGCTCGCCGCCTGGATCCTGGAAAAGTGGCGCTCCTGGGCCGATTCGCGAGGTAATATCGATGAGCGCGTCTCCCGTGATTTCTTGTTGACCACGGTGACGATCTACTGGGTAACGCAGACGATCACATCCTCTATGCGCGATTATTTCGATAACGACAACAGGCGGTTCCGAATCGTGCTTGGACCACAAGAATTCGTCGACGTGCCAACTGGCATCGCTGTTTTCGCCAATAATTTTGTCGATGAGGGAACACCTCCCCGTGAATGGGCCGAACGTCTATACAACGTGCGCCGATGGACGCCGATGCCGAGAGGCGGCCACTTCGCAGCAGCCGAGGAGCCCGAACTGCTCGCCCGCGATATCGCAGCGTTCTTTGCCGGTCTATGAACCTGCATGCCCCAGAATCGCGTTGACGTCCCGCCGTCTTTTCCGACAAACTGGCTGTATGGCCGCAGAAATAAATGACAATTTTGCCGTCTAATTCTAGTTCGGCAAATTAGCGCGACCGGCGATGACATGCCAAGTGCAACAACTCTCGGAGTGCCTGCAGCACCTGGAAACAGTTGGGAACTGGATCTTCGATCAGTGGTGGAGTCGGCGCCATGACTCCGTTGACGTTGTGTTAGCCTGGTTGCGTACCCATACGCAAAAGGACAAGGTTCCATATACAGTAGTTGCACTCGTCGACGGGATTCCTGCGGGTAGCTGCTCCGTCATCCAGAACGACTGTGTGCACCGACCGCAATATTCACCATGGGTAGCCGCGGTGTTTGTTAAACCGGAGATGCGCCACCGTGGCATCGCTTCGACCATGCTCCAGGAGGCGGCAGCCATCGCCAGAAGAGCTGAAGTGAAAGGCTTGTATATCGATTGCCTCGGCGTAACCGCGCCGGTTTACGAAAAGAATGGCTGGAAGGTCTACGAGCGGGAAGTGGGGGACAAAGACTCGGTCGTTATGCTTCGTCCGATAACATGATGCTGAGGGAACGATAGAAGTTCATCTAACCAATTTTATATCACATATAGTTTTTTACGGAAATTTTGGACGTCGCTCCATTTCCGGAAATAAGCATTGACAAAAATCAGGGGCGCTAAGCAGTATCGCATCCGAGCTGCCTCACGCGAGGATAGCTCAATACTCATAGCAAGCGCGGGCACGGGCAAAAACTCGGCCCGCGCTTTTTTTGTCAATTCACAAATCGGAACCGACACCTGCCGATTCTACATGACATATGGCAACTGAGATCTTATTGGGCACGATTCCTGCCGGAAAAAGACGTTGCTATGCCCCGGCGTTTTCCGTCCAATTGCCCCTCTATGGAGTCAGAAATAGACTGCAGATTCCAGTCTAATTCTAGTTAGGTCACTGAACACCCCTCTCGGTTACTTAGACTAAGAGAGGCTGGAAAGCGCGGTACCTCTCAAACTGTGGGGTCCGAGTTCAAGGCATGATCAATTCACAGTATCGAGCATCGCGCCCATACAGTTACCGCCTAGGAAGTCAACTTTATCGGAAACCATACGCCAGCGCCCAATGCGTGCGGGCGGCTGGCGATTCCTCCACGTTAACGATGACAAAGTAACTGCCTGTGGTTTTTGGGATGATGTGCGCGGCCGCAAAGTGGTCTTTCGCCCAACTGTCTGGTTGTTCCGCGAGTTTCCCGTCCGAATCATAAATATGAACGGACACCTTTGCATGATCGACTTCCGTTCCCAGCCAGAACCAATATTCATTCCCTTTAAACAATTGTTGCCGCACCGCTTTCCTGTCACCTGAAGCGAGCTCGCCTGCCCAGTAATCCTCGCGCACCTGAAATCCTTTTTTTGCATACGGTTCTGCCGCCAGAAGAGCAAATGCCCGCGCGTATACTGTGGTGGGGTCTACCGAGGCGAAAATCGCAGACGGTAGCACAACGATGGCTGCCAACAGGGAGGTCGTGCAGAGAAGGACCTTTGCGAAAGGGTTCATCCGAAATTTCTCAGTCTTTCTTGATGATGTCGTTACCGAGCCGCGTAGTGATCTCGTTGATCTTCTCAACTGATTCGGCAGAAATGCGAGCATTGCCGATGCATTATATCGGCTCGGCTCGCGAATGTAAGAAAAATGTGGACGGGCGGTGGAACGGTGTTTAAGCGCCGCCGGTTCCAACCGCCCATACACCTCGCTGAAGTGGGGGATGAAGTGTTGTCCAAGAGCGTTTCTTAGGACAAAGCGCTTTGGAGGGTCAAGACAATTTGCGAGCGTGTCTCCAATCGGAACCAACACCTATCGATTTTACATGACATGTAGTTTTTTACGGAAAGTTTGAGTACAGCTTTTGGTGAAGTAAGTTGCATTTGCCGTGATCCCGTGCCGAGTTAGGCGTTCTCCGCGTCGCATGATTTCCAAGCCTCAGAAACCGAAACGATGGTGGCGTATTCTTAGATGGCTTGGTATCGGGGCACTCATCATCTTTGTTGGTATCTTCGTCGGTATCCCTACGGTTATCACTACTCCGGTACCTCGGTCAACCCCGTGACCTTGTAAGCGAAATTGCATCGGAGTTGGCAGTGACTGATCTCGTGTTTTATGACATATAGTTTTTTACAGAAAGTTTTAGGGCGGGACCTTACTCTGGAATCGAATCGCGGTTGACTTCTTGAAGTGCTGTCCGGCAGACTGCTTCTATGCAAAGGCGACTGTGCCTTATTTTTTGCCTACTCATCGTCGCTGGTGACGCAGTCGGCCTACCGAGGATCGTCGCAGCAGAGGCATTGAACGGAATTGATCAGTTAGACCTGCCGTGCCATCCGTTCTCATTTCTCATGGAGTTTTTCGATGACGTGACGCCACCCGCGCTACCTGCTGGTTGGTCCAGCACGACCTGGGTGACATCTAACTCCGGCGTGCCGACACCGCCCGCCGATACGCTGCCCAATGCTGTCTTTGTGGATGATCCGGGCACGATCAGCGATAAGCAGCTGCTTTCGCCAAGGATTGTATTGATCTGCGATGCCGGCGCGGTGCAGGTATCCTTTCGCAACAACTTTAACTTTCAAGATGGGTTCGATGGCGGGGTACTGGAGGTTAGCTACGATGACGGGCTGACCTTTCAAGACGTCCTTGCGGTCGGTGGCACGTTTGTTCTCGGCGGTTACAACGGAACGATCGACAGTTGCTGTGGCAATCCGCTGGCTGGTCGGCAGGCATGGACCGGTAACTCCACCGGATTTATCGACACGACCGTGGTGAGTCTCCCTGGTGGATGTCTCATCCAGCTTATCCTGCGCTGGAGGATGGGAAGTGACAGCAGCGTTTCCGGTGAAGGCTGGCGCATCGACAACGTTGATATCGCTCAATGTAAACCGCCCACCGTCAGGCGACGCCCTGAGCCGCGCCCGCGTCCGACGCCGCACCCGCGCACAACGCCGCCCTGATAAACGACCATTTGCGATGACATATAGTTTTTTACGGAATCTTGTGTGCGCATTTCACGCATCAGAAAATGGTTGCAGGCTTTTACGGCTCACGGCGTTCTGCGATTGAATTGCCCGGCGGCGTCAACGACAGTTCCTGCCATGAAAAAGTCGATTATTCTTGTCTCGGCGCTCTCTGTAGTGGTGATGGCGCTGGTTTCTTGCGCGAGCAATTCCGACGTTGATCCTTTACGAGTTCCCCCTGACAAACCGGCGCCATACAACGACAACGAACCAGCGCCATCGCACAGTCACAGTGAGACGTGGGGGGGTCATTAGCGCGGACTTTGTGTGACATATAGTTTTTTACCGAAAGTTTAAGGTATGGGTCTCCCTCAAAATCGCTGTCGGAGCGCGTGCCGGCAGCCATAAGTTTCGGCTTGAACTTCTCTGATTGTTGATAACTAATGTCGAATGCCATCACACCGACAGCAGAAACCGTTCGCGAAAGTTGCGTTTACGGCTAGTACGCCGGAGGAATTCGGCGTGCTCTTCATGAAGAAGATCTTGCGCAGCGCGTCTGATAACAAGATCACTTCTGCCGACAGCAAGAGTTTGGTCGTTCCCTTTGCCGTTACAGTTACGCGACCATCACACGAGGGCTTGGGAAAACTCGACACCGTCGATTGCGTTCAAACATGCTGGTCGTGTCTAGGGCACCAGGTGTTCTGCGTAAGCAAATGTACAACCATTCACCAGGAGCTTTCGCCAGGGCGCACGCCTCCGGGCGATGAGACCCTACGACGCCTGGTTACGCCTGGCCCGCCTCTCGCCAACCCCGAGCTGGTCGAGCAAGGCCTTGCTACGTCCCTCCTCCGGGTCGATTCGCCAATGGAGGTGGGCATCATCCTCATAAATTCGGTGCTGGTGATCCTTTCGCAGCGCGCCGACCTAGTCGGCGCAGACGGCTCGGCGGAACTGACCGGCGTCGCCAAAGTATCGCTGCCCAAATCCTCACCTGGACCGGCGTTCGCCGATGGGGGAACCTATAACTACACTTGCGTAGAGACCTGCTACTCGATCCTTGGGCACGAAATCGTGTGCTGTAGGAAGTGCCACAACGTAGTAGTTGAGTGAGGTTCTGGCGTCTGATATAAGAGTTTCACCAATCCTTGCTCCCAAAATCTGGCGTCACAGGACAGGTTTACGTTCCGAGTATTTTGAGCCGAGGCTTCCGAGGCAACTGCTAAAGTATTTTTGCGGCAGGGCATCGTTTTCGAAACCGACGGAGATAGAAGTCGGCAAATCCAAAGAGCCACCCGAAACCGATGTGTTTCTAATGGCAGAAAAGCGAGGGTATTTTCGCGTTTTGTGTGCAGCGTGCGGGCGCGTCATTAGTCCAGGGACAAAACGCAGGCGCGACACAATCGCGAGTTTGTGCAGTCGTTGTAAAAAAATACAACTCAGTTTTGCTGCAGTGCGGTCATCTCGTCCCAAGAGTAAAGCTGGTCAGAAGCACCAGCTCCGCAACGGCCCGTCGATTTTCTCTGACATATAATATTTTCAGAAATTCTCTGCTTCGGGAATCGCGGTTAACCGTACTGCAGTTGAGCCGCGTGTTTTTCGACGCTCTCAAGCACGCTTGCAGTATGCGACCGCTCTTTGGTAAAGCAATTTTGTGAATTCCGCCCAAAAATTTTTGACCGTGCTTTTTCTCTGTGTGTTCGCAACAACACTGATGTGGCTTCCGTGGCAAAATGGTTCAAACAGCGGATACGTCACGCTTTTCGAAGCACAGACGGCGCGGATTGTATGCGTCAGTGGTATTAGTTGAAATGGCTCTCACTGCTTATTTCCGCCGTGCGAGATGATTACGGCGCTGGCGGTGGAAACTTTATCGGTGTCTGTGCTGGCGTGGATGCCTCTAAAGGTGTCGGTGACGCTGTGCCTGATTCTGTCGGGGACGCTGATTGTGTCGGCTGCGGTGTCGGTATGGCGCTCGTGGACGTTATCGGCAATGACTTTCGTGGCGGTTCTGATGATCTGGCGGGGTGAAGCATGGAAGGCAGTATTTCTACAATCAGAGCAACAAGTATCGGAACTACAACGCCGACTGCGACCGCCCATTTCGTCCAATACAGAATGGTCGAACCCTGAACCATCGACTCTCCATGTTGCTGAGTGCTTTGGGCCGCGATTCGCTTCAGTTCGATTTCGCCCCGGAGTTCCGTTAGTCGGACCTCGCACACTGCAATGTCCTTCGGATCAAAGAGATTCCATCGTTCTTGTGACAAGTAATGGTAACACGCCTGTAATGTATCAAGCGGAAGGCTCGATAGTTTATCCGGCCCGGTATCAGCCATGGTTTCAGCAAGCCGTTTTGGATCACTGCCTGGCACAGAACCATCAAATCAGGGCGGTTAATAATTTCAATAACCAATCGGACCCAACACCTAGCGATTTTATATGACATATATTGTCTGATGTTATTGAGCATGGTCAGGGAGAACGGCCATCCGGGGTTCCCTGGTCATCGCTTCTTCAAACGGCCGTACTTCTTGACCCTTTCGCGACCGGTGCTAGCCTCCGCGAGGCTCACTTTCCTATTTCAATGTCATGAAGATTTGCCGCCGTGCTTTACTCGGGTGCTTAAGCCTTGGAATTTGCGTGATGCTGGTCCGTGTCCAACCGGCACGTGCAGCGGAGCCAGAAATGTCGGGCAGCATCAAGGAAGTGATGTCGCCGGAAGAATTCAAGGCCGCGGGATTGAATAAGCTGTCTGCGGACGAGCTGCAGAAACTCGACGCCTGGCTCCAGGGTTACCGTCAAGTCACTGAACAGGCCGCTGAAAAGAAAGCTACGGCGAAAGCTTCCGCAGAATCCCACGCCAAGATGGATCTGCTTGTAAGTCGCGTGGATGGCAGCTTTCAGGGGTTAAACGGCAGGACCATCATTCGCTTGGAGGATGGTACGGTATGGAAACAGGCAAACGCGGACGACCGGTATCGCTCGAAAGTCACTGATCATCCAGCGGCCGCAGTGATTCATGGCGTTTTTGGCTACAAGATGCGGATCGAAGGGACCCAGGACTTTTACGTCGATCCGATTCGCAAGCCGTAGCCGATCAAGCAAGTGGCTGCGTCGCGGCGTCCGCGCCCAGCAATCGCCCCAAGCCGAACTCGGCATGGATCAATCGTGCAGCGCGCTCGGCTTCTTTTTCGTCGATAATAACGGCAATTTTAATCTCCGAGGTCGAAACCATTTGAATATTGATTTCGGCCCTTCCCAGACATGCAAACAATCGAGCCGCGACGCCGGAATGGGATCGCATTCCGATGCCAACAACGCTCAACTTCGCCACGCCGCTCGCGGTGTTTAACCGCTTCGCGCCCAGCTCGCCCAGCACCGGCATAAGGATTGTGCGGGCGTTTTCCAGCTCGTCTTCGTGAATTGTAAACGAAATGTCCGTCGTCCCATCAATCGACGCATTCTGAACAATCATATCAACAGTGATGTGCGCCGCACCAATGTCGGAGAAAATCCGGGCGACAATTCCCGGCTTATCGCGCACTCCGGTGATGCTGAGCTTTGCCTGATGCAAGTCCAGACTGATCCCACGAATCAGTATGTCTTCCATACTGGGGGTTTCTTCCTTTGTGACGGTCCCACCGGCTTCCTTAAAGGTCGATCGCACCTCGAATTCCACGCCGAATTTCTTGGCGAATTCCACTGCACGCGACTGCATCACTTTGGCGCCGCTACCGGCCATCTCAAGCAGCTCGTCATAAGCAATTTCGTCGAGTTTTTCCGCGTCTTTAACAATTCGTGGATCGCAGGTAAAAACGCCGTCCACGTCGGTGAAAATCTGGCAGGTGTCGGCATTCAACGCGCCCGCCAGCGCAATCGCCGTCAAGTCCGAGCCGCCACGGCCAAGCGTGGTTGTTTCGCCTTCCGGACTCTGGCCCTGAAAACCGGCCACGATGACGATGTAATCGTCCGCGAGCAGCTCATGGATTTGCTTTGGACTGATGTTGGCGATCCGGGCTCGCGTGTGATTCCGGTCGGTTAAGATTCCTGCTTGCGCGCCGGTCAGTGAGATTGCCGTTCCACCGAGCCCGTTCACTGCCATCGCCGTCAATGCCGCTGCCGCCTGTTCGCCGGTTGAAAGCACAATGTCGAGCTCGCGCTTCGTTGGCTGCGTCGCGACGGCGTGTCCCAGCCGGACCAACTCATCAGTGACTCCGGCCATTGCGGAGACTACTGCCACTACCCGGCATCCCTGTCGCTGTGTCTCGAGGATTCGCTGTGCCACGTGACAAATTCGTTCCGGTGTTCCAACGGAAGTGCCGCCATATTTTTGAACTACCAGGCGCATTTGAAGATGTAACGAGATTAACGTCATCCGAGCAGAGTCGAGCCGGAACTCAAGCGATTCGTTATCTCGCTCGAAGTTGGCTACAGCTCAATTGCGCGTCGCACATCCGTTACCGTCGCGGCGATCGGCTTCAATTTTGACATTTGCCCGATAATCAGATCGGGATCTTTCAATCCGTGTCCAGTGACGGTGCAAACGATCCGGCTGGCTTCCCGAAGTTTTTTGAACGAGTACGCGGCATCATCTGCATCGCAGCACTTGAAAAGGCCGGCGATCGACGCCGCGCTCGCTGGCTCGACAAATATTCCTTCATGCTGTGCCAGCCAGCTCTGCGCAGCCAAAATGTCTTCATCGCTGACTACATCGATCCCGCCTCGCGATTCGACGATCGCCGCGCGCGCCTGTTGCCAACTCGCCGGATTTCCGATTCGAATCGCTGAGGCGATCGTTTCCGGTTTGTCGATTATGCGGTCGTGAAAAATCGGCGCCGCGCCAATCGCCTGGAAGCCAATCATCGCCGGCAATTTTGTCGATCTCCCGCTCGCAAAATATTCCCGATAGCCGGCCCAGTACGCCGTGATGTTTCCGGCGTTGCCCACCGGCAGCAAATGAAAATCAGGCGCATCGCCGAGGTCATCGACAATTTCAAATGCGGCCGTCTTCTGTCCTGCGATGCGGTCCGGATTAATGGAATTCACGATCGTGAAATCGCCGGTCTCGCCCAGTTCGCGAACGATTCGCAGTGCGTCATCGAAATTGCCGTCGACGACGATGATTTTCGCTCCGTAGGCAAAAGCTTGAAGCAATTTCCCAGTCGCAATTTTTCCCGCCGGCAAAATCACGACGCATGAAATCCCTGCCCGCGCCGCGTACGCAGCCGCCGAAGCTGAAGTGTTCCCAGTGGAAGCACAGATGAGCGCTGTCATTCCGCGCTCCACTGCCTTGGACACAGCCATCGTCATACCGCGATCTTTGAAAGAGCCCGTGGGATTGACTCCTTCGTTCTTAACGAAAACTTCGCAGCCGCGACCAACGCGTTCGCTCAATCTCCGAGAATAGATGAGCGGTGTATTCCCCTCGCCCAAAGAAATGATCGGCGTCGCAGGCGAGACTGGAAGAAATTCGCGGTAACATTCGATCACTCCCCTGCTCCGCTGTGATTTTGTTGTTGTCGAATGCATCAACTTTCTTTATGCGAGGCAGGTCCGCGCGATTGTCGATCGAGAAGCGACATGTAAAATCAACCGTATGCCTGCCCTTAGCAAAGACGATAAACTGCGACTCTTAAGGATTATTCTGGAGAGCCGGCACGCGGATTTGCGCGAACAGAATTTGATTCGTCAGGGCAAAGGACATTTTCACGTCTCCGGGATGGGCCACGAAGGGCTGGCGGCGGTTTCGATCCAGATGGAGCAGGACGATTACATCGTATCGTATTATCGGGACCGTGGCCTCGTCCTTGGTCGTGGCATGACCACGCGGCAACTCGGCCTGGAATATTTTGCAAAGCGCAACACCGGCAGCGGCGGGCGGCAAATGCCCTCGCACTACAGCGACGCAGACCTCCACATTTGGAGTGTGCCCACGCCAACTGGTTCGCAGCTTCTTCCCGCGTGCGGCATCGCCTGGGGCATTAAGCTTGATGGAAAGAAAAATGTCGTCGTCACGACAATAGGTGACGCCGCAACGCGTCAGGGAGATTTTTTCGAAGCCATCTGCTTCGCGAAAGAAAAGAAACTTCCCATGCTCTTCCTTGTGGAAGACAACGCCTACGGCATCAGCATGCCTACGCGGAAAACGAATCCGCTCGCGTTGGACATTCTCGAGCAGGACAACTGGCGCCAGATCGAAGGACAAGACGTCCAGCAGATTTACGATGCGACGAATGAAGCCTTCGAAAAAATTCGCGGTGACGGGGGACCGTTCTTTTTCTGGATCAAGATGGAACGCTTGTCGAGTCACACCAGTTCCGATGATCAGAAACTTTACCGGACGGCTGAGGAACTGCTGGACCTGGAGAAGGCCGACCCCCTGAGCTGCTGGCAGGCTCGGCTTATTAAAGAAGGCGTAATCACGCAAGAAAATTACGAAGAACTGGATAACGAGATTAAGGAGCGCGTTCGCCGGGAATATGCCGACGCGGAAAAGGCTGAAGATCCTTCGCCTAACGAGCTTCTTGCTAACGTCACAAAGCCCCCGCCTACAATCGAAAAAGAAATCCTTCGTCCCGGCAAATACCGCATCGGAGACACTGTGAACAGAACTCTGCATGCTGGCCTGGAGGAAGATCCGCAGCGTATCCTCTTCGGCGAGGACATCGAAGATCCGAAAGGCGGCGTGTTCCGCTTGACGCAGAAGCTTTCATCTGAATTCCCAAAGCAAGTTTTCAATTCGCCGCTCGCCGAATCCACGATTCTCGGTGTTGCATGCGGACTGGCTGCGTACGGAAAGCGGCCGGTGTTCGAGATGCAATTCATCGATTTCATCTATCCGGGCTTCAATCAGCTTGTGACTAACATCTCGACTCTGCGGTGGCGATCTTTTGGCAATTGGAAATGTCCGGCAGTGATTTATGCGCCTTATGGCGCGTATCTGCCGGGCGGCAGTTTGTGGCACAGCCAGGCGAACGAATCGGCATTCGCTCATTATCCTGGTCTGAACGTTGTGATTCCAAGCACGCCTGCCGACGCCGCGGGATTGCTCTGGACGGCCATGCATGCAGAGGATCCTGTGATTTTTCTCGTCGCCAAGCATCTGCTCTGGGCCGAGCACGAATACGCAGAGCCAATTCGCGCTATTCCGTTGGGCAAAGCGCGCAACGTGCGCCAAGGCTCTGATGTCACCCTGGTGGCATGGGGCAATACAATCGAAAAATCGCTCGAAGCCCTCGACAAAATCGGCAATGAGGTCAGCGTTGAACTGATCGATCTCCGCTCAATCGTCCCTTTGGATGCGGCCGCGATTGAACAATCCGTGCGGAAGACGCGACGGCTCGTTGTGGTTCAGGAGGACACGGAAAATTGTAGCGTCGGTCAGATGATTATCTCTCATGTCACCGGCAACCCTGGGCTTTGGAACGAATTGCTCAGCCCACCCATTCTCGTCAGCAAACCCAATGTAGTGATCGGTTACAATCCGATCTACGAATACGCGGCATTGCCCGACGTGGAACGAATCGTAACGGCAATCAGGCGTTCGATTTCAACCAAACATGAGCGCGCAACTGTAGCTGCGAGCGTTGACCGCGCCCGTTCGGCGCAAGAATCAAAGTTTGCGCAGCCGGAGTCATCTGCCTTCGCCAAGGCTACCGTGAACACGCCGCCCTCGGCTACAACAGAAACAACTGAACAACACGTTCAAAGCATCACCGTCCCGATCATGGGCGAAGGAATTCGGAATGCGAAAATAGTTTCGCTTCTGAAAAAGCCTGGAGAACAGATTCAGCTGGATGACGAATTGTGTGAGGTCGAAACCGACAAAGCCGTTTATCCGATTCAATCATCATTCGCCGGAGTGATGGGTGAATGGAAAACGAAGGTCGGCGATACCGTCGAGATCGGCGAGGAGTTAGGTACAATTGTAACGAGCGAGCCAGCGTTTGCGGAACAGTTTGAAACAGCGGCAAAAGAATCTGCCAAACGTGAAACTGAAGAGGCGGCTGTGTCGGCTGCAGCGTCTGGTGACGGCGGGCGACACGCCCGCCACTACAATATCGAGCCTGCGCTTTCGCCGACTATTACGCGTAAACTGAATCGAGTTATTCCTGCCAATCTCCAAATCGATGCGCGCTGGAACGCAATTCAGGAAGCGCGGCAGGCATCGAAAAAGACGGACCGCGAACAGGCTCCCTCCCCTTCAGTGATGGTTGCGTGGGCGGTTGTCCGCGCGATGGAAAAACATCCGCCTTTTCGCCGGTTGATTCTCGAAGACGATCAGATCGTGCAGAATGACGATTTCGACCTGGGTGTTGCTGTCGCGCTGGAAGGCGATCGCCTCGCAACAGCGGTGATCACAACTTCAAATCAAAAGAGCTGGCCGGATTTCGTCAGTAACTACAACGAGACAGTCGCTGCTACACGCGGCGGTCGCGTTGACGCCATGAACGCCCCAGTCGTGATCACGAGTCTCGGTGCGTTTGAAGTGAAAGCCGGCGCGCCGATTGTTGTGCCCCCATCAGTCGGTACGCTGTTCGTTGGGACCGCGCACCGCGAATTAATTTCGAACAAAAACAAGAACGAGAGCGCCGAGGTCATCACGCTTTCGCTGACATTCGATCACCGTGTCGTAAACGGCGCCGGAGCGGCGGCGTTCGCAAACGAAATTAAAAAGCAGATCGAAGCGTTTAGAATCCCGAAAACGGAGAAACACGCAGTGTCGTTGTAAGCTAATTAAGACCGCTTGCGAGTCTTTCGTCGTTGCTGGCCGTCGAGCGGCGTAGCGCGCTCAATTAACAGCGCGCTGATGTGGTTAGGAGCCTCCTTGGGATCCTTGGAATCAATCACGACAACGTAAGATTCCTTCGGCGGCACCAAAATGAAATCCGGATGCGGGATCTCGTAAGTTTCGCCGCTTACAGTACCAATCTTGTAGGCACAAACGGCACAGCGTGATTGAACTTGCGTATGGATTCGACTATCACGAGAAAAGAGTAATTCTCGCGTACGGAGTTTTCAAGATCTTCGCTACAAGTCGACGAGGACGTCGTCGTTGATAATGGATTGATTTCGAGTCGCAAGCCCGAGGACACTCCAGCCTTCAACCAGAAAATGATCGAAGAATTTGCTGAAGGCTCACAAATCCGCCGTGGCTGCCTAACAATTGATTTGCTTGAACATCAAACCGCGCAGCAAGAGCAAAGCTGACTGTAGGGCGTCTGTGTCAGACGCCAGCTCCTTCGATCAAACGCTGGCGTTTCACAGAAACGCCCTACAATTGTTTTGCACATCAGGCCGCGCAGCAGAGCGAAGCCGACTGTAGGGCGTCTATGTCAGACGCCAACTCCTTCGATCAAGCGTTGGCGTTTCACAGAAACGCCCTACAATTGTTTTGCTGCCGCAACGCGCGTCATGACCACCGCCAACAAGATTACCATTGTTCGGATCTTGATGATCCCGGCTTTCGTCACAATGGCGATTTACTATGGCGAAAGCATTCAACGCGGCCAGCCGCTTGAATGGCAGCGGTTCGCAGCGATCGCAATTTTCCTTCTCGCCGCGGTAAGCGACGGACTCGACGGTTACGTTGCTCGACGATACAACCAACGCAGCACCCTTGGAGTCATTCTCGATCCCATCGCCGACAAGGGACTGTTGCTGAGCGGCATCATCACGTTAAGCCTAACGAACTGGAGCGAATTTGGACCGGGGAGCGGAAAATTCCCGGCATGGTTTCCGGTGCTCGTAATTTCGCGCGACGCCATTCTGCTCGTCGGGACGCTTGTCTTGTACCTGCTCAATGGAAAAGTTCAGGTAAAGCCACACTGGACGGGAAAGATCGCGACGGTTTTACAGATGGTCGCCATCGGATGGGTGATGCTACAACTGTATATTATTCCCCTGATCTATGTTGTGCTGGTAGCCGGCGCGTTCACACTGATCTCAGGGATCCTTTACGTTACAGGCGGCGTCCGTCAGTTGCAGGCTGAAGGCCATGCGCATCCTACGAGGCCCTAAATGCGGACTGCTTTGGTGAATGAGGCCCACACGCTGCCCAATGTGACGATTGTCGGACGGCCGAATGTCGGCAAGTCCGCGCTGTTCAACCGTCTTGTCGGCCGCAAAATTGCGATTGTTCATGATCAACCCGGCATCACGCGCGACCGCCTGTCGGGAATCTGCACTCGCGCCGAGCGCCCATTCACACTTTGGGACACCGGCGGGATTTTCGGCGCAGGCGAATCCGAACTAACCCAACAGGTACGGCGCGCTGCCGAAAACGCGCTCCGTGAGAGCGATCTTCTCCTTTTCGTTCTCGACGGAAAGGAAGGCTTGTCGCCACTCGATGAGGCACTGGCGCGGATGTTGCGCAAATCGCAAAAACCAGTCGTGCTGGTGGTTAACAAAATAGACACCGAGAAGCACGACCCGTTGGCGGCGGAGTTTGATTCGTTAGGCTTCAAAAAAATAATTTCCGTCAGCGCAGAACATAATCGTGGGATTTCAGAATTACTGGACGCAATCGAACTACAACTCCCCTCACCTGCTCAGATCGATCATCGAACCCCTATCCAACGTAGCCCCGGCGAAGGCGGATCGACCGTTGAGTATCCAATCGCGATCGCGGTCGTCGGTCGGCCGAATGTCGGTAAATCTTCGCTTATCAACTCCATCGTGCGCAGCGAACGCGCGATTGTAAGCGAGCTGCCCGGCACCACCCGCGACGCCATCGACATAGTCTACGAAAGGGAGGGCTTGAAGTTCGTTTTCATCGACACCGCCGGAATTCGCCGCCGAGGGAAAGTTTCCAGTTCGGCTGAGGTTTTCAGCGTGATGCGTGCCGAACGCAGCATTCGCCGCGCTGATCTTTGCATTCTCGTCATCGATCTGACGATGGGCGTAACGGCACAGGACAAACGGATCGCTGGATTGATCCAAAAGGCGCGAAAAGCAGCCATCATCATCTTGAATAAATGGGACTTGGTTAAGCCGAGACGCGGGGAAAAGCAGTCAGCCAAGGAACTAACCAAGGAGACGCTCTCGAGGATTTTTTTCCTCAAATACGCGCCGGTGCTAATCACGTCTGCGTCGACCGGCGAAAACGTCGATCGGCTGTTTGCATTGATCGAGAAAGTGCAACGCGTGGCGCGGAAGCGCATCGGCACAGGAGTTTTGAATCGTTTACTGCGCCAGGCGTTTGAAGCGAATCCACCTCCATTGGTCAAAGGCCGACGGCTCAAGTTGTTTTACGCGACGCAACCAAAGAACGGCGGCCTCCTCGGACGCGGTAGCCTCGGCGAAGGTGGCCAGTCCGCTGAAGAATTGTCCGAACGGGCCGACTCAGATAAAGCTCGACGCAATCTCGCACCGCCGGAATTCGTCATGTTCGTAAATGACCCTCAGTTAATGACTGAAGCATATCGCCGTTACCTCGAAGCTCGCATCCGCGACGCTGAACCGTACGCCGGCATGCCAATCATCTTAACGTTGCGCGCCCGCGCCAAGGACGGCCGGCGACGCTGATCTTACAAGCGAGAGAGAGCGGCTACGGCTGCGGCTCCTGGCGATACGGAACATATTGCGCGAACCGACGCGAGAACGTTTTCGCTGAGTTTTATTCCGTCGGTATCACCGAGGGAGCGTGCCTGGTTCAGCGCTTCTTCACCGGCGGCGACCGCACGTGGAAAATCTCCAGCCTCAGCCCAAGCCGCAGCCAGCGTAGCAAGAAGAGCAGGAGCGCGCCGGTCGGTCAGCGTGCAAGCGCGCTCGGAAAGACGAACTGCCTCGGCGCCATCGCGCGAATTCGAGTCGGGATACGTCGCAAGCAACCACGCCAGTTCGTCGAGCATTCGCGGTGAATCCGGGGCATTCGCTGCGATACCGCGGAGTCGTTGCAATCCATCAGGCGCTTTTGCCAGGGACAGCACGATCTGATGCAGTTGGGTAAGCGCTTCCTCAGCGTTTGCTCCAAGCATCATCACATAACCGAGTTGCCGCGCGGCCGTAACCAAGTCACCAGTGTTTGCCGTTGCCACAGCCACAGAAGAATGAGCCGCCACGTCGAAGGGCGATACCGCCAGCCATTCCGGTCCGAACGCAGCCGCTTCATTGTAGCGTCCCGAATCCAGAAGACATTTCATCAACAGCTGGTGCGCTGAAAGATTTTCCGGCCCTAGCTCAATTGCGCGTCTGGCTTCTGCAATTGTGCGTTCCATGTCGGTGCGCTTCGCTGCAATCGCCAGGTTCAGGTGGGCCGTGGAATCTGTAGGAGCCAACTGGACTGCGCGCTCAGCTTCCTTCACGGCTTCCGCGTCATCGCCGAGTTCGCTCAAACTTAAAGCGCGATAACCATGGGCCGAAGCGTTCAAAGAATCGGCTTCGACTGCTTTGGCTGCTTCGGTGGCGGCCTGCTCGATTTTACCTTGCTGGCCGAGAACCTTTACTCCGTACAAATGCAGCGGTGCCGAATCAATAATGCAGAACGTCGTGAAGCTGTTGAGCGCCCAAATGACCAGGAGCGTGCCGATAATGAATCGAACACGTGGCCCTCTGTTGGTCACTGTTTCGAAACCAACCGCGCCAAAGAAACAAAGCGACGTCAGAGCAGACAATCCGTAAAACGCTTTGGCTTGCGTGTACGAGGGAACTTTAAGAGTCATAAAACTCAAGCTCAGCGCGACAAGTACAGGCAACGCGAGCAACAGAAACAGCTCGGCTGACGGTTTTCGAAAGAATCGAACACCTGTGACGCCGGCGCCGACGAGAAGCAAAACTGTCGGAACTACAGCCCATAAGTAACCTCCGATCATCGGGCTCAGGTTCCACGCGACGTTCACGCTCGCTGCGCCGCCCGACAAACCGTCGCCCCACAAAGTTGAATAGATGCCGTCCACAACTCCGGCAAACCCGCTGAATAGCGGAGTCATTAACGAACGTCCGAAGCGGAGGTAATCGGCTGCTGTGTGATAGCCGGGATCCTGCCACCATGTGAATCCGCTTATGGCGTCCCAATTACCGAGCAGCGGAGTTCCGAACTTCAGCCATATATGCGCGTAATACCAGCCGCACACCGCGAGACACGTGGCGATGAGCAGACCGAGATTGCGCAACGAAATTGCAAACGGCGCTCTCATGTGGCTACGCCTCATACAGACCGCAGCGATTACGATGGGAAATAAGAGGACGCCGGTCGACTTCGTCAGCATCGTCGCGCCCAGTGCCAATCCTACAAAGACAAATTGTGTGGCGCGCGGTGTTTCGTTCTTGAGCAGGCGCAAGCAGAGATAGAGCGTCAACGTTGCGAGCGTGGCGGTGAGAAGTTCGTTCGTTACATAATGCATCAGATACAGATGCATTGGTAAAAAAGCTGCCAGCATGAGGCCGATCAGAGCCGTTCTGACCGGAAGCAAGAGGCGCAAAGTTAAGAACACCAGAACGCACTGCGCGATGCCGAAGACTGCACCGAGCGCACGCAGAACGACAACCGAGGCTGGATCAGTGATCGAGAGTTTAAAAAATGAAAGGATCGAGGCGGCAATGAAAAAGTAGAGCGGCGGATGATACATCTCGAAGCCTTCAGTCGGCGATGGAAGCGACCAATGTTGCTGGATGTAATCGATGTATTTGAGATGTTCCCTCGAATCGAAGCCGGCGTGGAATGGAAGAAGCCGTGTGTTGTTCCAAAACAAAAACAACCACATGGCGGAAATCAGAACGAGGATGAGTCGTTCCAGGGACTGTGACTTGAACTGCTTTGAGCCGGCGCGCCAGAGAATGACGCATCCACAGGCAACGCCGATCAGCAATATCCAGAGCGGCCAGATCTTTTTTGCTGCCTCAAAAGTACTTTCGCCATCCGCAATGGGATTGCCGGGCCCGGGTGTCTTTGCTGCGGAAGCGAGCGCGGCATGCCTCCATGACGAACCCGCAAACGATGCTTCCCACTTTTCATCGGTGCGCTCGTTCAGTTGGTCGCTAGTCAAAACCAGCCAGAGCGCTGGAGGTCCATTGTGATTAAATACGCGCACCTCCACGATATTGGCGCCCTCATGCAACTGGTCCGCGATGTTGACCTCTGAAACATTCTTCCAATTACGGCTTTGCGGAAGCTGAATTGAAACGCCGTTTACTTTCGCTTCAGCGCGACGCAGCGCGCGAAGGCGCAAGCGCGCCACCGCAGGTTTATGCGGCAAAACAAATTCGCGCCGGAACGTTACATCGAGGCTGGCACTGCCATGTGCGCGCGCATCAACCGCAGTCGGAAAGACGATCCACTCCGCGTCTCGATGACGAGGCAAATAATTAATGGCAGGATCATTATGGGCGACCCATGCCATGAGCGCTCCTGCCAGGCCGGCAAGTACCACAATAACAGTCGCTCGGTGCCACGGCTTGAGGGCTGACATTTGTAAGTCACTTTTACCATATTTTTGGCAGCGCACCGAAGGCCGATCGCCAGCAGCATGCGCGAGGTTTTTGATCGAACATTCTCGCTGCCAAACTTGTCTGAGCAGACCGTATGAAATCGACTCAGGAAATTACCCAGGAAGTACGAGAGCTCGGTCAGTGGATGCCAGCGCTCCGTCAACAGGTTGGTCACGTTGTGATCGGGCAGAAGTATTTGGTGGATCGTCTTTTGCTGGGATTGCTGGCCAACGGTCATCTCCTGCTCGAAGGCGTGCCCGGCTTGGCTAAGACGTTGACGGTTAAAACCATGGCCGCATGCATTCAGACCGGTTTCCAGCGGTTGCAATTCACGCCCGACTTATTGCCCGCAGATTTGATCGGAACGCTTATTTACAATCCGCGCAGTGGCGAATTCACCACCAAGCTTGGCCCAATCTTTTCGAATTTAATTCTGGCTGACGAAATCAATCGAGCGCCGGCGAAAGTTCAGAGCGCATTGTTGGAGGCGATGCAGGAACGCCAGGTCACAATCGGCGAAAAAACTTATCCGTTACCCGATCCGTTCCTGGTTCTCGCCACACAAAACCCAATCGAACAGGAAGGCACGTACCAACTGCCTGAGGCGCAACTCGATCGTTTCATGTTCAAGTTGAACATCGGCTATCCGCAAAAGCGCGAGGAACGAAGCATCCTCGATTTGATGGCCACTTCGGCGCCGGATTTGCGAGTCGATGCCGTCGTGGATCCGAAGCAAATCATCGCTGCGCGCGACGTCGTTAATAACATCTACATCGACGACCGGGTGAAAGATTACATTGTGGACGTGGTCTGGGCCACGCGCGAACCGGCTACCTACAATCTGCGACTTGAGGGACTGATTCGCTATGGCGCTTCGCCGCGCGCCACCATTTATCTCGCACTTGGCGCGCGCGCCCACGCGTTCCTGAACGGCCGCGGCTACGTCACGCCACAAGACGTGAAGAGCATCGGCCCCGACGTGTTGCGCCATCGAATCATCGTCAGCTACGAAGCCGAAGCTGAGACGGTGACGAGTGAGACCATCATCGAACGAATTTTTGCAGGCCTCCCCGTGCCGTGATGCCGTCAAAATCTACGACCCCTACTGTCTCCACGAAATCCGCTCGGGATGACAAGCGGGCTGAGAAAACAACCGAGATTCTCAAGAAAATCAGAACGCTTGAGATTAAAACCCGCGGTCTGGTGGAAACGGCTTTCGCCGGCAATTATCACAGCGTTTTCAAAGGACGTGGAATGAACTTTGAAGACGTGCGCGAGTATCAGCCGGGCGACGAAATTCGCGCGATCGATTGGAACGTCACGGCGCGGATGGGCAGCGCCTTCGTGAAGAAATTCACTGAAGAACGCGAGCTCACTGTGATGCTTGTCGTAGATGTGAGCGCTTCAGGCAATTTTGGCAGCACTACGCAATCGAAACGTGAGCTAGCTGCCGAGGTTGCTTGTCTCCTCGCGTTCAGCGCAATTCGAAACAACGACAAGGTGGGCTTGCTGCTGTTCACCGACCGCGTTGAGCTGTTCATTCCGCCGAAGAAGGGCCGTTCGCATACGCTGCGTATCATCCGCGAGATTTTGTTCTTCGAACCACAAGGACGCGGCACCGAGCCCGGATTGGCACTTGATTATCTCAACAAGATTGTGACTCGCCGTGCGGTGGTATTTTTCATCTCGGATTTTCAAGCGCCGGATTTCTCGCGCGCGCTCGCGGTGAGCGGGCGGCGGCACGATTTCATCGCCATTCAAATCAAGGACGAACGCGAAAGAACGTTGCCAAACGTCGGCATCATTACGCTGGAGGATGCCGAGACGGGCGAACAGATCGAGATCAATACAGCAGATCGTAAGACCCGAGCTCTTTTTACAGATCTGGTTACTGGATCCGAAACGGAGCTTTCGCGCACGCTGCGACGGAACAATGTTGATACGATCACGCTGCAAACCGGCAGAGATTATCTGCCGCCCTTGCGCTCGTTTTTTAAACAACGCGAACGCCGGCTAGGAGTTCGATAAAGCAGATTGGAGTGTTGGAGTCATGGAGCGCTGGAGTAATGAAATGAGTTCCCATTCCAAAACTCCAATTCTCCAATACTCCATTACTCCTGTCTTGTTCGTGCTCGCTGATGAATTCCATGATATCGCGCCGCCGGTGGATTACTCGCTGATTCCTCCATGGCTTGTCTTTGTAATCGCATTTGTCGTCCTCTCCCTCATCGGTTTGGTTGTGTGGTGGTTTGTGAAGCGGCGGAAATTAGAATTGCCGCCAAAGGCGCCACGCGAAATCGCGCTCGGAGAACTCGAACAAATTCGGCCTGAAATTCAGAACATGAACCCGTATCAGTTTAGCATCCGCGTGTCCGACATTCTGAGGCGTTACGTGACCCAGCAATACGGCGTCCCGGCAACTCGACAAACGTCGATCGAATTTCTCACTGCGGCGGCAAAAGCCCCATCGTTTTCCGCAGATGACAAATCGTTGCTCGAAGATTTTTTGAGCCGTTGCGATCTCATTAAGTTCGCCAAGTACGAAGCGACAACGTCAGACAGCGAAGTGTTGCTGGAAGAAGCAATCAGCTTTGTGAAAGGAGGTCAGCTTGCGACTGTTTAATCCACAGATGTCTCGACCCCACTCGGCATGACAAACTTATTTGATTGGTTCCAGGGGAATAGCGCGTTGACGTTTGCGCATCCGTGGCTGCTGCTCTTATTACTGGCGATCCCGGTGCTTGCGTGGTTGCGCGGCAAAAGCGGGCCTGCTGCGGCGCTGACGTATTCGTCTACAGCCAGTCTGCAAGCGATCGGAAAAAAGAGCGCGGCGCGAGTCGGTAAAATCCTTCGGGCGCTGGTTTTTCTAGCCCTCTCTTTCTTCGTGGTGGCTCTTGCGCGCCCTCAACTTGGAAAGAGCCTCACGCAGATCGAGGCGAGCGGCATCGACATCATGCTCGTGCTGGACGTTTCCGGCTCGATGCTGACGAAAGATTTCACGATCGGCGGCCAGGAAGCGACACGCGTGGATGCGATTCGCGAAGTCACACAAAAATTCATCGAAGCTCGTCCAAATGATCGCATCGGCATCATTGCGTTTGCCGGTCGCCCATATGTCGTAAGCCCGATGACGCTGGATCACGACTGGCTTTTGCAAAACTTGGATCGAGTAAAGATCGGCCTTGTTGAAGACGGCACTGCGATTGGATCGGCCATGGCGTCGGCTTCAAATCGGCTGAATGATAAACGTTCAAAGAGCCATGTTCTCGTTTTGTTGACGGATGGCGAAAATAACGCCGGCAAAATTCCGCCAAACACTGCCGCCGAGGCAGTGAAAGCATTAAAGATTCATTTCTACGCGATCGGCGCCGGAATAAATGGAATCGCGCCTGCGCCGATCTTCACCAGTCGCGGACCGCTGACTGATGCATTGGGAAACATCCTCTACGAAAATCAACCCGTACAATTTAATGAATCCGGTTTGAGAGAGGTCGCCAAAATCGCCGACGGCAAATTTTTCCGTGCGACTGACACTCAATCGCTGGAACAGATTTTTAACGATATCGACAAACTGGAGAAGTCGACGGTAAGCGTGAAAAAATATCAGCAATACCGCGATCTCTTTCCCGCTATGTCTGATGGGCGGATGCGGGCTGTTGGTGGCTCAAATGCTTTTGTCTCAAACGATTTGGAAAAAATTACCATGAATGAGTCGGCTCAACGCATCAACAGCTCAACCATGGTAGGGCGCGTCACTCCGTGCGCGCCGAGGAGCGGCGTGCAGGGGACTGCCCGCCCTACCTTTTCCGCAAGGATTCAACGAACCGTATGACTTTTGGCGCACCAGAATGGCTTTGGGGATTGTTGATGATCCCGCTCTTGATTGCGCTCTTCGTGCGCGCAGAACATCGCGGACTGAAGCGGCTGCAACAGTTTGTGTCCGCACGCCTGCTGCCGCAGCTCGCGGGAACGGTCAATCGGCGGCGGCGCATTGTAAGATTTGGTTTGCTATTGCTTGGGCTTGCGCTGGCGATTGTGAGCCTGGCGCAACCGCGCTGGGGTTACACCTTTGAGGATGTGAAGCGTAAGGGACTGGATCTGCTGGTGGCCGTGGACACTTCGCGCAGCATGCTGTCTAACGACGTCCAGCCAAGTCGGCTCGATCGCGTCAAACTGGCGATTCAGGATTTGATCGATGAACTGCAAGGGGACCGCGTTGGCCTGATTGCTTTTGCAGGACGCGCCTTTTTGCAGGCACCGCTCACGATCGATTACGACGCCGTGGTCGAGGCGGTCAACGATCTCGACACAAAGACCATCCCCGAAGGCGGCACCAATATCTCGAGCGCAATTTCGCTTGCTAGCCAGAGCTTCGGCAAAAGCGCCATGGGAAATCGCGCGCTGATCATCTTTACCGACGGCGAGGATCTAAATGGCGAAGCGGTGAAAACTGCGAAAGCTGCGGCCGACGCCGGCGTGCGAATTTTCACCGTTGGCGTTGGAACGCCGCAAGGGTCGTTGATTCCGGTAACCGGCGACAACGGCGAGACGAGCTTCGTGAAGGATTCAGCCGGGGTGGTCGTCAAATCAAAACTCGATGACAAACGTTTGCGCGAAGTGGCGGAAGCAACTGGCGGATTTTATCTCCATTTGGAAAGCGGACCGCGAACGATGCAGCAGGTTCAGACTGAAGGCCTGGCCAAAATGCAGGCTGCTGAGATGGACGTGCGTTTGTCGCGCCGGCCGATTGAACGCTACGAGTGGCCGCTCGGTGCCGCATTGATTGCACTCGCCTTGTCGATTCTGATTCCCGAGCGGAAACGCGTACGCGCGCGAGTTCCTGTTCCTGCGCCTGTGCGCAACGGCAGGCGTAGCGTCGCGGGTGGACCAGTCAAAGCTGCGGGCGCTATAGCTGTCCTGATGTTGTTGTGTTCATCGGTGTTCGCGACGGTGCCGGGAATCAATTCATATGAGCAAGGCAAATTCGAAGATGCTTATAAGGACTTTCAGGACACGCTGAAGTCCCATCCGCAATCCCGCGCTGAAGACGAGCTGCAGTTCGATTCAGGCGCCGCGGCTTACAAACTGAAGGATTACAACAAGGCGTTGGAATCATTCAGTCAGGCGTTGCTAACGCCTGATACCGGTTTGCAAACCAAGGGCCATTACAATCTCGGCAACACCCTGTATCAACGCGGCGAGATGCAGAAAAGCGACGACAAAAAGCTAAGCGACTGGACAAATGCTCTCGATCATTACGAGCAAACCTTAAAGCTGGATCCGCAAAACAAAGAAGCAAAGGACAACTACGACTACGTCAAAAGGAAAATCGACGAGTTGAAAAACAAAAAGGAACAGCAACAACAGCCATCCCCTTCCCCAACGCCACCGCAAAAGAACAAACAGAACAAGCAAGACAAGCAGCAAAAACAGCAGAACCAACAGAATCAGGACCAGCAGCAACAACAACAGAAAGACCAGCAGCAGAAAGATCAACAACAGCAGCAGCAGCAACAGAAAGATCAAAAAGATCAGCAGCAACAACAACAGCAACAAAACCAGAACCAGCAGGATCAAAAGGATCAGCAGCAGGCGCAAAACCAGCCGTCACAAGACAAAGCGGGCAGCGACAAAGACCAAAAAGAACAACAACAAAAGGATCAGTCTCAGGCAAAAAACGAACCGCAAAAGAAACAGCAGCAACAGCCCGGCGAGAGTCCGTCTCCATCGCCCGGGTCCGAAAAGCAGCAGAACAATCAGCCTTCGCCCTCGCCGGGACAGCGACAAGCAGAACAATCACCAAGCCCTGGCGAAGGAGAAAACGAAACGCCGTCACCGTCGCCAGGAGAAGGCGAGGATGAAAATGCCTCACCTACCCCAGCTGAGTCGCCGCAAAAGAAATTTGCCGGCGACGTGAAAGGCGCTGCAGGAGATAAATCACAGAAGCCCGCCGATAAAAACGAGCAAATGGCGGCGGAGGCTGAACAGGAGAAAGAAGGCGAAATGAGCGAACGCCAGGCGCTGGCGCTGCTTGAATCGATGAAGGATGAAGAGGCGCGAGTCCGACTTGATGAACGCAAAGTAAAGCGTCATGTCTATAACGATTGGTAGGGGGTTGATGATTAGTGGCTAAGGGAAATCTCATGTATCGCCGAATCTTACTCGGGTTTTTCGCCGTAATCGCGATCGCGCAGATTGCGCGTGCCGATTCGCCCAGTGTCACGGCAGTCTTGAGCAACTCCGAGGCAACCGTCGGCGAAACTGTGGATCTGCAAATCAAGGTGACAGGCCCCGGCGATGCGCGGCCGCCCGAAGAAATTTCAATCGATGGCTTGGAGATTCATTCCACTGGAACGTCACGCCAATTCGAAATACACAACTTTTCGACGAACTCGAGCGTGACTTACAACTACACGATCCTCCCGCTCAGAGCCGGACGATTCACGATTCCGCCACAAACTGTTCTCGCCGGCGGTAAGGTCCTTAGGACGCCGGAACTCGCGTTAAACGTCGCGGATGCGTCCGGTCAACAGACGACGACGCGGCCGAATCGCGGCACTCAGAGCCGGTCGACTAGCGCAGGCGACTTGGTTTTCGCTGAATTAATCGTTCCGAAGAAGACCGCGTACGTCGGCGAGATTGTTCCGGTCCAGATTAAAATGGGATTTGATGCGCGTGTTCAACCCCGGCTGACCGAGCCACCTGATATCACTGGGCAAGGGTTTACCGCACAGAAACTGCAGCAGTCGTCACAAAATTTGGAGACCATCAACGGCAAACCTTACGAAGTAGTGACGTTCAAAACGGCGATCGCGGCGGCGCGAGCAGGCAAATTTGAAATCGGGCCCGTCAAAGCAAAGGCGCAGGTGGTCGTTCCGCGAAGACGAAACGCGCCGCGTTCGCGTTCGCCCTTCGATCTCGACGATCCGTTTTCGGATCCGTTTTTCTCGAACCCTTTTGCACAAATCGGCGAACGTCGCGACATCGAGATCAGCAGTGACCCCGTGGCGCTTGAAGTAAAACCGCTGCCACCAAATGCGCCGCCCAGTTTTTCGGGAGCGATTGGAAGCTTTACCATGGCAACCGAGGCCAAGCCGAAAAGCGTGCAGGTCGGTGATCCTATCACGGTCACAACAACAATCTCGGGGCGCGGCAATTTCGATCGGGTGAATGCGCCGTTGCTAGAGGACGACCGCGGCTGGCATAAATATCCGCCGTCTTCCAAGTTCAAACAGGACGATGAAGTTGGCATCAGCGGCACAAAGACCTTCGAGACGGTAGTTTCGCCTAACGAGAACAAGCAAAGTCTGCCAGTGCTTGCATTTTCGTATTTCGATCCAGCAAAAGAACAATATGTAACGCTACACAGCGAATCGACGGCAATCACTGTTCAGGGCGGTGCAGCTGCACCGAACGTGGCCGCTCAACCACCGTCTTCGTCGCCCGCTACGGCAGCTCGAGGCCGTGCCCCGATTTCGAATTCAAGCAAGCCTCAGGACATTTTGTATCAACTCACCGAGCCGTCGCGTAGGGTTGAATCATTCGAGCCTCTTTATACGCGTCGCGGTTTCTGGGCCGCGCAATCGCTACCGCTGGCGGCGCTGCTCGTGTTCGCAGGTTTGAAGATTCGGCGAGCAAGGTTAGACGATCGCGAGGCACGGCGCATCGGTGCACTGCAACACGAAGCAGCCGAGCTGATGCACAAGTTGCGCCGTAATGATGCCTCCCCGCGTGAATATTATGCCGAAGCCTCCCGAGTTGTTCGATTGAAGACCGCGCTCGCATCGCGCAATCGCGGCGTCGATCCAAACATCGTGGATGCCGAAACTGCAGCAGAAACCTTCAAGCTTGATACTGATTCACGCGACCGGCTGCGACGTTTGTTCGAGCAAAACGACGAGTGGCAATACAGCGGAACGCACAATGGCCCGGGAAGCGTCTCCCCAGAAAACCGGCGCGATGTGCTCGAGCTGATTGAAAATTTGAAAGCATGAACACGCGAGAAAATAGTAGCGCGAGCGTCCCCGCTTGCGAAACCGTTCCTCCACGCAAGCGAGGACGCTCGCGCCACATTGTTGATGCTTGCTGCGCGATGATTTTGCTGGTCGTTGTTTCATCGGCGTTCGGGCAATCAGACGCTGAATTTGCAAAAGCGAATCAGGAATACGCGCAGGGTCATTTCAAGGAAGCGATCGCCGGCTATGAGGCGCTGGTTCACGAAGGTCAGTGGAACGCAAATCTCTTTTACGATCTGGGAAACGCTTATTTTCGCACGCGGGATTTTGGCCGGGCGATTCTGAATTACGAACGCGCACTCGCGTTAGACCAACGTCATCCGGAGGCAACAGCTAATTTGCAGATTGCCCGTGACGAATCGCGCGCGCTGGAGCTGCAACCGACCAGACTGGAGCGTTATCTCCAATTCGCGAGCATCAATCAATACAGCATCGCGGCGGCAGTTGCTTTGTGGCTGGGAATTTTTGGAATTGTTGCGCTGATCTTTGCGCGTCGCCGATCTGCCGCGCTAATGTCATTATCGATTTTGTGCCTGCTCGCGTGCGCTGTAGCTGTCGGGGCGATTTACACGCTCGACAAAGGAAGCAAAGGACGCGCACTCGCTATCGTGACGGGCAACGATGTACAGGCGCGCCTCGCTACAGCGGATAGCGCGAACAGCGTTCTCGCGTTGCCGGCTGGCAGCGAAATTAAAATTCTAAGTACGCGTGGCGATTGGATGTACGCCGCGCTGCCTAATGACCTGCGCGGCTGGATTCAGACGAAGAACGCCGAGCAAGTGCGGCTGTAAAACAGTTTCTGTAGGGCGTCTGTGCCAGACGCCTCAGGCCACGCGGAAGGAACAAGAGGCGTCTGACACAGACGTCCTACAACTCAGCCTCGCATCACGATTTGCGGCGGCTGTGAATCACCGCTAGAGAAATTACATGAATCCGCAGATGGAGATCGGCACTGACGAGAAGGCCCTTCACATTAATTTGGATTCAACGAAGTATGGCACGTTCGCTGAAATTGGCGCCGGACAGGAGGTAGCGCGCAGATTCTTTCGCGTGGGCGGCGCCGCCGGGACAATCGCCAAGACCATGTCCGCCTATGACATGACTTTCAGCGATGCCATTTACGGACAGGCTGACCGGTATGTTAGCCGTGTGCGACTCCAGACAATGCTCGATCATGAATACGATCTTCTGATCGAACGACTGGATGGAAAATTCGGAGCTGAGAAAACGTTCTTTGTCTTCGCCGATACAGTCGCGGCGCGCAGTTTCAAAGAACGCAATGAATCGCATGGCTGGTTAGGCGTGCGGTTTCAGTCACAACCGCGGGGGCAGCCTAGCCAGATCATTATCCACGTTCGGTTACTCGACAAAGCAAACGTCGAGCAACAAGAAGCTCTAGGGGTCATCGGAGTGAATCTTCTTCACGGCGCATTCTACTGCCGTCAGCCGGAAAAATTGATTTCGTCACTTCAGGAAAATCTCTCACCGGGACGAATCGAAGTGGACATGATCAAATTTTCCGGGCCTCTGTTTCAAAATGTTGATAATCGATTGATGAGTTTGCAGTTGGTCAGCCAGGGTCTGACGGATGCGGTGATGTTTAAGGCGGATGGCGAGACCGTTCAGCCTGCCGAAGTATTTTACAAAAAGGCGATCCTGGTCGAGCGCGGCAGTTTTCGACCTGTCACGTACGCTACCAACGACATGCTGGATGGCGCGCGGCGCGTCTTTCTCAAGCACTGCGATTGTTCCGAGGACGAGATAGAAGTGCTCATGGAAATGACGCTCGAGAATTTGCGCGCCAACGGCGAGCTCGATCACGCCGATTTTCTTGCTCGCGTCGATATCCTTCGTGCACTGGGACGAACCGTCCTGATCTCGAAGTTCGGCGAATACTATCGACTCGCCGGCTACCTCTTTCGTTACACAAACAGAGCGATCGGCCTTGTCATGGGCGTGCCCAGCTTGATCGAGATCTTGAACGAAAAATATTACACGAACCTGGAGGGCGGAATTCTCGAGGCGCTGGGCAGAATGTTTAAAGGAGGACTAAAGCTTTACGTCTATCCACGCATCGACGAAGCGACTGGAAAGATTGTTACGGCAACCCAGGTCAAAGTCGCCCCGAATCTTCGCTCGTTATTTCAGTATCTAATCGACAATCAATACCTCCAGGAAATCACCGATTATCATTCTGAGTATTTACGAATTCAGCCACCCGACGTGCTGGCGAAGTTGCAGTCCGGCGACAGCAGATGGGAGCAAATGGTTCCACCGGAAGTCGCCGACCTGATTATGAAGCAAGAATTTTTCGGATACCGCAGGCCGATTGCCGCGTAAGGCGGATACCTAACATTTGGATTTCGCTAATTGCAAGAGTTGTAGCGTCCGCTGTCCTCAGCGGAGATGCGCGTGGCGCTGCTCGATGCGAATTGCGCCGAGGACAGCGCACGCTACAACATCTGTGGTGATGAAATGAAAGTCGCCGTCGCCCAGATTTCGTGCTCGCTCGGCGATCCGAAAGCAAATCTTTCTAAGGTTCAGGATTTTTCTCGGCGGGCCAAAGAGGCCGGGGCCGAACTGATCATTTTCCCAGAGATGACTGACACTGGTTACTCGATGCCAGTGATCCAGAAGCACGCCGATCATTGGAAAACCGGCTTTGTTGTCGGCCTACAAGACATCGCCAATCAACTTTCCGTGGCGATCGTCAGTGGCGTATCCGAACGCGAGGGATCATCGATCTACAATTCCCAAGTTCTGGTTGATGCGAAGGGCGACATCGTCGCGAAATATCGCAAGACTCATTTGTATGCGGTTGCGCCCGTAGAAGAACAGACCTGCTTTGCTCCTGGGAATGAGTTCACAACGTTTTCGCTCGGCGGCCTGCAGTTTGGCTTCAGTATCTGTTACGACCTTCGCTTTCCGGAGTTATACCGAAAACTCGCTACCGACCAGAACGTCGGCGCTTTTGTCATTTCTTCTGCATGGCCATTTCCGCGAGTCGAACATTTTCGGACGCTCGCGATGGCACGCGCGATCGAAAACCAGAGTTACGTCGTCGCATCAAACCGCGTCGGGAAAGATGACGACCTCTGGTTTTGTGGCAGTTCGGCCATTATTGATCCACGCGGAGTGATAATCGCCGCTGCGTCAGCAGACCGTGAAGAGTTGATTCACGCGGAGTTATCTCAAGAGCTTGTAGCAGTCGGTTCGCAAGCGAGTAAACTCGTTAGGTCATCGCAGGAAGGATCTGTACAGATAAGGTAGCGCGAGCCTCTGGCTTGCGGCCTTCAGCTTCCGTGCGAGCGAGACGCATGCGCTACTTCATCATGGTAGTGCACTCAGTGGTGCACGAGTCGAAAACCGAAAACCTCCCCGGCGCGTTTCACGGCAACCGAAGAGGCTCTCTTGCGGATTAGTTATTTAGTTGCGGTGACATTTGAGTCCCCGCGAATTGATCAACAGACAGGCGCGTTGCATGGATCGTGCCCATGTCTTCGGAGACGAGGTTTCCATCTGCGTCGAAGAACTTCTGATCATAGGTGCCGTCGAAGCTATTGCCGTCGACGCTGACCGTATCTAGATGCCTCAACTCGAAGCGTACGCTCGTTGGAGCGGGCGGGATACCACCGGGGGTCCAACCAACATGGAAGAGCTTCACAGTCCTGCCTGTGGTATGTTTCCAAGTCCCCATACATACCCCGTTTAGAAAATTGGGGGTTTCGATTTCCAGTCCGTCACTGTGCCATTGCGCGTAGGTTTCAAATGGCGGACCGAAGTCACTGGTATAATATTCATGCCATAAACCTGCGATTGGCGGGTCTGCTTTCGCCGCCGGCGAAAACGCAAAGCAGCCAAGCACCAGCAGAATTGTGCCGAATGTAATATTTAATTTTTTCATTTTTAATTTTCCTTTGTTGTTTTTGGCCGTCTTTGACTTCTCACCGTGAGAAGTCAGTTTCTGGCCGTTCACTGGTGTACTGCGCGAGATTTGGCCGGGTGTTACGCGAAAAATGTGGCGACCTCTGTGATGCTTGCTGTAATTGGGCGTCGCCACATTAGCGGAATCGTCCGCGTGTGAGGACACGCTGTCGCTGTCGGGCGATGGCGAATACGCGAGGCACCTACCTGACTCAACTCAGGGCACGCTCTGCACTCCAGCTGCTACTTCGAGACTATTTGTTTAGACAGACCTTTCGGCGCGAGGGAGGCTACGATTTTCTCGAAGCGCGGATCGCTTGGAGAGAGTCCCATATAGGATCTAGACGCAAATAGCCGTAATGGACTCCGTTCGGGATTTTGGCTGCTATTTCGAGTTGCTCAATGGCTAGGTCGCGTTCGCCGGTCCACGCAAGATCAATGCCAGGTCGGATACAAGCTCCGGACCTGTCAGCGAGTCTTTTGCGACGGGCGTAAGTTCGAGCGCCTGCCGGCCTTCGCGGATTGCCTCTTCTTTTCGGCTTAGGCCAGCGTCAATGAGCCCCAAGCCGGAAAGAAACGGTCCCCAAGCAGGCTGTGCGCGGATCAGCTGCTGCTGCTCCGCGCGCGCGACGGTAAAGGCGGCACGCGCAGCCGCCGGGTCTCCTTTCATGCGAGCAACTAAGCCTGTCCAGAAGGCGCGACCGTATGCAAAGTCCTCGCGAAGAGAATTGTTTCTCTGGAAGCGCCGGCACAGCACGGCCAGCGGCGATATGAGCGCGTTGGAGAGTCGGGAGAATTGAAGACGGGACATTGATTTTGGGGGTTGCTGATGAGCGGGATCATCCGTAAGATCTTTTCAGTCAAGGTGCTGTGCGAAAACGCCGCTGTTGCAATCACCAATGATACGGTACGCAAGTGTTTCATAACCGTCTCCTGAGCGATGAATTGAACGTTGCGATTGTCGTTCTAAACTGACCGTTCTGATTTTTCATAATTTAATCTTTCTCTTTTTTTGTTTTTGGCCTTCTTCGACTTTTCATCTAGAAAAGTAATTTCCGGCTGTTCACTGGTGTACTGCGCGAGATTCCGGCGGCTGTTACGGGAAGAGTTGGGGAAACCGCGGATTACCAGCCTTCGCCAGACAGCTACAGCCAGCGGGCAACGGATGTCCCGGATCGCTTAGGACAGAAGGGAACGAAGCGAGCCGGTTACTAGCTGGCACACACGAATTTCACTAATTCACACCAATTGATCAGCCGGTTCGTGGTAATTCGTGCAATTCGTGTCTTCACCCGCCTTCGCCTAAACCGAGCTACGGCGTGGCAGGCGGCTGCTTTTCCTGGCAGAGTTTTTGGAAATCGGGATCGGCTTGCAAAGGATCCCAGATCGGATCGAGCCTAAGAAGCGCCGGCGTAACGGGCGCTACTCCGTAAAGCGAGCCCTCATAGGGTGTGTGTAACAACCGGGTGATGGTTGAGATCGCCTGGCTGTTCTCGCCGAAGATCGTCTGAATCAACGCCAGGTTCTCTTCGAAGCCAGGCCCCTCCAGTTGATCTTTAACAGTCCGCCGAACCAGGACTGCACGCTCCGCTACCCTTAGGGCCGAGTCCTTCTCCCCCATCGTCGCATAAGCTTGCGATAGCGCTGCTGCAAAGTCCGCGTTGTCTGGTTGATCTCTGAAGAGCTGCTCCAACGTATTGCGCGCCCGTTGAGCGGTAACCTTTGCGCCAGCCGAATCGCCAGCAAGGCGCTGCATGAAAGCAAGCGTCCACTTGATCACAGGCCGCATCGAACTGAGATTCATGATGGAATTGAGCCAGTCGGGCTTGCAGCAATCGAACAGCCTCACCGTAATTTCGTTCAAGTTGCAACTGTCTGATCTTGATTGTGAAAGGATATCCCAGGAGGAGTCTGCGCGTTTATTGCGGATAGGAACCTGGCGGCTTCTTGCAGGTCACCCTGGGCCTGATAAATGCTGACCTTTGCCCCAATCGTATTCAGAACGTCTGGCATAATGTCCAGGGCTCGATCATAGAGCTTTAGCGCGGCCGGGAATTGCCGAAGCTCGGCGTAAGCGACTGCCGCGTACGTCGAGTAACTCTACATTACGTGGGTCCAAGGCCAGGGCTTGCTCGAAGTAGGCGATACTTTCGCCCCATTTTCCCTCGCGTCGGGCTATTATGCCGAGGGCCCTTCGTGCCTCGCTGCTGCCGGTAACCTTTTGAGGACGCCATCGAACGTCGTTTCAGCGAGCCGGTAATCACGCAGCACGAAGTATTGATAATAACCCAAGCCAAGCTGGGTCTCGGGCAAGTTTGGCTGGAGTTTCTGCGCATTCTCCAAAGCACGTTTGGCCGCATCCCCCGAACAGCGTCAGTAGGGTCGACGCGGAAACAGTAAAGAACCGCATCCATGCGAGAAAGCCGCGTCCACGCAAGCGCAAACTTAGGGTCGAGCTGCACTGCTTGTTCATAAAAACCGATCGCTTTCGCCTTCAGATCATTCGAGTAGGGGTTGCGCGCTTCAAAAGCCAGGCCGCGCAGATACGCATCGTAAGCCTCCGGATTGTTTGTCGGCTTATCTGATAACACCTGCTCTTCGCGACCGGTGAGCTTCGCTTGCAGCGCCTCGGCGATTCCTTTGGCGATCTCGCTTTCCACGCCAAAGATGTCAGTCAACTTACGATCATAGGTATCTGCCCAGAGGTGGAAATCGGTTTGCGCATTAACCAACTGAACATTGACTCGCACCTGGTCGGCCGCCTTTTGCACACTACCCTCAAGAATGTTCGCGACGCCAAGCTGGTTGGCGATCTCGCGCAGATTCCTGGGTTTGCTCTGATATTGCTGCGTGGAAGTGTGCGAAATGACTTTTAAGCCCGCGACGCTAGCCAGTCGTGTCAGGATCTCCTCCTGTATGCCGTTCGCGAAATAAGCGTTGTCTGGATCGGCGCTTAGATTTTCAAACGGCAAGACAGCCACTCCGTCTGTTATCCCTACCTTGTTGGGAATAAATTCCGTTTTCCAAACGATCCAGCTCGAGGACGCTGCCAACGCAATCAGAGATGCAACCAACGCAGCAATAGCTGGTCTTCGGCGCACCCATTTCCTTGCTCGCGTGAAAATTCCAGTGCGCCGGGCAAGAATCGGCTCGTGCTTTAGCCAACGTTCAAGGTCTTCGGCAAGCGCGAGCGCGGAAGAATAACGACGCTTTGGATCTTTCTCGAGACATTTGAGGCAGATCGTTGAAAGATCGCGGTCAATCTTCGCATTCCATAGGCGCGGTTGTCGCGGCTCAGTATCAAGAAGTAACTTGATCGTTTCGTAGGTTGTACCGCCAGCAAAAGGAGGATGGCCTGTTAGCAATTGGTAAAGCACTGCGCCAAGTCCGTACACATCAGTGACGCTGCTGATCGCTTCGTTGTTTCCCACAGCTTGCTCGGGCGCCATGTAGCTTGGTGTGCCTAGCACTTCCATTGTCCGCGTAACCGTGCTCTCCGTCTCGACAAGTCGCGCCAGGCCGAAGTCGGTCAGGTGCGGTTCGCCTTTTTGATCGAGCAAGAATGTTACCCGGTTTGATGTCGCGATGAAGGATGCCGTGCTCGTGCGCGTAGTGAACAGTGCGCGCTACTTTCGCGATGAGTTCGACCGCCTGTCGGATTGGCATTGGCTCACGCTTGACCACTCGTCAAGCTGGCCGCCTTCGACTAGCTTCATGCTGAAATAACAGGAGCCATCGCGTTCGCCGACTTCGTAGATTGGAACGATGCCGGAATGATCCAAGCTGGCGGCGGCTTCCGCTTCCCGGCGAAAACGCTTCAAATGCGCGTCCGTAGCCCAATGACCCAAGCCGATCACTTTGAGGGCAACAGTGCGATTGAGACTTTTCTGCCGCGCGCGATAGACCACGCCCTGACCGCCACGACCGATTACCTCCAGTAGTTCGTAGTCACCAAAGTCGGCGAACGCTTTTGGTGGAACGCGTTCTCCGAACGCGTTGATCGTCTTCGGAGAAGCCGATCCACCTTCGCATGTGGGTTGACCATCGTGCGCAAGCAGATTCAGACCTGTCTCAAAAAGGCAAGCGGTACAGAGGCCTTCGGGTGCGTCGGCAAAAATTTCCGCGCCGCACTTTCGACAAACCCTCGGTGCGCTGCTCATGATAGGAGAGTCGGATGCGCGCTCCCCATCATGTACTGCGCGGATTTCTGGCATACGTTACGTTCGCAAAACAGCGATCAAATGACGCAGCTCATCTTCGACATCGCTGGCTATGGCGACAGTGTGACTGATTTCTTCGCGCAACAGGAGCTGATAACGGTGGCGCAGACGATGTAAGGCCTGTCGGACTGCATTCTCTGTCATGCGCAAATGTAACGCGATTTCTGCTCGGGACGGCGCTTCTTCTTCATCGACGAGCAATTGTTTCAGCGAATCAAATAACACGGCATTACCGGCTGTGCAGTATTCGTCCTTCAGTCGACCTAAGACCTGCTCCATGAGCGTCAAAGCCCAGCGTCGCTCATAAACGCGTTCGGCCGTCAAATGATCGGCCGGTTCAATGTCGCTCCGCTCAGCGTCGCTAAGTTCGTCCAACGGCACCGGTTGTTGTCCTTTGCCTCGCTTTAGAGTTACCGCGCGCCGGTGTTCACTAACCAGAAAATGTTTGAGCGACGTCAGCAGATACGAACGCAATCGTCCTTTCTCTTTGCGAACAGCATCGAAGTTCCGGCGCTGCAGCAGCAGCGCGAAAAAACTTTGGGTTAGATCTTCCGCTTCCTCTGGTCCAGTGCCTTCTCGCCGGATGAAGCTATAAACAGGTCGCCAATATGTGTGGCAGAGTTTTTCGAGCGCCTCTTGTGCTGCCGGCGATTGGCCTTGTGCTTCAAGGACCACGCTCCAGTTCGTCGTCGTAAATGCGATCGGCCCGTTGTGCGCGCTCCCGCCAACGCCAGTCAATGACGTTACCTGATCATCCACAGACACGCTGCCATCAAAACAAAAATGCGCACCAATATCAAGCTGGCACTGTCAGTGATGTGCGCGAGCCTCTGGCTTGCGCAGATCGAAATCGCAAGCGAGACGCATGCGATGCACTTTGCATCAAAATTGTGCGAGCTGCGCAGGCGTAATCGGCACAAACTCGTTTTCGTGTAAAACCATTCGCTTACTTCCGCGAATGAGTTGCCACCATTGTCGTGCGGATCCGAGGACGATCGCCGCTACGAGCACGAGAAAAAAGACCGCAACGAGCGCATCAAACCGCCAGACACCTGCCTGCCGCACCAATTCAGCTGCTTTAACTGGATCGGGTATCGTCGATGCCTGGTCCAGGAGTGATCGCGCGCCGCTCAAAAAACCAAGTCTCGGATCGACCGAAAAAACTTTGAGGTAACCAGCCGAGAAAGTGACGGCGCACATGAAGCCTAACGGTACAAGCGTGATGAAGATATATCTCGCTTTGTGCATTTTGATCAAAAGCGTCGTGCCAAGGCAAAGCGCAATTACCGATAGCAATTGATTAGCAATGCCAAACAGAGGCCAAAGTGAGTTGATTCCGCCAAGAGGATCGATGACGCCTTCATACAAAAACCAACCCCATGCCGCGACCAGCAAAAAGCTGGCGAGAAAGTTTGCGCTCCACGAACGCGTGTTGCCGAGCGGACGCCACACGTGTCCCAGAACATCCTGAAGTAGAAACCGACCTACTCGTGTTCCGGCGTCGATCGTTGTCAGAATGAACAGTGCCTCGAACATGATGGCGAAGTGATACCACAGCGCCAGCGCGGCCGGCTTGGCAGAGACACGAGCGAACATGTGTGCCATGCCGACAGCAAATGTCGGCGCGCCACCGGCGCGATTGAACATTGTGGATTCGCCGAGGTTCGTGGCGAGGGTCTGCATTTCTTGTTCTGTCACTGGAAAGCCGACTGCGGAAACCTTAGCGACTACTTCGGCAGGCGTTCCTTTTGTGTTAATCGCGAAATATTCTCCTGGTTCCAACACGCACGCCGCGATCATTGCCATCAACGCGACCATCATTTCCGTGACCATCGCGCCGTAACCGATGCTGCGTATGCGCGACTCGCGCCTGATCATTTTCGGCGTCGTGCCCGAAGCAATGAGCGAGTGAAAACCGGAAACGGCACCGCAGGCGATCGTGATGCAGACAAAGGGAAACACCGGCCCGGCGAACACAAGGCCGCTGCCATCGATGAATTTTGTAATAGCGGGCATTTGCAGGGTCGGATTAATCAGCACGACCGCGACGGCGAGTAACGCCACTGTGCCAAGCTTCAAAAACGTGCTGAGATAATCGCGCGGCGTAAGCAACATCCACACCGGCAAAATCGACGCGGCGAGTCCATAGATCATGATTGCCCAGGCCAGCCATTTCTGGTCCTGATGAAACCAGGCCTCAATCGCCGGGAAATGGCCAAGAAATTGTCCGCCCCAAACGCCGAACGCCAGGCCGAGTAATCCGAAAATCGTGACCGCGAGAACGCTTACCTTTCCTGTGCGCAACGCGATCCCCATGATCAACGCGATGGGAATGGTCACAGCTATGGTGAAAACGCCCCATGGACTTTGCGCCAGCGCCTGAACCACCACCAGCGCTAGAACAGCCAGCAAGATAATCATGATTGCGAGCACGCTAACTAGCGCCAGCAAACCCACGCCGGGCCCGATTTCTTCCTTCACCATTTGGCCCAGTGTTTTTCCGCCGCGCCGGATCGAGGCGAATAGAACAATCATGTCGTGCACACCGCCGCCGAGAGTCGCACCGATCAGGATCCAGAGAGTGCCAGGTAAAAAACCAAACTGCGCAGCCAGCACGGGGCCAACCAACGGTCCGGGTCCGGCGATCGCGGCAAAGTGATGACCGAACACCATCCAGCGATTCGTTGGCACATAGTCCTTGTTGTCATTTCGCAAAACTGCAGGCGTGGCGCGCTCCTCATTTAGAATCAGCACTTTGGTCGCCAGCCATTTGCTGTAAAAACGGTAGCTGATCGAAAACGCGCAAAACCCTGCGATGACGATCCAAAGGGCGCTGATTTTTTCTCCGCGTGAGAGCGCAAGGATGGCAACTGCCCATGTACCTAATGCGGCCACGCCGATCCACACCAGTTTTTTCCACACGCTCATGCGTTGAAAGCTTAATTGAAATTGTTGTGCTTCGCTACAAGGTGTGAGCTATGCAGTTTCGCCACAAAATACGAAAACTGGTCGACGGTCAGAGCGTGGCTAGCGCGAGAAAACGTACTCTCAGGCTGCTACGCGCGAACCGCTTCCCGCTGGAGACAAAGCGCGTCATCGAGACAATCGATCCAGTCGAGCTCGAACAGATTCGCCGACGATACGCGGTGGCAGATCCCGGCGCGGACTGGCCCAAGTATCTAGACCTTGACCGTTGGATCGGAGTTAACATCCGGCGGATTCGCCAGCTTGAACTCGACGTGGCGCGTCCCAAGCGCATTCTCGATCTGGGTTGCGGCGCTGGGTACTTTCTCTACATCGCGCAGCTACTCGGTCATTCCGGAGTTGGCCTCGACATAGACCGCGTGTCCATGTTCCGGGAAATCACGCACCTGCTCGGTGTCCGCCGCGTTGTTCAACAAATCGAGGCGTTTCGTCCGCTGCCGAGTTTCGGACAAAAATTCGACGTGATCACCGCTTTCATGATTTGCTTTAACAATCACAAGATGCCCGGACTTTGGGGGGTCCCGGAGTGGGAATTCTTTCTCGATGATCTGGCGAAGCATCTGAAAGCGCGGGGTCGCGTCTGGCTCGAACTAAATCAGGAATACGACGAAACCTTCTACACGCCCCAGCTGAAGGAATTCTTTCAAAAGCGCGGCGCCAAAATCGACGAGCAGAAGATTATCTTTAACTCAAGCCTTCACGCGCCTGCTTCAACTTCGTCAGTTGCCCGTTAAGATCGTTAAGCCGCCGCCGGTGCTCCTCGACCACCGCCGCCGGAGCTCGCTCCACGAACGCGTTGTTTTGCAATTTTGCCTCAACGGCTCGCGCTTCCTCACCAATCCTCGCGATTTCCTTGTCCAACCGTTCGCGTTCGTGCCCTTGGTCCCCAGCGGCGATCGCGAGAAAAAGTTCGCCTAAGGGCGTGACTGCTACTGGAGTGCCAGGCGGCGCCGTGTAGCTGGGGTCGAGCGTTAGCTCTTCGGCATTTAACAATCGGTTCAGAGTCGGAGTTTGCTCGGAAATCTGTTTATCATCCGTGCGTAAAATGAATCGTATCTTTCTGTTTGACGGCAATTTCGATGATGATCTCAGATTGCGACCGGCTTGAACGGTTTCATAGATGCTTGATACAAGTCGTCGCCTTTCTGCAAGGTCGGCTACCACGTCCAACGCAAGCTTTTCGGGCGGGGCCTACAAACTGAATCGAGCCTTTTCCGAAGCCCAGTAACGACCAAATCTCCTCAGTTAAATGTGGCATGAAAGGATGCAGCAGCCGCAATGTCGCCGAGAGCACAACATCCATGACTGCCAGCGTCGATGTCTTTTTCGCTTCGTCCGCGCTGAAGATGTCAGTCTTGGCAGCTTCAACAAACCAGTCGCAATAATCGCTCCAGACAAAATTATAGAGATGTTGGGCGACCATGTTGAAGTGATATTCGCGATACGCTGACTCGATTGCGTCGATTGTTTCATTCAAACGAGCGAGCACTTCGACGGCAAAGATCGACAACGCCTCTGCGTCAATTTTTGGTGCAGCATCGCTGGGCCCGTGCATCTGCCGAAAACGCGCGACGTTCCAGAGCTTCGTCGCGAAGTTACGGCCTTCCTCAATTTGTCTTTCGTCGAACCGAATGTCCTGTCCCGTTGGCGCGATACGCATCAGGCCAAATCGCAAGCCGTCGGCGCCGTACTTGCCGATCAACTCAAGAGGATCAGGAGAATTGCCCAGCGATTTCGACATTTTGCGGCCCTGCCTGTCGCGAATGATGCTGGTGAAGAAAACGTGGTGAAACGGAATGTTGTCTTCAATCTTGCTGGATCTTGCCCGGCTTGAACTCGAGCCCGGCAATGATCATTCGTGCGACCCAGAAGAAAATAATGTCCGGCCCGGTCACGAGAACGCTCGTCGGATAAAAGCTCTTCCGCGTCTGCGGATCCATCGTCTCGTAAGCCCACAGCCACGATGAAAACCAGGTATCGACCGTGTCTTCATCCTGCATCCAGTTCGCCGGATCAGGCGGCGGCTCGATACCGACGTAAATTTCCTCGCCGCTTTGGGATTTGGGATTTGGGATTTGGGATTTCCGGTACCAAGCCGGGATACGGTGTCCCCACCACACCTGACGGCTGATGCACCAATCGCGAATGTTCTCCAGCCATTGCGCGTAAACCTTTTCCCAGTGCGCTGGAAAGAAACCGGATCAGATGATCCCGCACGACTGCGAGCGCTTCTTCTGTTTTCGGATAACGCAGGAACCATTGCTCACTGAGTCGCGGCTCGATTGGCACGTCGCTGCGATCGCTGAACCCGATGTTGTTCTCATATGGCTCGGCTTTCGCCAGAAGTCCCCTCGCCTCCAATAATTCCGCCGCTTTTTTCCGCGCTTCGAAGCGTTCCAATCCGTGCAGCTCTGGAACCGCAGGGCAATTGACACGACCAGCAGGAGTTAAAACGTCGATGATCGGCAAGTCATGACGCTGGCCGATTTCAAAATCGAGCGTGTCGTGTGCTGGAGTAACCTTTAGAACACCGGTCCCAAACTCCGGATCGATTGCTTCGTCTGCAATGATTGGAATTTTCTCCCGTGCGAGCGGACGCCAGGCATGCTTGCCTAACAAGTCGACGTATCGTTTGTCGCCCGGATGAAACGCCATTGCAGTATCGGCCATGATCGTTTCCGGCCGCGTCGTTGCGACTTCGAGGAAGCGGCCTGGTTCCTCCACAATCTCGTAGCGAACGAAATACAAATGTCCCTTCTGCGGCTTGTTAATCACCTCCTCGTCGGAAACCGCAGTTTGCGCCGCCGGATCCCAATTGATCATGCGGCGACCGCGATAGATCAGGCCCTTGTCGTAAAGATCGACAAACACTTTTTGGACAGCTGCGGCATAAGCGTCATCGAGCGTATACCGTTGGCGCGACCAATCGCATGAACAGCCGAGGCGCTTAAGCTGTTCGATGATGATGCCGCCATGCTTGTCCTGCCATTGCAGCACGCGACGCAAAAATTCTTCGCGACCGAGATCGTGACGCGTTTTGTTCTCGGTCTTGCGCAGATATTTCTCTACCGCGGTCTGAGTTCCGATTCCCGCATGATCCATTCCCGGCAACCAAAGGACTTCGAATCCCTGCATCCGCGCGCGGCGAGCGAGAATGTCCTGGATCGTGTCGTTCAAGACATGGCCGAGCGTGAGCATGCCCGTGATGTTCGGCGGCGGCATCACGATCGAAAACGGTGGCTTCGACGACTCCGGATTTGCCACGAAATCGCGATTCTCCAGCCAACGTTGATACCATTTCGGTTCAACCGCATTCGGATCGTACCTCTTGGGAAGTTCAGCCATCGCGATCAATCATCCGAAAGTGCAGAGCGTTTGCAAATTGGGCACGGCAATAGCGTGCAACATATTCCGCCTCTCCCTTGGTCAAGGGAGAGGACTAAGGTGAGGGATCGCTCCACGTTGCAGGTCCAACCCTCACCCTACCCTCTCCCTTTGGAAGGGAGAGGCGACACAGTTGCAGGGCCTCGGCATTGCGAGGAGTTTCCCGCTGCATGAGCAATCCGCGACCGATCGGTGTTTTTGATTCCGGTATTGGCGGGCTAACCGTGGTCAAGGCACTCCGTGATCGGCTGCCGAACGAAACAATCGTTTACCTCGGCGACACGGCACGCGTTCCGTACGGTCCGAAGAGTCCCGAGACCGTGCAACGATATGCGCTGGAGTTGGCGCATATGCTGATGCAAAAAGATGCCAAGGCGCTCGTCGTTGCGTGTAACACGGTCTCATCAGTCGCACTGCCTCTATTGACGAGAAAATTTCCCGTCCCTGTGATTGGAGTGATCGAGCCGGGAGCGCGAGCGGCGTTGCAGGCAACGCGTAACCAGCATGTCGGCGTAATCGGAACACGGGCGACGATCCGCAGCGGCGCGTACGAAAAAGTGTTACGCGCGACCAACAACAATGTGCGGGTGACCAGTCGCGCGTGTCCGTTGCTCGTCCCTTTGATCGAAGAGGGATTGCTCGACGATGACGTAACCGATCGGGTCATTGTCCGTTATCTTGAGCCCCTGCTTGCCGACGGGATCGACACGCTCGTGCTTGGTTGCACCCATTATCCGCTGCTCAGCGTCGCGATTGCCCGTGCGCTCGGACGCGAAATCACGCTCGTCGATTCTGCGGAAAATTGCGCGACGGCGGTGCGACAAACGTTGGATCAACAATCGCTGCTCTCGCCCGCGACAGAGCGGGGTGAGCTGCACGTCGCCCTGACCGATGCTGCCGACAATTTTCTCAACGTTGCTCGCGACGCGCTGCAATTGAGCTTCGGCGAGATCGAGCTGCAGCCTCTGCCCTAACGAATGGCGAGGAACGCTTTGATTCGCTCCAGTTCCGCGTCGAGTTCACGCTTGAAGACGCGATCACGCGGCTGATGCGCTACGTAGCCGAACTCTGAGTTTAGTTGCCCGTCGTTTACGTGAAGGTTGCCCCATCCAATCACCCGATCCCGCCAAAGTAGGGGTAGCGCATAATAACCAAGCCGGCGTTTGGGAGCGGGAACATAGGCTTCGAAACGGTACTGCCAGCCCCAGAATATCTCAAAGCGGTCGCGGTCCCAGACCACGGGGTCAAATGGCGTCAAGCAAGCGCACCGTATCCGGCACGGTGCAATGAGTCGCATTCTCTTGCGAGGGCCAGTACCAGTCGACGCCATTGACGTGCGCATTTGCGAGCCGTTGTTTCGCCCGCTGAAGGGCATTCTTTAGCTCGCCCTGCCACTGAGGAACAGCAAAGCGCAGCCGACGGACTAAGTCAGCCAGACATCTACTTGGCAACGGCGCATAGATTTGAACAGCCGCATCAACGAGCGCGTCGACCCGCGCACGGCGCTCGGCTGCATCGGCGGACGCCGGTCCATGCTTGTGAACAGCATAGATGCGGATTCCCTTCTCGCGTCGCACTACGCGCAGCATGCCGCGATAATGCATGGCAGACAGCAAATGAGTGGTAGCGCTCGACAAGCCGCCCCAGTAATTCCTGATTCTGCCGTGAGAAAAAAAGCTATCCACTTCGCGCGGGTGTGCTTCACCGCGTTCCCTCACAAATCGCAACACGAGTTGCGCGCGTTTCTTGCGCGCGGCAGGCCATTCTCGAGGTCCTTCGGCCGGCACACCGGCGTCCGAGCGTGGGTGCATGAGCGCCTGAATCGATTTTGTCATGAAGCCATACACGACGAAGAAGTCTTCCTCGATTTCCAGCTTCGAATAGCGCCGTTCGAGATCGCCGGCGCGGTAATCTTTTACGCGATGGCGCAGTATAAGATCTTGAGCGCGCGCGGGCGCACGGATCGGATCGGCTTGAACAAAGCCAATGCGTTGGAACGCGCCTTTCAGTGTGGTCGGCTTGAAAAGACTGCGAGCAACGGCATAGCGCCTTAAATGATCCAACGTGATTAGCACAGCCAATCGTTGCACGAACCCTGCGCACTCGCAGCGAGGTTTTGTGCGGCCGACACTATCGACAAGAGCGAGATGCCGGTACGCGCCGCTGATTAGCTCGTGCCTTCTTGGTCAAAGATTTCACAACCAACTCGTAGGAGTGATCGATCATTTTTCGCAGTTCGATATCAGGAATGCCGCTGGCAATCTCAACGGTATTCCAATGTTTCTTGTTCATGTGATAACCAGGCGTGACTTGCTCGTAACGATCACGCAAATCGAGTGCTAAATCCGGATCGCACTTCAAGTTCACTCTGGGCGGAACTTCATCCAGAGCCGCTAACGCGAATATTTTGCCGCCCACTTTAAATACAAGAACATCGGGCCCGAATGGGGTCTCTTCACTTGCACCAGGTTTTCTCAGGCAGTATTCGCGAAACTCGGCGAGATCCATCAGCGCTTCGCCACCTTTAAATTACTACGTGAGCGGATTCGGCGATATCGGTGGTTTAACGAACAGCGGGATCGAGGCTTCGTGTCGTCCATCGATCGCGAGATCAATCGAATACTCGCCGAATTTCGGCAATTTCAATTGCTGGATACCAAGCGCCATCGATACGGTGCTTGTCGAATCTTGATCTTGGAAGCGCACTTCGGCAGTACCATCTAGTGGCTGCATTACAGCCTTGCCGTCTGAATCCACAAAGGTGAGGCGAAACCTTTTCTGTCCTTCTTCAATACGTGCAAAACGCCATTTGAGTGCTAAAGCGCATTGCATGTGAACGATAGGTTCACTCGCTGCACTTAGACGATCAAAGGAACCGAGGATGTTGAGCTTGCCGGCACCATCAACGGTGGCTGCGTCGCACAACGTAAAAATCTCAACATGCATTAGTTCGACTATGCAATTCGCAGTAAAAGCAACTCTAGCAAGTCGGAAATCTTCACGCGCTCTTGCTTCATGGAATCTCTTTCGCGCAAAGTGACAGTATCTCGAAGATCAGCTTGTTTTTCGCCGAGTGTTTCAAAGTCGACAGTAACGCAAAACGGTGTTCCGATTTCATCCTGCCGGCGATAACGACGCCCGATCGCACCGCTCTCGTCGTAGAAAACAAACATGTGAGGCCGGAGAAGTTCGAGAATCTGCTTTGCCTTAGCCACCAGCGGCTCCTTGTTCCTGAGCAATGGAAAGATCGCGCATTTAATTGGGGCCATGCGCGGATGAAATCGCAACAACGTCCGCCCTTCCATTTCGCCCTTGTCGTTAGGCGCCTGGTCCTCTGCATAAGCTTCACAAATCATCGCGAGCACAGTTCGATCGACGCCGGCGCTTGGTTCAACGACGTGCGGGATAAATCTCTCCTTTGTCTCCTCGTCGAAATACTCGAGCGATTTGCCGCTCGCTTTCTGATGCTGCGACAAATCGTAGTCGGTGCGATACGCCACACCTTCGAGCTCCTGCCGCCCAAACGGAAAATCGTATTCGATGTCGTAAGTGCCTTTGGAATAAAACGCGCGCTCTTCATCCGGCACGTTGAGGAGGTTCAGGTTTGCGCGTGAGAGCCCGATGTTTTCATAAAACTTCAGGCGCTCTTCTTTCCAGTACTCGAGCAGCTGCATTCCCTGCTCTGGTCGGCAAAAATATTCCAACTCCATCTGCTCGAACTCGCGTGAACGAAATGTGAAATTGCGCGGATTGATTTCGTTGCGAAAGGCTTTTCCGATTTGCGCGATGCCGAATGGCAACTTCTTGCGCGACACTTCGAGAATGTTTTTGAACTGAACGAAGATTGATTGTGCGGTTTCAGGCCGCAGATATGCGACGGAGCTTTCCTCGGCGCTCGCGCCAACATGCGTCTCGAACATCAGATTAAACTGCCGCGCTTCCGTTAAGTCTTTGCCGCCGCAGTTTGGGCATTGCTTAACGCCCTTTTTCTCCGCGAGCTGATCGGCGCGCAAATGGGCCTTGCAGGTGCGACAATCAATCATCGGATCGGAGAATCCTTCAACGTGGCCAGAGGCCTTGAGAACCGCAGGATGCGTGAGGATCGCGCCGTCTATCCCGACTACGTCATCGCGCTCATGCACCATGACGCGCCACCAGTAGTTCTTCAGGTTGCGCTTTAATTCGACGCCGAGCGGTCCGTAATCCCAGGCGCCGTTGAGTCCGCCGTAGATTTCGCTCGACTGAAAAATGAAACCGCGCCGCTTACACAGGCTGACGATCTTTTCCATACGTTGGGCGTCGGTCGGCGCGCTCATCAAATAAATCTTACAAGAGGAACAAATCTGGAAGCCAGGAAACCAAGATGCAAATGCACCTAACTTCAAAAGCCAAACTGAGATTCCTGGGTTCCTGGTTTCCTGATTAGGATTGCTGCGGTTCGACTTTCACCTCGGTCTTCACCGAGTTGGCGATGAAGCATTGCTCGTGCGCGCCATGATTCATCTCCTCGATTTCCTGCGGCGTGGGTTGTTTCTCGCCGGAGAATTTCAGCCGCTGTCGAAGCGTGACGCGTGTAATGGCGAGTCTTCCTTCCGCATTCTTCTCCATAATGCCGACTGCTTCATCGCCATATTCGTCGAGCACGAACCTCTTTTTGCACGCGATGGCGAGAAACGTCAGCATGTGGCAACTCGACAGCGAAGCCACAAACGCTTCCTCCGGATCGACCAGGTTCTGATTGCCGAGATAAGCGGGCGCGGCTGAGGCTTGCATCTCATGCCCGCCCGGAAACTTCCAAGTGTGATCCCGTGAATATTTCTGATACTCGAACGGCTTGTCGCCGCGTTGCCAAGTGAGAGTAACTTTATGTTCTGACATGTGTTTAGATAAAACGCGACGTGTCACAGGGCAAGCGCCGTTCGGTTGCGACCAGTCAATGCGCTGTAGCGTCCGCTGTCCTCAGCGGGATTTTTCGCAACCGGCGTGATCAGCTCTTTCGCCCAATGCGCTCCCAGCGCTCCCGACAGCGCTTCGCTTATGGACAGCCATGCTTGCGCTGACGGGCGGCCTCTTTATTATCTCGGCTTCTGAAAAATAGCGCGATTAGCTCAGTGGTAGAGCACTTGCTTCACACGCAAGGGGTCGCTGGTTCGATACCAGCATCGCGCACCAGATTTTCGTTCACACCGCGGTAACTAAGGCAGCACAAATTCCATGGCTTTAATTCAAGAAGTTCTCGAAATCGTCAGAAAACGTAACCCTCACGAGCCTGAGTTTCTTCAGGCGGTCACGGAGGTACTGGAGTCGATCCGGCCGGTCATCGATCGCAGCAAGAAGCTCCGAGACGCCAATATTCTGGAGCGCCTGGTCGAACCCGAGCGAATGATTCAGTTTCGCGTCCCGTGGATTAACCAAAAAGGACAGATCCAGGTGAACCGCGGCTTTCGCGTGCAAATGAATAGCGCGCTCGGCCCATACAAAGGCGGATTGCGTTTTCATCCGACCGTCTATTGCGGGCATCATCAAGTTTCTCGCGTTCGAACAAGTATTTAAAAACTCGCTAACCGGTTTGCCGATGGGCGGCGGCAAAGGCGGCTCGGACTTCGATCCAAAGGGGAAATCCGACAGGGAAGTCATGCGATTTTGCCAATCGTTCATGACCGAACTGTTTCGACACATCGGTCCGCAATACCGATGTGCCTGCGGGAGACATCGGTGTGGGCGGGCGGGAGATCGGCTATCTCTTTGGCCAGTACAAACGGCTGGCGAACGAATTTACAGGTGTGCTAACCGGAAAGGGACTGAGCTGGGGCGGTTCGTTGATACGTCGCAGAGGCGACTGGCTACGGCGCTGTTTATTTCGCGCAGGAAATGCTTAAGACGCGCGACCAAACGATCGAAGGCAAGGTTTGCACTGTTTCAGGTGCTGGTAACGCAGCGCAATATACGGTGGAGAAATTGCTCCAGTGCGGCGCTAAGCCTGTATCGATGTCGGATTCCAGCGGCTTCATTTACGACAAGAACGGAATCGACGAGGAAAAGCTGGCCTTCGTCATGAGCATCAAAAACGTCCGCCGCGGACGCATCAGCGAGTACGCCAAAAAATTCCGCGGCTCCAAATATGTGGCCGGCCAGCGACCTTGGGGCATAAAATGCGATTGCGCTTTTCCGTGTGCGACGGAGAACGAGATCACAGCCGAAGACGCCAAGAAACTGGTCAGTAACAGTTGTTATCTTGTCTCTGAAGCGGCCAACATGCCGAGCGTGCCGGCAGCAGTCGATCTGTTCCTGGAGAAAAAAATTCTGTTCGGCCCCGGCAAAGCCGCAAATGCGGGAGGCGTTGCTACTTCTGGTCTCGAGATGAGCCAAAACTCCATGCGCTTACCATGGCCGCGCGAGGAGGTCGATTCGCGGTTGCGCCACATCATGTCGACGATCTTCAAAAACTCTTGGGAGACCGCGGAAGATTACGGACAACCCGGCAATCTCGTAGTTGGCGCGAACATTGCCGGATTCGTAAAGGTCGCAGATGCCATGCTCGACCAAGGCGTTGTATGACGTGTTCCTAAAGCTGTGTATCTCCCGGGACACGTAAATCACCTCTCGAATTCGAATATCCAGTATATGAAAATACGAACGAAATGCTCGGTTCTGCTATTCGCTTTAGTTTCCGCGGCGCTCGGCTTAGTAGGATGTGGAGGCTATTACAGGCAGCGCCTACCCGGGCTACGGACCATATTATGGTGGTGGCTATGGCGGCGGCTATGCTGGCGGTCCGTATTATAACAGACCTTATTACAGGGGGTTATCCGGGTTCCGTCACGGTGGAGGTGGGCGATCGGCCTTACTACGTTCACGGAGGTGGTTATTACCAAGGCCGCACCTATTACGTCTGGAAACCAGGACATTGGGCAGCGCGGAATGGGCAGCGAGTCTGGATCCACGGCCATTACGTCATCCGAGGCGGATATTGATCGAGCAACCAAGGAGCGGCGGCTTCCGAGCCGCTGTGGGCGATCTGGAGATCGCCCTTCCTTGAACCATTTCAAACGATCGGCTGCGCCAAGCCCCAGCGTGCCAAACGAAAACGCACAGCCGTAGCCAGACAGCCTAATCCGTAGCGCACGCTTCGGCGGAAATTGATCGATGACGCTTCCGGCATGTAACGAGCCGGGCAGGTCACCTCGCCGATCGCGCATTCCAGGGCGATGATTTGCGCGAGGATCTGATTGTCGAAAACAAAATCGTTGGAGTTCGTTTGCAATGGCAGCCGCTCCAACAGCTGGCGCGAAAATGCCCGATAGCCAGTGTGGTACTCGGAGAGCTTCGCTCCGATGAGAAAATTTTCCACGAACGTAAGGAACCGGTTTGAAACGTACTTCCACCAAGGCATGCCACCGCGCAGCGCGCCTCCGCCGAGAATGCGAGAACCGAGCACGCAAGGATAAAGACCGCTTGCGACAAGAGCTGCCATCGCTGGAATCAGCAGCGGCGTGTACTGATAATCGGGGTGAATCATAATGATGATGTCTGCGCCTGCGGCCAATGCGAGTCGGTAACAAGTTTTCTGGTTCGCGCCGTAACCGCGATTCTCCGGGTGCACTTCGACTTCCACGTTTGGCAAAGTGCGTGCGATTGCCACCGTTTCGTCGTGGCTGGCGTCGTCCACAACAATGACTAGATCAACGAGGCCGTGTGCCATGACTTCGTCGTAAGTCTGGCGCAACGTGCGCGCGGCGTTATACGCGGGCATTACTACTACAATTTTCCGGCCATTTAGCATAAGACACGTCCTGCCATAATTGTCATTCTGATCCCGCAGTCACGGGAGAAGAATCTCGGATTGTATTCGATAGGCCCATCACGACAATCAGAGACGTTTTGCTTCGCTGCTAATGACATCGTTTGTAAGTCTCTCAAAATCAATGCGTGTCAAAACAATGGTAGGGACGCTGCGCTGCGGTGTCCGGTCGGCGCAGCGCGCCGACCCTACCAATCGGGCGCGCCAAGCGATTTGTGTCATCCCGCACCGCCCAACGTGTTGGGAAACCTCAACGTAACAGACAGCTTGTGACATCATCGTTCCGGAATGTCTCGTTAATAAGTACCTTGCAAGCTTTATGACGATTTTTTACGACCCAAGCTGCCTGGAATATTCGAGCCCTGGCCATCCGGAACGGCCCGAGCGGATCGCGCGCACTGCGCCAGTCCTAAAAGAGCGACATCGTAACTGGGAATGGCGAACACCCGCTGCCGCGAAGGATGCGCAGTTATTGCGCGCACATTCGCGTGAGCATGTCGAAGGCGTTGCCAACGCGCTCGAACATTTCGATCCCGACACCCCGCTTTATCCAAACATTGAAGCGCACGCGCGACGTTCAGCCGGCGCGGCAATCGACGCAACGCGTTCCGCGTTGCGTGGGGAGGCCGCTTTCAGCTTGATGCGACCGCCGGGACATCACGCCACGCAAGATCGCGCTATGGGTTTCTGTTATTTCAGCAACGTTGGCGTCGCGGCGCTCGATGCGTTGGAAAACGGCGCAGAACGGATTGCCATTTGGGATTTTGACGGCCATCACGGCAACGGCACCGAGGCGATTGTAGCGCACAATGAGCGAATTCGATTTGCCTCGATTCATCAGTTCCCTGCTTATCCCGGGACTGGAGCGAAATCGTTCGCGAACATAGATAATTATCCCATCGCGCCGTACACACCGCGCGAAGAAATTCTCGAGAATGCGCGGCGTTCTTTCGATAAGTTGATCGCTTTCGAACCTGATTTGCTTCTAGTTTCGGCGGGGTTTGACGCATACGCGCATGATCCGCTGCTCCAACTGACACTCCAGCATGAAGACTTTGCGACATTCGGTGAGTGGTTAGGCAAAATTGATACTCCGATTGCAGTCGCCCTCGAAGGCGGATACAGCAATGAGTTGCCGGAATTGATCGACGCGTTTTTAACCGCCTGGCAGCCTTAGTCTGCAGATTTGCGAGACGAATTTCCGATCTGTGAAAATCCGTGTTCATCGGTGGTAATGTTTTAAGTTTGGCGCATATTCAGCGCTTCAAATCGGGCCGTAGTTCAGCTTGGTAGAACGCTTGAATGGGGTTCAAGAGGTCGTGGGTTCGAATCCCGCCGGCCCGAAAAATTTTTAGCCACGGATTTACACAGATGAACACAGATTGTTCGTGGCACAAAAAACTTCATTTGTATAAATCCGTGTTCACCTGTGAATAAATGCTAAGCGCTGGAATTGTCGGGCTGCCGAACGTCGGGAAATCGACGCTCTTTAACGCCGTCACGCGCACGCACAAAGCGCCGGCGGAAAATTATCCGTTCTGCACGATCGATCCGAACGTTGGCATGGTGATTGTGCCCGATCCGCGACTGGAAAAGATCGCCGAGCTTTCTCACTCGAAAAAGATCACACCCACAGCAATCGAGTTTGTGGACATCGCTGGCTTGGTGAAGGGCGCTAGCGCGGGTGAAGGCCTTGGTAATCAGTTCCTCCATCACATTCGGGAGGTGGAGGCAATCGTGCAGGTCGTTCGCTGTTTTGAAAATCCCGACGTTCATCACGTCAGCGCGACCATTGATCCGGTGCGCGATATCGAAGTCATAAATACCGAGCTCGTCCTCGCCGACCTGGCTTCGTTACAGAAACGACGCGACCGAATGCAGAAGCAACTGCACGCCGGCGAAAAAGCAGCAATCATTGAAAGTGCGATCATCGAAAAATTACTCCCGCATCTCGACCGCGGGAAGCCGGCGATTACCGCCGAGTTGACTCCAGAAGAGAAGGCAGTGGCGCGAGGTTTTTTCTTGCTTACATCAAAACCAACAATTTTTGCCTGCAACGTGGCGGAATCAGATTTGGCAGCGATTTCCAAGGGCGACTCTGCGAATGCCGCCACGCGATATGTCGATCTTGTTCGTGATTACGCGAACCACCATTTCGCCACTGAAGCAATTGTAGTCAGCGCGCACATCGAGAGCGAGCTGGTCGACCTGGATGAGCAGGAGGCGCTCGAATACTTACGCGGTCTCGGCGTGGAAGACAGCGGCGTGCACGCGCTCATTCGTGCGGTGTATCATCTGCTCGGATTGCGTACGTTTCTTACCACTGGCGAAAAGGAGAGCCGCGCCTGGACCATCCATGCCGGCGACAAAGCGCCAGCCGCCGCCGGAGCGATTCACTCCGATTTTGAGCGTGGGTTTATCGCAGCGGAAACCATTCATTACAATGATCTCGTCGCCGCCGGATCTTTCGCGAAAGCACGCGAAGCAGGAAAACTACGTTTGGAAGGAAAAGACTACGAAGTGCGCGATGGCGACGTGATTCTGTTCCGATTCAACGTCTGAATTGTAGAGGCGGCTGTGTCAGCCGCCCACCAGATTGGCGCTTGGCACAGCGAAGCGGCTAAAACGCGCCAAGGTACAAAATCCGACCGCATTGTTCGCAGCTGACGATTTCCCTTCCCGCTTTGACCCGCGCCGCGGTGGCAGTCGTAACTTTCATGTGGCAGCCGGTGCAAACACCGTGCTCCACTGCGACGATCGCGGCATCGCCTTTGCTATTGAACAGGCGCTCGAACTGGTCGAGCACATCGGCGTCGATTTTAGACGCAAGCGCTTCCCGCTCACTCGTCAGTTCTGCCTGCTGCTTTTCGAGCGCTTTTGATTTTATTTCGAGGTCCGCCAGCTGCCGTGAGATGCTGTCCTTCGTTGTCCGCGCGCTTTTGTCGGCCGCTTCGAGTTCGCCTTTGAGCTTGTCGGCCTCGATCATCAATTCGAGTTCCTGATCCTCAAGTTTGCGGATCTCATTTTCGTACCGCTCAATTTCGTGGCCAATCGCTCGAAACTCTTCATTCTTCCTGGTTTGATACTGCTGCGTTTTGAGACGCGATATGCTCTCGGTACGTGTGCCTACGTCGAGTTCCAGTTTTTTGCGCTCAACTTCGACCAGGCGCCCTTTCTGTTTCAGCGATTCAACGCCCGCTGCGGTTACTGCCAATTGCGATTCAAGATGAGCGCGTTCCAGCGGCAGCGTTTTAATCTCAGTCTCGAGGTGTCTGATCCTTTGTTGTCGATCTTGGAGAACGAGCAGTTGTTCCAGTTCCGAATGCACGGGCGCTTAACCTATTGATTCGACAAACGGACGTCAATCATTGGCCAGCAGGGCTGAGTTGATTTAACGCTTCGAGCACCTGCTCGGGGCGCGCGCGCACGGCAATGTTGTCGGTAAGATTGACCCAGCGAACGATGCCATTTGAATCAAGGAGAAATTCGGCTGGACGCGCGATGTCCGCTCCTTTCGGTCCCGCCCCGGGATGCAAGACGTCGTATCGGCGAATAGCGTGCATCTTCGGATCGGACAGTAGCGGGAAGGTGTAGCCCCGCTTTTGCGATTGGCGTCGGTTAATCTCCGGTGGATCGACGCTGATGCCGACGAGGCGAATGCCACGTGCCTCGAACTCCGGCAGCCTTTGTTGAAAACTCCGCAACTCGGAGTTGCAAAGCAGTCACCAAAAACCACGATAGAAAATCACCACGGCACCGTTTGAGTTGGAAAGCAAATCGCCGAGACCGACAGGTGTTCCATTTTGATCCAGTAGTAGAAAGTCAGGCGCCTTTTGGCCAACGCGCGGAGCGCCAGCTGAGGCCGGCACCTGCCGCAAGGCGTAGAAGATTTCGTAGCTGAAAAGCGCGACAACAAGCACAGCAATCGTTGCAAGGATAGATCCGACAATCTTTCCGCGGTAAACCTGCGGCCGGCCGAACGCGCGGAAAAGACCGGCTAGCAACAACGCAATCCCAATTCCAAAGAGCAGGAGATTCGCCCAGGGAAAATCTCGCGTGATTGGAAATCGGGCGAAGAACTCATAGGAGAACAACCCGACGACTACGACAACGAACCCGACCCAGATCGGCCAATTCCATTTTCGTTTCATGTCGATCTCGCCGGCGCTAGTCCAAGGATCCAGCGATACAGCCCAATCGCGATCGCCGCGAAAGCAAGTCCGCCAAGAATTTTGCCAGCGGTTTCAAAGCTGGGCCCGACCAATGCCAATGGTGCATCTTTCCCTGAAAAGACGATGATCGCCGAAATCACCACACCGAGAATGCCCTCGCCGACGATCATCCCGGACGCGAGCAACACGCCAAGCTGTTTCGTTGCTTCCGGTCTCGCGGTGCGATCAGCGCGCCTATCGAACAACCACCCGGCAACGGCTCCGACCACGATCATCAGAGTGCTCTGCGTGGGTAAATAAATGCCGAGACCAACTGCCAACGGTGGAACACGCATGTGTCGTGTCGTGCGCGCAAGGATTTCGTCCAGCAGAATGATACCAATGCCGATCAATCCGCCGATCCGGATTAAACTCCAGTCGATATCACCAGCAATGACTCCTTGCGCGAGTGACGATATCAATCCTGCCTGGGGCGCGGGCAAAGGGTGCGCACGCGCTTCAGCGCCCGGCGCTCCAACGAAACCGTAAGCGTGATTCACGAGATCGAGTACCGGCGGAATGACGAACGCGCCCGCGATGACGCCGAAAATCAAAGCGACTTGTTGCTTCCATGGCGTGGCATCAACCAACTGTCCGGTCTTGAGGTCCTGCAAGTTGTTATTCGCGATCGCCGCAACATTGAAGATCACTGCAGTCGTAAAGAGCGCGAAAGCCATCAGCGCTTTGCTGGCATCCGGGCCGACGTACGGTTTTACGCCGATCACGAGCAGCAACGCGGCACCGATCACGACTAAAATCCCAATCCCAGACAACGGGCTGTTCGAGGAACCGATCAAACCAGCCATGTAACCGCACACTGCGGAAACGAAGAAGCTCATCAGCACAACGTAAGCGACCCCGCCGATGATGAGTGTGGGCAAATGTGCGCCGAGACCGCTGCTGTTACCGAAATATCCTAGCAACCACGCGATCGGCAGCATGCAGATCAGCGTTACCAATCCGACGATCCCGATCGGAATATCGCGCTCAGTGATCGGCAATGTATCGGCCTTGCCGGCTTTTCGCGCGCGCGATGCAGCCATCGCACCAGCCAGTCCGCGCGCCACCGGCTTTACCAATTTGAGCAACGTCCAAATCGCGGAAACGCCGATCGCGCCGGCACCAATGAAACGGACCTTGGTGCTCCAGGTTTTTTGCGCGAGCGTCGCGGCGGCCATCGTAATGTCGCCGGCCATCCCAGAGAAATGCGGAACGCCCCAGCCCCAGCCGATCACCGCGCCGATAAGCATCGCGATCCCCACGGACAAACCGACCAGGTGTCCGATCCCGAGAAGAGCAAACGACAAAAAGAAATCATATCCGCTCACTGATCCGCGTCTGCCGATCCGAAAAGTTTGCGCCACATCGGCGGCCAATACTTGCGTCTGAACGACGACCGCGAATACCGCAGCAACGATCGAGCCCCACAGTACTGCAAGCAGACCGGCCTTCCCATGTTCAATGTCGGCAGCATGCTTGGAATCGCTGCTGCTTCCGATCTTCAGTACTTCAGCGCATGCGACGCCTTCGGGATACGGCAAATCGGAAGTTGTGACTAGCGCTCGACGTAGAGGAATCGAATACATCACACCCAGAATTCCGCCGAGCGCGCAAATCCAGAACGAGATCCAGAACGGAAACTCGGTCCACCAGCCGATCATGATCAGGCCCGGCAGCACGAAAATGATCGATGAAAGCGTGCCCGCGGCGGAGGCAACGGTTTGGACGATGTTGTTCTCCTGAATTGTGGCGTCACGGAACCCGCGCAGAATGGCCATCGAAATCACCGCTGCAGGGATCGAGGTAGAGAAAGTGAGCCCTGCTTTCAGCCCGAAGTACACATTCGCTGCGGTGAACACCAGCGTGATAATGACGCCGATAATGAGACCGCGTACAGTGAGTTCTTTGCGCACAGGATTCGGAGAATAGTGTGAAGCTGCCAGCGGGGTCAAGGAACTGTGACTTCGAAAACGGGCACCCAATGAATTGCGTGTTGCAGTGCCCTGGCGCTCTGGCCCATTCTCTCGACCTCTTGCAAAATGTCGACGATCGATAGCGCAAATCCGCCGCAGGAATATCCAGACATCGTCGGCGCGCGACCAACGAATCCGCTGGCGGCGAACTTCAAATCGTTCATTCCGGCTTCCGCTAATTTGCCGGAGCTGACATGGCCACATCTGATCACCGGCACGATTCTGGGAATTATTTTTGGCGCATCGTCACTTTACCTTGTGCTCAAAGTCGGATTGACGGTGAGCGCATCGATCCCGGTCGCCGTGCTTTCAATCACCATCTTTCGTGTCTCGTCGAAGCTTTTTCGGTCCCGCGACGCGACAATTCTGCAAAACAATATCGTTCAAACCGCGGGTTCGGCGGGTGAATCGATCGCGTTCGGTTTGGGTGTCACGATGCCGGCAATCATGATTCTCGGATTCGATCTCGAAATCACGCGAGTCATGCTCGTTGCGGTCCTCGGCGGATTACTCGGCATACTGATGATGATCCCGTTGCGCCGCGCATTGATTGTCGCTGAGCACGGTGTTTTGAAATATCCCGAAGGCACGGCTTGTGCCGAAGTTCTGAAGGCAGCCGTCTCGAAGGAATCGACTCGCCGTCGCGGACAAGACACACACGACTGCGAATGCAGAAATCGTAAATCAAGAAGCGGCGAGCGGCGGCGGCAAAGTGATCTTCACTGGTTTTGGAATCGGTGTTCTTTATCAAACCGCCATGGGCGCGTTCAGAATGTGGAAAGACACGCCGGAGAAAATTTTTGGCGCGCCATTAAAAGGCGCTTCAATCTCCGCTACGATCGAACCAGCTTTGCTCGGTGTCGGCTATATCATCGGGCCACGCATCGCCTCAATCATGTGCGCAGGCGGCGTGCTCTCGTATCTCGTGCTGATTCCAGCGATCAAATTTTTCGGTGACAACGTCACGGGACCGCTCGCACCCGGAACTATTCCTATCAGCCAAATGGGTCCCGACGATATTCGCGAGGCGTATATTCTTTACATCGGCGCGGGAGCAGTTGCTGCTGGCGGAATCATCAGCTTGTTCCGATCGATCCCTACAATCTGGCATGGATTGCGAGGCGGATTGTCGGATCTGGTGGGCCAACACAGTTTGCAAGGACCCGCGCCGCGAACGGATCGCGATTTGTCGATGCGCGTCGTGGTCATTGGTTGCCTCGCGATCATCGCGGTCATCATGGCGGTTCCGCAGTTGCATCTGCGTGGAAATTTTCTCGGCGCGTTTTTGATCGTGCTGTTCAGTTTCATGTTCGTCACTGTGTCTTCGCGATTGACCGGAGAGATCGGCTCGTCTTCAACTCCGATTTCCGGAATGACTGTGGCGACTTTGCTGCTCACGTGCCTGGCGTTCCTGATCGTAGGTTGGACCGCTTCCCCCTATTTCGTCACAGCGCTTTCGATTGGAGGAATTGTTTGCATTGCTGCATCTAATGGCGGCACAACCTCGCAGGATTTAAAAACAGGTTTTCTGGTTGGATCGACACCCCGGGCGCAGCAGATCGCGATCCTCTTCGGTTCGCTGGCATCGGCGCTGACACTTGGATACGTGCTCTTGTTTTTGAACGACGCGTACACCGTTTACGTGCCAGTTCCGGCAAACACTGAATTGCGTGCCCCTGCGAATGAGATCGGAAAAACGGCAAAAGTACAGGGATTACAGGCCGCTTCGGATTCGAAAACGTATCATGTCTGGCAACGCATCGATCCAGAGGGCGGTGCTGCTCAACGCTATTTGGTTAACGAGCAAGGCGTTCCTGTTTACCTCGTTGATCCCGGCATTAACGGAACACACAGGGTTCGTCCTGACGGCTCGGCAGTGCAGAAGTTCGATGCGCCGAAAGCAACTCTGATGTCGTACATCATCAAAGGCATCCTCAGTCACAAATTGCCGTGGGCGCTTGTTCTGCTCGGTGCAATGATTGCGGTCGTGCTTGAGATGAGCGGGATTCCATCTCTTGCATTCGCCGTTGGAGTTTATCTTCCCCTCGCCTCCTCCACCCCAATCTTCATCGGCGGAATGGTTCGCTGGCTGGTGGATCGTTATCTAAAAGTAAAATTCAGACACAAAAATCTATCCGAGATGGAACTCACCGCGGAGGGTGACAAGAGTCCTGGCGTTTTGCTCGCGTCAGGTTACATCGCCGGCGGCGCAATCACCGGCATCGTGATCGCTGCTAAAGAAATGGTGGGCCCGCTTGCCGCGATTGGCCATCGGATCGAGCAATGGCAAACAGCTCACAATCCGTTTCTAACCGGCCCGTACGCTGATCTACTTGCGTTGATTCCGTTTTTTATCATCTCGCTGCTTCTGTATCTCGTGGGCCGTGATCTTTTGCTCGTATCGCGCTCGAAAAGCTGAGCAGCAAATCGGCCTGGAGACGAAGTGCGCGTCTTTGCCAGAGGTCAATCCCAGGGCAACATTCCAATCAGTTTCATACCCAGCTTCGTAAGTTTAGCTGGCGGACCGGGCTCGATTTCAAGCTGCCCCGGCAACCCTCTCCAATAGACGGGCGCCTGCTTGTTTGACCACCACTCTTTCATTTGGGCGCGAAGCTCAGGACTGTCCCGGGACGGACCCATCGAAACGAATGCAGCGATCCTCGGCTTGGTGGAATGATTGGGCGCCGGTCCATGCGGCAATCGCGTCGACCATAGGATCAAATCACCGGCCTTGCCTTCGATTTGGAGTGTCTTGCGGTCGTTTAGGCCTGGATTGAAGAAATCGAAATCCTCGCGTTGCGCGTGCTCAGCAAGCCAGGTTTCCAAGTTCTGATAAACATCGGGCAAACACTGAAATCCACCGGCGTCGCGCCCAACGTCGCTGAGCAAAACGATGCCTTGAAGCGAGCCTTGGCCTCCGGTTCTGGGATCGGTGTCCCAGTGAATCCCGCCCCGGCTGAGCGTTGGCCAATCCCGATGACAAGGCGGCCGGAAACAACAACGATTGATATCGACCATCAACTTGTGCGTACCCCAGTATTCACTGAATACCTGATGGAGTTTCGGGTACTGTCGGATATTCCAAAGCGACTGGGCGTGATGCAGGGCAACCATGCCGTCATTCTCGATGGGTCCGCGATACCACGTTGTGCTATCGTGAATGTCGGCGCCGACAAATGCTGCGATGTCGAGCGCGGCTTCAGTGGTGAGACGGGTGGGGATTACATCTCGAATGACCATGTAGCCGTCCGACTTGAATTGTTGCCAGTCCTTGTTCTTGATCCACCTCGAAACACGCGGCATTCGCAAACGTGGCGTGAAACACATCGGGGCAAGCGTGCGATCACTTCGCCATGCTAGGTTAGGCCACTTCATCGTGGAGCAAATGTGATACTAATGAATCTCGCTGCCTGCTTCTTGCATATGAACAACATACAAATTCGGATCGTTCAAGAGCGTAATCCATATGCAAGTTCAGCAAGGTCAGGGCAAACACGCTGAACTTGCATCGACGCTCCGAACCCGCTCAGCCGCTTGCACCCTGCCGCGCTGCCAGACACAGAAATTGCGGCGCACAGGCTCAAACGCGCGCTGCCGTATTCCTAATCAGAATCTCTCGACTGGCGAAATCTGGCGCTCGCGTACGACCTGGCCGGCTTCTTCTTCACCGACCACGGCAGTGCGGAGATCCGCAATTTCTGCGTTGATCTCCTGAAAGGCGCTCTCCGAGAATTTCTGAGGTGGCGAGAGGTTTTTCTTAAATTCACTGATGTGTTGCTGCGCGCGTTCGATTTGATCCGAAGGCAACGTGCCAAGGATTCGCTGCACCGTTTCAATTTCAGGCACCCGATGGCAGAGCATCATGATGTCATTTCCGGCCTCGAGGCAGAGGCGAATGGTGTCGTCTAGTCGATAACCGATCAGAATCGCACCCATGTCCAGATCGTCAGTCATGATTAGGCCTTCGAAACCAAATTCGTCGCGCAACAACTCTGTAACAATGCGTCGCGACACGGTGGCCGGCGTTGGTTGCGACTCGAAGCACGGATACCAGCCGTGGCAGATCATCATGCTGTCTACAATGTGGTAGGGACGGTGCGCTGCGCCGTCCGGACGCCCCAGCGGGGCGTCCCTACCTACGAATTGTCGAAACACAGCCAACTCATTGTGATCAAGCTCTTCCCGAGTGCGATCGATACGGGGCAATTGATAATGCGCATCTGAAGTTGCAGCCGAGTAACCGGGAAAATGTTTGCCGCAGCTGGCGATCCCCTGCTCGCGCATGGCCTCATTAAACGCACCGGCATTGCGCACGACCTGTTCGACATCTTTTCCGTAACACCGGCCGTACAATGAGTTTTCGGCGTCATCATTGAAGGAAATGTCGAGCACCGGACAAAGATCGAGATTGAATCCGAACAGGCGCAGCAAGCGTCCGGTGATATCGCCGTGGCGCCGGATTAGATCGATATCGTTTTTATCGCGCAACTGTTGCGCGTTCGGCGGTTCGTTTCCGATGCGCCGCAGTCGCGAGACGCGTCCGCCTTCCTGATCGATTGTGATGATCGGCTCGATGTCGCTCAGGTCGCGCAAATCGTCGATGAGCTTTCGGAGTTGCGTCGCGTTCTGGAGATTGCGTCCGAAGATAATGTATGCCCCGGGTTGCACGCGTCGAAACAAGCGGGCTGTTTCCGCATCGAGTTCTTTTCCGGGAACACCCGTCATTATCAGTTGACCAATGGAATCGGCGTTCATGGCGCGCAAAGATGAACGCGCAAGCCGCAACATTCAACGCCCAACGCAGAATTCAGCGAAAAGACCCTGCACACAATTTTCAACGTGCTTAGCAGGTTTGCCTAACGAATGCTGCGGCGCTGCGCGAGTCGATACATCAACGGTCCCGCCGCAATGGCGATGGCAGTCCCGATAATTGCCGGCAAACCGTATTCACCGTCGGCGAAGGAAACGCCGATCACGCCGACTAACACTATCATTGGCATCGAAGCGAGCACTGCCACACCTGTGCGCCCCAGCGGAATTCGGAACACGCCGCGCAGTGACGGTTCGGTTTTGCGAAGTTGAATCAGCGCGCCGAACTCCAGGAAAAGCGCGACCGAATAGAGAAGCACATCGGCAACGATTAGTTTGCCGAACGCGACAAGGGCGAAGACCGAATAGAAAACGGCGGACACAATGATGGCCGTCCGCGGCGTGCCGTGCACATCCAGCTTCGCCAGAGGTTTCGGCAACAAACCATCGCCGGCGAGCACGAATGGAATTCGTGAGTAGCCAAGCAGCAGCGCGTTGAAAAGCGCAAGCGCGCTGATCATTCCGCCGAGGGCGATCCAGATTGCAAGCCATCGGCCGGCACTTCCAGCCGCTGATGCGGCGATCTGCGGCCAGCCACCTTCAGTCCACGTAGTCCAATCGCTTGCACCGAGCGTTGTGAGCAAGGGAATGAAGTAGCCGATCGTGACAAGCGGCAGTGCGAAAGCGAGCGCGCGCGGATACGTGCGCGAAGGATCTTTTACTTCGCCCTGCACCGTCGACGGATTATCCCAGCCGATATAATTCCAGAGCGCAATCGAGATACCGACGGCCAAACCGCCGAGTCCGTGAGCATGTTCGGACGCGAACGGTTGCCATGGAATGTGAGTGATGCGCGGCACACTCGCGACTGACAAGGCAAGAAACCCGAGCATGATGAAGCAGCCGGCGACAATCGAAACGCGAGTGACATTCACTGAGCCGCGGACGTTGATCCACGCTGCGCCCCAAATAATCGCAAGCGAGATGAGCCATTCCGTTCGCGCGTCCAATCCGGGGATGAAGTAGCGCAAATATTGATTGAACAGCACCGGATAAATCGCCATGTCCACAAGCGAATACATCCAGGTGAGCCAGCCATTTTGAAAAGCCCAGAAGCGTCCGAATGCACGATCGACCCAGCGATAATAACCGCCCTCTTCCGGCAACATGCTGGCGAGTTCGCCTACAATGAGCGCTTCCGGCACGGACCATATCAGCGGAACCAACGCCAAAATGAGCAGGCCCAGCCCGGGTCCGACTGAGTGGATCAACGTCTCGGTGGTGTACGGGCCGCCCGAGGTGGAAAAGAAGAGAACGAAAACGAGCCCGAGCGTGCCGATCGCGCGCGGAAGTTTTTGCATTCGCGGACCGCGTTGGCCTAATACTCTGTAACTCCTCCGGAAAAATGACACAGAGTAAGAAGAATAACTTCAAGCGAACAGTCCGCATCTGTTACCCAGCGGGCGCGAGCCGGTGCGCTACCCGCGACCGCCGCACAACTAATCAACCTAACTATGAACACTCAGCCCAAAACAGTTATTGTCACAGGAGCGTCGCAAGGCATCGGCGCGGGAGTCGTGCGAGCGTTTCTGGCGCGCGGCTACAATGTTGTAGGAACAGCACGGCACGCGACGAAATCGAAGGAGCTTCCACTCTCGGATCATCTCGCTGTGATCGATGGCGACATAAGTCAATTCGCAACCGCGCAGAAAATTGCAGAACTTGCGGTCACGAAGTTCGGCTCGATTGATGCCGTTGTCGCAAACGCCGGCATTTTCCTGGTCAAGCCCTTCACCGAGTATACGCCGGAAGACTTTGATGCGCTCGTCGCGACGAATCTCGCGGGTTTCATTTACGTCACGCAACTCGCAGTGAAACAAATGCAGGCACAGAAGACCGGCGGCAGTATCGTCAGCATCACGGCAGCGCTCGCTGATAACCCGATCGCCGGCGTTACCGCATCGGTTGCCATGATTACAAAAGGCGGACTCGAAACCGTTACCCGGCATCTTGCGATGGAATACGCGAAAGAACACATTCGATTCAACGCCGTCGCTCCCGGGGCAGTCGATACGCCGCTTCACGCTAACGATCCGAAAGACTCACTAAGAAGCCTGGCGCCGATGGGGACCATCTCCACCGTCGAAGATATTGCCAGCGCGGTTGTTTATCTGACGGAAGCTCGCCAAATTACAGGAGAAGTGCTGCACGTGGATGGCGGTGCGCATCTTGGCAAATGGTGAACGACGGAGATTCTCGATCGCCGACGGCCGAGCAGCGGTTGAAGGAACTCGGTCTGAAACTGCCAGCGCCACCTGAGCCGTTCGGCACTTATGTAGAAGCGGTGCAGACGGGCGATCTTCTTTTTCTTACCGGAATGCTTCCGACGGAAGGCCGCGAGGCGAAATTTGTTGGACGTATCGGCGCAGAACTCGACGCGGAAGCAGGACGCAAAGCCGCCCATCTGGCGGCGCTGAACGCGTCTCGCTGTGGCGCGGGACCATCTTGGATCGCTCGACAAAGTCACGCGGATCGTTCGTCTCGGCGTATGGTCGCCACGCACGGCGATGTTCGCGACCAGCCGAAAGTCGCTGACGCTGCTTCGGAGTTATTCCAAAGCGTTTTCGGAAAGGAGAAAAATCCTTGCCGTTCAGTCTATGGCGTAGCAAGTCTTCCGCTGGGCACACCGGTGGAACTGGAAATCATTTTCGAGGTGACGTCGTGATGCAGGTCTCGCGTGAGCTCTGTTGGTTTCGGTGGTGCTCGCATCACTTCAATTGTTAGGCCAGGGAAAGGAACCGCCGATGGAACATCCGACTTTTTATCGCACCACACAGATTGATGGGCTCTCCATCTTTTATCGAGAAGCGGGCCCGAAAGACGCGCCCACAATTCTCCTCCTGCACGGACTTCCTTCTTCATCGCGAATGTTCGAGCCGCTCTTCGCCCGGCTTTCCGATCGATATCACCTCATCGCGCCGGATTATCCGGGATTCGGACACAGCGACTGGCCGGATCCGCAAAAATTCGCCTACACCTTCGATCACATCGCCGAAATCATGAA
>CAVXHW010000010.1:0-83975 GCA_963761585.1 uncultured Verrucomicrobiae bacterium
GCCGAGCATCGAAAATTTGTTGTTACTGGCCCAGCCAGCCATGAACACCGCGAGTTCTGTTGCCGATCCCACCGCGAAGAAAAAGAGTATGCCGCCGTCAATTGTGAACGCGGTCATGTTTCGCCCGTACGGAATCACCCCCAGCGTGAGGATGGCCACTGCGGCAAGCACGACTGGAGCGAGAAAATGCACGACCTTGTCTGCACGCGCCGGCACGATGTCCTCTTTGATTAACATTTTGATTCCATCTGCGACCGGTTGGAAAAGACCGAACGGCCCGACGCGGTTCGGCCCGTAACGATTTTGCATTCGCCCTAAAATTTTCCGTTCCAGCACCGACATAAGCGCGAAGAGCGTGAGAAACACGGCAAGCAACGCGACAATGTTGAGCAGGCTGGACGTGATTTGGATGATCCAATCCGGCGCGCCGGCAATCCAGGAAAGCAGCCATCGCTTTCCGTATGCACGAAGATTTGATCGAGAGCCGAACTCATCTTCGTGAAGAAAAGCGATTGCCGCTGATTTAATCAAGAGCGAATCACGACTGCGACGTAATGGAAGCGTTACAGCGGTTTCGCGCGCAACGCGCGCTTTGGAGTGCGGCGGCTTGACGCCGCTTTCAACGATTGCTGATTTAATGATGCAGCGGCAACTCGACGAGCTTCCAACTGACTTTTCCGTCCGCAATTTCAAGCCAGGCAACGCTTGACGGCGCGCCCCGGTTCGGCCGGGTCACGCAGCCGGGATTGAGAAACAGAACGCGACCGCGCCTTTCGTTGCGCGGGACGTGCGTGTGCCCGTGCAGGAGAACATCGACATCATCCGGCGGTCGATCCGGCGGAACGTGTTGCAGACGGAATTTCAACCCACCTCGCGCAAGGTCGAGAACCAACGGCCACTCGAAATTGCTGTCGCAATTTCCGCGCACTACGATCACGCGCGGTCCGATCGCCCGCAGTTCGTCGAGAATCGTTTCCGCGCAAACATCGCCAAGATGCCAGATTTCATCAGCGTCTTTGGCCATCTCCCTCACGCTCTCCGGCAGACGATTGTGCGTGTCCGCGAGAACAAAGACGCGCCGAGCTTTTTCGGATTTTGCGTCCGTGGCCATGTTGAGCTTTGAGCTTTCAAGTCGCTAAAGCCGCGAAGAATATAGGCGGACTCAGGACGAGAACACAGCTTGCGCTATGCCTACTCGTCGCTGCTAAAAACAAAGCCCAAAACTTGGAGGTGATTTAGGAGCGAGTCGGATAGTCTTATCCGCGTTTGTGTCAACCCAGCCTGATGCCTGGTTGTGAAACGAAGTTGGCCGAATCTTGTTTCCGATGAGGCGACGCAAGTGATCAGCTGCTGCCGATTCGCTTCGTTTGCTGTTAGGAATGATGATCGGGTTTGGCGCGGATGGAACGCGCCAAACCCCGCATCTTTCTGTTTAGCTTTGTAGGTTGTCTTTCACTTCAAGCCGGTTCGTCTTTTATTCAGTTCTGGCCTTGTCTTGCCGAGGTAGCGCTTGCCCCACCAACGGGGTCAAGCGCTACGCTCGGCGACGGTTTGGCAGAGGCCTGCCAACGCTCACCGTCCTCTTACGACGATGGTGCCGCTGATGGTACCGCTGGTCTCGCCGGTATCAAGGTTCGAGCATTGGTCCGTGGTGAAGCTGCCTCTAGCACCAGCGTACCGGCCCGTTCCGCCGATAATGGTCCAGGGATCCACATGGCGAAGATCGCCGTTGGCGCATAAACCAGGGTTATTCCCAAAAAGCACGCCAAAATGCTGTCACCGTTGGCGGCGTCTCCCACTATCAAACGACTTCCCCCGGCGTTCCCAGGTGGCGTATCCGCGAAAGCGAAGTCCACTGGGAGCGAATAAAACAGTGTGAATGGACCAAGCGCCGTGTCGGTTGACGTGACGCTCCCATTGACATAAATCCCTTCCGCTGGATCGGGAAAAGGTGCGCCACTTTCGCTCCCTGCGATAGTACCATTAATTCGTATCACTCCCGCTTCCACCGCGGAGCTGACGAGCGCCACGGTCAGGAAGATTGCTGTCATTAGGCTGATTCTTTTGATGTTATTCATTGTTTGATTTCCTTTTCTTGTTTTGGCCTTCTTTGATTCCTCATCGTGAGGAGTTATTTCTGGCCGTTCACTGAAGTACAGAACGGAAACCAGCGCGAGGTTATGACCAAGTGTGGGAATTTTTTCAGACCAGAGGAAACAAAAGGCAGGGAAGACTCTATTTGGTTCCATACGAGTGAAAGCAGTCTTCGTTCTCTTCGCCGGCTCAGCTTGCCCGCCGTGGCGGGCGAAAGCCTTCGGAGTTACCTTCTGTTACAAGGATTGCTTCGGCGAGCCCCACCTTCGGCTGCGCTCAGCAATGGCGCGTCGACTGGATGACTGTAGAGGCAGCCGTGTCGGCTGCTTTAGGGAAATTGCGGGCGGCACGCCTGCCACTACAGCGCTGCTTTGGCGCGAGGGAGGCGACGTACACACGAAGAAAAGATTTTAAACTGAGCAGCTCATCGATTTTCTTGCAGAGATGTCTACGTAGGCCAGGCGAGCGCTTCGACGCGGCCGACGCATGACTTTGTTTTTCAGTCCGTCGCCCAGCGGTAACGCGCGACCGCCGGGCGCGCCGAAACAAACAAACACAACTCGTCGCTACTGCGTGGTAAAGGTCCTGTCGTTGCCGTACCTGGTGCCGACACTGTTGGTAGCTACAATTCGAAAATGATAAGTAGTATTCCCAGCCAGGCCACCGATGTTGGCAGCAATATTCCGGAAGGTGTTTCCAGTGTGACTCTGCACAGCCGTGGTGCGCCCGTAATTGGTCGTGGTGCCATATTGGAAATAAACGCTCGTGGTCAACCCATGCGGATCGAGTAAACCATTGAGTGTCGCCGAAGAAGTAGCCACATTCGTCGCCGGTTTGGTTGTGACGATTGGAAATCCGGTTGGGGGAAGCGTGGTAAAGGTTTTGTCGCTGCCGTATCTGGTGCCCGCGCTATTAGTGGTTACGATCCGGAAATGGTAAGTGGTGCTGGCAGTCAAGCCGCTAATATGCGCACTGATATTTAGGGAGGTGTTCCCGGTGCGACTTTGCGGGGCGGTAGTGAGTCCGTAGCTGTTCGTTGTTCCATATTGAAAATACACGCTGGTGGTCAATCCGTGCGGATTCACCGAGCCGTTCAGTTTGGCTGAAAAGCTTGCGATCAAGGTTGCGGGATTGGTGATGGCGACCGGAGGCCCAGTTACTGGCGGCGGCGGTACAGGGATCTGAAGCGTGAAGTTCTGGTTCGCTCCGGTTCCCCACGTCCATACGTAGGTGCCCGGTGTTACGCCTAGGGTTGCAAAAGTCTTGCCGCTGTAGGTCGCGCTGTTCGATAGAAAAGTACCGGAGACATAGCCCGTTGGAACAATGAGATAGCTGGGCGTCGCCTCAATAATCCCGCGGATATCCCGACCATGTCGCCGCTGCCACTGCTGGCAAGCGTGATGAAGCCACCGCTCCCGAAACTCGTCGGTCCACTGGCCTCGGTGTAAAGGTCTACGCTGGAAGAAGTCGGCCCCGTGTAAATGACGCGCGATGCGCCGGCGGCGACCTGGGCGTATCTCGGGATTTACGGAACCCGAATGAGACAAAAGTCAGTCCAGTCAAGTTAATGGCTCCGCTTCCGGTCGCGACGACATCGGGCCCGACTTGCTGCAGCGTTACGATGTAACCGGCTTGGGCGCTCTGTCGGATGCCGAGGCAGGCGAACACGAGCGCGATGAGAAGGAGAGCAAGCCGCGAAGACGAACTGCCGATTGATTTTTTTAAGTGTGGAGTTGTCATATTATTTTTGATTTTTCCAGGTGGATTATTGAACTGCATTAACTTTTTAAGGTTCATCTTTTCTCCTTTGGTTGATTCAATATTTCCTTTTGTTGTTTTGGCCTTGTTTGGCTCCTCTTCGTGAGGAGTTATTTCTGGCCGTTCACCGATGTACAGAACGGAAACCAGCGCGAGGTTATGCGGAAAATGCAGAAACCTTAAGAACCACGGATTACGCGGATGTCACGGATGGATTCTTGGCAGGCGTCTGACACAGACACCCTGAAATTGGACGGACGCAGATTGGCGCGTCCTACGATTCTCTTCTAAAGCACATCTGTATCCGAGTTATCCGTGCAATCCGTGGTGAACTTTGTTTTGACGCGGGGTTCACGGTTGCTTTTCCTCGCAGAGTTTTTGGAAAGCGGGTTCGGCGCGCAACGGATCCCAGATTGGATCGAGTTTAAGAAGGGGCTAATGCAATTAGCGTACCAAAGACGCTGCAGCCTTGGAATCACGCGGTTTTGTCGCTGACTAGGACCTCGACGGACGGCAAAGAAATCGGCGTAGGCCAAGAACTACCAATCCGTATAGGCAAAATGCAACCATCGGAACAAGGAACCCGGCAAGTGCAAACATTCCAACGGGTCCGACGTATTTTGCACCAAGTCCCGAGTCCCGGTCTAACATCTCCGTTGTAATTTGTTGCGCTGACAGCTTCAAAGGTGACGATAGTTCGGTCGGCGCTGTGAGGTGTATCAATTTCCTTTGATTAACTCAGCGCTAAACTAACGCTTCTACAGTAGGTCTTGACGGCGACCCGTCGTTAATGCCCGGTGTGTTCATCTGGGAAAAAACGCTTCCAGACTGCTTCGTAGGGATCACCGGCTTTGCTTTCGGGATACTTCCTCCGCACAGTCTTCCAGTGTCATCAAAGAGCCATCGCCACTGGGTCGGAGGCGCTCACGGCACTGCAATCTCGGCCAGCCATGGAGGCGCAGGTCTTCCTCGAGCTTTTCCGGTGCAGCCTCCTGCGGCCGATATAACTGACTAACGTCTATGAGACGCATGCTGTCTAACATATTCAATATTGCGCCTGATAAAATCAGCAATCGTTGGCCATCAGGGCTGAACTGTGGAGTTCCAATTGAACCGCTAAAGACCACGGGATCGGCCGGCTCTTGCCTTTGCGTATTCCTTGCGACTTCGACTCGACCATAAAGCGATGTGGCGACGAAACGTGGCATAGTCGCGTGGTCCAAAGACGATTCGCATGAACTGGTCGCGGATACGTCGGCGGAGGGATCGGGGTGAGTTTTCCATCACGGAGATCGAGGATTCGAACGCCGGTCCAACTCGTCAGGGTAAAGTTGGTCATCGCCAAGGCTGAAGGCCACGCCATTCGGTAGGAAACCCTCAGATAACCGAGTCGAATCCTGCCCGTGGATAGCCCCCGACATAACCTTGAGATCATCTCCGCCAATGAAACTTACCTTGCGCAGCGCTGGCGCTGCGGAGTCCACAGACACTGCTGCGATGCGGCTGCGGTATTTGGTAAAAGCAAGCGCCACAATTTTCATGCTGTTGAGTTTGTTCGATTGATCAGGGAGTTGTTGGAAAGTGTCTCCGTTCAGCTGGAAAAAGACACATTCGGCTTCGTTTAGGCGCGTGTTGATAAGAACAACACGGTCTGATTCGGGAGACCACGCAAGGTTGAAATTGCGGGAACCTCGAAGCCGCTGAAATTCCAAGTCCCCGCCCGCGGACTCGTATGTTCGTTTTGGCATCGACCATCGCCAGATCTGCAATTTACAGTCTTCGTAGCCGCTGTCGGCGAAACCTCCTCCGCCCACTTCCTGCTCGGATGGGCCTTGCGACGCAGCTTCCGCGTTTGCAGCCGAAGCAAGCGTCGGAGGGATGATGAACAGCCATTCTCCGTTGGGGCTGAAGGAGGCGAACACGACCTCGGGGTCGGTCGGTTTCGGCCTGTCAAACAAAGACCGCATCGGCGACAGCTTGCGCTGTTTCCAACGCGCCTTCCAGCAAGACTCACCGTTGCTCGCCACAGCGAAAACCTCGTCGTTGTTTCCTCCCGGAGCGAAAGTCGCCGCTAGTAATGCCTCTTTCGGATCACGCACCTCCGCCTCGGCCGGTGGACACCAAACACGCTGCAGTAATAAGTTCCGAGCCATCTTTGCTGCTTCGGTATCCTTGCGATTCAAACTCAGAGCAATGGCGAGGCTCCGGAGCGCGATCAGATTTTTTGTCGGATTCGTCTCATCACTGAAATCCGCCTTTGCCCTTTCTCTGAAACTTTGAGCCGTTTTTTTATGTTCCTCCAACTGAGCTTGTGCGTTTAGGAATAAGGCGAACATTCCGACGGCAATAAGAATGAGCGATGCTCCGGTCAGAATTCCGCAGTAGTTGGATTTCGTCGCACCCATTTCCGAGCACGAGTAACAAATCCGCTTCGCCTGGCGCGAATTGGCTCGTGCTTTAGCCAGCGCTCCAAATCTTCGGCAAGCGCAAGGGCGGAAGGATAGCGACGCTTTGGATCTTTCTCGAGGCACTTGAGACAGATTGTTGAGAGATCGCGATCTATTTTCGGATTTAAGAGGCGCGGTTGCCGCGGCTCGGTGTCCAAGAGTAACCTGATTGTCTCGTAGGTTGTTCCACCGGCAAAGGGCGGCTGACCTGTAACCAATTGGTAAAGCACTGCGCCAAGTCCATAGACGTCTGTGACGCTGCTAACAGCCGCGTTGTTTCCCACTGCCTGTTCCGGTGCCATGTAACTGGGCGTGCCCAAGACGTCCAGCGTGCTGCGTGACACTGCTTTCAGATTCGACTAATCGCGCAAGGCCGAAATCGGTAAGATGCGGTTCGCCTTTTGCATCGAGCAAGATGTTTCCCGGCTTGATGTCACGATGGAGAATTCCGTGTTCATGCGCGTAGTGAACAGTGCGTGCGACCTTCGCGATCAATTCCACCGCCTGCCGGATCGGCATTGGTTCGCGCCTGGCGACTTCGTCGAGTTGTCCGCCTTCGACGAACTTCATGCTGAAATAGCATGAGCCATCACGCTCGCCGACTTCGTGGATTGGAACGATACCGGGATGCTCTAACCTGGCTGCCGCTTCGGCCTCGAGGCGAAAGCGCTTCAGGTGCGCTTTGGTGGCCCATTGGCCAAGACCAATGATTTTTAACGCGACGGTGCGATTAAGACTTTTTTGGCGGGCTCGAAATACTACGCCTTGTCCGCCGCGGCCAATTTGCTCGAGCAATTCGTAATCGCCGAAGTCCATCAACATCGGCGAGGGAGCAGGATCAAGCATTTACATCACGCTCGGGTTCGGCTGCGCCAAGAGCTGCTTCCAGCAGACAGGCGCCGCAGGAGCGCTGTGGGGAATCCGGTGGGATTCTGCTCCGCACCTCTCGCAAACTCTGGTTAGTACGTTCACGGCTGCTTTTCCTCGCAGAGTTTTTGGAAAGCGGGATCGGCGCGCAAAGGGTCCCAGATCGGATCGAGCCTAAGAAGGGCCGGCGTAATAGGCGCTGGGCCGTAAAGCCAGCTACTATATGGCGTTTGTAACAGCTGGGTGAGAGTTGAGATCGCACGGCTATTCTCGCCGAAGATCGTCTGAATTAACGCCAGGTTCTCTTCAAGCCAGGTCCGGCCACCGCATCTTTAGCACGGGGCAGAAGCATGATTGCACGCTCCGCTGCCTTTAGGGCCGAGTCCTTCTCCCCCATCGCGGCATAAGCTTGAGACAGCGCTGCCGCAAGACAGGCGTTGTCTGGTTGATCTCTGTAGAGCTGCTCGAGTGTATTGCGCGCCTGTTCAGCGGTAACCTTTGCGCCAGCCGTATCGCCAGCAAGGCGCTGCATGAAAGCAAGCGCCACCTGATCAACGGCCCTTGTCGAACTCAGAATCAAAATGGAATTGAGCCAGTCGGGCTTGCAGCAATCGAATGGCCTCACCGTAATTTCGTTCAAGTCTCAACTGAGTGATCTTGATTACGAAGGCATCCTCAGAAGGAGTCTGCTCGTTTATTTCTGATAGGAACCTGGCGGCTTCTTGCAGGTTACCCTGGGCCTGATAAATGCTGGCCTTTGCCGCCATCACATCCGGATCGTTTGGCGTAATGTCCAGCGCTCGATCATAGAGCTTTAGCGCGGCCGGGAATTGTCGAAGCATGGCGTAAGTCCATGCCGCGTCGCATGAGTAACTCCACATTACGTGGGTCCAGGGCGAGGGCTTGCTCGAAGTAGGCAATGCTTTGATCCCAGTGTCCCTCGCGTCGGGCAACTAAGCCGAGGGCCATATGGGACCTCGCTGCTGCCTGGTAACATTTTGCTGACGCGATCGAACGTGGTTTTGGCAGCCCCGTAATCACGCAGCACCCAGTATTGATAATAACCCAAGGCGAGCAGGGTTTCAGGCGAGTTCGGCTCCAGTTTCTGCGCATTCTCCAAAGCACGTTTCGCTGCGTCGCCGCCGAGCGGCGGTAGTAGTGTCGTCGCGGTTAAAGTAAAGATAGCGCGTCCGCGCGAGAAAGCCGCGCCCAAGCAATCGCAAAATTGGGGTCAAGCTGCACCGCCCGCTCATAAAAACCGATGGCTTTCCTTGAGAGATCGTCGGAGTAGGAGCAGTGGCTGCGTGCTTCAAAAGCCAGGCCGCGCAGATACGCATCGTAAGCCTCCGGATTGTTTGTTGGTTTAACTGCTAACGCCTGCTCCTCGCGACCGGTTAGCTTCGCCTGCAACGACTCCGCTATTCGCTTTGGCGATCTCGCTCTCGACGCCAAAGATGTCAGTCAACTTCCGGTCGTAGGTGTCTGCCCAGAGGTGGGAATCGGTTTGCGCGTTAATCAACTGCACATTGACCCGCACCTGATCGGCCGCTTTTTGCACGCTACCCTCAAGAATGTTCGCTACGCCAAGCTGCTTCGCGATCTCGCGCGAGATTGCCGAGGTTTGCTCTGATATTGCTGCGTGGAAGTGCGCGAAATTACTTTTAAGTCTGCGATGCTAGCCAGCCGCGTCAGGATCTCCTCCTGAATGCCGTCGGCAAAATAGGCGTTATCTGGATCGTCGCTCAGGTTTTCAAACGGCAGAACCGCGACTCCGCTTGTTGCAGGATGACGGATAAATTCACTTTTCCAAACGATCCAGCCCAGCACCTGCTGCCAGCGCGACCAGCGACGCTGCAAGTAGCGCGCTGGTTGGATTACGTCGCACCCATTTGCTGCCGCGCGTGAAAACTCCAGTGCGGCGTCGCCCGAATCGGCTCGTGCTTTAGCCAGCGTTCCAAGATCTTCAGCCAGCGCGAGAGCGGAAGAGTAACGGCGCTTTGGATCTTTCTCGAGACACTTCAGACAAATCGTGCTGAGAGTCGCGATCTATTTTCGGATTTAACAGGCGCGGTTGCCGCGGCTCGGTGTCCAAGCAGTAACCTGATCGTCTCGTAGGTTGTTCCACCGGCAAAAGGCGGCTGACCGGTGAGCAATTGGTAAAGCACTGCGCCAAGTCCATAGACATCTGTGGCGCTGCTGACAGCCGTGTTGTTCCCCACAGCTTGTTCCGGCGCCATGTAACTGGGTGTGCCAAGGACGTCCAGCGTGCTGCGTGACACTGCTTTCAGATTCGACTAATCGGGCAAGGCCGAAATCGGTAAGATGCGGTTCGCCTTTTGCATCGAGCAGGATGTTTCCCGGCTTGATGTCACGATGGAGAATTCCGTGTTCATGCGCGTAATGCACAGTGCGTGCGACCTTCGCGATCAATTCCGCCGCCTGCCGGATCGGCATTGGTTCGCGCTTGGCCACTTCGTCGAGTTGTCCGCCTTCGACGAACTTCATGCTGAAGTAGCATGAGCCATCGCGCTCGCCGACTTCGTGGATCGGAACGATACCGGGATGCTCTAACCTGGCTGCCGCTTCGGCTTCGAGGCGAAAGCGCTTCAGGTGCGCTTTGGTGGCCCATTGGCCAAGACCAATGATTTTTAACGCGACGGTGCGATTAAGACTTTTTTGGCGGGCTCGAAATACTACGCCTTGTCCGCCGCGACCAATTTGCTCGAGCAATTCGTAATCGCCGAAGTCCATCAACATCGGCGATGGTGGAACGCGTTCTCCGAACGCGTTGATCGTCTTCGGAGAAGCCGATCCACCTTCTTCACGCTCAGCTTCGTCAGGGCCTAAGCCCGTCTCCAGCAGACAGGCGCCGCAGGAGTGCTGCGGGGAGTTGGGTGCAATGGCTGCTCCGCATCTCCGACAAAATTTGACCGTTGTGATTCCCATCGCGCGCGAATTCCCTTCACTTAAATAATGCACGGAAATTCTCCAAAGGTTACGAGCGCAATGCGGCGATGAGGTGACGCAGTTCGTCTTCAATCTCGGCTGGCGTTGCCACCGTGTGCGCGACTTCCTCACGTAACAGCTGTCGGTAACGCTGTCGCAGTCGATGAAAGGCTTGTTTGACCGCGTTCTCGGTCATGCCAAACTCGCGCGCAATCTCCGCTTGTGACGGTCGATCCGGTTCATCGGAGAGCAAAGTGTTCAACCGTTCCAGCAACGGCGTGTTAGCTAATCCCTGAGATTCCTCGCGCAAGCGCGCAAATACGCGGTCGAGTACGGTGAAGGCCCATTTGCGATCATAAAGCAGATCCGCACTCAGCATGTCACTGCGATCGAAGTCGCTAACGTCGTAGGATTCAGCCTCGTCGAGCGGAAGCAGCGTTCGACCGCCGCCGCGTTTGAGCGTCGCGGCATCACGGCGTTCGTTCGCCATGAAATGCTTAAGCGCAGCCAGAAGAAAGGAACGCAAGCGTCCCTTTTCCTGTCGCACTGAGCTGAAATCCTTTCGTTCCAAGATCAGGGCGAAAAACCCCTGCGTGATATCCTTCGCTTCCTCTGGCCTGGCACCTTCTCGCCTAACGAAGCCGTAGATAGGTCGCCAGTAAGTGCGACAAAGATCTTCAAGCGCCTCCTGTGCCGCTGGCGATTCACCTTGTGCCTGCACCACCACGCTCCAGTGCGTTGTGATAAACGCTGCCGGTCTGACAGATGCCGGACCACTCGCGGTGTGCGAAGTCAGTGATCGGGAGCGGCGGCCACAGCTTAATCACAGTAAAAAGAGGTGCCGAAAGCAAGCCTGCGTGTAACGAAGTCGGGTGGTAGGGACGCCGCGCTGCGGCGTCCGGTCGGCGCAGCGCGCCGCCCCTACCAATTATGCCGGCAAGACCGTCGAGAGGGTTACCTCGCTGTCGATGGTTTGCTTCGAGACGTCTTCTACAGTGGCGCCGACTTTTAATCCGTCGCCAGATCGGCGAGAGCATCGTCTTGCCGACAATTTGGCAGAGGTATGCCAACGCTCACTGTCCTCTTACGAAGACGTAGCCATTGGCGCATGAACCTCGGTTATAGTTCTCTCTGCGCATCATTCGAGAAAACCAGCAATATTCGTTTTTACGCGCTTGTGACATTTATTTTGTTGACGCGGAATAGACGATGCGTTTCCTTTCGCGCCTTATGTTCATTCCTTCGCATGCAAAAATCCGTACTTGTTATCTGAAATTTGGTTGTGCGATCGCCGCGATCGCTGCTCTGATCGCCGTCGCTACGACGCCATATGCCGACGGCGCAGAGGTAAAGGTAAAAAAAGTCAACGGTTCCCCGACTTTCCAGATTACGCTCAACGGAGAACCGTTTGTCATAAAGGGGATGAACTATTCACCGGTACCAATCGGCGTTGCTCCTGGCGATGGTCTACCGTACGGCGACTACTTTGTTCCCGCTTACGCCAACGTCTGGAAGCCCGACATCGACAAGATGCGCCAGGCGGGCATCAATGTTATCAAACTTTATGCCGGTGACCCTGATCTCAATGCTGGAAAGCTCCGGGAAGTGGCGGCAACTGGAAGGATTTTCTCGATTACTGTTACAATGGCGGAACGAAACCCATTTACGTGGTGATGTTCTCTTACACGCAAGGCGGCAGGATCGCGGCTGGGGGAGAGTGACCTGAACAATTACATCCGGCATTACGACGAATTGGTGAAGAGCACCATCAGACATCCGGCTGTTTTCGGGTACATGGTCGGGAATGAAATCTTCGACGGCGTAACAGGAAACCCTCAGTTCTGGACAAACTTTGGGAAGTTGATCGATGCCGCCAACGGCGCCGGCCTCAGCCGGGGCCAGCAGCCGTTCCTGATGACCGCCACCAATGACAACTTCACACCTGCGAACACTTGGCCGGCGATTAAGCTCGGCGAACAATCGGGCAAACTCAGCCACCTCGACGCGTGGAGCATCAATGTTTATCGCGGCCCCGAGTTCGGCGGATCTGGCAATTCGGTCTTTACGCAATACCTGGATCTGCTGAACTCGCTTGCAGTCAAGAAACCACTGATTTTCGGTGAATGGGGCACGCCTCACACGACCCGGCCGGCCCCCGGTCCTTACGGCACCGAGTGCATCAGCCCATTAAAAAATCTCGATGAGGTATCCGTGAGTGACATGGGACCGGGTCAGCCTTATTACGACGCCCAGCCTGTCGCCAGGTTTCTCAATACGCAATGGAACACGATCAAAACCAATCTTATGGCCGGAGACAACCAGGTGTGTGTAGGCGGATTCATTTTCGATTGGTGCGACGAGTATTGGAAGGCCAATAACAAGTCGGTGCAAATCGGCGGACCGAACGATAAGTTCTTCGACACCGGCTTCGCAGGTAACTATTGGGACGAGGCCGGGTTCGGCGTTTCCAGCGCAGTCCCTCAATCGGCCTATGGCCCTAACAAGCCGAATATTTCGCGCACGTTGTTCAAAGGCTATACCGATGGGGTGAAGGTATTCTATAACGCCTCGTCCTGGAATGCCGGCGAGCTTTACAGTCCCTGAGGACCATATGCGAAATGAGCGAAGAGCGGAATTTTCCGCCAGGTCGCTCCGCAACGTCCTGTGCCAGCCGAATTGATTCGCGCCTTCAGCGCTTGTTTTGGAAACCGATTTTCCCGCGGCGTTGCCTCAGGCTGAAATGAGGGAGAGCGCCTTTGGCGCTAAATACACACGTGCGCGCACCTTACTCAATTATGCTGGCAGCACGGTCGAGAGTGTCACTTCGCTATCGATGGTTTGCTTAAGAACCTTCTCAACGGTCGCTCCGACTTTTGATCGGTCACGATCAACGATCCACACCTGTTGCCCTTGCTCGAACGGGCCGCGCGTCATGACCTTGAGCAAAACTCCTTCTTCAGTAGCCGGATTATCTATCACCTCGACGACGATTGCTTCAGTTTTGCCGACGTCCGTCAGCAAAGTCAGGTCGTCATCAACATTCGGCCTTTGCATGGACAGCAGATCCCCGTGTTCTCGCTAAAGTATTCGACGCTCGCTGCCGTGCCGAGTGTGTCGGTGGTCGCAACAAAATCAATGCACTAAACGGTCTCGACCAGTTCGCGCTCAAGCGCGATTTCGGCGGCGGGTTTCTCGGGTTTAAGCACCCGATATAAGAACCAGACAATGAAACAATTCGCCAGCAATATGAGCGCGCCCACCAGACCCGGCCGATGCCAGAGATGCCGGAGCTCAATTGGAATTAGACTCGCGGTCGCGAAAATCATGAGCAACTCCGCCCAGCGCTGCTGCATATAAACGCCAATTCCTTCGGTGAAAAGAACTGCCGCATAAAACAGCGCCAGGAAACCCGTCGCCCGCACTGCACCGTCTGCAAGGATGGCTTGGAGTTTGTGAAGCAGCCAGACGACGGTGCGGCTGTGCTCGAGTAGGATTTCATCCGCGGTCCAGTTCGACAACGCATCCATCCAGCGAGCCCGCGTGTTCAGAAAAAGCAGTGACGCACCTGCCACCAACAGCAGCGTGCCTTTGCCGATTTTGAAAAGCGCGATCAGCTTGAGATAGCGAACACGGCGTGCGCCCTGCAAAATGGCAGGTTCGTGGTGCGCCGGGTTCTTCGTTCTTAAATCGGCCACTTCCCAAGTGTAGCGGCAGAAGTGTCGCCTGCAAAATCACGATGGTCGCAGCCGCCCCGGCTGCCTCTGCAGGTTAATCCGCAAACACCGGCTTCTCGCGACAGCAAATTTCGAGTTTGTTGCCATCGAGGTCCTCGAAAAAGAAGGCGTAGTAACCCGGACTGTAGTCCTCGCAAACTTCGGGACCTTCTAGGTTTTTCCCGCCAGCGTCGCGCACGAGTTTCGAAATCTGATCCACTTCTTCGCGCGTGTCCGCCCAAAACGCGATTCGCGTACCGTTGGGACGATGGTTCTTGTCCTCGCTTAAACAGAAAAATTCCAACGGTCGTTCGCCACCGCCAGCATAAAACGTGTAATAATCGTCGCCCGGACTTTCGTGAGCAAACCCTAGCTGCGGCAGAATTTTGCCGTAGAATTTCCCCGCCGTTTCCATGTTTGTCACCCGCAAGTCGATGTGATCGAAGCAACGCGTTTTCATTTTGTGATTCTTAATCGCATCGTGGCGCAATTCAATTGCGCATGAGCGCGAAGGTAGAGCGCGCAGTCCTCCGCGCACCGATCGCGATTCACGGCGCGCACGGAGTGCCGCGCCCTACCATGGACGCAAGCCAGACGAAAACAGACGGCGACCTTATTCAGCGACGAAACGCGCCAAAATCGGTTTCAGCTTTTGTATCGTCGCCTGCGGCCACAACTTCCGGTCCGTCACCAGCGCTGTATCCAACGCGGAATGTTCCGGCCAGTTCGCCTCATTAGGAATTCGCGGGATGACGTCTGCGATCACTCTGCGCGCTGTCTCTGCATTTGCGAGCAGGTGACTGAGAACAATCTCAGCCGAGACCGGTTCCTCTTCGATTTTCCAGGAATCGTAGTCAGTGATCATGGCCATGGTCGCGAGTGCGATCTCCGCCTCGCGAGCCAGCTTTGCCTCTGGAAGATTGGTCATGGCGATCACGTCGAACCCGTTGCGATGATTGAATTCAGATTCAGCACGCGTCGAAAATGCCGGGCCATCCATGTTCACGTAAGTGCCGCCGTTGTGCACGGTGTATCCCAGTGATCTGGCCGATTCAGCCACCAGGTTGCGCAGGTTTACGCTGATCGGTTCGGCAAACCCAACGTGCGCGGCAATGCCTTCGCCGAAAAATGTATGCGCCGTCCGTTGGCTGGTGCGATCGAAAAACTGTGAGGGTAAGACTAGATCTCGCGGCGCGTACTTTTCCTGCAGACTGCCGACCGCCGCGACCGAAATGATCCAGCGGACGTTCAACGAGCGAAGCGCATAAATGTTGGCGCGATAATTTATTTCATGTGGCAGAATCCGATGGCCGCGGCCATGTCGGGGCAAAAAGTAAACCTGACGCTCGCCTAGTTTTCCACCGACGAGCAGGTCCGACGGCGGTCCAAACGGTGTGTCAATTTTGTGTTCGGTCGTATCGCGCAACTCCTCCATTTGGTATAGACCGCTGCCACCGATAATTCCGATCGCCGGAGGGTCATTGTTCGTTTGAGACATGTTGAGATTTAAGTCACGAATCGCACGAATTGTCACGAACCTGATAACGCTGGATGACTATGGATTAGCAATCCACCAGCGAGAAAAAACAGCCCATTGTCATTCTGAGGGAAGCGAGAATCTCAGATCATTCTTGATTCCGCAGAAGAAGCAATATCCAGAGATGTTTCGCTTGCGCTCAACATGACAGTGTAATTGAGATGCGCTCGTAGAAACCGTGTGCCGTGTCTTGGACGATCTTTACTCGCCATGTATTGTTTTGGCTCCTTCATGCCGAAATTCTTCATCAAAACTTATGGCTGCCAGATGAACGAGCGCGACTCCGAGCAGGTCGCGCATTCGCTCGTGGCACGCGGCTATGAGTGGGTCGGACACGAGTCGGAAGCCGACATTGTGCTCCTAAACACATGCAGCGTGCGCGACATGGCTGATCAAAAAGCGCTTGGCAAGATGGGAATGCTCGGGCGGCTGGCCAAAGAAAGACCGCACATGGTTTTCGGGTTCCTCGGCTGCATGGCCCAGGCGCGCGGCGCGTCGCTGCTGAAAGGTTTACCGCACGTCGATCTTGTTGTTGGCACACAAAAGTTTCACCGCGTGGCCGATTACGTCGACGAGTTGGTGGCTCGGAAGAAAAATCGAATTTCAGAGAACGCCGAAGGCCCAACTCCGATAAATCGCGAGCAGGCGTCCGACGCCCAACGCCCAATGGAAAGGCGGATGGATGATCTGCGGTTTTCGATCGTGGACGTGGCTGAAGAAGCTGGTTCGCAATCGACCATTCGCGAGCAGCAACTGACGCCCAGGCAGGCGACGGCTTTTGTCTCGATTATGCAAGGCTGCAATATGCACTGCACATTCTGCATCGTGCCGCAGACGCGTGGCGCGGAACGCAGCCGGTCCATCGGCGAGATCGTGGCCGAAGTGCGCGATCTCGTGTCGCGCGGCGTTAAAGAAATCACGTTACTGGGGCAGATCGTAAATCTTTACGGTCGGCACGAATTTCGGAAGATCGATAACAAGTCCCCGTTCGTACAGTTGCTCGAAGCCGTTCACGAAGTCGAAGGTCTTGAGCGACTTCGTTTCACTTCCCCTCATCCTATCGGTTTCCGGGACGACTTGATCGACGCAATCTCGCGATTGCCAAAACTTGCCGAGCACGTTCATCTGCCGTTGCAATCAGGCTCGAACAAAATCCTGAAAGCGATGCACCGTGCCTACACGGCAGAAAAATACGTCGATCTTGTTCGGCGAATCCGGCGGGCGCGAGACGGCATTGCGATTACCACCGATATCATCGTCGGGTTTCCCGGCGAAATGGACGATGATTATCGGCAGACACGCGATTTGGTTGATGAAATCCAATTCGACAACGCATTTGTGTTTCGCTACTCACCGCGGCGCGATACTCCTGCCGCGGAAATGTCAGATCAAATCGACGAACACGTCAAAGAAGAGCGCAATCAAGATTTGCTTGAGATAGTAAACAAATCATATCACCGGATTCTCGAACGCCTGGTTGGAAGCCAGGTGGAAGTGCTTTGCGAAGGCCCCAGCAAAACAAACCGCGCGCGCCTGATGGGGCGAACCCGCACAAACAAGATTGTTGTATTTCCGCCTGCACCGAAAAGACGGTCGACAGGCGGAAGCGAGGAAGTCATTGGCGAGCTTGTGAATGTGCGAATTGAGCGCGCCAACGGATTCAGCCTCTACGGGATGCCTCTCCTGGAATAGCGCATGTTCAATCGCAAGTTGAAAACTTGCGTTACCGTATCCAAACTCACACGCGATCAGTCTAGTTCGACGCATGATTTACCATCTCTCTTTGCATACAGCAGGAATAATCGCCGGCGTGTTTCTGGTTGTAATCGGTGTCCTTGGACTGATGAAACCGGACTTCGCGCAAGCTGTGAAACAATTTCCACGCTCCCGGGTTGCCGGAATTGTGCTGCTTACCATTTGCCTGGCTTGGACCTTCTGGTTGATCGCCACCATCCAAATGGGTGAATTCGCCAGCTTCCGTCGTCCGCTCCTGATTGCTTTGCCAATCGGTTACGTTCTCACGCTGTTTTTCGTGGATGAATTCCTCGCGGTGCGCGCTCTCGGTATTCTCTGTTTGCTGGTGGCCGAACCGCTTCTTGATGCGGCCTTTTTGCGCTACGAGACGAGCCGCTTGCTCGTGACGGTGTTTGCTTACTTGCTGATTATCGCGGGCTTGTTCTGGGTTGCGATTCCGTACGTCCTTCGCGATCAAATTAACTGGAGCGCCCGTAGTGTTTTTCGCTGGCGCTGCCTGCACGTCATCGTGCTGGTTTACGGCTGCGTAATTCTCAAGTTCACATTTACGCAGATACTAGATCCATCGGGGCGATATCCAATCGCCGGGGCGATCATCAGCTTCTGATTTCGGCGCTCACAGAGCGCCGCTACAGTAAGATCGCATGAACCGCATTCTGGTGATCCGCGGCGGAGCAATCGGCGATTTCATTCTCACTTTACCTGCGCTCAAAGCGCTTCGTGACGCACGACCGCAAGCGCACATTGAGATTCTCGGCTACAAGCACATTGCAGTGCTCGCAGAAAATCGATTCTATGCGCAAGCGGTGCATTCGATCGAATACGGACCGCTCGGCCAGATTTTTCGCGCGCAATTCGGAATTGCCTGCGGAATTGGCCGACTATTTCGCGAGCTTCGATTTAATCGTCAGTTATCTCTATGACCCCGACCGAATCTTCGAAACAAATCTTCGTCGATGTGGCGTCGAAAATCTTATTTGCGGACCCAGCCGGATCGTCGAGAACGCGGGCCACGCCGCCCGGCAGCTTGCGCGACCAATCGAGGAACTGGGAATCAAGATTGTCGATTTTACCGAAAGAATTTTTCCTTCAATAGAAGATCGGGAGTTTGCCCACGAATTTCTTGCGTCGTTGCCGCAACCGATCATCGCGATACATCCGGGAAGCGGGAGCCCCAAAAAGAACTGGCCACTGGAAAACTGGATTGACTTGTTTGCGCCAGACAGTCGTTTCGCTGACCTGAAACGCCTGCTCGTGCTCTCAGGCGAGGCAGATGAAGCTCAGACCGACCAATTGCAAGGCGAATGGAAGAATCGCGGCGTCCGTTTCGCCAGGAACCTGGCGCTGCCTCGCCTCGCCGCCGTCATTGAGCGCTCGATATTCATCGGGCACGACTCTGGAATTTCGCATCTGGCCGCGGCCGTCGGCGCAAATTGCATTCTCCTCTTCGGTCCAACGAATCCAGATGTTTGGGCACCAAAGAATGAGAACGTGCAAGTTCTCAGGGCGCCGAGTGGAAAACTCAATGATCTCCAAATCGAGACGGTTGAAGCAGCTCTCGCCGGCCTGCTGCTGTAGTGTGCGCTGTCCTCAGCGCATAATCTTACCTCGCCGCGTTTGCGAACTCCGCTGAGGACAGCGGACTCTACAGCATCGCTACTCCCCGCCTTAATTTTCGTAGCCGCGAGGAAACTTCTGATGCCATTTCCAAGCGCTCTCGACAATTGCGTCGAGGGATTGGAATTGCGGTTGCCAGCCAAGTTCCTTTTTGATTCTCTCCGAGGAAGCGATGAGCCGGGGCGGGTCGCCAGGCCGGCGTGGTTTTTCAATCGTTTCGATTTTTCGTCCAGTGATTTTGCGGCACGATTCGATCACTTCTCGAACGCTCGAACCGCCACCGGTTCCGAGGTTGTAGCAGCCGGTGGCTGCTTCGCCGAGTGCAAGAATATGTGCGTTGGCGAGATCGAGGATGTGAATGTAGTCTCGAATACAAGTTCCATCCGGCGTGTCGTAGTCGGTTCCGTAAATCTCGACGTTCGGCTTTTCACCAAGCGCCACCTGCAGCACAGCAGGAATGAGATGCGTCTCCGGTCGATGGTCTTCGCCGAATTTCTCGGTTGCGCCGGAGGCGTTGAAGTAGCGCAGACAAACAAATTTTAATCCGTGAATTTCGTCGTACCAGCGGAGCATTTTTTCAAACGCGAGTTTGGATTCGCCGTAGGGACTGATGGGACGCGGCTGCGCCGTTTCGTCGATTGGCAGGCGATCGGGCGGACCAAAAAGAGCGCATGTCGACGAAAAGATGATCCGCCGCACTCCGGTCGCGACCATGGCATCGAGCAGGTTCAATCCATTGCAAACATTGTTCCGAAAATATTTGGACGGGTTCTGCATTGATTCGCCTACCAGCGCATTGGCGGCGAAATGCATCACGGCATCCGGTTGATGAGTAGAAAGGGCAGCCTCGATCTGCTGGCGATCCGCCAGTTCGCCTTCAATGAAATGCGTCCGAGAATCAACGGCGCTCCGATGGCCTTCACTGAGATTGTCGAAAATGGCAACTTCATGCCCCTCATTCAGCAAGAGCTCGGAGCAAACGCTCCCGATGTAGCCTGCGCCGCCAACCACGAAGATTTTCATTGGCGGGAAAAATGCAGTGTGATCGGCACTAAATCAAAACCAACTCGCCGGGTTCGCGCTGGTCCGCTCGTCGCCTGTTGCTAGTTTGAAGCCGGAGGGCGCTGGGCAGTATTTTGCGCGACGGTTTTGCTCTTCTTCTTTTCAAGGGCTGCGACCATCTTCTTCACACAACTATGTTTGCAACGCGGGGCGAGGACTTTCAAACTTTCTTCCTCCGAACCCCACTGCAAAATGTCGATGTCGACATAGCGAACACCCCAGTCTCTTACCTCGGACCGGCTGCTCTTATAAAGATCGATAGTGTCGGTGCCGACCAAAGCGTTCCCGTAATCGTCGATCACGTATTCGTCGCCAGTGTCAGCGAGGCGAAAGCGCGTTCCGAGCGGGTATCGCGACCAATCTGAAGCTGCACTCAACACATGCCGGCCGGAAAGATACGTACCGACTGCGTTGTGAGCCCCGCTTCCTCCTTCGTGTTGTGTGTACACGGTGGTGCGCACCTTTGGAATGCGCTTTCCGCTGGTAAGAGTCGGTTTCGATGATTGCGTCGCGCAGCCTACGACAAAGCAAGCGAAAGCTCCCGCGAGCGCTAGGTTAAGGCATCTAGGCATCGGCGTGTCGCCCTTCAATAGCAGGCCGGTTAGGCGAGGGCAAGCGATTTTTACGGAAATCCCCTAGGGAAACTGGTGCGACGGAAGCGTGAGCTTTGGGAAGTAACAGCTACGACGTTAATGCGTGGCAGGCTGCGAAAGTTCAGTTGTGCAATGAGGACACCGTGTCGCCTTGATCGGTATGGTCATCGCACATGCCGGACAATCTTTTGACACCGGCGCAGCGTTGGGGGCCGGGCGCTTCATCTTGTTGACTGCTTTTACGACAAGAAAGATGCAGAACGCAACAATGATGAAGTTAATAACAAGCGTAATAAAGTTGCCGTAATTCCAGGTGATCGCCTTATGAGCCAGGGCGTCAGCCGGAGTTGAGAAATTAGTCATCCCATCTCCGCCCGCCTTTAAAACAATAAACTTGTTGGAAAAATCGAGCCCGCCCGTAAGTAAGCCTATCGGAGGCATCAGAATATCTTTCACAAGCGAAGTAATGATACTTCCGAAGGCCGCGCCGATGATGACGCCGACAGCGAGATCAATGGCGTTACCCTTGACCGCGAATTCTTTGAATTCCTTCAACATGTCGCTCACTTAATCAAGTGACGACGATATTGACGAGCTTTTTTGGAACGACAATCACTTTACGAACAGCCTTACCGACGATCCGGTCTTGAACTTTCGGATCGGACAGAGCGACCGCTTTCAGTTCCTCGTCCGTCGCCACGATCGGCATCTTAATTCGATCACGAAGTTTGCCGTTGATTTGAATGACGATTTCAACTTCGTCTTCAACGAGCAAACGCTCGTCGTAAGCCGGCCATGATTGTTGGGTAACATCTTCGCGCGCATCGCCAAATTCAGCGTTCAATCTCTCCCACAGCTCGGATGAAATGTGGGGAGCGAATGGATTAAGCAGGATCAGGAACGTCCGCATCGCCGACAACGGGATCGCTTCGGCGTTCGTAAATCCATTCACGAAAATCATCATCTGCGAAATGGCCGTGTTAAAGGAGAACGATTCGATATCCGCCGTCACTTTTTTGATGGTGGCATGCAGCAACTTTTGCTGCGGCTTGGTGGCATCGATGGCTTGAACCTTATTTGATATTTCCCATTCGCCTCCCTGGTTTTCGGTCATGAGCAAGCGCCAGACGCGTGCGAGAAAACGTGCCACGCCTTCGACGCCGTGGGTGCTCCAAGGTTTCATTTGCTCGAGCGGTCCCATAAACATTTCGTAGCAACGAAATGCATCCGCGCCGTGCTGATCGATCACGTCGTCGGGATTAACGATGTTCCCACGCGATTTCGACATTTTCTGGTTGTCCTCGCCGAGGATAATTCCCTGGTTCACCAACCGCTGAAACGGCTCGGGCTTCGAGACGTAACCCAGATCGAATAACACTTTTTGCCAGAATCGGGCGTAAAGCAGATGCAACACTGCGTGCTCAGTTCCTCCCACGTACAAATCTACGCCGCCAGGTTTATCGCCGCCCATCCAGTAACGTTCCGCCTCTTCACCAACGAATCGCTCGTCGTTGTGCGGATCGGAGAACCGCAGGTAATACCAGCATGAACCTGCCCACTGCGGCATGGTGTTCATCTCGCGCATCGCCTTGTCGGAATAACGGACCCACTCTTTTGCTTTTGCCAGAGGCGGTTCTCCGGTGCCAGTCGGTTTGTAATCGTCGAGCGGCGGCGGAACGAGTGGCAATTCTTTTTCCGGCAATGCGTGATGTTTGCCGTTTTCCCAAACAATTGGAAATGGCTCGCCCCAATATCGCTGACGCGAGAATAACCAGTCGCGCAGTTTGTAATTGATTGCCCGTTTGCCGGACCCGCGTTCTTCCAGCCAGGCGCGTGATTTTCTTTTTCGCCTCAGCGCTCGTTAGGCCGTTAATGACCGGCGAGTTAATGGCGATGCCTTCGCCAGTGAATCCAAGTGGCGGCTCATCGCCGGTTGGCTGAACAACGACGACAATCGGCAAATCGAATTTCTTCGCGAATTCCAGATCGCGTTCATCGTGCGCCGGCACGCCACCTATCGCGCCGGTTCCATAGCCAACCAGCACGTAATCGGCGATCCAGATTGGAATCTTCTTATCGGTGGCCGGATTAATCGCGTACGCGCCAGTGAATACGCCGGTTTTTTCTTTCGATAGATCGATACGCTCCAGTTCACTTTTACGCGCGGCGCGCTCGCGATATTCGCGCACGGCCGGCCATTGCTCCTCGGTAACGATCAAATCAACCAATGAATGTTCCGGCGCGAGCACCAGGAATGTACCGCCGTAAACCGTGTCGGGTCGCGTAGTGAAAACGCGAATCTGCTGATCTACATTCTCAATCTTAAAATCGATCTCCGCCCCCTGGCTTCGGCCAATCCAGTTGCGCTGGAGCAGTTTGATTCCCTGGGGCCAATCCAGTTCGTCGAGTCCACCAAGCAATCGCTCCGTAAAAGCAGTGATACGCAACATCCATTGCCGCATCGGCCTTCGCACAACCGGAAAGCCGCCAACCTCACTTTTGCCATCTACAACTTCTTCATTGGCCAATACTGTGCCGAGTTCGGGACACCAGTTGACCGGGACATCTGCGATGTAAGCGAGGCGAACGCTGTCAGGATCGGTTCCGCGATAGGTGGAAATCGGCTCGGCCCGATTTGTCTCCGGGTTGAACCAGGAGTTGTAGATCTGGAGAAAAATCCATTGCGTCCATTTGTAATACTTCGGGTCGGTCGTGTTGATCTCCCGTTGCCAATCGTAGGAAAAACCGATCCGCTTCAATTGGCTCTTAAACTTCGCTACGTTTTCACGGGTGGTGATCGCCGGATGCTGACCGGTTTTAATCGCGTATTGCTCCGCGGGTAGACCAAACGCGTCCCAACCCATCGGGTGCAAAACGTTGTAGCCGCGCAGGCGTTTATAGCGCGCAACGATGTCGGTCGCGGTGTAGCCTTCCGGATGACCAACGTGCAACCCCGCCCCGCTCGGGTAAGGAAACATATCGAGCACGTAGAACTTTGGCTTCGCAGGATCGAAACCTTTGTCGCCGGGGTTCGACGCGTGAAAAAGCTGGCGCTCGTCCCAGATGGCCTGCCATTTCGGCTCGATTTGGTCGAACGGGTATGGTTTACGGCGGTCGCTACTCATTGCAGGTAAATCAGGAAACCAGAAGCCAGCAAAAGAAACTAGAATTTACTCTTGTTTTCCGATTTCCACATTTCAATTGAACGGTGATCGAGCTTTTAGTCGCAACGCGCAACAGACATAAGACGCGCGAGATCCAGCATATTCTCGGACCGGAGTTTATGGTGCGCGATCTCGCGGATACCGAGGTTCCGGAGATTCGCGAGAACGGAACGTCGTTCGAGGAAAACGCGACAGTCAAAGCTCTCGCCGCATCAAGACACTTACCAGCTCTGGTTATCGCTGATGATTCGGGATTGGAGGTTGCCGCTCTCGGCGGTGCACCGGGAATTTATTCGGCGCGTTATGCGGGCGCAAACGCGACGGACAGGGACAAAATCGATAAACTGCTTCGCGAACTCGCGCGAACTCGCGCCACAAATGATGGACGTCGCGCTCGATTTCGCTGTGTCGTAGCGCTGGCGCGTAACGGCGGTCTCCTCGGAATTTTCGAAGGAACAGTTGAAGGAAGAATCACCGATATTGCACGAGGCGACTCCGGATTCGGCTACGACCCGATTTTCGCTCCTGATGGATTCGAACAAACTTTCGGTGAACTGCCCGAGGAAGTGAAGAACACCATCAGCCATCGCGCCAAAGCCATTCGCGCTCTCGGCGACAGACTTCGACGGCTAAGGTGAAGGCGGCGGCGGAGGTGGAGGAGCAGGAGCAGCTGGCCCCGTTTGGGTAACGCCCCCGGCTGCTCTGATCTGATATCCGACTTTTGTGATTCCAACTGACCGAACTTTGTCGAGGACTCCAATTACGTCGCCATACATCGCCATCGGCTGCGCGCTGATTGAGATTTTGATATCCTTGTTTGCCCTGTGAAGCTGGAATAATCGAGGCATTACTTGATCATCCGGTACGTACACATTGTCGAAGAACACCGCGTTTCCTTCCAGCACTTTGATCGAGACGAAGTCCTTGACTCCGCTTGGCGGCGGCCCAACTGCAGCCGGTAAATTGACGCGAATGCCTTTCATATGAGTCTGGCTGAGACTCACCATCATGAAACTGGCGAGCAGAAAGAACATGATGTCGATCAACGGGATGATCTCGATCCGTGCGTGTTTCTTCGGAACTGGCGAGGATAGTCTCATATCTAGTACGAAGCCCCCGTCATGGTGAAAGTAATCGGAATGTTAACCTTCGAAACTGTTCCAGGTCTAAATCGCCACTCCCGAAACGCGCTAGTGGCGGCGTTATCCAGGATAGGACTCCCAGTGCTTTGCGAAACGGAACAGCTGGTGACGTTGCCGCTAGATGCGTCCACCGTGGCGACGATCACTCCACTCCCGGTGACGTGCCGTGAACGAGCCTCGTAAGGGTACTGTGGACGTGGCGCGTGTACGGCGAGGGCTTTTGCTCGCGACATCGACATCGGTCCCGGACTCTTGACTGGCACGAATGTCTGCGCCGTTTGTTGTTGTTTCGGTGGCGGTGTTCTTTCTTCAACAAATTCCGGTTGAATTTCCGGCGGAGGAGGAGGCTCCGGAATGGGAATGTCTTCAGGCGGCGGAGTCGATTCAGGCGGAGCCAGCACCGCGTCCACCACTTGCGGTGGCTGAGGCGGTAAATCCACCGGAGGAGCTTCGTGCCGCTGAGAAACCGCGACAGCAGTCAAGTGGATCCCTAACGCAACTCCGAGTGCCGTCCAGAAATACCATGGGGGGGGTGGCCGGTAAATGAGCAGCCGGCCGTTTCGGCGTTTCTAGCGGTTTTGCCATATCAAAATCACTTTGTTCCGGGAACGGCCTTGAGCGATTCGCTCTTAATTTCGAAGGAAATCTTGTAATACCCAGCCGCGCGAACGAGGTCCAGCAGGTGGGCAACATTCAGGTGGACTGAATCCTTGTCCCCTCGCACGAAGACCTTCGCGTCAGGAGCCGATTGATGCGACATTTTCAGACGATTCAGCAATTCCGTGTCGGCGACTTCGTCCTTATCAAAGAAATAATGGCCATCCTTGTCGACGGAAACGCTGACGTATTCGCGTTTTGTCTGGACTTCACCTGAAACACCCGACGGCAGATTCACTTTGATTCCTTTCATGTGAACCTGACTCAGGCTCACCATCATAAAACTGGCGAGCAGAAAGAACATGATGTCGATCAACGGGATGATCTCGATCCGCGCTTTCTTATGTGGAATCGGTGACGCTACGCGCATACGAAATTACTAGATTGAAGACCGCGTTGCCGACGAAGGTGTGCCACTCTCGATCGCCACGTGTCGATCCGCGCCGTGGGCTTGGAGCATAACTTCCAAATTGGTGGCTGCCGTTTGCAATTCGAACTCCAAATTAGACACGCGAGAAGTGAAAAAGTTAAAGGGAATTAACGCAAAAATCGCGATGCCCAGACCGCACGCCGTAGCAATCAGCGCTTCGGCAATACCGCCAGTGACGGCTTGCACGGCGAGTTCTTCGTTGCCCAGAAAACTGAAGGACCTGATCAGACCGGTGATTGTTCCCAACAGCCCGAGCAAAGGCGCGAGCGTGACGAGCGTATCCATGACCACGAGGAAGCGTCCGGCGCGTTTGATCTCAATGCCCGCGGCAACCTGCAACGCGGCTTCAAGCGAGCTGTGCTGATGGTTGAGACCGTTCCAAAGCATTCGCAGTACGGGGTCGCGGGAACTGCGCGAAAGCCTCGAAGCCTCGGCAGTGTCGCCATTTTCAATTGCGGTGAAAACTTTCTCAATCCGTTTCGGATCGCGCCGGAACCAGCGGCCACACCACCAAATGCAGCGCTCGAGCACAACGGTGAGCGCTACGATCGAGACGATCAGAATCGGCCACATTATCGGACCGCCTTTGTGGAACTTGTCGATCAACCAGTTACCGCCCAAAAAACCGGCAGGCTCTTCCGGAGTGGCTGAAGCGGCTGCAGGAGCTGCAGCAGGGCTCGTCGCAGCTGCTGCAGCGGGACTTGTTGCGCCAACTGCTGCTGGACTGGTCACGGCGCCGGGCGCTCCAGGTTGGCCTACTGCTGGAGCTTGTCCCGCTGGAGGTTGTCCTACCGCTCCCGGTTGTCCCGGCGGCGGCGGCACTTGTTGCCCCGGTGGCAGATTTGTGGCAGGCGGCTGCTGCGCGGCGGCTGCCGGATTCGTCGGCGCCTGAGCACCCTGACTCGTACCACCGGTTGCCGGCGGCGCTTGTGCCGGAGGCGGAACCTGCGCCAGCGAAACCAACGCAAACGCGACTGTAGAGAGACAGATAGTAAGTAGTGTTTTCATAGTTGAAGCACGAGTTTGATGACCGGTTTGATTCGGTACGGGTTTTCCGAGGTTTTCCGTTATCGCAGAGGACTGCTTCGAGAGTCCAGCAAAACTTTTCATTTTTTTCCGCGATGCTCCCTTTTTCCTAGGGCACCATTTTTAAATCGAAATATCTACGCTGCAAGGACGTAGGCAAGTGTTTCAAATTGTTTGGATGCAGACTTTTTCAGCGTGAATCAGTTCGAAATCTTCTGCGCGATCGCGACCGTGTTTCGCAAGCGCGGCCAATCAGCGATCTCTGCTTCCAATTCATCTCCCGCTTGAATCGGGCCCACGCCAGCAGGTGTTCCAGTTAGAATCACATCGCCCGGAAAAAGTGTGAGCGATTGACTGACGAATGAAATAATCTGCGCGACTGGATGGATCATTCGGCTCGTGCGCGTGCTCTGGCGCAGCTCGCCGTTCTGCCACAACTTTAGCGGCACGTCGCGCACATCAGCGTCGGCGTATACGAAGGGTCCTATCGGTGTATACGAGTCGAACGATTTGCAGCGACCAAATTGCTTCTCCTGTTTTTGCAAATCGCGATCGGTAATATCGAGGCCGATTGTGTAACCGAAAACGTGATCGAGTGCATCGTCTGGGCTGACATTTTTCGTGCGAGCGCCGATCACGACAGCCAGTTCAGTTTCAAAATGAGTTTGGTGCTCGGGGAACGCTATTTCGATCACGCCTTGATGTGCCAGCAGAGAACTGGGCGCCTTGAACCAAATTAATGGCGCGCCAATTTCAGTGCGTTTCATCTCCGCGACATGATCCGCATAGTTCAGCCCGACCGCGATCAATTTCGATGGCGCAACCGGCACATCGATTTGAAGATTGGCGAGCGGCACTATTTCGCCCGTGCGTTGAACTTGAATCCAGTACGGCTGTGACAGTCGATGCACTTCATCGCCGCACAATTCCCCGTAGAAGAATTCTTCACTCGATCTAAATCTGCCAAATGTTTTCATTGAGCTCCGCAGATTACGAGAGTTTGTGCAGCTTACAACGCGCCGTCATCCTGAGCGGAGCAAAGCGCAGTCGAAGGATCTCCCGAATTACCGCTGCTTGGATGCCACGGGATTCCTCGACTTTCGCTCGGAATGACCGTGCTTTACTTCGGAACGACGGCTACAAAATCGCGCACCGATTTTCGCCCTGAGATTGAGAATTCGCTGCCGTCCTCGCGTGCGAACCAGAACGCGCTGGAGGAACCACCGTCAAGATTCATTGCCCGTCGGATTTTCGAATCCGCAATGATGGGCGTCGTGGCGACGATGTTTGCTAACTCGGCAAGTGAAACGTCCGAGCAAAAGCCGAGGAAGGCGCGATCATTCGTGGCTATTCCGGCAAAGGTTCGGCGGGCCATCTGTGAATCATTCAACCCGCGAATGCGATTGTTGCCCTCGACGAGAAATGGTCCGGATTGAACTGCTGCGATGATTTTTTTTGTGCCGGAAAATTCACTTACACGAATGACATCAATGCCTCGGTCCGACTGCAGCAAGATTCCAGTAATCAGACGCGCCCGGCGTAACGGCGAAAAAGTTGTGCCGTCGGCAACTCGCAAGCCGATCGGCTTGAATTCGGTGTCGAAATAACCGCCGTTCACGCCGCACACGAATTTTTCTCGCTTCATCATCGCGCCCAGGCTTTGGCCGTCAGGATTATCGATGACACGCAACGCAGTCGATTTAGCGGAGAAAACGGCAAGATCGATAGTCACGCGCTGAGCGGCAGCAGCGTCTTCTACAATCACATGCCGATGCTCAATGCCTCCACGGCCAGATTCCGATTCGGCTGAGGAGATTTTCCACTCTGCATGCGCCGACGCGGCAAGCGCTACCGCGAAAACCGCAAGCGATCCATAGACGTATCGTGCGGCGGAAGTGTAGCGAAATCGCACGGCCGTGGTGCCGGGTAGTTAAGCTTTACCCGCGTATTTGGCGAAGAGCGCCTGAAACCCTGGATCGTTCCGAAGTGGGTCCCATGCGGGATTAACTTTCAGCGCCTGCAACGTCACTTCGCTTGGCCGACTCAATAGTCCATCTAACAACTCGATTGCGCGAGCGTTGTCACCGAGAATCGCATAAACTTGTGCGACCTGCTCAGTGATTTGCGGACCTTCGAATGCATCTTTGGTTTCCGGCCGCAAATCCATAGCTCGTTGCGCTTCTGCGATGGCAGCATCCTTTTCGCCAAGCCACGCCAGCAGTTTCGCCAATTGAACGTGTAAATCCGCGTCGTCCGGTTTTTGCTTCACTTGCTGTTCAAGAATGTCTTTCGCTTTCAGGAGGGCCGTGCGTGACGCTGCGTCATCGCCCAAACCTTTTTGAGCAATACCGATGGCGAAATACTTCATGGCTAGCGAACCCGGAACGGCTGCGAATGCATCGTCCGTGAACCGTTGACCCAGTTGCAAAAGCTGCTGGTACTTGCGTTGCAACAGGAGAAGATTGGCTTCGTTTCCGACCATCTTCAGCCGTTCTTCGTCGCTAATCGGAAATGATTTTCCTTTCTCCACGGCGCGCTCATAAACGCTGAAGTCGCCTTTCTCGGCGATGGCAAGTTTGACCTTGATCTCCCAGAGTCCGAGCGCTTGAGGATTAATCTGGAGCCCGCGATCGACCGTTTTGTTAGCGGCGTCGAAGTTTCGCAGCATCTGATAATTAAAAGCGAGATTTTGCAGCGGCCAGGTGTCTTTTGGATTCAAACTGGCTGACTTCTCAAGATTTGCAGTAGATTCCGCCCATTTTCCCTGGCGGCGCTGGATGGCACCGATGGCCAGATACACTTCCGATTCGTTAGGCAATCCACGCTGCGCGATCTCAAATTCTCTTAACGCCGCGTCATAGTTGTTGTCGCCATAGTAGTACGAGAACCCCAGCGCGAGGTGAGCTTCCGGCAAATCAGGTTGTAGCTGGAGAGCCCGCTCGGCCAAGGTGCGCGCTTTTTCGCGGTGTTCCGGTGTCGCCTCGTGTGTACGCAACATCCAGCTTTCCAATTGCGAATAGCGCGCGAGGGCCAAAGCGAAGTTTGGGTCCAGGTCGATGGCGCGCTGATAAAGCTGCTCGCTTTGTTTCAGTTTTGCTGAGTCCTCAAAAGCACAGGAAAGATCATGCGCCTGCACGAAAGCCAAATAAGCCTCGCCATTTTCCGTTGGCTTCAGCGTCATCTGCGATTTCTCCGCGGGCGATAGCGTCGCTTGCAGCGCATTGGCAATTTCGCGCGCGAGATCGCTTTGGATTGCGAAAACGTCGGTCACATCGCGGTCGTAATCGTTGGCCCATACGTGCTCATCGGTGTTGGCATCGATCAGTTGCACGTTGACGCGCACCCGGTTTCCCGAGCGGCGGACGCTTCCCTCAAGAATATTGGAAACGCCGAGTGCCTTACCGATTTCACGGAGATTCGTCGGCCGGCCTCGGTATTGCATCACCGACGTCCGCGAAATCACCCTGAGATCGCTGATCTTCGACAAATTGGTAAGCACATCGTCCTGCACGCCGTCGGCGAAATATGCGTTTTCTTTTTCGTCGCTCAGATTTTCGAATGGCAGGACGGCAATTGATTTATCGACCTTGTGCGCAGCCACTCGAGGCAAGAGAAAAAAGCCTGTGGCCGCGGAAATAACAACGCCAGTGGCGATCAGCATAATTATGTTCCGCCGGCGACGGGTCTTGGGCACGGTAGTCTCAGGCGTCGTCTGAATACCTTGCGCCGTAATGTCGAACGCCCATGCAAGAATCAGGGCAATTGGAAATCCGACGAGCAGCAACAGAATCACCAGGCGCAGCGACCAGTTTGGCAGTTCCCATGCTGGAAACGTAGCCGAAGCCAATTGGATAATGCCGCCGGCAGCAATGATGTAGGCCGCCGCGACGCGATAAACTTTGCGTCGTTTTACCTCCTCGAAGAAGCCGGTCATAAGAAGAGTTTTGATTCGGAACTATACCGCAGCCGTGAGTATAGACACAATTTGACGCCCGACATTCATTTTACCCAGTCGATTGCGCCGTACAAAGGCTGAACCGCTCGTTACCTGCAATTCATCGACAACTCGATGCCAGGCGTTTGCGGGAAATCGACCAACGCCTGAAAGCGGGCATCAGATCGCAGCGGATCCCAAATCGGATCAAGTTTCAGCGAAGACACCGTAACTCCGGCTGGAGTAATCAACGAGCGTTCAAGAAGCTCGAGAGCCGCGTCGTTTTCGCCCGTCCAGGCGTAAATTTGTGCCAGCATCAGCGTCATCTTTGGCCCATCCAATGCGTCCTGAGATTCAGGAAGCAGCGTGACGGCGCGTTTGCCTTCGGCGATTGCGGCATCTTTTTCACCCAGACCGGCAAGTACCATCCCCAGCACGATGTGACGCGACGCATCATCAGAGCCTTGCTGTATCGCTTTTTCCAGAATCGAACGAGCGCGTTGGAACGCCGAACGCGCATGCTCCTTGTCATTCACGAAAGTGTAAAGAGCGCCCTCGAGATACTCTTTCGGTTTGTCATCGCTGCGAACGCCGCCGGGCAATTGTTTTAGAATGGCCACAGCGTCGTGAAATTTCCGTTGCAGCATCAAGAGATACGCCCGGCCGACCGTACCTTCCGCATCAGAACCAGCGCCTGGCTGGATCTGCGCCAACTGTTTGTCGATCTCGGACAGATCGCCTTTCAAATCCACGGCCAGCATCGCCTTGCCCGTACGGGCGCTAACTGAATTCGGCGCAATTTCGATCGCGCGATCGAAAAGTTTGTCCGCATGTTCGAAGTCATCAGCGGCGCGATAATTGTCAGCGAGGTTGATGAGAAGAAATGCATCCTTTGGACTCAGCGAAGCTGCTTTCTCCATGTTCGCGGTGGATTCCGCCCATTTGCCCTGGCGACGCTGAATCGCTCCAATCGCCAGATAAACGTCTGCAGAGTTCGGCAAACTTTTCCTGGCGATGGCGAATTCGTCCAAAGCGGTCTGATAATTGCGTTCGCAATAATAATGGTAAAAGCCCTGCGCCAGGTGTGCCTCCGGGAGGTCCGGCTCTAAGCGGAGAGCTTCTTCAGCCGCTGCCTGCGCTTTTGCTCTACGCGCCGGCGTGGGATCGAAACTGTGATACATCCAGTCTTCCACCCACGCCAATGCTGCAAAGGCGCGGGCAAAATTTGGGTCGAGTCTGGTTGCTCTTTCAAACAGTTGTTCAGTCTTTTCAGTGTCGGCGCGCAATCGATCGGGCCGGGTAAGAAGATCGTGCCCCTCCACAAAAGCCAGATAGGCTTCGCTGTTTTCAGTCGGCTTGCGTTCAATCTGCGCCTTTTCATTGGGCGACAATTTAGCGCGCAGCTCGCCTGCAATTTTGTGAGCGAGATCACTTTGAATAGCGAACACGTCGGTTAGCTCCCGATCGTAATCTTCCGCCCAGATGTGCTGATCGTTCTCAGCATTGATTAATTGCACATTTACGCGGACTCGATTCCCGACGCGGCGAACACTGCCTTCCAAAATAGTTCCGACGCCAAGGGCCTTTCCAATCTCACGAGCATTAGATTGCGTGGCACGATAAGACATCACCGATGTGCGCGAGATCACTTTCAGATCGCCGATTTTGGACAAGTTCGTGAGCAGATCATCCTGAACACCATCCGCGAAGTAAGCGTTCTCCTTCTCATCGCTGAGGTTTTGGAATGGCAACACCGCAATGGACCTGTCGATCTTATGCGCGGCGACCTGGGGCAGCAGAAACAATCCCGCGGCGGCCGAAAGGATCAGTCCACAGGCGATCAGCAGGATCATGTTACGACGAGCGTGACCCTTGGAGGTCGACCCGTCAGGCGTGACCTGAATCCCATCCGCAGTAATGTCGAACGCCCACGCAAGCATCAGCGCTACCGGAAATCCCATCAGCAAAGACACGATCAGCACCCGCAGAGTCCAGCTCGGTAATTCCCATGCGGGAAAAGCCGCCGAAGCTAATTGAATAATGCCGCCCGCTGCGATGACGTAGGCCGCAGCCACCCGATATACCTTGCGCCGCCTCACTTCTTCAAAGAACCCGGGCAAGGCTACAGATTTCTCGGTCGAGAGCATAAAACCAAGGGCCTCACTTATTGACAGCCGAGGCAGGCCCCGCGTTCACTTAACGCCACCAGCAAAAACAGTCTGAAAATGCGGGCTCTGCTTCTCCCGGGAAACAACGCTAACCTCAATTTCCCGAAAGCCGTTTTTCTCCAGGAGTTGGTGCAACTGCACTTCGCTGAATCCGAGCCAGTGATCCGCATAAAGTTCGCGGGCTTTTTCGAACCTGTGATTCAACAGATCAAGAATCACCAACCGACCGCCGCGTTTCAAAATACGGTGAGCAGCGCCGATAGCGCGCTCGGGATGAATGGCGTGATGCAACGCCTGGCTGAGGATTGCAAGGTCGACGCTGTCTTTCGCGATGGGCGGGTCCTCAATATCGCCGAGTCGGTACTCAAGATTCTTGAATCCGTGTTTCTTCGCCAGTTGCGACCCGAACTCGACCATCTTCGGCGAATTGTCGATGGCAATGACTTTGCGCGCTCGTTTTGCCAGCAATTGCGAGAGCGTCCCCTCACCTGCTCCCAAATCGGCGACGGTCAACGGCGGAAGCAACGTGATCAGTGTGTGCGCAAGCGCCTGCCACGATCTCCCCGGCACATAGCCTCGACCAAATTTACCAGCAAGTTCATCGAAATATTTCCGCGCTTTATCCTGTCGTTTGTGGAGCACAAGCTTCAAACTTGTGCGATCGCGCGAGCCTTCGGTTAGTTCAGGCGCCAGGAGTCGGGTCAACTCCGCCACACGCTCGCGCTTCGCCTTCTGTCCACTGTGGTTCGCGCCGTAATAAACGTTTTTGCCGACGCGGCGATCGGCTACCACGCCGGCCCGCTTCAACTGAGCGAGATGACTCGAGATGCGAGACTGGCCCATCCCAAGAATCTGTTGCAATTCAACGACCGAAAGATCCTCCTGTTCGAGAAGCAGCAGCAGTCGCAGACGAGTCGGATCGGCAAGCAAACGCAACAAATTAATGGTTGACGCCATGATTTGAGCCTACGATATATCGACGCATCATGATTGGTCAATATGTCGCTGACGCAACCGTTGAAACGCTAAAAGCGTTGCAGCGTTAAAGCGTCGGAAATTGATCGCAACTACAAACGCTTCAACCTTTCAACGCTTTAACGTTCTTCAGCCATGTCCCGCCGTTACATCTTCTCTTCCGAATCAGTCGGTGAAGGTCATCCCGACAAAGTTTGCGACGCCATTTCAGACGCAGTGCTCGACGCGTGCATTGAGCACGACCGGCATAGTCGCGTGGCTTGCGAAACCTTCGCCAAAAGCAACATCGTCGTCGTAGGTGGCGAGATCACTATTCCAAGTCTGTCTGAAGACAAGCCGCTGGCGAGTGTCCTGCCTGTCGAACAGCTCGTGCGCGATACGGTCCGTGGGATCGGTTACGTGAATGACGACGATGTATTTCACGCCGACAAAATTTTCATCACCAATATCATCACTAAACAATCGCCCGATATCGCGCAGGGCGTGGACGCCCGCTCAGTGGAAGGTAAGGACACCGCAGAGCAAGGCGCGGGCGATCAAGGATTGATGTTCGGGTATGCGTGCGACGAGACGCCGGAACTCATGCCGGCACCCATCATGTTTGCGCATCGGCTCGGGCGTGAACTCACTCGCATTCGCAAGAATTACAAAGTGGGTTGGCTGCGACCCGACGCGAAATCGCAGGTTTCAGTGATCTACGAAAACGGCAAACCCATTGGCATTTCTTGCGTCGTTGTTTCGACCCAGCACACACGCGATGTGAAGCATTCGGAGCTGCGGAGTTTTGTGATCGAGGAAGTGATCAAGAAAGTGCTGCCCACCGAAATGCTAAACGAAAATACGCAATTCCTCGTCAATCCTACTGGCAACTTTGTAGTCGGCGGCCCGCAGGGCGACGCCGGTCTGACCGGGCGCAAAATTATCGTCGATTCGTATGGCGGAATGGGCCGGCACGGCGGAGGCGCATTCTCGGGAAAAGATCCGAGCAAAGTCGATCGCAGCGCTGCTTATATGGGACGCTGGGTTGCAAAAAATGTCGTCGCCTCAGGTCTGGCGAAAAAATGCGAAGTGCAATTCGCCTATGCCATTGGCCATCCGGAACCGCTCAGTGTTCATATCGACACGTTCGGAACGCATGCAGTTAATGAAGAAGCAATCGAACGGGCCGTGCTCGCAACGTTCAGCTTCAAACCGGCCGATATCATCAAACAGCTTAATCTTCTTCACCCGATTTATTCCAAGACCACAAATTACGGCCACTTCGGTAAAATTGACGATCCCGATATCACGTGGGAGTCGACGGACAAAGCGGCGGAGCTGAAGAAGGCCGCAAGATAAATTTATGAAAACATCGACAATCGAACGAACCGAAACCGATCACAAAGTCGCCGATATTTCGTTGGCCGACTTTGGTCGCAAAGAAATTTCCATCGCGGAGAAGGAAATGCCCGGGCTGATGGCGATCCGCGAGAAATATGCGCCGCAGAAACCGCTGGCAGGCGTGCGCATCACTGGATCGTTGCATATGACGATCCAGACCGCCGTGTTGATCGAAACACTTACCGATCTCGGTGCGCGCGTCCGCTGGGCGAGCTGCAATATTTTTTCCACGCAAGACCATGCTGCGGCGGCCATAGCCAAGCGCGGCATCGCTGTATTCGCGTGGAAAGGCGAATCGCTTGAGGATTATTGGCGGTGCACATATCGCGCAATCTCCCACCCCGAAGGCAAAGGCCCGCAGCTGATCGTCGATGATGGTGGCGACGCAACATTGCTCATTCATAAAGGCTACGAACTGGAAGAAGGCAGCGATTGGGCGAAGACGAAATCGGCGAACAAGGAAGAGCAAGTCATCAAGGATCTGTTGCTCGAAGTTCAGCGTGAGAATCCCTTTCGCTGGCACGAGATCATGAAGAATTGGCGCGGTGTGTCTGAGGAGACGACCACCGGCGTGCATCGCCTTTACAAGATGCACGAACAAGGACGGCTGCTCGTTCCTGCGATCAACGTCAACGATTCAGTCACCAAATCGAAGTTCGACAATCTCTACGGTTGCCGGCATTCGCTGGTCGACGGATTAAATCGCGCACTTGACGTCATGATTTCCGGAAAAGTCGCCGTCATTTGCGGTTACGGCGACGTCGGCAAAGGCTGCGCGCAATCGTTGCGCGGCCAGGGCGCGCGGGTCGTTATTACCGAAGTCGATCCTATCAATGCATTACAAGCAGCGATGGAAGGGCTACGAGGTTACGACCATCGAAGAGACGCTCGGACGCGGCGACATTTATATCACTGCGAGCGGCAACCTTGACGTGATCACGCTGGAACACATGCAGCGCATGAAAGATCAGGCCATCGTCGCGAACATTGGTCATTTCGACAACGAGATTCAAGTGGACGCTCTCAACGAAGCCAAAGGCGTGAAGAAAACCAATATCAAACCGCAGGTGGATAAGTATACGTTCCCGAACGGACGCGAAATTTTCATGCTCGCCGAAGGGCGCCTTGTAAATCTCGGTTGCGCCACAGGTCACCCGAGCTTCGTCATGTCCAATTCATTTTCCAATCAGGTCCTCGCACAATTGGATCTGTGGAAAAACCGCGACACCTACAAAGTCGGCGTTTACGTCTTGCCAAAAAAACTCGACGAGGAAGTCGCGCGCCTGCATCTGGAGAAAATCGGCGTCAAGCTTACGAAGCTCTCAGAGAAGCAAGCCGAATATCTTGGCGTACCTGTCGAAGGCCCGTTCAAGTCAGAGCATTACCGATATTAATGGTAGGGACATCGCGCTGCGATGTCCGGACGGCGCAGCGCGCCGTCCCTACCTATCGGTCCGGCGGCGTGATTATTGAGTCAGTCACGTGCAATCGCGTCACTCTTAGTTCACCGATTTCCAGTCGCTTGATTTTTGCGCGGCCAATCACTAGCCGGCCAATCGCTATGAATCCGATCGCGACTGCGCTGAGCGCAATAGCGCCGACTGCAATCGCGCCGATTGATTGCGCGCCTACGGCTAGCGCACGAATTGCAACGGGGCCAAAGCTTCCTTGTATTTCCTCGATTTCGTTTGATTTCATCTCGTTACCTCTGCGCTCGTGACTTCAACGTAGCTGCAGTTCGATTGGCCGCTACGTCGCCATTTTCCAGAAATATGGACTCGCCGATTACTCTTTGCCGCCTCGGTGAGTATTTTCGTTTCGTATTTCGACGCACCGAGCCAGACCGTCGAGCCCGAGCCGTGAAAATCGAACATGATCTGCGGCGTGCACGGTTCGCCAGCATACAGCTTGACCGAGCCGACCTGGTCGAAATGCTCACCGACCGGCGCCGCCCTCGCCTGCGCCGGCGGCTTTTTTATCTGCGCGCAACCAGCCATTGCGGCCAGAGCGGCCGCTGCGATAACCCAATTTAATAAAAGCTTTTTCATATCGACGGAATCGGAACTTCTCGCGAACGGCATCTACCGCCGCACTTTCGGTAGGGCGATTTTGCGCGCAAGATAGGCTGAAAAATAACTGGCGTAACGCTCCTGCAAATCCGGGCGTTGCCAATCTTTGCCGGTGAGAATTTGCCGGCAATTCGCCGCGCCACAGTTGCATTCGATGGAATAATCGTCGTCATCGGTCATCGCCCAATCGTGCGTGAGCTCTTCGCCAGCGCGAATATCGCGCATCGCCACGAAGGTGATCTCGCCGCGCATTCCAAGATTCGGGTCGCATGAGTGATTTGAATACAGCATCGACAACTCGCGTTCTTCTTCGGTCACCGGCGCGATGAACAGATCGTCATCAATCTGAATTTCCACCGGGCCAAGCACAGGCGTGATTTTTTCACGCAAAGTTTTTCCATCAACAATGTGCCCGCCTTTCACGGCGACGATTTCGTTTTTGGCAATGTCAGCCATCGCAAATAGACCGCGTCCGTGAATTTTACTCTCGCGCACTTCCGTTTTTGGAGACCGGTACGAAAGCGGCATCATCGCGCAAAATAGCCAGGGTGGAACGCGTTGTCCTCAACGCATTGGCAATGGAGACGGCCCGCCCTCGGGCCGTTGGTCGGCGGCGCGAGGGCGCGCCGGCTCCAACATCGTCTTCGGAGAAGCCGATCCACCTGCGGTTGACACAACCGCTGCTACAACGTTGCGTTCATGCTCCACTCAGCATGAAATCTCGGCCAGCCGCGATTATTTTCATTCTCGTCACGGTCACTCTCGACATCCTGGCGATGGGTTTGATTATCCCCGTTCTGCCGAAGTTGATTCTGGATTTTCTCGGCGGCGAGATGACGGATGCGGCGAAGTGGAGCGCGCGGTTCGCGGTGGTCTTTGCGCTGATGCAGTTTTTCTTTTCACCCTTGCTTGGAGTTTTGTCAGATCGATTTGGAAGACGGCCGATCATCCTGCTCTCAAATCTCGGTCTCGGGTTGGATTACATCGTGATGGCGATGGCGCCCACGTTGAGCTGGCTTTTCCTCGGCCGAATTATTTCAGGAATCACGACTTCAAGCATTCCCACCGCGATGGCTTACATCGCCGACGTTACACCGAAAGAAAAACGAGCTGGAGCGTTTGGGATGATCGGCGTGGCATTCGGTGTCGGATTCACATTTGGACCAGCAATTGGTGGGTTGGCTGGCGATGTCAATCCGCGTCTTGCGTTTTGGATTGCAGCTGCGCTTAGTCTGGCGAATTGGCTCTGGGGTTACTTTTTCGTTCCCGAATCTTTGGCAAAAAATCAGCGAAAAGAATTCAAGTTGCGGCGCGCAAACCCGGTCGGGTCACTTAAGCTCTTGCGTTCTCATCACGAACTTTGGCGGCTGACCACGATCCAATTCCTGGCCTATCTCGCGCACAATGTGTTTAGCGTCTGGGCTCTTTACGCAATCTATCGTTACAGCTGGAGCCAGGGAATGATCGGACTGTCGCTCATGATTGTCGGAATCGTCACCGCCGTGATTTCCGGCGGGTTAACTGGCAGAATGGTGAAACGTTTCGGCGAAAAACGGACGCTTTACATCGGCCAGTTTTTTGGATCGAGCGGAATGCTTATGGCCGGGTTGGCCAAAACAGGTACGTGGTTACTGGCTTCGATCCCGATCATTTCACTTTGGAACATTTCCATGCCAGCCGCGCAGAGCATGATGACTCATCGCGTCAGCGAGCGCGAACAAGGCGAATTACAAGGCGCGCTCCAGAGCATGCGTTCGATCACGTTCATTGTTGGCCCATGGTTGTTCCTTCGGATTTTCGGGTGGTTCATCGATCCGAAAAGTCGCATTCACCTTCCGGGCGCGCCGTATTATCTGGCAGCCGCTTTTCTTTTTACCGCGATGCTGATGTCCACACGCATTCAGCAAACACCGGTCCAATCACAAGAGACCATGCCGCCGAGCGTGCCGTTGGTGCCACCAGAGATCACCGCGACTGGCGCTGCGCCGATTACCGAAACGGAAGAAAATATTTGAGCATTCAGGTCGGGTCAGCGATTGAGTGAGTGTGAGAGCAGGTGCGCGTTCGTTGATTGCCGCAATCACGATCTGTTCATGGATCGCGGTCTCGAATCATTGCGCGTTCGCAGCAGTCGCAACGGACATCAATAAGGGGCAAACCGAGTGCCCGTTCCATTCCAAACCTGCGAAGCAAAAAGAACAATCCTCGCAGGTACAATGCTGCAAGATTTTGCGCGCCGTTGTTTTTGCGAAAACAAAAGATTGGGCACGCAACGATGCGAAATTCTGCGACGCGAATTTTCCCACTCAGGCGGGCGCGTTCGTCGTGTATTCGCCGCGAGCTGTTGAGCCGCTGTTACTCGACACTGGACCGCCCGGCGCATTTTCGTTCGCTGAATTGATCTTGCAGCAGAGCCTTCTCGCTCACGCTCCGCCTTTCGAGGCGTAGAGCAGTCGCAATCGCGTTCTGCTTGTAGGGCAACCGCTCCGGTTGCCGCCTTCCCCCGCCGGCAGGCGAGGCGCCTGCCCTACAACCAGACGAAATGCGAAAACACATTTCAGCCATAATCGGGAGCGCACTTGTGCTGTCGGTGACCCATACGGTGATCGCACAGCACTCACATCCCGAGCACCCGACCGAGCAGGAGCACCCGCCTTCGGTCGCCGCGGCGACCTACGGCGCGGCAAGCGAGCAAGAGAAGAAGCAGAAGTACACCTGCCAGATGCATCCCGAAGTCATCACTGATCATCCGGGAAATTGTCCAAAATGCGGGATGAAACTTGTGCCGGTAAAAGAGAAGAAACGCCAAGCGTCCAACTCCGATAAATCGCGAGCAGGCGCCCAACATTCAACGTCGAGCTCGAGACCAGTCTGATGCACGATGGAGCCGAGATGCCCAGTCGCATCATCATCGCAATGTCGCCCCGTCCGATGCAACGCCAGATGAAGATGGAAACGTCGATGCACTCCACCATCGATCTCGCGGATCCGATGAGCCGCGAAGGCTCCGGCACAAGCTGGATCCCGGATTCGTCGCCGATGTATGGCCGCATGTTCATGTTCGGCGAGGACATGCTCATGTTGCACGGCGCGATTTTCCCACGCTACACAAACGTCAGCACCAGGCGCGGCGATGATCGGATCGACGCGCCGAACTGGTTCATGGCGATGTTTTCACATCCGCTCGGCGACTGCAACCCAGTTCGGTTCTCGCTTAATGATGAGCCTCGATCCGCTGACCGAAGGCGGACGCGGTTATCCGCTTCTGTTTCAAACCGGCGAAGCGTGGAACGGCCAGGCTCTGCACGACCGGCAACATCCGCACGATCTCTTCGACGAACTTTCGTTCAGCCTATCGCAAAAGTTCGAGCACGATCTTAGCGGGTACATCTATTTCGGTTATCCAGGGGAGCCGGCGCTCGGTCCGCCGGCGTTCATGCATCGCCCATCGGCAATGGACGATCCGGACGCACCGATCGGACATCACTGGCAGGATTCCACGCATATCACCTTTGGCGTTGCGACGCTCGGCCTGCAGTGGTCCCGCTTCGGCGGGATGAAACTTGAAGGAAGCATCTTCACCGGGCGCGAGCCGGACGAAGACCGTTACGATTTCGACCGGCCGCGTTTTGATTCATACAGCGGCCGGCTCTCCTGGAATCCAACGCGAAATTTGGCGCTGCAGGTTTCGTACGGCTACATCAAGAGTCCCGAGGAGCTCGATCCCAAAACGAACATCCATCGCACGACTGCGTCGGCGATTTACAATCTGCCGCTCGGCCACGATACCAACTGGTCGAACACGCTTTGTCTGGGGCCAGAACAACGCCACTGAGGAAGGCAAAACGCAATCGTTCCTGATCGAATCAAATTACCAGCGTGGCCGCGACACGGTTTATTTTCGCTGGGAACGCGTCCAAAAATCCGGACACGAACTTGTTCTCAAGCCTTTCGATGAATCCGAAATTTTTCCAGTGAGCGGCTACTCGCTCGGTTACGTCCGCGACCTGTCGCACGGCAAAGGCATCGACATAGGTCTCGGCACCCAATTCACCATCAACGACCGCCCCGATTCTCTCGATCGCTACTACGGCGATGACCTCGGCTACGCCTTCCAATTTTTCCTGCGCATCCGGCCTTCCCAGCACAGTCACGGCGGGCACGACCACGCAGAGCAAACTTCCCGGAATGGCAAAATAATATGCGGCCAAGATGAGGAGCGTTAGTCGGCCGGCATACTCGTTGGTGGATCCGAATGCGGACGCTCTGCGGCCAAGCCTCGCCGTCGTTACCGTGTGGTAGGCCACGGATTGCCCACCTCTGTGGGACAGCGCTGTCTCAAACCTGTTGGCGTATCCCGCAGCGCCTTACTGCGCGAGCCACATTTTGCTCGCAATTTCGAGCATCACTTAGTCGAGAGCGACTTGATCAACTCAAGACCTTTTAATGCCTGAGCTTTGTAATTTCGCGCCAACGCTTCCTTGCCATCACGGATATATGACTCTCTGGAAACCGAACGAATCTTGAACTCATACTCCGGGGTGATCCACGCTGGTTTGTTCTCGTTCAGCATCCCGATATTTTGGTCATAAATTCGTCCTAACGCTGTTGCCTCCTCCTGCATTCCTTCCAGCTCTAACCCTCCTTGCGTGACATAGTAGAAATACGGCTTTAGGTCGTCTTTGTATTTCCGAAAGTTGTCCATTTCATTCCGACCGCTGTCGGCCTCGTGGCAATACAGATTCAACCAAGTCTTAGCAAATATTCTCCCTTCCTCAGAAACCTGGGCCCTTATTCCACTCGCCAGCAAAAGGAAGGAAGCAGCGATTATCAATGAGTAGTTATAGTTTGTTTTCATAGTTCTTGTTTTGTTTTTGTTTTGAAGGTTCAGGTCACTGCTTTAAACCGGGAATGTTCCATCAGCCCATATCCTCTTTTGAACACCCGGGCAGGTGTTTGTCGCGAGTAGTTGATATGGTATTGCAATCTCTTGTTAGTTGGCCCGGCCTGGCATGATAAATAGTGTTTAGAACGGAAGTGCTGGTCAGATGCATTCTCAGGATCTGGCCTTCTGTCAGGTAATGCATATTTAGGGTGCCGTATGTGGTCATCAAATTAGTGTAATCAAACCATTCTGTAGGTGTTGGACCATTGCCAACATGCGACAGTGCACAGAGATGGCCTATTTCATGTGCTAATACCGTCGTAAGTGTGTTAGACGCGATAGCGATCGATGGGCCACCAACGAAGGTGGCCTCTCCAGCGTTAGTGTATTGCACACCTCCCCACACTAAGCTCCGAACATAGTAAATGTTGATTTGTCCGGCCACGTAGCCGATGTCCGCCTTTACTGAGGTGGCCATTGTACTAGTGTCGAAGTTGTAATAGCTTGGGGCTCGGGGATTGGCGGTAGCATCCATAAAAGTGACGGTAGAGAAATCAACACCCACTCTCTCCGTGCTATATATAGTGGAGGCTGTTAGGGCGTCGTTGGCGCCTTTCTGGTACTTACGGAATTAAAGTCCCCGTAAACAACCCAAATGGTAATCGGGATTGAAATCTTATTGGCAAACGGGACCATTATATTATCGTTTCCCGTAGTCCAGGGAGGGTTCGTATAGATCGCCATCGGCCGGTCCTGGGTGAAGGCCATTACCTCATTTGTTCCTTGTCCTGTGGCTCTTGAAAACTGCCCGATGAGAGCAGGGCTGCCCGGGAGACACGTACGTCTGGTCGTTGACAAAGGATCCATTGAGTTTGCCATCCACGAGCAAGCCAATCGGGTTTCCTGAGCTATTGTTGAGCGTTACGTGATCTTGAGCTTTTAGATCCGTGAGCCCGGACACCGAAATGATCAGCGAGCAAAGGAATAGGGAAATCTGTAGTCTTGATTTAGTTTTCTTCATGAGAATTAGATTTTGCGTTCGTTGTTTTAGCCCTCCTTGACTTCTTGTCATTGAGAACTGATTTCTAGCCATTCACCAAAGGTACTCCGTAAGATTTGGCGGTTCGTTACGCGAAAAAATGCAGAAGGAAGCGAATGTCTTCCGCAATTAGCTCAGATCGGAACCTTGTTTCCTTCGTTCTCTTCTGTCCAAAGAGAAATCCGATTCGGTGTGTCGCGATCGACTTTTGCTCCGGACAAGCTCAGGTCGCGGCCCGGCTACACATCCGTGTTATCCGTGCGATCCGTGGTGGAAGTTATCTCTGCTTTTCCTCGCAAAGTTTTTGGAAGCGCGGATCGCCGCGGAGCGGGTCGAACATGGGATCGAGCCGAAGCAGCGCAGGGGTGAGCGGTGGCACGGTTTTAGCAAAGGCGCCTTCATAAGGTATCGACAGAAGTTGTCGTAAAGCAGCAATGGCGCGGTCGGGCTCATCCATCTTCGCTGCCACGCGAGCAAGGATCTCGATCGGAATCGGACCGTCCGTTGCGTCTTTCTCGATCGGGAGGGCGGCCATCGCCTGCTCGGTCAGAGCGAACGCTGAGGCTTTGTCACCAAGGCCCATATTGGTCAACGCAAGATCTCCCATGAGCAGATAATTTCCCGGCTGTTCTCTGAGAAAAGATTCCAGTTCGCTGCGTGCTTGTCGCCAAGTTTCCTGCGCGGCGGCATGGTCGCCGGCGACGTCTTGCGCCCAGCCTAACCAAAAGCGCAATTCGCCGTTGAAGAAACCCAACGCCGGATCAGGCTTCGCAAGTATTTCCTTTAGCCGAGGAATGACCGACGCAGCCCGGCGCTCCAAGATCGACTGGTAAACCTGTGTTTCCACGGCCTGGGGATCGTCGCCAGCGGGATGCAACGGAGCGAGAAGCACCGACGCCCGCGGCAGGTCGCCCTCGGCTTGAGCGATCGTCGCCTTGTAACTGACCGTATCGACGTCGTCCGGCGTAATATCGAGAACTTGGTCAAGTTTTCGCAGCGCTTCGGGGAAACGACGAAGTTCGATATAGGAAAGCGCGTGCTGAGTAAGCAGGTGAACGTTGCGCGGGTCGAGTCGCTCGGCTTCGTTGAAGTACGCCTCGCTCCGGTCCCACTGGCCTCGCCTTCGCGCGACATAGGCCAGCGCCTCAGGAATCCGGCTCGTATTGGGTAGAAACTTACGTGCTTCCTCAAAGTAACGCACCGCGGTGTCGTAATCCTTGAGGCAGGCGTAGTGATAATATCCCTTGGCCCACACGGCCTCGCCGAGGTTGGGCTGAAGAGCGAGCGCGGTTTCGGCCGCCAGCCGCGCCTCTTCACGGAGGGCGGCTGTTGGTTGAAGAAGCAGTGTGCGGTAGCCGCGCGAATCAACGTATGAGAGGAGCGCCCAGGCAAGCGCGAACTTCGGGTCCAGCCGCACGGCTTCTCTGAGATACTTCTGTGCGCCGAGAGCGTTAGCAGGCATGAGTGCCATCGCTTTCAGACTATAAGCCAGACCGCGCAGGTAAGCATCGTAAGCCTCCGGATTGTTTGTTGGTTTAACTGCTAAGGCCTGCTCCTCGCGACCGGTTAGCTTGGCCTGCAACGATTCAGCGATTCCTTTAGCGATCTCACTCTCAACGCCGAAGATGTCAGTCAACTTCCGGTCATAAGTGTCTGCCCAAAGATGAGAATCAGTTTGCGCGTTAATCAACTGAACATTGACTCGCACCTGATCGGCCGCTTTTTGCACGCTACCCTCAAGAATGTTCGCTACGCCAAGCTGCTTCGCGATCTCGGCGCAGATTGCGGGGTTTGCTCTGATAGTGCTGCGTGGAAGTGCGCGAAATCACTTTCAAACCCGCGATGCTAGCCAAGCCGCGTCAGGATCTCCTCTTGAATGCCGTCCGCGAAATAGGCGTTATCTGGATCGGGGCTGAGGTTTTCAAACGGAAGCACTGCGACTCCGTTTGTCACGGGGCGGCTGATTAGTTCGCTTTTCCAAACGTTCCAACCTCATGGCCGCTGCCAAAGCAGCCAACGATGCAATCAACGCAGCAATAGCTGGTTTGCGTCCGCACCCATTTGCGGGCACGGGCGAAAAATCCACTGCGCTGCGCCCGGATCGGCTCGTGCTTGAGCCAGCGTTCAAGGTCTTCGGCCAAGCGCGAGAGCGGAAGCATAACGGCGCTGCGGATCTTTCTCGAGACACTTGAGGCAGATTGTGCAGAGATCGCGATCTATTTTCGGATTTAACAGGCGCGGTTGCCGCGGCTCGGTGTCCAAAAGTAACTTGATAGTCTCGTAGCTCGTTCCTCCGGCGAACGGCGGCTGACCTGTCAGCAATTGGTAAAGAACTGCGCCAAGTCCGTAAACATCTGTGGCGCTGCTGACGGCGGCGTTGTTTCCCGACGGCTTGTTCGGGCGACATGTAACTGGGCGTGCCCATCACGTCCAGCGTGCGGGTGACAGTGCTCTCGAGTTTCGACCAACCGCGCAAGACCGAAATCGGTCAGATGCGGTTCGCCTTTTTCATCGAGCAGGATGTTCCCCGGTTTGATGTCGCGATGCAGAATGCCGTGTTCATGCGCGTAATGCACGGTGCGCGCGACCTTCGCGATCAATTCCGCCGCCTGACGAATCGGCATCGGCGCGCGCCTGACTACTTCGTCAAGCTGGCCGCCTTCGACGAACTTCATGCTGAAGTAGCACGAGCCATCGCGCTCGCCCACTTCGTAGATCGGAACGATGCCCGGATGCTCGAGACTGGCGGCGGCTTCGGCTTCGCGGCGAAAGCGTTTCAGGTGCGCTTTGCTCGCCCACTGACCGAGGCTAATGACTTTTAAGGCGACTGTGCGATTGAGACTCTTTTGCCGCGCGCGAAACACCACGCCCTGACCGCCGCGACCGACCTCTTCCAGCAATTCGTAATCGCCAAGCTCTCCGAGCAGCTCAGCGGCGCTCTGTCGGATTTTTTGTTGTAGGCGCTCGATGCGCGATCATCAGCGTGCTGTAACCGGTATCGCTGATGCCGAGTCGGCCGGGGTCGACGCCCCCGGCTACAGTCGTCCGGGAAATTGCCAAGGGCGCTTTTCAGCACGCATCTGGCGCAAAGCGCTTCCGGCGCGTCGGAAAAGATCTTGGCGCCGCACTTCCGGCAAATTCTGATTACCCTGATCATCGTCGGAGACGCTCGGGCACTCCCCGTTTGTACTCCGTAAAATTCTGCCATGCGTTACGCCTCCAGCACCGCGATGAGATGGCGCAGCTCATCTTCGATGTCGCCGGGTGTCGCAACGGTGTTGGCAATCTCCTCTCGCAATAACGACTTGGTAGCGCTGCCGAAATCGGTAGAACGCCTGGCGGATCGCATTCTCGGTCATCCCCAAGCGCGCAGCGATCTCCGCCTGTGACGGCGAGCCCGGTTCGTCTGGTAGCAATTCCTTCAACGAATCAAACAATGCGGCGTTACCCGCCGCGACGGTATTCGTCCTTCAATCGGCTGAGCACGCGCTCCAGACACCGTCAACGCCCAGCGGCGTTCGTAAATCATTTCGGCGGTCATCGGATCCGCTGGTTCGATGTCGATCCGATCGTCAGCACGCAGTTCATCCAACGGAATGAGCCGTTGTCCTTTTCCTCGCTTGATCGCCATCGCGCGACGCTGCTCGTCGGCGAGAAAATATTTTAGTCGCCCCAAGCAGAAAGGAACGAAGTCGTCCCTTTTCCTTGCGCACCGCGCTCGAGACTTCTGCGCTCCAATAGCTCTGCAAAAAAACCCTGGGTGATGTCCTCCGCCTCTTCCGGCGAAGCCCTTGTCGTCGCAGAAAGGCGAAAATAGGTCGCCAGTACGTGCGGCAGAGCTTTTCGAGCGCCTCTTGTGCAGCAGGCGATTCACCCTGCGCTTCCAGCACAACGCTCCAATGCGTCGTCGTAAACGCAACACCACCGTGTTGCCCGCTCGCACTCAGTCGCGGTCGTTGAAGTCACCTCATGGGGGGCAGCGCTCACAGGACGATCGAACTGAAAAAGCGCGCCAAAAGCAAGCCTGCAAGATCATGCATGTTCTGCGTTCCGCGTGTTTCGTAACGCACAACCAGCAACAAGGAACGCAACGGCCCGGAAGCCGTACTCCTGATTCTAGCTTCGACAGGCGACGCCTCGGCGTGGTAAGACTTGACGCGAAATGAAGAATCTGTGGCTAGTCCTCGCGTTAATTGTCGTCGGCGCGCCAGTTCTCTTTGGCAATGGCGGCGCCTGGCAAACTGGAGTTCCGGGAACGGGCGCTGCCAGCGCTTCGAACAAAAGCCAAAAAACCGATGTCACGATCGAAAACTGAAACGCTGAAAATCGATCTGCACCCGGAGTACGCGGACGTGGACTGTTCGTTACCGGATGCATAACACAGGACCGAAGGTGCAACAGGATTTCTTTTTTCCGGTAGAGCGCTGGGGAGCAAATCCAGACTCCGACGGGCAGGGAAAGAGTGACGATATCGATCGTTACCAAATCAGCGTTGATGGAAAAGAATTGAAATCGACCAACGTGGCCGGACCGAAGGAAGAAAAGCAGCGAAACTAAAGAAGGAATGAGCGAAGCGAACCAGGAAAGCAGCAAAGCGAAGGAAGAAGAAACTAGCGAAGCGAAGCAGGAAAACAGCGAAGCGGAAGAAGAAGGCAGCGAAGAAGCAGGCGAAACAACTTCGGGGCCATTGTGGCAAGAACAACGTGTCCACGATCAAGTCATGGAAAAAATCGGTCATTCCCTTTGAACGAAATCAGACGCGGGACGTGACGATTCATTACAAGGCGCGTTACGCGGAGAACGACGAATCAGTTTCAGATGATTCGCACATCAGCAACGCGACCTTCGCATATTCGCTGTCGCCTGCAGCAACGTGGAAAGGGCCAATTGGTAAAGGGAAAATCGAGATCAATATCCTGCATTCCGAACCCGAAGATGTTTCAATCGAAAAACCGAAGGAGCGATTCAAGAAAATCAGCGATACGCGTTACGAATGGCAGTTTGAAAACTTGAAGCCAACGATGGCGGACGACATCCGGATCGTCGCGCATTCAAAATACGATAGGTATCCGACCGGTTATGGCGAAGAAGACCTTAGCCGCCGCGCATCGTATGTTCTCAGGGACCATCAATATTTTCTCGATCACACCGATTACGATGCGACGGCAAGCTCGACGCTGGCAGCCCAGGGCAAACACAATTACGACGTCGTTAACATAAAGGGCGATCCAACCCGAGAGGTTCCATCGCCCTGGGTTGAGGGAGTCGAAGGCGATGGGATCGGCGAGAGCATAACGCTCAACGTGAAACGCCCGCTTCCGCTCTATGGCATCCTGATCCAGCCTGGATATTACGAGTACGATGACAAGGAACCGTGGTTGAAAAACAATCGCGTCGCGGCGCTCGAAATCATGCTGAACGATGAGCATACGTTTACGGAGAGCATTCCCGATGAGCGATTCGAACGACCGTACCTCATCCGCGTGCGGGACTACACGAAGCCGGTCAACAAAATCAAACTGGTCATCAAAGGTGTGCATCGCGGCACGCAGTTTCACGACACGTGCATTTCGCTAGTCGAGTTGCGCGCACCGCTTAGCAAAAAACCTGAAGTTCACGGGGCGCGATGAACGCGCGAGCAGCCGCGATTTGTTTTGCGACGCTCCTGGTTGGCGCCACGTTCGCAGCTGTCGAGGCGAACACGTTGCCCATTTACATCGAAGACAATCACGCCGGCACGTTTTACTGGTTGGCGCAAAATGTCGATCTCGACCAGTCGTACACGCTTGTTCTTTTCGATGCGCACAGCGACGCGTCGGGCATTTTCGATTCCGATAAGATTCGTTACGCGCTTCGAAACGTTGCGTCTACGCAGGATCGCCAAACGCTGCTCGATCGCTGGCGCAGCAAAGGCGTTGTCCAATGTTTCAACTGGATCGAGCCGCTCATGCCGGCGCCGATTGAAAAAGTCATTTGGGTGCCGGCTGAGAAACTTTCGGAATCTCAAATTCGCGAACGGCGAGGAAAAGCAACGGCGTTGATCGACGGCCATCTTGAAGCAGCGCCGCGGAAATCGGGATCATTACAAGAGGCGTACGTTGTTTCCGATTTCGAACATCTGGAAAAACAGATTGAGCCAAACCAGCGGCTGATTGTTACAATTGATCTGGATTACTTCGGTGGACTGGCTGCGGCGGAGCGGGAACAAGCATTCGCGCGGATTTGGAATTTCGTCATTGAGCAGCCAAATCTCCGCGCGATCACATTCGCAATTTCGCGTCCCTACTTGAAGAGCGAAGACGATGCGGATCGGCTGCTAAGGCTCGCGTTGACGTCTGCGCTTTCGCTACCCACGGCGCAAATTGAATTCGAGCCGTTCCTCACCGTTGCCAACGATCACTCGAATCTCGCCAAGAAATTGATGATGAGAGGAGAAAAGCCGGCGGCCTTCGACGTTGCGCAAATAACTCAAGCACTTCGGGCACCAATTTTATCCCAACGTGAACGCATCAACGTGCGTGCAGGATAGCGCGCGTTGGCAGCAACTGTTGCGCACCTGGAACGACGAAGCACCGCGATTGCATCTTGAAGTTAAAAATCGCGAGCCTTCTACCGACGATGTTTAGCGCGTTCCAGCCGATGAGTCCGCCGACGTCCAGCTTGTCGTGGAGCCTTGGACCGCGAAACCGGAGAAGATCGAATGGTTTGCGCTGACGCCGAAATTTTGGCGTTGCAACGTGAGTGGTTTATCGGCCGATCAAGTCGGCTTTGTCGCGAATGCCGCGCCGCGCCCTGCATGGAACGAGCTGGCGATTGATTTTCACGATTCTGTTCTACCGATAACGAAGATCGAAAATTTATTCGATCCACAGTTGCACTGTGGCTCAGTGCGTTTGCGAGCACGTGCGGTGTTCGATGGAAAAGTTCGCGAAACGCCCGTGATGGAATTGCGACGATTCATCGGCAGCGGTTTTCGCGCGGCCGTTACCGAGCAATTTGGTTTGCCATATCTTTTCGGGAGCGGCGAATTGTCAGAAGCTTCGAATACCGGGCCGGAAACCAATCTCGGCGCCGATTGCGCAAACTTTGTCGTTTACGCCTTGCGCCGGCAGGGCCAGCGAATTCCATGGTCGGACCCGAAGCAGCTGCGCCAGCATCTTGATTTTGTCGCCCGATCAGCCGCACCGGGCACACCGAGAATTACAGCGGAGGATTTGCAGCGAGGCACAATCGTTCATCTCGGGACACATGTCGCTGCGCTGATCGAGGATCGAAATCCTATCGGCATTCTCGATGAAAACGATCTTGTGGCGCACCAACTCCCTGCCGCACCGGAACTGGTGACGCTGGGCCAACTCCTCAGAGAGCGTGGAAAGGATCGCTTCGATTTGTATCGCGTCCCGCCAGCAAAATCCGACGCCAGATTGATTTTCGGTGGCGACGTCATGCTCGCTCGTAGTTGCGCCGCAAAGATCCAAGACGGCACAGATCCCTTTGAAGGTATTGCATCGGTGATTCGTCAGGCGTCATTCGCCGCCGCAAACTTGGAATGCACGATTTCGAATCTAGGCGGGGCTACAAACCGGTATGCGTTCCGCGCTCCAGTCCAATCCGCGCAATTGCTCCGCCGGGCCGGCTTTGACGCAATGGGACTGGCAAATAATCATTCGCTCGATTTTGGCCCCGTCGCTTTGCACGATTCCGCAGCACACCTGGTTCGTGAAGAAATTGAGCCAGTCGGAGTGGAAACACCAACCAGGAACGCTTGCGATCCGAGTTTTTTCTCTCTGTCCGATGGAAAAAGAATCGCCCTGTTCGCGATGAACAGTGTTGACCCTAAAACAAATAGCCAAATCGCCGCGTCATCTGTTCGCGCCCAGCTTGGCGCCGCGATTACTAAAGCGCGGTCCCGCGCAAATCTTGTCGTTTGCCTCGTCCACTGGGGAATCGAAAACAGCGAAAGAATCACTGATGAACAACGCGAACTCGCCCGTTGGCTGGTTGATCGCGGCGTTGATCTCGTCGTTGGCTCGCATCCGCATTGTGTACAACCGCTCGATTTTTATCACGGCTGTCCAATTGCGTATTCACTTGGCAATCTGGTGTTCGACGGAGCGCCAACGGTCGCATCATGGAATCGCGGCGCGTTACTCGAGGTCGATTTAAACGAAGGCGCGAAAATTTCATCGCTGTCTTTGATTCCCGTAGTTCTTGAAGACGGCCTTCCCCGCGTGGAAATCACTGAGAGCAATCGATTCGGCAGCCGTTAGCACATATGCCTTGGCCCTGGGTACGCGGCGCCAAGGGGAAGCCGTCACTCCTGCTGCCTTGTCATCGCGCGCGACCTGCGTGAAGATCAACGATCCATGGCTCTGCGACTGCCGAAACAGGATTATCACGACATTGAGCGCGTCATCGAGCTGGATTTTGTGCGCGCAACTGAAGCAGCAGCGCTGAACTCGTTGCGCTGGCTCGGGCGCGGCGACAAGGAAGCAGCCGACGCAGCAGCCAGCGACGCCATCCGCGGCATGTTCGATCTAATGAACATCTGCGGCGAAGTGGTGATCGGCGAGGGCATCAAGGATAATGCGCCGGGCATTTTCAAAGGCGAACAACTCGGCACGTGGTATCCCGGTTCGCCGGAATTTCATATTGCCCTCGATCCAATCGACGGAACGACGAACATTTCCAAGGGCGCGCCCAATTCGATCAGTTGCATCGCGGCAGCAAGTCCTGAGGAAGGCGTGAAGGTGGCGCTGCGCGACATTCCTTCGTTTTATATGTCAAAGCTGGCATATGGACCGCGCGTGATCGAGTACATGAAAAAACGCGGCGATTCGCTTCACCTCGACATGCCGATCGCCGAAATGCTGGCAATTGTTGCGCACGCGGTGAACAAGCGCGTGCAGGATGTGGCGGTAATGATGCTGGACCGACCGCGTCACAAAGAAATCGTGGAACAAATTCGCGCGGCAGGCGCATCGTTGCGGATGATTGGCGACGGCGACATTGCCGCGGCGATCGCACCGTCGTTGCCCGAGGCGGACGTCGATCTTTATATGGGCATCGGTGGTTCGCCCGAAGCAGTGCTGGCGGCGGCTGCGATCAAATGCCTCGGTGGCGATATGCAATGCAGAATGTGGCCGCGCGACGACAAGGAGCGAAAAAGTCTGGTCGCTGACGGCCATGAACAAGATCTCGATCGCGTCTTTTCAGCCGACGACCTCGCCCATGGCCAGAACATCATTTTCTGCGCGACCGGCATCAGTGACAGCGCGCTTCTCTCCGGTGTGCGAGCGCGTGGCGGCGTGACGGCAATCACCCACTCGATCCTCATGCGAGCGAAGAGCAAAACCGTACGTTTTATTCGAGCCCGGCACGACTTGCAGATAAAGACGATCCGGCTTCGGTCGGATAATCGCGAACACATCCTCTAATGGTACTTCTCGTTAGGCAACGGCACCGGCGGCCTAACGAATCGGTAAACGCTATGTCGAATACGGCTCGTTCGAGCAACCGCTTACGCCTGTCTTTGCGCTTTGAGCAGCTTGATTGCATCGCGCAACTCGGCTGCGCGCTCGTAAAGTTCCTTGGTGATTGCCGTTTCCATTTCGCGCTGCATGACCTCCAGCTTCGATAGCGGGCGTTTCGATTTTACTTCCTCAAGCCATTCGTCGAGAAACGCGATCTCCGCGCTTTTGGATACCAGCTCCGGAAAGTTCGACTGTTGCAGAAAATCCATAATCGCTTCGCGACCGCGCTCAATTTCCGCTATGGCGTCGGCAAATTTTCCTTGAGCAAGAATGATGGAAGCCTTGGCGCGGGTATTCATCATGAGCACGTACGGCCGAAACTGTTGCAGACTCCAGGAGAAATCCTCGCGATCCGTGTGGTCGTTGACGAAAGTAAAAAGATCGAGATTCCTTTGCGTGTCGCGCACGACGCCTTCGAAATCATTAATCTGAAACAGGCTCAAGTAGCGATGATAATATTGGATACCCTCCTGTTGCAGCTCTGCGCATTGCTCGGGGCTAAGCTCGTAAGCCTCGCCCTTTTGATCCGAGCGGATCGCGCGCTTCCTATGGTACTCCAGGAGCGATTCGCAATTATGGGGACGCCGGCCATCGGGTCGTCCGGTGATCTCCATTTGCAACACGCCGAGATCAACGCGCAGCTGCAATTTTTCGCGACCGTCGAGCCCGGTGATTTTGCGCACTTTAACGGTGCCGCTCTCGTAGGGCCAATCCTTCAGAATGGTGTTGAGATCCAAGCTCATCGTACCGAACATCCGATACTCAATGTTCGCTTGTCAATAACTTCGCGGTTGGGCGGCGATACAACGCGAACGAACGGTGGCACAAATTTCCACTAGTCACTGCATAGTGCTGATTTAGCATTGCCTCGATGGAAGATTCTATTGACGCGTTCATTCGCTTCCTCGCGATCGAACGTGGTCTTTCCGAAAATTATCAGCTTTCCACTCAAAGATCGCTGACCGAATTCGCGCAATGGTGCGCTGCGAAGAAAAACGTCACTCACCCGCGAGGCGTGACTCTGCCAATGATGAGTGAATATCTTGCGGAGCGCAAACGCGCCGGTCTTTCAGCCTCTTCGATCAAGCTGGTTGTGGTGGCGCTCAAGATTTTTTTTCGGTTTCTCGCCGGCAAAGGAATCATCGGGCGTGATCCGGCGGAGGCATTGGCGCTGCCTCGGATAGAGCGCTATCTCCCCGAAACGCTGAATGAACTGCAAGTGGAGCAATTCCTGGAAAAAATCGACACCAAAGCCGTTCACGGTTTACGAGATCGGGCGATGATCGAGCTGCTTTACGCGAGCGGGCTGCGCATTTCTGAGCTGGCAAATGCGCGACTGGAAGATTTCAATTTCGAACAGCGTATCGTGCGGGTGACCGGCAAAGGAAACAAGACCCGTCTGGTGCCTGTTGGGCGAAAAGCATGCGAAGCCCTGGCAGCATATCTCTCTACCGAGCGACCAAAACTGGTGAAGCCGCGCACCAGCAGCGAAATTTTTCTCTCTGAACGAGGCACGAAATTAACCACAGCGCGGATTTGGCAGATCGTTAAAAAGCACGCGCAGCGCGCCGGACTGGAAAAGAACGTTTATCCTCACCTTCTGCGGCACAGCTTCGCAACGCATTTGCTCAGCAACGGCGCGGATCTTCGAATCATCCAGGAGATGTTGGGCCACGCGGACATATCGACGACACAGGTTTACACGCATGTCGATCAGCAACGACTTAAGGCTGTGCATCGCCAATTTCATCCGCGCGCGTAGCGAATGAAACGAGCTGACCGGCGGATTTGAACCGGGGATTTGTGTTGAACGCCCATCGACCATCGAGTATCCAGCATCCACTTGTGGTCAGGCAGCTAAGTTTATGAAGCGAATTTTGTTCCTTTTAATCGCGCTGGCCGTCGCTGCATTTGGCGGTTGGTACTACTGGCAATTTTCGCAACGATTTTCAAACGCTCCAGTAGCCGGGCTTCTGCCGCGCGAGACGATTTTTGTAGCGCAAATCCCGGACTTCAATCGCGCTCGCGACGAATGGCAGCACTGCGATATTTATCAGCTGTACCGCGAACCTGCGGTGCAGGATTTTTTGCGCAAGCCGCTGGGCAACGTTCCAAAAACGGATGCGGTATCTCAAACGCTACTGGATATCGAACAGCTCGCACCCAAGAACGCCTTCGTTGCGCTGACTTCTATCGACAATAACAATCCAAAATTTGTCGGCGGCTTTCATTTTCGCGGCAGCCAGGAAGAAGCGGAGCGCATTATTGGCAAATGGCGCTCGATGTTGACTGGGCAAAATTCAAGCCTCAAGCGCGAGAAATTGCAATATCAAGGCCACGAAATCGAGGTGACCAAAACGGGTTCGTTCACTTTTGCGACCGCCTATGATCCTCCGTGGTTTTTCGTGACGACAGATGCGGCGGACATGCAGGCCTTGCTCGATCGTGCCGATCGCCGTTCATCAGATTCAGATAACAGGCTCGATAAGGATGAGGCGTATCGTGCAGCCATTTCGCGTCGGCCGTCCAATGACGTTGCATTTTTTTACCTGCAGCCAAAGACGTTTTCGCAACGGCTCGCGGCGTTGCGTGCTGCTGTCGGCTCAACCCCAGCTCCCGGCGAGGGCACGATGCTCGAGAAAATGCGCTGCATTACCGGCTCAATGCGATTCGAGAACGGAAAAATACACGACGTGCTTTTTCTCGGCATGCCGAAGCTGGAGCAGAACACGACGCTCACCCGCTCGTCGCTGTCTCTCGGGACGAAGGAGACATTCTTTTACCTCGCGATGCTGCTGAATCTCGGGGAAAGAATGGACACTCTCAATCAAGCGGCAGCCTTTGCGGGTACGAAGATTTTTCAGGCGCTTAGCGATAGCGGGATAACTGCCGCGGATTGGAAAGCGGCATTCGGCATCGAGCTGGAATCTTTGGCTAACTGGCCTTCAGGCGCGCATTGGCCGTCGTTGCTTGTGACCCTGCCGGTGACTGACGCGACCAAAGCAGGGAAGATCGTGGAAGTGCTCTTAAGGGCCGAGGAAGATGGTTCGTGGACAGCTACCGAGAAAGATGGCGTCCGCTATTTTTCAAAGCAATCTGCTGCCAGCTTTGTCGCGATCACCCCTACGATCGCTTTGTCTGATCGGATTCTAATCGCTGGTTTGGATCCCGCGTCGGTGGAAGAGGCAATTAAGCGCGCACGTGGTAGCTCGTCTGAACTTGCAGACTCTCAAACTTACAAGGCAGCCGCGCACTTGCTTCCAGCGCCCACGAACTTTTTTGCCTACATCGATACGGCGCAGTTGTATTCGCGGCTCGACGCTTCGCTGCGGCCGATGTTGTTAATGGCTGCGGCATTCGTCCCGGCGGTTGCTGGCTCGATCGATCCCACCAAACTCCCAGCGCCGGAAGTCATCACAAAACATCTGAGCCCTATTGTCTCTTCGCAGCGATACGACGGCGACGGTTACATGGCTGAGTCAATCGGACCCATCACGTTGGACCAATTAGGAATAGGCGTTGCGATTTTTAGCAGTTTCGGTGCGGCGGCTGCGCGGCAGACTGGTTTGGGCGCCCCGGCCACAGCGCTTCCCCCAGCACCGAGTCCATCGCCAACTCCCTGAAATGGCGGAATTTTGCGGTTCCCTCGTTTCGGAACTCGCCAAAGCTGGCGGGCCTAAGCCGCCCTAGCTGTGCCATTCCGGCACTGCTTGAGTTTCCCTAACGAAAGCGAAAGAAAAGTGCTGCAATTTCTCAAAAATCGGCTATCGTCCAGCCCCTATGGCTATTCTAAAGAAAAATGCATTCTCCCGTCGGGTTCCCGATCTGGTAACTGAGGAGCTGGTTGCTGTCCTCTCTCGGCGCTCTTCGTTCGAGTTCAAGCAGCTCTTCGACATCGTGCACGAGAATCTTCGGGCGCGAAATGCTGCCAGCGGCGGCGAGGAAATGCTGCGGCTGCGAGCCTACGAGAAGTTGCAAAACCTCGTGGCGCGCGGTGCGGTCAAAAAGAATGGCAAGAAATACAAGGGCTTGCCGTCGGCTCTGGCTGCGGCAATTGCACAGCAGAATGGTCATCTGGCCGGCGTAAAGTAAGCCGGTTTTTCAGGACGAACTGGCTTCAGGCCAAATTCCCGGATGCTGCGCGACTATTTGCCGGTGCTCCTGCAAATCATTGTCGCCGCTCTGTTTGCTGTTTCAGCACTGCTCGTCAGCATCCTGGTAGGCAAACGCGGAAGACGCACACGAGCGAAAGACACCGCGTATGAATGCGGGATGATTCCGCAGGGCGAACGGCAACCGCGCTTCAGCGTGAAGTTCTATGTGGTGGCAATGCTCTTCATCCTGTTCGACCTCGAGATCGTGTTTATGTATCCGTGGGCAGTCGTTTACCGCGACGCGATCAAGCAAGGCAGCGCGATCTTCTGGAGCATGCTCAGTTTTATTACGATCCTGATGGTCGGCTACGTGTACGCCCTCAAAAAAGGCGCGCTCGATTTCAGAAAATAATCAGCTTCCTCTGAGTTCGCCCGTGGCTCCCCGGCTTCTGCCGCTCACGTTGCTGTTGAGCGCGCTTCTTTGGGTGTTCGTCACAACAGGCGTCCGGCAAATTTTTGTTAAGGAAGTGCTCGGCGGCGCCTACGATTCACAGGCGGAACATTTTCTGCGCGGGGACGTGGACGTCGATGCAGAGGCCATCGGGCATGAAGCAATGATCGTGAACGGCCACACACGCATGTACTTTGGGCCGTTCCCGGCCCTCCTTCGCATTCCACTAAATTTCATTTACCCTGCAGGACACGGAAAATGGTCCCGTATTTCAGGATTTTTCGCTGGAGTCATCGCGCTGTTTGCCTTTGCCGGCCTGGTGCGCACAGCCTTATGTTCATCGCCGCTTTCAGCGCGCGCACGTAACTGGCTGGGCAACGCGTGCGTTGTCGGATTCGCGCTCGGCTCGCCCTTGCTCTTGCTGCTCGGGAATCTTTCCATCTACGACGAAGCCATCATTTGGGGCCTAGCCTTATCGCTGGGCGCACTGTTCTTCGCCCTCCGCTCGCAGCACACCGAGGGTAGCACGCAGACGCGCATGTTGCTGGGATTCTCGCTGTGTGCCGGTGGTGCTTTATTGTCACGAGTCACCTTCGGCGCTCCTTTCATCCTGATCGCGCCATTACTTGCTCTGCGAATTCGGCCGGAAAATCGAACAATCAATTTCGCGGCGCTGGTTCTCCCGGTTGGCGCCGCACTGGTTTTCTATCTTTGGCTAAGCTACGCACGATTCGGGAGCCTTATCGGAGTGAACTTCGACTATTACATCAACCCAACTCACAGCGAGTTTGCTCACAAATTCGGCATGTTCAGTCCGCGCCGAATTCCCTACAGTTTCGCTGATTACTTCAGCGTGCGGCTTCCATCGCTTCGACTCGAGTCGCCTTTCTTCGTGGCAGATCGCCATCCGTATGACTACCCCTCTCTCTTTTCCAACAACTTCAGCGAAGTGTATATCTCTCTGGTGTGGTGTTCTCCTTGGCTTATTTTCGGAGCGCATTATGGGAATTGTTTATCTCGTCCGGAAGAGTGGCGCCGACACATTCGAGCGGAGCATAGCCATTGCTCTCTTTGCCCAATTTGTCTGTATCATGTCGTATTATGCGCTCGCCCAGCGCTACTCCGCCGATCTCTATCCTTTCCTGATCTTCTGTCTCGTCATTTTTCTCATGTCGGGCGGAGTGGCCTTGCACCGGTCACGTTATGTATTGATCGGACTAATCGCTCTCTCGGTCGTCGTGAACTCGCTTGCGACCGTTTCCTGGCTAATTGACGCCGATCAAAACGTGCCGGGGGAAACAAGAGCGGCCTGGGAAAAATTCTTGGGGCGACATTCGCATGAAAAGTGAAAGTGAAAAATCATGACGGCTCCCGAACGGCGCTGACACTGTCCGACAATTTTGGATCGCAGCCACCCTGTCGCTGTTGGCGGCGCTCGCGTTCTACTTTTCGACAAATCCGACGCTGCACGATCTGGATTATACCGTCGAGATCGCTTCGGCATTGCTGCGCGGCGATCTCGGCCTTCGCGAAAAGCCGCCCGAGTGGCTCAACGAGATGATTCCGTACGGGAATAAATATTATTCCGCGTTTCCGCTGGGCGCTGTGTTTAGCATGTTGCCGGTTGCGCTGCTACAAAAAGCGTCGCTGATCCACGATTTTCCGGCTCGCATTCTGGCTGCATTAATCGCCGGAGCTTGCGTTTATTTCTTCTTTCAACTCGCGAAAGCATTCGGACCCGACTACTCCAGTCTCAAACCGAAACCGCTCTTTCGGAGAATTTTGTTGGCGCTGTTCCCGGTATTTGGAACCTGGACCTGGTGTAATCTCGGGATGGGCGGTGCGTGGCAAATCGCTCTCGGTCTCGCGTTATTGGGAGAAACCGCAGCTCTCTATTTCACGTTGGTGCGACCGTCACCGTTCGTCGCGGGGGCGTTCTTCACTCTTGCTGTCGGAAATCGGACCGAGCTGCTCATCACAGCGCCTTTCTACCTTTATCTTTTCTGGCGCCGTCCCGTGTTTGTAGAGCACGCGCCTCTCCTGCCCGAACCCGAAAACGCGAGCGGTTTCCCTACAGCGTCTGGATTGTCAGCGTCAGGTTCGGATACCCCGAACGGGGCAGCGCTCCGGTGGAAAAACCTTAAGCAAGCGCTTCGTTTGAACGCACCAATGGTCTTCGATTTTTTAACTCTGCCAGTAACATTGGCACTGCTGACTGCGCTTATAATTTCGCCCGGTTTCATTCAGTCTTCGATTTTGGCTACCTTCATATCCCTGAAGTGCGCGACGAACCTTGGTACGAACACGGGCTGTTTTCGGTCCACTCGATTCCGTGGAACGTCAACACAATGATGTTCGAAGGTTTCATCGACGACCCTAACTTTCCGTTCCTTACTTTTCCGCCGTTTGGGTGCTCCATTTTTCTCAGCAGTCCGTTTCTTTTCCTCCTTTTTAGGGCAGGCGGAAGATACAGGGCCATATCGTGGATTGCGATTGGGATTTTAACGTTCGTGCTGTGGTGCCATGGAAATCCGGGCGGGTGGCAATTCTCTTACCGCTACGCCATGATTCTTCTTCCGTGGATGTTCCTTTTGCTCACAGGCAACGGACCACCCAGGATAACCGTCACCGAAATCTCACTTTTCGTCGTGTCGATCGCGATTAACGGAATAGCGACATGGTCATTTCTTTGGACCGACAAAATCCAGCCGTAGCGCACCTTTGCTGCTGCATGTCCGCGGAAGAATCGTGGGACATGTTTGACGAAAAAGATCATGCGTTTACGATTTGCGCCTGTGTCTCCCACGTCAAAGACCAATGCGGGTAGTGAATCAGTGATGCTTTGGATATGCTGGCTCTGATTTATTTTGCGCTCGCCGTTTTAGTCGGGGATTTTCTTTGCCGGCGTTTTTACCAGTTTGAGTCGGCGGCACACCGGTGTGCCGCAGCGATCCTCGTTGGCTTAGTCGTGAGCTCATGGTTCACGTATCTGGCGGGGCTGGCTTTCTTCTGGACGCCACAACCGCTGTTGTGGGCCAATCTATTATTCTTTGTAGCGGCGGTCGCGCTTCTGTCCTGGCCTAAGTGGAAAGGCAGAATTCTTAAAAGCACTTCAGGCGAAGCTTATCTGGAGCGATCGAATTTGTATCTCACACGCCCCGAGGGATCGAGCATAGCGGACTGGCTACTCATAGCTGGATATGTCGTCCTCGTATCGTGGATGATGTTTGCCTCATTCAATACCAGCGGGGGTAAACTCCAGATCGCTAATCCTGAGTACAGCGATTTCGGGCCAAATACTGCGTTGATCCAGAGCTTTGCCGTAGGACACAATTTTCCGACTGAGTATCCGCACTTCTCCGGCGACCGCATTCGTTACCATTTTTTGTTCTATTTCCAGGCGGGAAATCTTGAATTCCTCGGGCTTAACCCTGCGTGGAGTTTGAATCTTCTCAGCATCACCACGCTGGTGTCGATGCTCATGATCGTCATGACGCTGGGGGAGGTGCTTTTCAATTCGCGCGCAGTCGGACGCCTTGGGTCGCTGCTCTTTTTCTTTTTCGGGTACGCTCTCTTACGTCCCGTTTCTTCAAAAGCAGGCTTCAGTGCGCGCGGCAATTGAAGCGATCACACATCAACGGGATTATCTTCAGACGATTTTTCCGTATCGCGGCGAAGCTTGGGGCACGTGGTCTCAGGTGACCTATCTGAATCAGCGACACTTCGCCACCGCGATCGGGATATTCCTTCTCGTTTTGCTTTTTCTCGTGATCCGCTACCGCGCGGTAGCAGCTAAACGGGCTGAGGCACGCGCTGCTGCTGACACCGCTATCGCTCAGCCAGACGAATCGCCAGAGACCGGGATCATGCCGGTTACCATTAACCCGGCTGCGCCCGAAGATCTCAGGGAACTGCAAGCCGAGATGCCTGCGCCAGACACGGGGAGTATGCCGGTTACCGTTAACCCGGCTGCACCCGAAGATGTTCGAGAACCGCAAGCCGAGATACCTGCCGTGGCGGCAGTCATAGAACCGACTCACGGAACCGAGATAAGGCGGGAGCCGTTTCTGGCTACTTTGCCTCCGTTTATTTTCTCAGGCGCCCTGCTTGGGCTGTTGCCTATGTTCAACAGCGCCGTGTTTCTTGCAGCAGCCGCGGTTTTGGGAGTGTTGTTCCTTCTGTTCTCCCTGCGAGGACAGATGTTGGTGCTGGCTATAACCGCGGGTGTGGTTGCGCTGCCTCAGATGCTTTATCTGAGCACTGGGAGTGGTAGAGCCCAAATGCCGAAGCTCCTTCACTGGGGTTACACGATAGACCATCCTACCTTCGAGAATGTGACCAAATATCTTGGATTTACCTTTGGTTTTAAGTGGGCGTTAATCGCCGTGGCGCTGATTTTTGCGACCAGCGTGCAAAGGCGCGTGTTTTTGGCACTCCTCAGTCTCCTTGCAGTCGCTTTTTCTTTCCAGTTCACCATTGAGGTCCTGGCTAATCAGAAGTTTATACACATCTGGGTTATCGTCGCGAACCTGTTTGTTGCTTTCGGCTTCTGGCGTTTATGGCATCTCTCACTGGGGGGAACTACCGTGCCCGCGAAATTCGTTGCGCTAGCTCTGCTTATGCTAACCATCCCGGGGGGCCTCATTGATTTTTTTCCGATTCACAATACCGGCTGGAGCGAAGTTACTTATAAGGATGATCCTTTCATCGACTGGCTCAAGAAGAAGACCACGCCGCGAGAGATCTTTCTGACAGACCGTTTTGTTAACCATCCTATCCTCATGGCTGGCCGTCGCGTGTTTTATGGATGGCCCTACTATTCCTGGGGAGCTGGTTATGATGCGACTAAGCGTGATAGAGTTTACATAAGCTTGTTCGAGAGCAGGGATCCTTGGAAAGTATTCCACCTTTTGAAAGAGAATGGTATCAGGTACGTGGCGTTTGATGGTGCGGTTCGCCAGGCGCAGTTCATCAGGCGACCGAACGAAGAGCTCTATGCCACTTATTTTCCGAAAGTCTTCGAGGACAAGCAAAACAAGTACAACTCTATAACAATTTACAAGGTACCCGATAAACCGCCTCCCAACCTCCGCGAGTTGCCTGAAGCTGTCAGCAACATGCTTGAAGGAGGCAAAGGCACCGGCAAAGGTGAATTCGATTTTCCGGCTGGAATCGCTGTTGATCGCAATGGGAATTTTCTCGTCGCCGATACGAACAATGGTCGTCTCGAGAAGTTTTCGCCTACGGGTACGTTTCTCGACGTCATAGGCATCAAAGGCTCTGGGCAGGGACAGTTCGGTGCACCGAACGGGATCGCCGTTGATCATGGCGGGAATATCTATGTAGCGGATGCCGGCAATCACCGTGTGGAAAAACTAAGCGCCGACGGCAAATTGGTCACCGAGTGGAGAGGCCCCGACGTCGGATTTTATGGGCCGCGCCGGATCGCCATTGGCTCCGATGACTCAGTTTATGTCGTTGATCAGGGACGCACGCGAATCGTTAAGTTCAGCCCGAGTGGGCAGGTGCTGACCGTCTGGGGTACCAAAGGAAGTGGCGACGGCCAATTCGACGATCCTGCTGCAGTTGCAGTCGATCCTAAGACCAACAAAGTTTACGTTGCCGATCCGCGCAACAAGCGGATACAGGTATTTGATTCAGATGGGAAGTTTCTTACGAAATGGGCAGTACCCGAATGGGGAGGCCCGTATGGCTTCGAAGACCTGGCAATAGACTCGAGCAACGGTCGACTATACGCATCGAGCGCCAATATGAACGCAGTGCTGATTTTTGATTTGAATGGAAACCGGATTCGGCAGCTTGACGCCGAAGCCTCCCGACGCACTCGATGGGCCATCGGCACTCGCTCTGGCAAACGGGAAACTCTTTGTGTTAAACATGCATGGGAATCGAGTCACTATCATTGACCTATAAACAGAATAGCGAGCCATCAGCTGTATAATCGTTATGGTTTAGCGGGTTCATTGGGCAGGGCAGATCCCCCAGACTTGTGGAATTGACGCACGGGAAATTACGATTTTTCACGACAAGGACTCTGTTGCTCGCCTTGTCAGTCATCAGTCTGGCGATATGCGTCGTCGGCGCTACCGCGCATTATCGTAAAGCGAGTTGGGGAGACCCATGGCAGCCTATCGGGTGGTTGCTTAGCATGCTTTTTTTGCTTGCTGCTTTTACAGGAAACCCGCGGGAGCTGACTGGCCGTTTCAGATCTCTGGCAAATCCAAAAGCAGCGTTCTTTCTCTTTTGGATCTTGTTTTTTGTAGCCTCACACCTCTGGAATTTCAGGACAGCGCCTTGGAACGGCGGCGCACTTTTCGACGAGTCCGGCTGGGATCTCTGGTACCTGAAAACTTATGTTATCGGTCATCCATACCAGGCCGCGTGGCTTCATTTCCCGATTTCGCGGGAAACCTTGTTTCATTATTATGTATGGGGATTCCTCCGCCTGTTCGGATTTAACATCTTGTCGTATGAAGCCGCGTTATTTGTTATTTGGTTGACGACTTTTTTATTCACTCTCCTCCTCGTCGACCTGTTTTTTCGCTCTTACATTGTTACTTCGGTTACAGCCCTCGTTTTTAATTTTCTGCCGTTTGCGTTCGTTTACACATTTGCCGGGTACCGCTATCCGATGGCGGTGGCTTTGGCTGTCGTCTCTCTCTACTTTCTGCACGTAGGATTTAGGAACGGCTCGCCATTTTGCCTCTCGCTGGGCGGCATCGCTGCGGGCCTTTGCCTGGCCAGCTCGATATCCGGAAAGCAATATCTCCTGGCCCTGGCGATTGCTGCACCGCTGTACGGGCTATGTTACTGGAGACACTTAAAGCAAGGGGTCACATGGACTTCGCTGAGCTTTGGTTGGCTATGGCTTTCTAGCGGGCGGAGCTTCCATACTCCTTTATATCGTGTTCAACTACGAGAACTACACGCTTTATGAGGCTAGCTTTCTGCGCGATTTCCGGCATGCGATGCAGTCAGCCCCGTTTCCAGTCGGAATCAGGCCTTTTATCGACCAGCTTCGGAGCTGCTTTTTTAGTATCCCAGCTATGCGGTTCTTTATTCCAGATACTTTGCCTATTCCTCTACCATATTATTGGTTATTAGTTCCGGGAGTCGTACTCGCATTTTGGGAGAAGCGTTTTGAAATTGTGCTCCTGGCCACAATTCCGGTTTTCGGAGCCTTTATCGCAAAGGCCATCGAGAACCGGCTGCTTCTGCCAATCCCATTCTGGATGATCCTGATGAGCTTCACAGTCGCCTGGATATTAAAGCTGCGACCGTGGCCTGGCGTGCAAGTTATTCTCGGCGCCGTGGCGGCGTTAATACTGCTCGACGGATTGCTACCATCCATTCGATACATTTACAGTAAGACCAAGAGTCCGTTCTCGATTCGCTACTACGCGCAAACCGAGGTCGCTGTCTCGCGTTTCTTAAGACATGTCGTTGCCGGCCAGGAACATCCCGGTCCTCCTCAGCTGGAGCACAACGAGTTCAACCGGATTCAAGGAATTCCGGATGCCCCATATGACACATTCGTCTGCCAGGCTGACGCTTATTCAATCATTCATCTGTTTTTGCGTGATTACGATGATGACAAGATTCTGTCCTTTTGTGGCGGGTATCCGTTTACCTTCGTCATGACCGAGCAGGATGTGTGGAATGCGAACAAAAAGGCCGTCTCAACTTACCTTCCGGCCAACAAGGATCTAAAGCTGATCTGGGAACGCGATCCAAAAACCGAAAGGATTATCAAAAGGTTCGGATCGCTCCGGCGACCTCGGAACAGAGGACTCCATTTCATATTCCTTTGGAGGAAGAGTTAGAACGTTTTACGTATTGAATATTCCTAACAAGAACATTCAGCAGTTTCAGCAAGCGCGTGAGCGCATTTCCTGAGACTCCTCTTCAGGCGCCGGGAACCCAGCTTCCCCTGGTCAATCCTCTGCCCGAAAGGGTAACTGACATGTCTAAAGGCGGAAAGGGAACCGGCAGGGGACAATTTGATTCACCAACTGGAATTGCGGTTGATGGCGACGGAAACATTCTGATCGCTGACACGATTAACGGTCGCATTCAGAAATTCTCGCCAAGCGGAACTTTCGTGACGAGCATAGGAACCAAGAGGCAAGGGCCAGGGACAATTCGGAAGGGCCGAATGGAATCGCTGTTGATGGCACTGGCAACATCTACGTGGCAGACGCTGCGAATCATCGAGTCGAAAAGTTGGCCACCGACGGTAAATTCGTCGCTGAGTGGAAAGGTCCGGAGCCCGGCTTCTACGGTCCACGTCGAATAGCTATTGGCCCGGATAATTCGATTTATGTCGTCGATCAGGGCCACAATCGAATCGCTAAATTTAGTCCCGATGGAGAGGTGCTGTCAGTCTGGGGCACCGCCGGAAATGGCGACGGACAGTTCAAGGACCATACTTCGGTCGCCGTCGATCCTACGACCAATAAAGTTTATGTCGCCGATCCGCGAAACAAACGGATACAGATTTTTGACCAGAATGGGAAGTTTCTCAGCAAATGGTCAGTGCCTGAATGGGGAGAGCCGGCGGGCTTTGAAGACTTGGCCATCGATTCGCGTGCAGGCCGGCTATACGCGTCCAGCGCACATCTGAACGCCGTGTTTGTTTTTGATTTGAACGGAACCAGGCTTGGCAGTTTGATGCCAAAGCCACCGGATAAACTCGAAGGGCCATCGGCACTGGCTTTGACAGACCGGAAGCTTTACGTGCTGAACATGACGGGGAATCGCGTAAGCGTGATCGATCTGTAAACGAACAGCGACCTCTGCTAGCCGATAACATTTATCGAGTTATCCGGCTTGAGGTATGTTAGCTCTGATTTATTTGGCATTGGCGATTGCCTTGGGCGACCTCGTTTGTCGGCGCTTTTATCGGTTTGTATCCGTGCCGCACCGTTGGGCGGCAGCCATACTGGTTGGCATCTTGCTCAGCACATGGTTCACGTATCTGGCTGGGCTGGCTTTTGCCCATACGGCTGAACCTTTGCTGTTTGCAGACCTCCTGTTTTTCGTGGCTGCGCCTGGCGCAATCTTCTGGCTGTCTAGAAAAGCTCCAAGAGTGAGCACGATTGCGCCGGGCGCGCCGGGATCGTCGACATGGGACTGGATCACGCTAGGCGCGCTGTTTACTGCGGCGTGCGTTCTGCTGATCGGAACACTCTATGTCAACAAACAGGGCACGCTACGCCTCTCCGCGAGACAGACCAGCGATTTCGCTCCACAACTTGCCATTGCTCAAAGTGTCGCCCTTGGTCATAACTTCCCGACGGAGTTCCCAGATGTACGCTAGCCAGCCAACTCAGTTTCTATTCTTTTTTCAGGCCGGCAATCTGGAATTTCTTGGACTAAATCTGGCTTGGAGCGTGGATGTCCTTAGCGTGCTCGTCCTCACGAGCATGCTCGGCACTAGTGATGGCACTAGGCGAGCTGCTCTTCAACTCTCGTGTTGTAGGAAGGCTGGGAGCCACGCTTTTCTTTTTCCATGGCTCCCTGCGGCATTTAACTGATTTTCTCGCGTCGGGGCACTCGAATCGCGACGAGACTTGGGGATTTTGGAAGCAGATTGCTTTTGTGAACCAGCGATATCTGCCTTTCGGCATCGGGATATTCCTCCTTGTATTAATTTTCTTGGTTGATCAGTATCGCCAAAGAAGTTCGGCGGCCGAGACCACCTCGATGCCGATATAGCTTTGCGGGAATCGAAGCGACGTAGTAACTGGAATCAGCTCAAGAGAGGTTTTGCCTCGACATTCATCACGAGCGCCAGGCCTGCACTGACACCTGTAAAGAGTTTTGTTTTCTCAGGGTTGCTACTAGCTGCGCTGCCACTCTGGAACGCTCATCGTTTTTATAGCCGCCATCGTGGTGCTGTGTTGTCTGCTTCTAGCTTACGGCTCCTGGTGGTCGTCGAGGGCAAAAGCTCCAGCCATGTTAGGCCGAGTGCTAGCCGGCACAGTGACAGCTTGTATTCTCGCCGCAGGAGTTATCGATCTGTGGGCTGTTCACAGTAGCTCCCGCATGGAAGTTAACTATGAGAAAGAGCCATTAGTGAAAGGACTCGTGTTTCGCAATTCAGTGATCTACAAAATTCCAGACTCCGTCCTCCCCCAACCCTTGCACGTGAGGATTCGTCAAAGCTACCCGTCACAGCTTTTGAAGGCGGCCACGGGAATGGAAGAGGTCAGTTTGACAGCCCACGAGGCGATTGCGACTGACAGTGCCGGAAACATCTTCGTAGCTGATACCGGCAACGGGCGAATCGAGAAGTTTTCACCAAACGGCGACTTTCGTTACGAGCATAGGAGCAATTTGAAGCGCCGAATGGAATCGCCATTGATCGCGCCGGCAACATTTACGTCGCGGAGATAGGCTCCAAGCACCGCGTTCAGAAACTCGGACCTGACGGGACTTTCGTCGCTGAGTGGGCGCCTGCATTTTACGGGCCGCGACGGATCGCTATCGGCCCTGATAACTCGATTTATGTCGTCGATCAGGGTCGCAACCGAATCGTGAAGTTCAGTCCCGATGGTCGAGGTGCTTGCAACTTGGGGCAGCGACGGAAGTGGCGATGGACAGTTCACGGACCTTACTTCGGTCGCGGTCGATCCGACTACCAACAAAGTGTATGTCGCCGATCCGATTAACAGCCGAATCCAGGTATTTGACTCAAATGGGAGGTTTCTGACCAAATGGCCAGTCCCCGAGTGGGGACAGCCAGTTGGCTTTGAGGACTTGGCTATTGATCCACGAGAGAGGCCGTCTGTACGCGTCGAGCGCGCATATGAACACCATTCTCGTTTTTGATCTTCAGGGAAACAGGATCGGGACCTTAACGCCGACGCCGCCAGACAAACTGGACGGTCCATCGGGGCTCGCGCTGGCAAAAGACAAACTTTTTGTCCTGAATACCGGTTCCGCGCGAGTATCTGTCATCCCTCTGCCGGCCAGGTAATCGCAAGCTATGACGAATAACAAGCCAGTCACAGGAGGCGCTGCCGGTGTAACTCAAAAAGCCCTGCGAATTTTGCTGTGCGCCGCTGCTCTGATCCTTCTTTTCCGCCTCTACACCTGGGGCATTTCACAGAATCCACCAGGTTTCTACCTCGATGAGTCAGCGACCGCGTACAACGCTTATCTCGTCTCCCGAACTGGGGCTGGCGAATTCGGACCGCGGTTTCCTGTACTCTTCCAAGAGTATGCAGTCAGTAACCCGACTTATATTAACCCGCTCACGATCTATTTGTTGGCAATCGTGTTCCGATTCGTTCACCCGAGCATTCTCGTGGCACGAACGTTCGCTGCTTTCTGGATGTTCGCGGCGTGTCTGCTACTTGGCGTATTGGCAAAACGTATTTCTGGCCAGCGTAAGATCGGCATAATCGTTGCCGGAACTGCGCTACTGACGCCTTGGTTTTTCGAAATCGGCCGATTGGTCTGGGATGCGCATTTCTCTGCTTTCACAGTGGTCTTGTTCCTGCTTGCCGCCTACCGGATTCAATCCAAAGAAACGTGGAGCTGGCGCGACATTGCGATGGTCGCCGGAAGCCTGGCCGTCGTGACGTATGGTTATTTCAGCGGACGCATCCTGGCACCGTTGTTCGCATTAGGGTTACTCTTCTTTGCGACCACAAAGCACCGTTTCCTTGGGGTAGCTCAAGACATGGCTGGCCTATGGGTCACGTTGGTACCACTCCATTCTGTTCAATCGGTCACATTCTGGCGTGCTAACAAAGCGGCTCTGGGAAGTTACCTACATCAGGCCTGACGCACCTTGGAAAGAAATCCCATCTGAGTTTGCTGAGTTTGTCAGGTGCTACTTGCAGGATCAGAGTTTGACTCCTTTGCTTATGACGGGAGATCCTCATTGGCATCATCATGTCGAAGGTTCGGGCGGAGCGATATTTTTTGCCACCTTCATTCTGGCAATGGCTGGTCTCTTGCTGGTCATTGCCCGCCGCTGGCGCGATCCTTGGTGGCGTTTTGTGCTCTATGGACTGGCGGTTTCCATTGTGCCAGGCGCTATCACGGACTGGCCGTTTCACGAGCTGCGGCTGATGGGCTATGCCGTCTTCCTGCTGGTGCTTACAGTTCCGGCGCTGGAATGGCTGCTTGCACCCGATGAACCAAAGCAGCGCGTGGGCGACACAACTGACACAACGCACAGATGGCGAACCAGATTGTGCCATGGTTGCCAGCCACGGCGTGCCGCGTGGAGTCCGACTGAGCATTCTTAGCCGTGTTACTGGCAGCGACCGTTGCACAAGCCGTCGATTTCCAACTCATTTTTTGGCGTAAGGGATTAGATCGACAATTTGCATTCGACGTTCTGTACAAGGACGCCTATGACGCAGCAGTCGCGCGGTCAGAGCGGCCAATTTACTTGGAGGATGGGCAGTGGGGTCCCGCGTACATGGATGCGTATTGGTACGCCACTGTGGAAGGCAGGCCTTTATCGCAGTTTGTTCGTCTTCCTGATGGAGCGAAGCCTCCATCAGGCGCGATTGTCCTCAGCTCAAACTCAGACTGCCAGAACTGCGAAGTTATCAAGAAGTAGCTACAGTATGAGCTTTACAAGGCCAAGTAGAGAGACCTGCAGGATGGCTTCGGTTAGCAACAAGATTCGGTCTCTGTTGAATCGAATGGCTGGTTCGTGTGATTGACCATTTCGCTCATCCTCTCGTGGCTACGCAAAACAAAAGATTTTCCGGTAGGACACGATTAAGCAAAAACTCAATTTTCTCGAACTCCAGCGCGAGAGCGTCGGGAAATCGGAGCAAGGAATGGCGCGAGTCCATTGAAGCGTTCCGATGTGACGCACTGTCCATCCGGCGCGTTCGCACATCGCAGACGAGTCGTCGCTTAGTGAAATGAGTTACATGCTGTGCCTCATCCAGTGTGGCGACCAAACCAAACCTATCCAGCAGCCATTCAATCAACGGCCAGGCACTTCGATAATTAGGTGTTGTTATAAAGAGCTGAGCGCCTGGATTTGCCAGTTTGTAAAACAGCGATAGAACGCCTGCCACTTGGTCCTCATACAGGTGTTCAATCACTTCAATGGAATAGATTTTGTCGAATGGTTTCCCACCGATAAGATCGTCAAATTGGCCGAGCCGAAACTGTAGATTCGGTGTTTTGTAGGCTTCACTGGCATATGCTATTGCCGAGGGATTGCTATCTATACCTACTGACTCGCCGGCGTGCTGAGACAAGAAATATGTAATCGTGCCTGACCCGCATCCCGCATCGAGCACACGGTCCTGTTTCCCAGGCATTGCGATCCGCTCTATCAATCTGAACTTTCGCCTCATGCCAGAAGCGTTGAGCGGCACGGTCCGACTTCAAAGCTCGCGCCTGGTAGTCCCCGCTGATCTGGATCGCGTCGCCTTCGCGCCGTTTTAGCTGAGGCTGATTTGCCGCGTCCATCCGAACAAAAGGCGTTACCAACAGGCTCCGCGCAGAAATCAAACTGACGATTTGCTGGCCAAGGTAGGAGTCGACATCTGTCCGGCCGATTTTCTCAGCATGCGATAGCTCGTCATCACTGCGACTGGTGAGAGTTTCTGCAACAACGTAACGAGGCCGGTATTTAACTTCTTGATAAATTTGAGCGATATAGGTCCCAATGATGCCCAGGCTAATCATCAACACACCACCTATCAGCAACTCGAGTATGATGACCGTCGTAAATCCGGGACAGCGCCAGCCCAATGAAATACAAAAATAGCGAGTAACCTGAGAACAGGACGGCACAGAAAAGGAAGAGTCCTCCCAGAAAAGTGACTGCTTGCAGCGGCAACGAGGAAAACGCGGTAATAGCAACAACCGCTAACCGAAAAAGACCAAGGAATGACCAGCGTGACTGCGTCAAGCGTCGCTTTGCTACGGAAAAGCTTATCTGCTTCTTGCGATATCCGAGCCAGGTGATCATACCTCGAAAGAAAGTGTTGCGCTCCCGCATATCCAGCCATGCATCAATAACTTTTCTGTCCAAAAGCTTGAAGTCTGAGGACCCATGCAGGTTGTATCCTGAAAGACGGCTCAACGTCCGATAAAAGAAGCGCGCACCGATTCGATTGATCATCGGCTCAGTCCCTCGCGTTTTCTTTATACCTTCAACGACATCCCAATGCTCTTCCCTCCACAGCCGGACCATTTCCGGAATTAACCCCGGAGGATGCTGGAGATCGGAGTCTATTACAATACACGCTTGCCCGGACGAGTAGGCCAATCCGGCGCAAATGGCTGCCTCTTTTCCGAAATTGCGACTGAAACGCACTGCCTTCAGCCCTGGAATGTGTTCAACCATTCTTTGCAAAACAGACCATGTCTTATCGGTTGAACCGTCGTCGATCGCGATCATCTCCATCGGCAACCCTGCCTTCGATGCCTCCGCGTGTATCAGCGACAGATTCTCAGCTATCTGATCGCCCTCGTTGTGAACAGGAACCAGAACCGAAAGGATTATATTGCTGTCCCCATGCGCACGGGGTTCTGTTGTAAGGACTTGACCACAAAACCTGCAATGCCAGCCATTTTGGTCGAGTACATGCATCTTGTCGGTAATTAAACCTGCAGCGGATAAATCCATACGAATCGACTGGCATTGTCAATCCACGGGTGTGGACACTAGCTCCACGCTCAAACCAAACCTCGCTCCGGTTGAGGTCGTCGTTTCGGAGTTTCTCTTGCAATTGCAACAACAAACGGTGCTTCACTCGATCGCCGATTGCGCTTGCACGCGACGTGGGAAACGCCTATTAGCTTTACCCTCATGGTTCACCATATCGTTCTCTACAAATTGAAGCCGGAGGTCACACCCGCGCGGGTGGAGGAGATGATGATGAACGCGCGGATGCAGCTCCTCAAAATCCAGGAGGTACTCAGCATCAAATGCGGCAAGCGGATTGAGCCGGAAATGGATTGGCCATTCTTTATCGCCATCGATTTTGAATCGATGGACAAATACGCGATTTTTCGCGAAGACTCGATCTACGTGAAATTCATGGAGGAAGTGATCAAGCCGAACACGGAAGATTCAATGGTGCTCGATTTCGAGATGGATCCGGGGAAAGACGTTCGGTTTTCCTGAGTCGCTCTTGTCACTCTGTAGTTTATCCTGCGTGGTGATCGACCGCTTCTTGTCCCTTGTCCTTTATGTCCCTTGCACATCAGGGACAAAAAGAGACATAAACGACAGAAAAGATGCGGCTCGGTTATCTGTATTCTCGTTACCCGGTAATCTCGCAAACGTTTTGCGATGCGGAAATGCTCGCGCTCGAGCGGCGCGGGATCGAGCTTGTGATCGGCTCGGTTTATCCGCCGCTCACCAGCTTGCGCCATGAATACATCGCCAGGTTACGCGCGCCCATTCACTACGCGCCGCCGCAGGAGATTTTAAGGATTCTCGAGCGCGACGCGAAAACTGCCCGCAAATGGCCGCGTGATCTCGTCGAGCAGCACGACGGGAAGTATGGGCCGAGGGCCAAGGCAGAACAGCGCGCGCGCAATGCCTTGTACTTCGCCGAGTTCTTTGATCGCAGCGGCGTGGATCATGTGCACGTGCATTTCGCAAATCGGGCCGCGCACACTGCGCTTTTCCTCAAGGAAATTTCAGGGATTCCGTTCAGCGTCACGGCGCACGGGCAGGACTTTATGAAGGATCTCGGCAGCGACGATTTGCTGCGCGAGATCTGCGCCGCAGCGGAATTCGTCGCAGCGGAAACCGATTACAGCCGCGACCTGCTCCGCCAGCGTTGTCCCAATTCCGCGGCGAAAATTCAGAGAGTTTACAACGGCATCGATCTCGAACGTTTTCCGGAGCCCCAACTCCTGCAATGTTAATCGCATCCCGCGGATCGTGAGCGTTGGCCGCCTGGTTCCATTTAAAGGTTTCGACGATCTTATCGACGCTTGCGCCGAACTCGCTCGCCGCCGAATCGATTTTGTCTGCGACATCATTGGCGACGGACCGTTGCGCGAGAACGCTTCAGGCGAAGATCGAGCAGTTGGATCTTTCGTCGCGAGTGAATTTACTCGGTTCACTATCGCAAGGCGCGGTCTTGGAAAAACTTCAGGCCGCTGACATTTTCGCGTTGGCTTCAACTACCGACGCGCAGGGAGCCACTGACGTTTTTCCCACTGTGATTCTCGAAGCCATGGCTTCGGCGCGGCCGGTCGTTTCAACTCGTCTGGCCGGAATTCCCGAATTAGTCGTGGACGGCCAGACCGGGATGTTAGCTCCGCCCGGCGATTCTACTGCGCTTGCTCACGCACTGGAACAATTGCTGCGTGACCCTGAGTTGCGATTGCGCTTTGGGCACGCCGGGCGTGCTCGGATCGAGCAGCATTTCCGAATTGAGCAGACGGTCGCGCCACTGATCGAGATGCTCGAGCGAAGTTGTAGCCGTCGCCCTGCGGGCGACGTAAGCGATTCGCGATCGGCATCAGTAGCGGGACTAAATCTAATCACCATCACGCTTCGCATAGCGAAGCGGCTACAGAAATCGCGTATCTGATAGATCGGTGGCCTGACCACGAATTGCCGCTCTTGGAACGCGAAGCTTGAGGAAATGAAACGCCGGAACGTGCCCATTCTCCCGTTCGTCTGCGAATTGAACTCCAGTGCGAGGCTCGATGGCGCCGATGGAACGAGTTGCTCCGTCACTGCGAATTTCTGCCCGATGCGATGGTATTGGAAGCCGAATGGCGGACAAACCCGGCTTTGGCGCAACAGTTGGAGGAAGACCGCGCACAGCAGAGCAGCCGCGCTCCAGGCGCAATTTTTCTCCGTCAGGCACGGTTTGCGCTCGTGCTGCGGAAACTAATTCAAGAAAAAAACGTATCACACATTCATGCTACGAGTTCCCGTGCGCTGGTTTGCGCGCTCATGTTAAAGAAGCTCCTCGGTGTGACAGTAAGCGCCACGATTGAGCCGCGATCGGAATTACCGCGCGAATGGATTCAGAATGCGTTGTCCGAATGTGTGGGCGGTCGTCTGAGCAGTCGGAAATTGGTCGAGCAACTCGGTGGCGCGTTCTTTCTGGACAAAACAACATTCCGTTCTGCTCCGCGGAAAACGCTTGGGCAAATCACTCAAAAGACTCATATCGATTTGACGACAGGCTCGCGTTTTTGGCAGCAATGGGCGGAACTGCTTTTGCGCTGGAGCGGCAGCGATCGAAGATCCAAAATCTAAAATCCAAAATGAAAAAAGCCATTCTGCTCGCGGGCGGCGCGGGGACACGTCTTTATCCGTTGACCAAGATCGTCTGCAAACAGCTGCTCCCGATTTACGACAAGCCGATGATTTGCTATCCGCTGGCGACGCTGATGCTCGGCGGTCTGCGCGAAGTGCTGATCATTTCGACGCCAAAAGATTTGCCGATGCTCCAACATTATCTCGGAGACGGCACACAGCTCGGAATTCGGATCGAGTACGCCGAGCAAGCAAAACCGAAAGGAATCGCGGAGGCATTCCTGATCGGGGCGAAATTTGTTGGCGACTCCGGTGCGTCGCTGATTTTAGGCGACAACATTTTCTACGGAAAACTCGACTTCTATCGCGACGCGCTCGCCATCGAACGTGGCGCGTACATTTTTGGCTATCAAGTTCGCGACCCCGAGCGGTATGGCGTCGTCGAATTCGATGCAGAAGGAAAAGCGATCAGCCTCGAGGAGAAACCCAAACAGCCCAAAAGCCATTTCGCCGTCCCCGGTCTTTATGTTTACGACAATCAAGTCGTTGATCTGTGTCGGACATTGCGCCCATCAGCGCGTAACGAACTGGAAATTACCGATCTGAACTTGCTGTATCTGAAGCAGAACCAGTTGCACGTGAAACTGCTCAGCCGCGGCATGGCCTGGCTTGATACCGGAACCACGACAGCACTGCTCGAGGCCAGCAATTACATCGCCACGATCGAGCATCGGCAGGGCTTGAAGATCGCATGCCTGGAGGAAATCGCGTTGCGAATGGACTTCATTAGCCAATCCGACCTCGAAAAGATCATCGATGGATTACCGAAAAATGAGTACCGCGATTATCTACGCACAGTTTGTGATGAAGGGCCCACCGCCGGGCCGGAAACGGTGGGTTAGTTCAACCTCGAAGCACGTTGGCTCGATTGAACACCGGCCTGAAGGTCGGTGTTAGATCGTTACTTGGGCTGCTCGCGCAGCAAGTGATTCGTGTCGGCAAGCAGTTTCGTGATCGCTTCCGGTTCCGTAGCGTCGTAATAGCCGCGGATTTGACCATGTCGATCCACGAGCACCATTCGCGTGCTGTGCACAGGAAGCCCCTGCGCATCGCTTCCGTCTGACACCGCAAGTTTGAAACCGTCATGGGAAAGTTTGTAGATCGCGGACGTTGGTCCGGTAAGAAAATCCCAGCGCCCCGGCTCGGCTTGTAATTTCTGCGCGTAGTCACTCAAAACCGCCGGTGTATCTTTCTTCGGATCGACACTAAACGAAACCAGATGCACGTCGGTTTTCTCCAGCGGCTTTTGCAATTCGCTCATCCGGCCGCTGATCATCGGACACGGACCAGGGCACGTTGTGTAAATAAAATCCGCGATCCAAATTTTACCGGCCAACTGCCGCTGACCCAAACGGCTGTCCGTTTTGATTCGTAAGCTGAAAAGCGGGCACCGTGCCGTAGGAAGAAACCGTCCGCTGACGCAGCGCTGATACCTCGACGTTTCGCAACCATAGCAACATGCCTAGCGTGACAATTGGAATCAGGATCAGCGTGACTTTCCAAGCGATACCGCTGCGCGACGGTGTCTGATTCATTGCCGCCGAAGTGGTGTTCATACGATAGCTAACCTGAACGTTCTGTAGGCGGGAAGCTGTCAGCTTCCCCTACAAAATTCGTGCATTTTTCATTCATAATTTCGTCAGAACCAAAGCCGCGAGTAACAGCGGAAGATATGCTATCGATGTGAAAAACAGTAGACGCGCAGCGCTCCGCGTTCGCAGTCGCAGAAAACGCATCGCGACGGCGACGAACAATCCACCGAGCACAAGCTCGATTGGCTGATAGACGTAACTCGCAATTCCAACAAATGCGGGCAGACCGGCAAGCACCAGGAGGAGAATGCAGAAAAATACACTCTGACTGGCGCTGCGTGCGCCGCTGAGATCGTCGCTCGAAATCATGCGGAACCCTGCGCGCGAATAATCTTCGCGGCACATCCACGCGATGGCGAAGAAGTGCGGCATCTGCCACAAAAACACGATAACGAAAAGACTCCACGCCCCCGGACCAATGTCCCCGCGCGCAGCCGCCCAGCCGATCATCGGCGGGATCGCCCCCGGAATAGCCCCCACAGCCGTGTTCGCCGTGCTGGTGCGCTTCAGCGGCGTGTAAGCAAAAATGTAAATCGCGATGGTAATTGCCGTCAGCACCGCGCTGAGCGCGTTGCAAACGATCGCCAGGTAAACGACGCCGAAAAGCGATAACGCGGCACCGAGCACTAGCGCTTGAACCGGCGCCATGCGTCCCCCTGGAAGGGGTCGTGTCTTTGTTCGCTGCATGAGTGCGTCCGCTCGGCGTTCCCACCATTGATTCAACGCGGCCGCGCCTGCCGCCGCCGCGGCGGTCCCGAAAACGGTTTGAAATAGCGCCTTATAATTGATCGGCGCTTCCGCTCCGAGATAAAAACCCACTGCGGTCGTTACCAGAACAAGCAGCGTCAGTCTCGCTTTGACGAGTTCAGCGAGATCGCTCACTAAGCTGTGACGCGAAGCCGCAATGCTTGGAGTTTCAATTGCGGCTGTTTTCACGCGGTTCGTTCCCTGTGGTAGGGACGCCGCGCTGCGGCGTCCGGACAGCGTCCCGCAACTGCGGGGTCCCTACCAGAAATTCGCCAGCAAATCGCGCTGTTGCTCACACCAAAAGATAGCATTACCGCGCCGAGCGCGACATGCGCAGTGGCGACATCGGCGGCCTTGTTGCTCCAGATCACCCAGGCACCGAGCGAAATCTGGGCAAAGATCAAAACGACCCAAAGGAGTGATAATCGTTTGAGAGCAGCGAAATCGGGCATCTCTCTCCAAACGCGGGCGCAAAAAGCGACTATTGCAATCGCGATGACCACCGCGAGAAACCGGTGCACCATTTGCAGCCAGATTTGAAACGCGCTCACGTCTGACAACGCACGGGCGTCGCGCCATGCATTGATCTTTGCCAACACCGCCGCGCTGGTATCGGGAATCCATGCGCCGTTTGCAGTCGGAAAATCCAGAATCGCCAGATCGCGATGTTGATGCCGCATCGTTGCCCCGAGCGCGAGCTGCACGTAAATCGCCACCGTGATTGCAATCGCAAGCGATTTAATTGGCGAAAACTTTTGTGAATCAAAATGCTCGATTCGCGAGCGACGACCAGAATTTCGTCGTGACCAGCGCGATGAAGACAAGCAGCCCGAGGAAAGCTTGAGCGACACACGCGTGAAAGATGCCGATTTGATCTTTCATCATCGTGACTCGAAGACCGCCCAGAATTCCTTGCAGAATCACACCGACAACCGCGATCACGCCCAGGCTGCGGACCCATCGCCGGTCGTCGCGCAGCCAAAGCCACACAGCAAGGATGATCGTGAGAAATCCGACCAGCGAACCCATCAATCGATGCGTGTGCTCGAACAAAATTCCGCCGACCCATTTTGAAATCGGAAACAAAAACATGTTGTAGCCGAACGTGGTCGGCCAATCGGGCACGGCGAGCCCGACGTTTTTGCTGGTGACCATTCCGCCGCTGCAAATCAGCAGGAGCGTTGCGACGCATGTAAGCCATGCGAACCGGTTAAGCCAACGCGTCGATCTTCCAGAATTTCCCGAATGCATCTTGGAAAAGATAACCGCGAATAGCGCCGATTTCGCGGATGGTTTTCTTGTAGCCGTCGCCCTGTGGGCGACGCGGCACAAGTGCTGTTTTTACTTCAGCACGGCGCTTCGCACAGCGAAGCGGCTACAGTTAAGGAGTCGGCGAAGCGGCAGGTGCAGCGCTTGTGCAGCTGTTTAGGTGCGGCGAAGCGGCTGCCGTGCTGGGCTTGCGCGCCTGGCGGCACGGCGAAGGACGCCGGCGGGGTTGCGTGGCCACCGGCAAGCTCGGCGCGTTCTTTCAGCCACGCCTGGTAATCCTGCGGCGTATCGACGACCAGTGTGCCTTTCATTCCGTAATGGCCAAGCCCACACAACTGAGCGCAAATCACTTCGTAGGTTCCTGTCTTAACAGGCGTGAACCAAATTGGAATTAGCGAGCCGGGAATGGCATCGCCTGCGATGCGCATGTCCGGTATAAAGTAATCGTGGATCACATCTTTCGAGGAAAGCTCTGCAATCACGGGGCGATCCACTGGCACATGGAGTTCGCCGGTTGTTACGATGTCGTCTTTACCAGCCGGATCTTTTGGATCAATCCCGAGCGGGTTTGAGTTGGAGACGAGATTGACGTCGCGCCGGCCAAACTGTCCATCCGCTCCGGGCAGGTGGTAGTTGAAGCTGAACTGCTGCGCGACAACGTGCACAAGCAGCGCCTCTTTTCCGGGCGGAAACTGATTCACGCGTCTTGCCCATAGCGGGATCGCGAAGCCCAGCAGCAGTACCGCTTCAATCATGACAACTGAAAATTCCAGATGCGTCGAGACATGGCTGCGCACGCCACCATGATCCGCTCTCGGATGGCGGCTCTTCCGAAACCGAATCAGGACGTAGATAAAAAAAGCCGACCACCCGACGAACAACACGGCCATGAACCAGTGACAAAACTCAATGATATGATCGATCTGATAGCCGTGGGAGGAAGCGTTGGGCGGCTGACCCAGAAACTCGTTGATGAGCGCAAGGCTATTCATACTTGCTCAAGTCTTCCTCGGTCAGCTCCTGATGCGGCTCGACCGGCATGCGGCCATGGCGCCACAGATGAAAGCTAAACGCGCCGATCCCGCCCATGACCGACATCACAGCACCAAAAAGAAACCAAATCGCGACAGCCATGTGCTCGGTCGATTTGCCGTCCTTGGCGCCGTAGCAAAACGGACACGCCAAGGCCTGCTGGGTGGCAAACACAACCGATACCAACAATAACGAGGCGACTCTTTTCATGTGAAGATGCGCAGCCGTTTCATTTTCCTGTAAAACCAGACGCCATATACCATCAGCACAATTGCGGCCACGAACGAGGTGGCCGCGCCGGCAACGTAAATCGGGGCGTCTGCTACGAAGTTGACCCAGAGACACCACACGCCGGTCCCCAACGCAAGCAGCGTCGAGAAAATGATGAACACAATATGGAAAGCTTTAAGCGACATTTAGCGAAAGATCGGGTAGTCGTACCACGCCAAAAATGTAAGCCAGAAGAGGCCAAGCACAAAAAACCCGGTAAAAACCAGGATCCGGTAGATCAGCCGTTTTTCAGCGGCGAGATGCATAAAAATTGCCGCCACCAGTCCGGCCTTGAACGTAGCGACCAGCATTGCCACGGCGATGTTCGCCTTCTGCGTGCCAAAATGAACGTATGACAGTGCGACGGTGATCCCCGTAAACACCAGCAGCGTGGCGCCGACCATCAAATACCCTCGAACGTGCTTGCGAATACCGTGCGCGTATTCTTCGTATTCCTTCGAATCTTGGGAAATGTCAGGCGGATTATTCATGGCCGTAATGTCATTCTGATCCCGCAGTCGCGCGAGAAGAATCTCTGATCATTTCTGGCACCGGTCACATCCAAAAAACTGAGATGTTTCGCTTTGCTCAACATGACAGCGTTCTTAATAGGTTCACAGCAGGTAAAAGAGCGGAAACACAAAAATCCAGACCAGATCGACAAAGTGCCAGAACAGTCCGCTGACTTCGACACGATTCGCCAGGTGCTCGGGATTGCGCTGGTAAAGCCGCTTGCTCACCGGCAACCACATGTAGATGAACACCAGCACGCCGCCGAGCACGTGCAGACCATGTAAGCCGGTGATGGTAAAATAGCTGGCAAAATACGCGCTGTGCCTTGGCTCAAACATCGTCGCGTATTGGACGTCCTCTTTTTCAATCGTGGCGATTTTTTCCGTCGCAGGCTTCGGCCAGAAGTGCGGCCGATCCATCTCGGCGTTCGTTGGGTCTGCGTTCAGCGGGTCGAGCGCGACTTCGTATTCCTTGATGTTCGGATCTTTTAACGCCGCACGATTGTGCAAGTGGCCCGGTAATCTCGAGCCGCGGCGCCAAGCCTTTCTCCGCAGCGTACTCGTTACCCAGATATTGTTCATATTTCCCCAGCGCTTCGGTTTTAATGTAGATGCCGAAGTGATCGAACTTCTGCGGCCATTCGTAAGCGAGTTTTACGGTCAAGAAAATGACGCCGCAGATAATGGTGGCCAGCATGTACCACCAGTACGCGTTATATTTTCGCATCTTCAGCGATGCCCACGCCAGCACGACTGTGACTGACGACATGATCAGGATCGCGGTGTTCATCGTGCCGACCGGGACATTGAGCAAGCCGTGCGGCCACATCCCCGGCGGTGAGTCGATCCGCAGAAAAATGTAGGCGGAGAAAAGCCCGCCAAAGAGCATCACTTCAGACGCGAGAAAAAGCCAGATCCCGATCTTTGCGTTCCAAAGACCGGTGTCGGGGCGATTGGAGATTGTGTACGGAATTTCCATGATTCAGTAGATCCCAAACGAGTTAAGCTGGCACAAGTTCTTCGGGCGTTTTGCGACGCGTTCGCTCAGCAGGCTCGATGGGCTCATTTTGCATGGTAAAATCGCGTTCGCGACCGGGCAGGCTGTATTCGTACGGGCCGCGATATGCAACTGGCGTGGTGAGGAAATTTCCGTGCGGTGGCGGCGAAGGCGCAGTCCATTCGAGCGTCGTCGCTTCCCACGGATTGTCGTTCACTTTTTCGCCGTGCTTGATGCTCCAAAAGAAATTGATGATGAAAGGAATCTGAGCGAGCCCCATGATCCACGCTGCCCAGGAGATCGGCTTGTTCCATTCGAAGCCGGTCAATCCCCAGACCGTATGGTCATTCGACACGTTCCATCCCTGCCCGCCGTCATACCAGCGCCGATGCATCCCAGCCATGCCCTGCAAGAACATCGGAAGAAAGATCGCGTTCATGCAGATCAGCGTCGGCCAGAAATGCACTTTCCCCCAGAACTCGCTCATCTTTCGGCCGGTCGCTTTCGGGAACCAGTAATAAACGCCGGCGAAAAGCCCGAAGATTGTGCCAGGCGCAACGATGTAATGGAAATGCGCGATGATGTAGTAAGTGTCGTGCAGATAAAGGTCGGCTGAATTAAACGCCAACGGAATCCCGGTGAGTCCTCCGATTCCAAACATCGGGAGAAACGCAACGGTGAAAAGCATCGGCACGTTGAAACGGATCGATCCGCCCCAGAGTGAAATAAAGAACGCGCTTAGAATAATGACCGACGGAATCGATATCAGGAGCGTTGTGGTCTGGAAAAATGCGCTGACCGCGCTGCCCATGCCCGTCATCCACATGTGATGCGCCCACACGATGAACGACAGAAAACCAATCACGAGCACCGAGAAGACCAGCGATTTATATCCCCAAAGCGGCTTGCGCGAATTGTTGGCCAGAATTTCGGCAACAATCCCAAACGCAGGCAAAATCAGCACGTAAACCTCGGGATGCCCGAGGAACCAGAACAGGTGTTGCCAGAGAAGCGGGCTGCCGCCGCCGCTGATATTTGCCGGCGCGCCATTCACGACCATGCCGACCGGGAGGAAGAAACTGGTGTGGGCGACCCGATCCATTAACTGCATGACGATTGCCGCTTCGAGCGGCGGAAACGCCAGCAGCAACAGAAATGCGGTAACAAACTGGGCCCAGACGAAAAACGGCAGCCGCATCCAGGTCAGTCCCTTGGCGCGCAGTTGAATGATGGTTGTGATGAAATTGACGGCGCCAAGCAACGACGATGAGATGAGAAAAATAAAACCGATCAACCAGAGCGTCTGCCCATTGAATATGGGATTGTGGCCGGGACCCGTATCGGAGATGTCGGCCAACGGCGTATAGGAGGTCCAGCCGCTCTTGGCTGGTCCACCCGGCACGAAGAAACTGATCATCATAATCACGCCGCCTACTCCAAAGGCCCAAAAACTCGCCGCATTCACCTTCGGAAATGTCATGTCGGGTGCGCCGATTTGCAGCGGCACGACGAAATTGCCGAACGCCGCAAAGGCGAGCGGCACGACGCCGGCGAAAATCATGATCGTGCCGTGCATCGCGCCTAACGAGTTGTAAAAGTCGGGCGTCATTTTCCCATCCGCAATGCCCGGGCCGAAAATGTGTGGCAGCCATTTGCCGATCACCGGCAGTGCCTGGCCGGGATAAGCCAGTTGCCAGCGCATCATCATCATCAGGCAAAACCCGAAGAACAGAAATGACAGGCCGCACAGGCCATATTGAATTCCGATCACTTTGTGGTCGGTCGAGAAAATGTATTTTCGCCACCATCCGAGCTCGTGATGCTCATGAGCGGCGTCATGCCCGTGCGGTTCGTGATGGGTGTCAACGGAAGTCGAAGTGTCCATTTCAGAAGAAAGTTACGGTGGTTAATATCGAAAGAGAAGCCTGATTGCAAAGCGAGAAATTTCAAAATCACGCGAGAAAACGCCCGATGGTCTCCGGCTTGCGGTGTGCGAAATTTTCCACGTGCGAAATGAACAGAAAGCACGAGCGATCATCCACCTCGATATGGACTGCTTTTACGCAGCGATCGAGGTGCGGGATCGGCCTTCGCTGCGGGGCAAACCCGTCGGCGTGGGCGGCGCACGCGAGCGACGCGGCGTTTTGACCACGTGCAATTACGAGGCGCGCAAGTTCGGTGTCCGCTCAGCCATGCCGACGTTCATGGCGCTGCAACGCTGCCCGAACTTGATCGTGCTGCCGACGCGGTTCGATGTTTACCGGCGCGAAGCGGCGATCATCCGCGGAATTCTTTACCAGTTCAGTTCGATCATCGAACCGCTGTCGCTCGATGAAGCTTATCTTGATGTCAGCGTGCACGCGACCGCGCCGGCAGCGCTCGCGGAGGAAATCCGCACTGCAATTTTTCGCACGACGAAACTCACGTCTTCCGCGGGATTGGTCCAAACAAGCTGATCGCGAAAATCGCGAGCGAAATTAACAAGCCGAACGGCCAGTTCGAAGTGAAGCCGGAACAAGTCGCGGATTTCATGAAAGACTTGCCCGTGCGCAAGATCTGGGGAATCGGCGAGAAGAGCGAACGAAAACTCGAAGAACTCGGCGTCAAAACCTGTGGCGAACTCCAGCGATTCTCGCGGCCTGAACTCGTTAACGTTTTCGGCAAATTTGGCCTTGAGCTCTACGATCTTTGCCGCGGCATCGATGATCGGCCGGTCGAACCCGATCGTCCGCGTAAATCGCTCAGCACAGAGGAAACGTTCGCTGTCGATCTCACCACGCTCGAACAATGCGAAGAAAAACTCGAAGAACTCTTCCAGGATGTAATGGCTGATCTGGCGCAAAAAGAATCAACGCGTGAGATCACAAAGATTTTCGTGAAACTGAAGTTCAACGATTTCACGCGCACCACAG
>CAVXHW010000011.1:0-32210 GCA_963761585.1 uncultured Verrucomicrobiae bacterium
TGAGATTGAAAACCAGCCCTTGCGGCACAAGTTGATAGGTTTGGGGGATCCATCGGGTCAAGTAGCTGTTAAGTGCAGTCTTAGCGATCAGCACATCATTCGTGATATAAACTGGCGCGAGTTCTTGATTTCGTTCCTGACGATTGCCTGAATCATCTCCAGAAATGCCGATGCTAATCCTTTGAGTAAGGTCCTGGCTGCGGGAAAAAGCCGCAGGATCGCTTTCCCATTGCTTTAGGATCGCAACGTATGGATCAATCTTTTCGCGCGACCGGTCCATCATACCGGGATGCGCGTGCTTTAGATAATCGAAGTACCGACGAGCGGCGCAGCAGATTGATGTCCACTACTTTCACATCGCCACGGCGTTGTTCTATTTCTTGCGTGCAAGCATAGGAGACGCGACCTGCCAATCTTGCGTGAGTAACAGTCCATTGGGCGCGATGGTGCTGAACAGGTTCTCAACATAATCATCGGCAATGAAGTAATGCCTGCGGTTGTCGAATGGCCAGTTCGCAGCGAACGCCGTAGCCAATGTCAGGACAATCACAGTCGCAGCAGCCACATAAAGCGTCCACATCGGCGAACGCCTCGATGGAGCAAGTTGAATTAACCAGCGGAAACCTAGTCCGGCCGCAATTGCGATCGAAATGAATGCCGGCAAATATATACGCATCCTTATCCTCGGCAATTTCGTAGTTCAGCGCGTAAGCCAGGTCGGCAAGCACGATCAACAGCAAAAACCAAAAAACCGTGCGGTCACGCTTGTACGCACGCTCGTCGAGCCCGGCCACCGCTAGAAACAACGCCAAAGGCAACCATGCAAAGCCAAACTCACGGCCGGCCATTCGACAAAATTCAACAAACTGCGCTCCAACGGTCGCGGGCGAAAAAGAGAAGAACACGCGATACTGCCGTCCGGTGATATGCCACCAAATTTCCTGCAGCGAACGCGGATTCCCCCAGTTCATCGCGGGCGAGCGCGACGCTGCCCAGGGCAAATAACTGTAGACAAGGATCAACGCGGTGATCGAAATCAGCGCAGCATATAAAAGGCGTCGGCTGGTAAAGAACTTCAGACCCTCTGTCCTGTAAACGACTACGGCGATAGCCGGAAGCGTTAACGCCACAGTCACGTGATGAACACCCATCGCAAGGCCGAATACGAAGGCAGCGGCATAAATCCATGTGTCATGTGTCGCGACGGCCGCATTGGAATCCGTTCGCGTTTCAATGATTTGCCGCCGCCACCGAACGACCAAAAAGAAAACGAGTAGGACTAGCAGCGCGTTGAGAGAGTACACTTCGGTGATTGTCGCGTAGGCCCAAAGCGTGCGAGAAAACGCCATTAACAGCCCCGCGCCAACCGCGGGCGCGAAAATCAAAAGCCCACCGGCGCTTGAACTCTGAATGTTGCTGCCCTGCCGCGCAGTCTTGTTCCTTCGCCGAGGTGCGACAAAGCAAGAAGCCGTAACGAGTAATTCGGCAACGACGAGAGTAAGCATGGCGCAGGCAAGCGCAGCGAAAACAGCAGACGAGAAATTGATTCGCACAGCGACGTTTCCGACCGGAACAAGCGATGCGAGATGTGCGAGCATGACCCACAGCGGGATACCCGGCGGATGCGCCACTCCCAGCCCATACGCCGCCAAAATTAACTCGCCGCTATCGGTCGGAGTAACCGTGGGGGCGAGCGTCCAACTGTATAAAACCAGCACAACAAGAAAGACCGCGCCCGCGCAAACTAGTTCCGATTGGGAGGAGAACGGCCTCGTACCATTCGCTTCGCGCAGGGGTTTCCGAATCGCCTCCTTTTGACGTTGGAGGTTCCTTGCAGGTCGACGCGCCATTTGCCTATCGTCTCGCAAACTGGCGTAGCTGCAAACTGGCAAAGCGATCCGAGGACGAAGGTCAGCACAACAAACAACCTTGTTATCGTGGCGGTGGCTCGCTTCAATCACCGCGAACATGAAAACATCACTCCTTGTTGCGGCTTTGTGCGCGGGTCTCGTAACGAACATCGTCGCGCAATCGCCAACTCCGGCGCCTTCCCCCGCGCAGCCACCTTCGGACTACGACCTGCGGTGGGGCGTCAAAATTCCAATGCGCGACAGCGTCGAATTAAACGCGACGTTATACTTGCCAAAGACTCCAGACGGCTTACCGCCGAAGACGCCGGTAATTTTTACACTGACGCCGTATATCTCGGACACATACCATGCGCGCGGCGCCTATTTCGCGTCACACGGTTATGTGTTCGCGCTCGTCGATGTTCGCGGCCGCGGCAATTCCGGCGGCGACTTCGAGCCGTTCGCAAATGAACCGCGCGACGGACACGACGTCGTCGCGTGGCTGGCGAAGCAACCATTTTGCGACGGTAAATTGGCGATGTGGGGCGGTTGCGTACGCGGGATTCGATCAATGGGCAACGGCGAAAGAATTTCCACCGGCTCTAACGACGATCGTGCCCGCTGCCGCCGCGCATCCCAGCTTGGATTATCCATCCTACAACAACATCGGGATGACTTACGATGTGCAATGGTTCACGCTCACTAGCGGGCGAACTCCACAGAACAATCTTTTCGCTGATCAAAAATTCTGGCGCACAAAATTCCTGGACGCTTACAAGAAGCATCTCCCTTTCAAATCGCTCGATTCATTCGTGGGGAATCCATCGGTTAATTTCCAGCGCATACTCAAGCACCCGATGGCCGACGCGTTACTACGATGCGATGCTACCCACGCCTGAGCAGTTCCAAAAGATCGCGCTGCCGATTCTAACAATCACAGGTCAATACGACGGCGACGAACTGGGTGCGCTCACATATTACCGCGATCATCTAGCAACCGCCTCGCCTCAAGCGCGGGCGAAACATTTTCTCATCATCGGACCGTGGGACCATGCCGGCACGCGCACGCCTACAGATGAAGTCGCTGGCGTAAAGTTTGGCGCCGGAGCAATCGTCGATTTAAATGATCTGCACCGTCAGTGGTACGATTGGACCATGAAAGCCGGACCAAAACCGGCATTCCTCAAAAATCAGGTCGCTTATTATTTGCTCGCACCCGGCAATTCCGGCGCGAATGGCGAATGGAAATACGCCGACAGATTTGAGATACTGACTGCGAATCCAAAAACCTTTTACCTCGATTCGAAGAACGGCGACGCAAACGGCGTCTTCCGCTCCGGGTTGCTGAACGAAAAGCAGCCAAACGACGGCGCGGACGCTTTTGTTTACGATCCGTTGGACACACATCGCGGCGAAAACGTGGAGGGAATCGATCCAAAAGAAAAAACCGCCGCACTCGATCAGACATTCGCATTGAGTATTGGCAAGGACGGATTGGTTTATCACACCGATCCGCTACCGAACGAAACCCCGCTGGTCGGATGCCCGGCGCTGAGTCTGTGGCTATCCATTGATGAGCCCGATATCGATCTCGAGTGTGACCTGTACGAAATCCAGCCCGACGGCACCAGCATCGCGCTGTGGAGCGATCTGCGCAGGCTGCGTTACCGCGAATCGTTGCGTGAAGCGAAACTTGTGAAGCCAGGCGAAATCGTGCGCTGCGATTTTAATCCGGGTTTATTCGTAGCGCGCCGTTTGATGAAAGGCAGCCGTCTGCGCCTGGTCGTCACCGCAGTGAACTCAATTTTGTGGCAAAAAAATTACTGTTCAGGCGGAATCGTCTCCGAAGAAACAGCGAAGGACGCGCACACTTGCAACGTGCAGGTATACCACGATGCCGAGCACCCAAGCACAATTCAACTGCCATTGCACTAGTCAGCGTACACTTGATAAGCATTTGCCATCTGATTACGCCGAAGCTCGGAATGAAAACAGAATCGCTACAGGCGCTCGAAAGAGGAAAGCGATGCGTGCGCGTCCTCGGACCGCTTTTGCTGCTGATTTCGCTCACGCCTTCTGAAGCCGTCCAAGCGCAGCCCGATTCACTGGAACAATTAGCAAACGATTTCTGGGCTTGGCGGGCAAAATACGCGCCATTCACATCTGACGACGTCAATCGGATCGAGCGGTCCGGCGGAACGCGCGATTGGTCTCGAGCGAGCATTGACCGGCGAAAAAAAGATTTGGTGGGATTTGAAGGGCGCTGGAAGAAATTAGATCCGGCACAATGGCGGATTCCGAAGCAGGTCGACTCCAAATTGATTGGCTCAGCATTGTCGCGCGTTCGTTGGGAACTGGAAGTTAATCCGCGTTGGAAACGCGACCCGAATTTTTACATCGAACAGACGCTGACCGCGCTGGCGGAAGCGCTTACTATCCCGGCACCATATGATGAAGCGCGTAGCCGCGAAATTCTCACGCGCATCGAAAACATTCCGTCGATCCTGCAGCAAGGTTTGGAAAACCTCGAGAATCCGCCTGCGCCGTTCGCAAGTGTTGCAGTCCAGAATCTCGACGGTATTCGCGAGCGCCTGCACAAGATGGCAGGCGCGCTCGTTGCGTCGACGAATCTGAAGCCAGATGAGCTAAACGCCGCGACTGATCGCGCCGCTGATGTACTCGAAAAATTTCAGCAGCAGCTCAAAGACAAGCTGCCGAAGCTTCCGCAACAAACCGCACTCGGTCGTGACGCGTACATCTGGTACTTGCGCAACGTGGCGCTGATGCCGTTCACGCCTGAGGAGCTTCTGGCGATGGGACGACAGGAATGGAACCGGGCGGTCGCGTTTGAGGCGTAACGAGAAGAACCGCAACAAAGATGTGCCGCCGCTAAAGATCGCAACGGACACTAATACATGGATCAAAGATGCCGCCGAAAAAGAACTTCAAATCCGCAAATTTCTCGAGGAGCGCGGCATTCTCACCGTGCCGAAGTGGATCCAGCATTACACGCTTCGTCCAACACCCGAATATTTGCGCGCGCTTGAGTTTACTGAGCACGACGATTTTACGTCGCCGTCACGACTAAATGAGAATTGCATTCGTTACGTGCCTGAGCCGTCGGAAAAACTTGGCTACTTCTGGCGCGCGACCGCAATGGATCCGCGGCCGATCACGGTACACGAAGGAATTCCCGGCCATTATTTTCAACTGTCCCTTTCGTGGAAAAACGAGGACCCGATTCGGTGTCACTACTACGATTCCGGTGCCAATGAAGGGATCGGCTTTTACGCTGAAGAAATGATGTTGCAGGCGGGGTTGTTCGATGACAGTCCGCACACGCGCGAGATCATTTATAATTTCATGCGACTGCGCGCGCTCCGCGTGGAAGTGGACGTGAAACTTGCGCTGGGCGAATTCACGCTCGAGCAAGCTGCAAAATATCTCCAGGAAAAAGTCCCAATGGACGAACAGACCGCGCGCCAGGAAGCAATCGCTTTCTCCACGAACCCCGGCGGAGCCATGACTTATCAGATCGGGAAATTACAAATCCTGAAATTTCTCGCCGACGCGCGCATGCAACAGGGCGACAAATTCAATCTCCGCGCTTTCCACGATTTCGTTTGGAAAAACGGCAATATTCCAATCGCGTTGCAACAATGGGAATATTTGAGCGGAAGATAGGGTTGCAGCGGTTCGAAAGCGACATGCAGCTTGCATGTCGGTGACTGGAAACTCGGCGCTTCAGCCTGTCGGCCACATGAGGCGATTTGCCTCAGCTCAATTAATCGGTGACCTCGAGCCCCATTTGCCGGGCAGTGCCGGCGATGATGCGGAAAGCGGCTTCGTCATTGCGCGCGTTCAGGTCTTTGCGCTTGGTGTTCACGATGTCCATCACTTGTTTGCGAGTGACCTTTCCGACTTTTGTCTTGTTAGGCTCTTTCGAACCTGCAGCGATGTTCGCGGCTTTCTTGAGCAGAACAGCGGCGGGCGGACTCTTGGTGATGAACGTAAACGATTTGTCTTTGAAGACAGTGATTACTACCGGAAGAATATCACCGGCTTGCTTCTGTGTGGCGGCGTTAAATTCCTTGCAAAACGCCATGATATTAACGCCGCGTGGACCGAGAGCAGTACCCACTGGAGGCGCGGGGTTAGCTTGTCCTGCGGGAATTTGGAGTTTGATATGGGCTACGATTTCTTTGGCCATGATATTTAGACAGAATGAACAGAATCGACAAAATGGGTGACTGGCAAATTTCCTGAAAACATTCTGATCATTTTGTTAATTCTGTCGGGGTTTTATCCGCGTTCGACCTGCCAGTATTCCAGTTCCACCGGCGTGGCACGACCGAAAATGGTCACGGAAACGCGCAGCTTGCCACGCTCAGGATCGATCTCTTCAACGATACCGGTCTGATTTTGGAACGGACCGTCGGCGACCTTCACACTTTCGCCAACTTCGAAGCTGACTTTTGGTTTCACCTTCTCCTCGCGCTCCTTCATCTGCGCGAGCATGCTTTCCACTTCCGATTGCCGCATCGGGATGGGTTTGTCCTTGGTCCCGGCAAATCCGATCACGCCCGGTGTATTGCGGATGAAATACCAGGTGCGCCCGATCAGCTGATTGTTTTCGTCGAGCAGATGCATGTTAACGATCAAATAACCCGGGAAAAATTTGCGCGTTGTTTCAGTCTTCTTGCCTTTTTTGATTTCCGAGACGCGTTCGGTCGGAAGAAGCACGTCGTAAACCACATCAGCCATTTCTTCGGTTTTAACGCGTTTCACAATGTTCTCGCGCACTTTGTTTTCCTGACCGGAAAGCACATGCACGACGTACCATTGATCTTTCGCTGCGAGTGTTTGTCCCATAAATCAGTGCAATCGAGTGAAGAAGTGGACAACGTTCACCAGGATAAAATCGAACAGCGCCACGTAGCCACCGAGCAACAGCATCGCGATGGCAACCACGATGGTCGAGTCAACCAGTTCCTTGTAGCGGCGGAAACCTTTTTCCTTCGGCTCCCACGGCCACGAGCATTTCTGCAGCTCGACCTTCACCTCGCTGAAGAAGTTTTTGACTTTGGTCATCATTGCTTCGCTACGTGATTCATTAGCCTCACGCCAGGAGGGACTCGAACCCCCAACCGACGGTTTTGGAGACCGCTACTCTACCAATTGAGCTACTGGCGTAATTTAATCTTCCTGTTCCGCTTACTCTTCCTCTTCCTCGCCTTCGCCTCAACATTACCCGACGCAGAGAAGAGGTAGAGGAAGATTGTTAATCCAGAATATCGCCCACGCGACCCGCGCCGACGGTTTTGCCGCCTTCGCGAATGGCGAACCGAATGGTTTTCTCCATGGCTATCGGCGTGATCAGCTCGACCTCGATCGAGATGTTGTCGCCAGGCATGACCATTTCCACGCCGTCAGGCAGTTTGACGGTGCCGGTGACATCAGTCGTTCGGAAATAAAACTGCGGCCGGTAATTGTTGAAGAACGGAGTGTGACGTCCGCCTTCCTCCTTGCTCAGGACGTAAACTTCTGCTTTGAATTTCTTGTGCGGCGTAATGGAGCCGGGTTTGGCGATTACCTGTCCGCGCTCGACTTCCTCCTTTTTGAGACCGCGCAACAGCACGCCGACGTTGTCGCCCGCGCGTGCTTCATCGAGAAGCTTGCGGAACATTTCGATGTCTGTAGCCACGGTCTTCGCCGTTGGACGAACACCAACGAGTTCGACCTCCCCCATTTTCTTCAGAATGCCTCGCTCGACACGACCGGTCGCGACCGTGCCGCGGCCTTCAATGTTGAACACGTCTTCGATTGGCATCAGGAACGGCTGATCGATTGGCCGCTCGGGCACGGGAATGTAATCATCGACCGCTTCCACGAGCGCGGTGATCTGCTTCTCCGAGTCGGCGTCGCCGTTGAGCGCCTTGAGCGCGCTACCCCTGACGATTGGGATTTTGTCGCCTGGAAATTCGTATTGCGTCAACAGATCGCGCACTTCCATCTCGACGAGATCGAGAAGCTCGGCGTCGTCCACCATGTCGACCTTATTGAGGAAAACGACGATGGAAGGCACGCCCACCTGTCGCGCCAGCAGGATGTGTTCGCGCGTCTGCGGCATCGGGCCGTCAGCAGCGGAGACAACGAGAATGGCGCCGTCCATCTGAGCCGCGCCAGTTATCATGTTCTTCACGTAGTCGGCGTGACCCGGGACAATCGACGTGGGCGTAGTGGCGCTTTGTCGCTGGAATACTCCACGTGCGCCGTGTTGATGGTGATTCCACGCTCTTTTTCCTCCGGCGCATTATCGATCGAGTCGTATTCGCGCACTTCGGCCATGCCCTTTTTGCTGAGCACCTTGGTGATTGCTGCCGTGAGCGTGGTTTTGCCGTGGTCAACGTGACCAATCGTGCCGACGTTTACGTGCGGCTTGTCGCGTTTAAAAGCTTCCTTAGCCATATCGTTTTCTTTTTACCTCTTTAATTTGGATTTTTCTTGCCGGTCGCAAGCTCACTGAGCCCATGACCGGGATCGAACCGGTGACCTCGTCCTTACCAAGGACGTGCTCTGCCAACTGAGCTACATGGGCTGCTCGTCACCAACCCAGCGCCTCCCTTGGGAACCCGGGCGGCGAACCGGCCGTGCCTTCCACCAGAGAGTCAAAAATCCCAGAGTCGCGTCAAACTTGCATTTGAACGACCATGGGATCGCCTCGTCCGGCAAAAAGCGTCCGCAAACTAACCGTGCGCACCGTAGTGTCAAAGAAATTTTGGACTGCTTGCGTTAGCGAATTCGATGGCTGGTCGGCTCCGCTTTTCCTCGCGTAAGCAGGCGTACGAGCACAGCAATTATTATCAGCGCAACGACACCAATTCCGATATAGAGCGGACTGATTTTATCCATCAGCCCCTTTGCCTCTTCAGGCGTTGGGCTCGGAATGGGCGGCGTGGGTGAGGGAGAGGCGTTCTTCGCCGCCAGCATTGATTGCGCATATTGCATCCGCTGAAACGTGTCGTTGTCCTGCGGATTGACCTTCAGTTCGGCTTGATAATCGGCGATCGCGTTTTGGTACTGTTGCGCCAGGCTGTACGTGTACCCGCGCTTGGTTGTCGCTTCCATGTCGTTCGGGTTTTTCGTGATCAAAAATGTGTAGTCGGCGATAGCGGCGTCGTAATTCTTCATGCTTCGATACGCTAACGCACGCCGATCATAACTCTGCAGATCGTCGGGTTTCTTTTGAAGTACCGCCGTAAAATCGGCGACCGCTTTATCCCACTGATTGAGCCCGATCTCAGCGAAGCCCCGAAACTTAATTGTATTGATGTCGTCCGGCTTCATTTCCAACGCTTTGTTGAAATCCGCAAGGGCGGCGTCGTACTGTTTGAGTTCAGATAAAGTCTGACCGTGTTCCGTGTAACCGGAGGCATCCTTCGGCGCCAGCTCGATGTATTTTGCAAAATCCGCTACTGCCGCTTGATACCTGGTGGAGGCCCCCTCGGAATCTCCCGCCTCAGTGGCAGTTCGTGCTCCCTGGCGATAGGCGGTGCCGCGATTTGCGTATGCCCGCGCATCTTTCGGATTTTCTTTGATCGCTTTGCCGAATTCGTCAGCAGCGGCGTCATAATGTTTTTCCTGGGCAAGCTGGATGCCGCGTTGAATATGATTTCCGCCGCCTCCGCCCTTGGGCGGTTTCGCTCCGTCGACCTGAACAGCCGCACAACAAAGAACCGATACGATGGCGACAGTGAGTAATTGTTTGTTCAACATATGTATTTCTCCTTCTCGCCTACTTTTTGCGCGATTTACCGGTGGCAGGCGAGAAAATTTATGCAAGGGGCGTCCCAAAGTTTAGGTGCGCGCATCGGAGATGCTGTAGTGTCCGCTGTCTCAGCGGATCAGCGCCTTGCGCGCAGCACGCGAATCCATTGCGCGAAGGACAGCGCACACAACATCCGTTGAGCACGCCCGGACCACGCTGGATATGAACGATAAAACGTCGCCCGCGCATAGCGACGTTGCATCGCGCCCGGGTGCCAATCTCTCGAAAGGGTATTCCGCGGTTTTTGCGACGGTGTTCATCTGGTCGGTACCGTCGCTTTTCATGTTTTACCTGAACCGGTATTACGATCCGTGGGCACAAAATTTCTATCGATACTCGGTCGCATGCATCGCCATTGCGCCGTTGTTACTTTATCAAATTCGTCGCGGCGGCCCGCGCATTGATATGCATGCGGTGAAACTTTGTTTGCTGCCATGCTTGCCGAACGTGGTCCATCAAGTCACCCAGGTAATGGCACTTTTTTACATCGGGCCCGGCGTCTACACGATTTTCACTCGGGCTTCAGTCATTTTCACCGCCCTTCTGGCGCTGGCATTCTTTCCAGAGGAACGCGTCGTTATCCGGCAATGGCAATTCCAAGTCGGCACCTTGCTCGGATTAATCGGCGCATTCGGTGTGATCTGGTTTCAGGCGAACGCCAATTCCCGTGACCAGCACATCGCACTGCCCGGACTGTTCATCGCCTTTACTGCCACATTCTGCTGGGCACTTTACGGGGTCCTGATCAAACGCCCGTCAGCTGAGCTTGGATCGATCCGCAGCTTCGGCCTCGTCAGTTTTATTACTTCGGCACTCCTGTTTCCGCTCACCCTAGCCTTCGGCAAAATCGGAACTCCATTTCATGCCGGGCTGCAAGCAAATCTGGTTCTGATCGTTTCCGCAGTAACCTGTATTACGCTCGCCCATGTTTTGTATTATGTGGCGATTCGGGAAATCGGAATCGCGCTATCTCAAAGCCTCCAACTCCTTTGCCCGGCTATCGCGATGGCGCTGTCTGCCTGGCTTTTTGGCGAACGACTCACTCACGCCCAGCTTTGGAGCGCCGGCATTCTGCTGATCGGTGCCTTCCTTGCGATGCGAACCAAGCCCATCGCCACAGCAGCAACAGCTGAAAATATTTAACTCCTTTTGAGCGACTGCGCCTTGCGAACGAGCTGATGCTGACGCTGGACACTCTGCGTGGGGTTGCATTATCGAGTATTAAGAATCCAGCAATTCAGTAGCCGTTTTTTCACGTGAATCTCAAAAACTATCTCGCCACTCGCCAGAAGCTGATCGACGGCGCGCTGGACCGCTATTTGCCGAAGGCGAATAGGAAGCCTACGACGCTTCACCGGGCAATGCGCTACAGTTTGTTTGCTGGCGGCAAACGTTTGCGGCCGATTCTGTGTCTGGCTGCGGCTGAGGCTAGTCGCGGCAAGATCGACGATGCACTTCCGTTGGCGTGCGCACTTGAATGCATCCACACGTATTCGCTCGTGCACGATGATCTTCCCAGCATGGATAACGATGATTTCCGGCGCGGTCGTCCCACCTGCCACAAGGTTTTCGGGGAAGGAATCGCGGTGCTCGCGGGTGACGCTCTGTTAACCATCGCGTTCGAAATTGTTTCACGCGCAAAGCCGAGGCGCCGTTACGATATGTCAGTGCTGTTGCGCGAGGTTGCCGTCGCGGCAGGCAGCCAAAAACTGATCGCCGGTCAGGTGGCCGATCTCGAGGCCGAAGGCAAAAACGTCAAACGCCGCGAGTTGCAGTTTATTCACGAGAATAAGACCGCTGCGATTTTGAGAAGCTCAGTGCGTCTGGGCGCGATGAGCGCCAATGCAGATGCGAGAAAACTTTCCGCGATCACACGGTTCGGCCAACGGCTGGGGCTCGCTTTCCAAATCATCGACGACATTCTCGACGTAACGCAGACCTCGGAAATCCTCGGCAAAAGCGCCGGCAAAGATGTGGCGGCAAAAAAAGCAACGTATCCCGCGGTCATCGGCTTGCAGAAATCACGCGTCGAAGCTAAACGGCTCACGCGCGAAGCGCACAATGCCTTGTCGATTTTCAGTGATCGCGACGCTGAAGCGCTGCACACGTTAGCGAATCATCTACTCGAGCGTGAGTACTGAAGTAGCGCGACCGTCCCGGTTGCGAATCCTGGGCGGCGCAAGCGAGGACGCTTACGCTACTTTCAAATTCGGATCAATCTCCTCGGTCACTTGCGATTCAAATCCAGCCCGCAATCGCAACAACGCGGCAAACGCGATCATGGCGGCATTATCGGTGCACAGCCACGGCTCGGCACTTTTGAATTCGATTCCTTTGCGGCTGCTCGCATCGTGCATTTGACGGCGCAATTCCTGATTGCAACTGACGCCGCCGCTTATAGTCACGAGATCCACACGATACTTTTGCGCCGCTGCGATTGTTTTTGTCACGAGCACGTCAATGATCGCCTGCTGAAAAGATGCGCAAAGATCGCGCAGCGTTTGCTCATCCAAATTGTAGGGCGTCTGTGTCAGACGCCGTTGTTCGTCTGGCCCAATTTTTGGCAGCAAGTACCGCACCGCAGTTTTTAATCCACTAAAGCTGAAATTCTCCGAGCCGAGCATGCTGCGGGGAAAATCAAAACGTTTCGGATCGCCGGCGCGCGCCTGCCTTTCAATTTCCGGGCCGCCGGGATAACCGAGTCCGAGCATTTTGGCTACCTTGTCGAATGCTTCGCCCGCAGCATCGTCAACGGTGTGACCTACGAGCTGATAATTCGTTAGGCCACGAACAACGACCAGCATCGTGTGTCCGCCGCTAACGATGAGCGACACATTTGGCTTAATGTTGTGCCGTCTTTTTCGACGCTAAAAAACGGCGAGAGCAAATGTCCTTCGAGATGATTGATAGCGAGGTACCTTTTGCCGAAGCCGATTGCCAATCCTTTCGCGATTGACGCGCCGATCATCAACGAACTCGCCAGGCCGGGGCCACTGGTGGCAGCGAACGCGTCGATTTCTGCCAGCCGAATTTTCGCTGCACTCGCAGCGCAATCGAGTAGCCGCGGAGCATAGATCAGATGATTGCGCGACGCGATCTCCGGTACGATCCCGCCGTATTTCTCATGGGCAGCGACCTGTGATGCCACTTCGCTCGCAAGCAATTCGTGGCCGGAACCGTCTCCGCGCAAAATCGCTACTGCCGTCTCGTCACAGGAGGTCTCTAAGGCCAGTACTGTCATGTCGAGCGAAATCGAGACATCCCGTTGCAGGTCGAGTAGCATTTCCGCGGGATTCCTCGACTTCGCTCGGAATGACGGGAATGTTATTTCTTTACCGCTTCCGCCTTCGGCGCACTTTGCAGTGCGTAGATCATCACGCCTTTGAGTGCATCGATGGCGCGCAACATCTGTGCATCCTTGGTCTTGATGATGTTGATCTCGTCGTCTGATTTAACATTCCCCGTGTTGCGCAGCGCATACAGAGCGCGCTCCTGTTCAGCGGTCATGCCGACGCGAATATTCGGCGTCACGCCATTACCTTGAATGACCTGTCGGCTGGGCGTGTGGTACTTGGCCGTGGTAAAACGCACGGCGGATCCGTCCGGCAATTGCAGCACGTTCTGCACGGAGCCTTTTCCAAAAGTCGTTTCACCAACCAGGACCGCCCGACGCAGATCCTTAAGGGCGCCGGCAACGATCTCCGCGCCGCTCGCGCTGCCTTCGTTAATCAGCAACACCATCGGAAAATTCGGACGGGACTTACTTACGGCGGAAGTAGAGTAATCATGCTGTTGAGAAGGAACCCGCCCCTGCGTGGAAACGACCTTTGTGTTGGGTGGCAAAAATTGACTGCACACATCCACAGCGCTGTTCAATAGGCCGCCCGGATTATTTCGAAGATCGAGTATCAGCGCCTGCATGCCTTGCTTCTGCAAATCATCGATCGCTTTTGATAATTCATCGGCTGTCGGCTCGTTGAATTGGATCAGCCGGATGTAACCAATCCTGAATGGTCCGGTCAGCTCCGGCGGCAGCAATCTTTCTCCCTTAACACTTTGGATTTTTATTTCTGCACGCTGGAGCATGTACTCTTTGATTTCCTTCGTTGATGGCCGCAACAGGGTCAGACTGAGTTTTGCGCCCGCAGGCCCGCGCAGAACATTGATCGCGTCCTGGAGATCCATTCTCTCCGTCGACATGCCATTGATCCGCAAGATTTGGTCGCCGGAAAGAATTCCGGCCTTGGCGGCAGGCGTGTCCTCCATCGCCGTCACTACTGTAGGCAGGCCATTTTTCATCGAGACTTCGATGCCGAGACCGTTGAAACGGCTGCGCGTGTCGTCCTGCATGTCTCGAAAATCATTGGGATCCATGAACTGGCTGTGCGGATCCAGCGACGAAAGCATTCCCTTCATTGCCGCAGTGACGAGATCGTGATAGCTCGTCTTGTTCTCATCGACGTAATCCTGCCGGATGAGCTCCAAGGCTTTTGCGAAAATGGCAATCTGCGAGTAGCCGTTATCCTCTTCAGTCTTGGGCGGCTGCACTTCCTGCGAGAAAACGCCGGGAATAGCGCCGAACAGGACGCAAGCCAGCAACGGAATGATTAGCACGATCCGACTCATGTTTTGCCCAACCTCCGAGAGCGTCACAATCGCTCACGAGGAAGTTTTGGCAACGCCCAACGCAGGGGGTTGTCTGTAGTTACAACTCGCAGGATGAGGACCCCCATCTGTAGTCTCATTAACACCCGGCTTCAGCCGAATGTACGAGGACGCCAAGAAAGCTTTCCTGCGGACTGCAAACCGTTGAAACGGTTTCATTCACAGTCGTCTGGTTCCACCGGGCTGAAGCCCGGTGTTAATGAGAGAGATTGTTGGAAAGTTTTTCGGCTACTCACAATTCTGCTTACGCTCTCGGTCGCCAGCGCGGTTTTGGGCGCGCCAACGCAGGACGCCGAATTTGAAGGGGTAGCTGAGGAATACGTGAAGACGTATCTGGCCGCTCACCCGCTCCAGGGAACCGCTCTCGGTTTCCACGAGTACGACGGCAAGATCAGCGATTATAGTCGCCTCGCGCTCGACGCCGAACTTTCCCGCCTCCGGCGATTCGATGATCGGCTGGCCAAGTTTGATCCAGCGAAACTGAGTCCGCGGCAATCGATCGACCTCCGAATTCTACAGGCAGCGGTGAAGCGAGATCTGTTTGAAATGCAAGACATGGCGGTCTTCGAACGAAACCCCATGGTCTATGCGCGCGCGGGTGACGTGAACGTCTATATCAAAAGGAATTTTGCGCCGCTTGAGGACCGCGTTCGCAGCCTGGTGGCCATAGAATCGCAAATTCCAAACATACTCATTGCGGCGCGAACAAACCTCGATGAAAAACTTCCAAAGCCGTTTGTCGAGCTGGCGATCCAAATCGCCAAAGGTTCAGCCGATTTTCTGAAAAAAGACATGGTCGCCGCTGTGAGCGGCCTCAAAGACGAGCAGCTTCGCGTTGCATTTCAGACGGCCAACCGCAAAGCGGCGAACGCACTCAGTGATTACGCAACGTGGCTGGAACGGGAGAAACTCCCCAAGGCCACACTTGATCTCGCTCTTGGCGAAGAAAAATTCGGCCGCTTCCTGGCGCAGACAGAACTGATTAATCTTCCGCCACAAAAGGTTCTTGAGATCGGCATGACGCAATTAAAAGCCGAGCAGGAAGCATTCGCCGAGGCGGCGAAAAAGATCGACCCAAACAAACCGGCGATCGAGGTTTTCAAGCAAATCCAGAGCGAGCATCCAGCTTCGGACAAATTGATCCCGGACATTGCCAAGGAGTTGGACAAGCTTCGCAAATATGTTGTCACCCGTCGGTTGGTCGGAATTCCGTCGGAGGTTCGCGCGAAAGTAAAAGAAACCCCGCAATATCTGCGCGCCACCTCCTTCGCCTCGATGGACACTCCCGGTCCGTTCGAGAAACGTGCCACCGAGGCTTATTACTACGTCACGCCGACGGAAGAGGATTGGCCGCCGCAAGAAAAGGAGGAATGGCTCACCGCATTTAATTATTACACCTCCGACATAGTATCGATTCATGAGGTGTATCCGGGACATTACGTGCAGTTCCTTCATCTGAATGCGTCCCCCGCCAGCAGAGTAGAAAAGATTTTTGGTAGCTACGCCTTCATCGAAGGCTGGGCACATTACTGCGAAAAAATGATGATCGACGACGGATTCGGCAGCCCGTCCAACTCCAGTCCAAGCGAAGACGATGTGAAGCGCGCGGCAAAATATCGCATGGCGCAGGCTGACGAAGCGCTGCTCCGTCTTTGCCGGCTATGTGTGTCTATTAAGGTACACACGCAAAACATGTCGATTGACGAAGCGACGAAATTTTTTCAGGACAACTGTTACTACGAACAGAAGCCGGCGCGCCAGGAAGCCATGCGCGCCACATTCGATCCGGGTTATCTGAATTACGCCTTGGGCAAATTGCAGATCCTGAAATTGCGCGAGGACTACAAGGCGCAACAGGGCAACGATTTCTCTCTGCAAAAATTCCACAACGAATTGCTCAGCCACGGCATGCCGCCCATTCGTCTCCTCCGGGAAATCATGCTCAAAGACCAGAGCAAGTGGGATCAGGTGTTGTAACACAGGCATCCTTGCCTGTTCGGTCGCGCAGGCTTCCAGCCTGCAAAGCACGGACGATAGCGCTGCTCTCGCGGAGCCGCATTGCATTGCGTGTCTTCGCGCTTTCGCGTAACATTCGCATCCGAAAATCACCATGACAGAGCTGGTTTCAACAATGGCCGATAAGATCGACCGCACGATGCAGCGGGTAATCCCGCTGGCGTATCGGGTGCGACGAACTGGCCGCCGGCTCGTGCGCCGTGCATTGCGCAAGCCGCGCAGTGTTTCGGAAGGTCCGAACCTCCTGCCGTTGTTGATTCAGGTGCTGGCGAGTTTCACCAAAGCCGACGGCGTCATCATGGAGGAAGAGATCGACTCGAGCCTCGGCTTTCTGCGTTACGATTATCCGGAAGCCGTTTACTCCGAGCTGCGACAGTTGTTCCGCCAGGCGCTTTACGAGCAGCAGGACCTCGCAGCGATGGCGCAAAAGCTCGGACTGCAATTGAGTACCGAGCGCAAGATCATGCTCGGCGTTCAACTGTATGACCTCATCTCGCAAGCAGGTTTGAAGCAGGAACAGGTCGTCGCTTTCTATTCGTTCATGTCGCAGATGGGCATGGCTGCGCAGGCGATCGACATTGTTTATCAACTCAACGCATCAGAAGAATCTGACCCGTCGATTTACCAGCATGGCGCGTCACCGCTGGAATCGCTCTCGTTCGGGGGGGACGGCAAGGCAGACATCATCCTGAAGAATCTCGGCGAAACAGATCGACTGATGGCCTTCCGGTATCACGATCTGATTCTGTTGAAAAATTACAGCGGCCAGAACGTATCCGTGCGCGGGCGACCTTTAGTGCGTGGCGGGTTCTGTCGAATTTACCCCGGCCAGCGAATTTTGATCGGCGACCAGGTGCTCAGCTACCAGGAGCTGGCGCAATATTTCAATGCGAAAAAGAACGTTTCGCTTCCGGAAATCTTTATCCGGGTAACTAAAGACGCGGAGCAAGTTCAGTTGGAGCGTTCACGAACGCGTGAAAGCGCGCTGCGAGTGACCTTCGGACTCAAAGTGAGCGTCAAGGCATTGCGCGACATCGATGCGGAACTCAAGGGAGTACGTCTCAAAGCCGGCACTCAGGTCGACACGACGCTGGAAGACAAAATTATTTTCCATAACGACACCGAGCTGGATTTGAACGATCTGCGTCGGCGCGCACGCGCGTTGGGCGGACGATTCCAACTGAAAGCTTCGAAATCGGAATATCTGGTGTCGAATGATCCTAGCCGCCTGCAAGCCGACGATATCCTGCTTTCTCCCGGTACGGCCGGAGATGTGCTGCTGAAAATATTTTGCGATTACGATCGGCGAATAGGCACGCTTGAGGTCATTGAAGCGGACCGTCGAATCATGGTGGGCGACGACCCTGTCCGCACGACCGCGGAACTCAAGGACGGCGACATTATTCGAATCGATGTCGGACAGGTTCTGCGATGCAATTTTTTGGAGCGCATCATCGAGGAGGAGCGAAACATCATTCGCAGCCTCGAACTGAACGAAGTCACACACCGTTTTGGCAAAGGCGAAATTGGCCTCGATGGAATTTCCTTCTGTATCACGCGTGGTGAGCTTGTTTGCGTGATGGGCGCAAGCGGTGCGGGCAAAAGCACGCTGATGGGAGTGCTTGCCGGACAGCTCCAGCCGACGAGCGGCGAAGTCTTGCTCAACGGACAATCCCTTTACCGAAACCTCGACGTTCTGAAGCAGTACGTCAGCTACATGCCGCAACAGGACGCTTTCGACGAGCACCTCACCATTCGTGAGAATTTGCAGTTCGCGGCGGCGATCCGTGCACCGCATCTCTCGACGCGCGATCGCATCCGGCGGCTGGACGCAAAGCTGATCGAGCTCGGTTTAAGCGAACGTCGCGACGCGGTCGTCGGCATTCCCGAGAAGAAAACATTAAGCGGTGGCGAGCGAAAACGGCTCAACATCGGGCTCGATATGATCGGAATGTCGGACGTTTATCTGTTTGACGAACCAACTTCCGGTCTCTCGTCGAAAGATTCCGAGCACGTAATCGAAATCATTCGGAGCATGGCGCACAACAAAATCGTCATCGTTACCATTCACCAACCGAGTTCGAAGATCTTCCAGATGTTTCAGAAGGTGATCTTGCTCGACAAGGGTGGGCGGCTCGTGTTTTTCGGCGCGCCTTCCGACGCCCTGCGGTATTTCGCCGAGGCGGAACATCAGCACCAATTCGGTGCTGAACTGGGCGCATGTCCATCGTGTGGAACTACCCGGCCGGAATTCATCTTCGATGTGCTCGAGACACCGCTGCGCGATTTGAGCGGTGACGTCATCTACGAGGAAAACAGCCGTGGCCAGCTCGTCCCGTCGCGCCGTTACTCACCGGATTTTTGGCGCGACAAATATGAAGCGTTCCGATTAATCCAGGACGTCAAGCAAGTCTCGCTGCAACAGGAGGAGGCCGACCCGTTGCCGGTCGCACCGGTGCAACGGAAGCGGTTGCCGGTGCGTTGGCGCGATCAGTGGACGCAATTTCGCACGGTGCTGCAGCGTGCTTTCACGAGCAAACTACGCAACCGGGCAAATCTCGTGATCACCATAGGTGTCTCGCCAGTGCTGGCGCTGCTGATTGGAACGATCCTGCGGTACTCGGAGACCGGTACATACGATTTTGATTCGGCTTATCATATCCCGACGTTTTTATTTCTCGGTCTGATCGTCGCAATGTTTCTCGGGCTGACAAACAGCGCCGACGACATCATCCGGGATCGGCCGGTGCTGCAACGCGAGCGCAACATCAAGGTGCGCCTGTCCTACTACGTAATCTCCAAGACCATCACGCTGGGGTTTTTCGCGCTCATTCAATGCGTTCTTTTCGTGCTGATCGGCAATTTAGTCCTGCAAATCCGGGGCATGTTCTGGCTCGACTCGGCGATAATGTTCCTGACGGCGATGAGCGGCGTAGCGCTGGGTCTCGTTATCTCGTCTCTCGTGGCGGACCCGAAAACAGCGTCCAATATCGTCCCGCTGGTTTTGATTCCGCAGATCATTATGGGCGGCGCGCTCATCAAATACGAGGACATGAACCGGAACCTCGGCCTTGTTTATTCCTTTTCGCACTGGTTTTCCGAACATCCGAACTCGGAAAAGACGAGAAAAACGGAGAGCAAGCTACAGGTGCCACTTGTTTGCCAGTTCATCGCCATGCGCTGGTCGTACGAAGAAATGGTCGTTGCCCAGGCCAAGCTTAATCCGCTTACGAAGCGCCAGGATCGCGTTCACGACGAAATTCAAAAGCTCGCACCGAAAGCTGAAACGCCTCAGCAAAGAGCGCATCTTAATGATTTAAAAGATGTATTAGCGCTGCTCTCGGGGTTGGAAGGACCGTCCGCGCGGGACGTCGACCGATATCTAAAGTTGGCCGATCCGGTCATTGCCGGGAAGAAAAGATTCGATCGCTCGTTGTTTAAGGACGCGAAGGGGCCAGTCACAGCGGACCAACTCTACGTGAACCAGAAAGTGTCGGACCTGATCTCAAGAGCCGAGATGGAGCAGACCGACTACCGCCGCGGCAATAAACCAAACGTGTTCTTCGGTGTCGAGAAACACTATTTCGGAATTGCGTTCGGCGTGTTCACTTTCGACACGGTAGTGCTGATCGTGTCCACGCTCGTGCTGCTTTTCGTGCTCCACTTCATCTTGCGGAAACAACTGGAAGTGCGCAGAACCTGATTGGGAGTTTTTAGTTAACACCGCGCTTCAGCGCGGTGCATTCCCGCATCGTGACAGCCAAACCGCTTCAGCGGTTTACCTTGATTCCCAAAAACTGCTGAAGCAGTTCCGCATCTAACTCCGCGCTGGGCAGCCAGGTAAAAGCAGGGTGTTAATGAGAAGTTGCTCCGACCACATCATCGGAAAAGAATAGAGGCCTAATGAGCAAAACAAAAACTAAACCGGCACGCCTCATCGTCGCCGCGAGCGAGCAAGATCCCGACATGCTTTACGCGACGAAGTTTTGGGCGCCCGATCCATTTATCTTCCTTCAGCGCAACGGCAAACGAACTCTGGTCTTGAGCGATCTGGAAATCGATCGCGGCCGCAAACAAGCTGACGCGGATGAATTTGTAATGTTCAGCGAGGTCGAGCGCGAGTTGCAGGGGAAATCGAAAAAGGCACCGTCCTACGAAAAAGTGTTGGCGCATTTTCTGAAAAAACGCGGCGTGCGATCGGCCACTGTGCCCGCAAATTTTCCGCTCGGTTACGCGGAGGAACTGGCGGCAAACAAAATCCGCGTTCGTGCGGCTGACGGATTTTTCTGGCCGGAGCGCGAAGCCAAATCCGACAAAGAGATTGAAATGATGGGACGCGCCTTGCGGATCACAGAAGCTGGACTCAAGCGCGCTATTGAAGTGTTGAAAGCGTCAAAACCAGGTTCGGGAAAACGACTGCGCTGGAATGGTAAAACGCTGACTTCGGAATTGTTGCGCGCTGAAATTGATTCCGCAGTTTTGCGCGCAGGCGGCGTCCCGAGCGGCACAATTGTGGCCGGAGGCGATCAGGCTTGCGACCCACACGAGCGCGGCCATGGTCCTCTGTACGCGGATTCGCTAATCATCTTGGACGTGTTCCCGCGCGACGCGAAGACCGGATACTTCGGCGATATGACCCGCACCGTGCTTGCGGGGACGCGCGAGCGAAGCGCAGCGGAAACTTTGGGAGACGGTGAAAGCAGGGCAAGCCCTCGCACTAAAAAGAATTAAGGCCGGCGTTGACGGCATGACGATTCACAAAGCCATTCAGGAATTATTCGCCAGTCGCGGTTTCACGACCGGAGTGCGCAACGGCCGACGCGTCGGATTTTTCCACGGAACCGGCCACGGCCTCGGCTTGGAAATCCATGAGCATCCGCGCCTGCAAAAAGTTGTCCTGAAGGATCGGCAGGTGCTCACGGTCGAACCGGGTCTGTACTATCCCGGCGTGGGCGGCACGCGTCTGGAGGACGTGGTGGTTGTGACGAAAACAGGTTGCCGAATTTTGTCGCGTTTTCCGAAGCAGTTAGAGATCTAAGTTGGAACGCGTTGTCCTCAACGCGTTGCCATGGAGTTGCCTCGCCCAGCGATCACATCGTCTTCGGAGAAGCCGATCCACCTTCCAAATGAACGCGCAATGCCGTTAAGAGTCTAAATCTCCTGCCCCGCGAAGTGACAAGTCGCCTCGCGACGGTAAATTAATACCCACATGTATCCTTTATTGGGTTTTCTTTTGGGATCCAGCTGCCTGCTGTTTATCGGCAGCCCATTAGGCTTTGGTTTGGGTCCTAACTGGCTGCTGTACATTGGCGTCCCGTTGATTATTGGAATTTGGGCGCAGATTCGAGTGAGCAGCGCGTTCAGCCATTGGAGCAAAGTGCGTGCGAACGGGAATATCACCGGCGCCGAATGCGCACGCGAAATCCTCCAGGCAGCGCAGATTCAGGACGTCGAGGTTATGGAGACAAACGATTTTCTCGGCGACCATTACGACCCAACCAAGAAGCAGCTGCACCTGTCGAGCAACGTTTATAGCACGCCTTCGGTGGCAGCATTGGGCATCTCCGCGCACGAGTGCGGGCACGCGATTCAGCACGCCCGCGCGTACGCGCCACTGAAGTGGCGTATGGCAATTGTGCCGGTGACAATGATCGCGTCACAGATGCTGCCTTTCATTATTATCGGTGGCTTGTTCTTTCGGATCACCGGTCTGATCACGCTCGGCATCTGGTGCTATTTGATTCTGCTGGTGTTCCAATTGATTACGTTGCCAGTGGAGTTCGATGCCTCGCGACGCGCAAAAATCATCCTGCGGGAAATGGGGATCATACAGCCGGGCGAAGAAGCGGTCGGTGTAAACAAGGTGCTGAACGCCGCCGCGCTTACTTACATCGCGGCATTCGTCGCCGCACTGGGCAATTTGCTCTGGTTGATGTCGATCCGCGACCGGCGCTGATCGATCGCTCGACATAAAAATGGACTACGCACTCGCTTTACCTGCTCGCCGAATTTCCGATTTGTTATCGTCGGGTCTTCAGGCGCGTGTTAAGTCTAAGCGCCAGGCGATGGACCAGCCAAGAAGCGACCCAGACCAGGAGTTGGTAAAGCGCACCCAGGCGGGAGAGGCCAGTGCGTTCGACGATCTCGTGGTCAAGTATACACCGCGTCTTTACGGACTGGTCTACAACATGACGTCCAACCACGAGGACACGAACGACCTTTTACAGGACATTTTCGCTAAAGCCTACAAAGCGATTCGCGGATTCCGCGGCAAATCCTCGTTTTACACCTGGATTCATTCCATCGCGGTGAACATGACCCTGAATTTTCTCAAAAAACGCAGCCGCCGATTTCAACTGAGCCTGGATGACGTCGACGCGAGCATCCAAAACGACAAGGAATTCATGGAAGCCACGGCCACGAGCAGTCCCGTGCGGGAAGCGGACCTCTCGGAGCTGCAGCGAAGATTGAACGAGGCCATGATGAAGTTGTCTGAAGATCACAGAGCAGTTGTCACCATGTTCCATGTTCAGGGAATGCCTCACGCCGAAATCAGTAAAATCTTGCGTGTCTCCGAAGGAACGGTACGTTCCAGGCTCTTTTACGCGAACCGGCAGTTGCAAAATTACCTGGACGAATTTCGGAAAAATCCTGTCTCGTAACGGCTGAAAAAAATGGACGAGTTTAACGATAACGAAATCGCGAGGCTGCTTCGGCTGAAGCGATACGAGCAACCGCCACCCGGTTATTTCGAAAACTTCCTCCACGAATTCCATCGCCGGCAACGCGACGAATTGCTACGCCAGCCGCTTTGGCGCATCTGCCTGGAACGCGCACACAATTTCATGTTGCGGCTGGATATGCGTTCGCTGGCTTCGTATCCCACTGCGGTTGCCGCAATGCTCGTTTGCGCAGCTATCTTCTCATTAAAGGTTTATCAGCAACCCGAGACGACTCGCGTCGCTAGTCAGAGTCCGCTCACTTTATCGGTGCCGGTGAATGCCGACCAAGAATGGAATCTTTCATCACCGGTCTCCACGCAGATTTTTAGGACGCAGCCGCTTCGCAGTTTTCGTGAAAGCGCCCAAACTCACCGAGCCGCCCCGCCACGGTACGTGCTCGATAGCGTCCCCGTGAGTTATGAGCCCACTTTCAGGTTCTAAGCGCCGCGCGGTCATCGCATTCGCGCTGGTTTTTTGTTCAGGCGCGAGTTTGCTTTTCGCCCAGGACCAATCCGCCTCAGCGACGATCAGCCACCAGGTCCGGGAGCTTTTCGAGCGGGCCGCCAAAGCGGTGGTTAAGATTCACGGCGTCGATAAGCACAGCGAGATTTGCGGCACCGGATTTTTCGTCGACCCGACAGGGACACTTTACACTGCGTACACCGTCGGAGGCGAAGCCGGCAATTTCACAGTCGAATTCGGCGGTAAGAAATGCCCGGCGCGCCAGCTCGTGGCCGACATCCGCAGCGGAACAGCCATCCTGAAGGTGGACGAGACCACGCCGGCGCTGCCAATTGGTAAATCCGAGGAACTTGAAATGGCGGCCCCTGTCATGTCGATCGGTTACCCTCTGGATCTACCGAAGACACCGAACTTCGGCTGGATGGCTGGGTTCGACCGGAAATGCCTCGGTCGCTATTTTTCCACCATCCATTTGCGCGTGAACGCTCCGACCCAGCGCGGCGAGGCTGGCGCTCCGCTGTTGAACATGAAAGGCGAAGTGGTTGGGATCGTCGTTAGCGGTCTCGAAAATAATGCTGCCTGTTACGCTGTGCCGATCGAGGCTGCGGAGAAAATTCGCAGCGACTTTGTTCGCTTCGGCGAGGCGCGACACGGCTGGATCGGGGTAAACAATGTTTCGCCCGCATCGCATGAAGTCGAGGGCTCGCGAGCGATGGTAACACAGGTGGCGGAGGACGCGCCGGCCGCACGCTCGGGGCTTAAAGACGGCGACGTGCTACTACAAGTAGGAAAGAAAAAGATAAGCGATCCCGAGGATGTATTTGACGCCTCGTTCTACATCACTGCTGGAGACACCGTCCCGATCACCGTGATGCGCGGAGATCAAAAAATGACTTTCCAAGTACAAGCGACGATGCATCCAGCCGCCAAGACCGGTATGTTGCTCGCTTCGCCCGGCACAATCCCAGGCGTAATCCCCATGTCGCTCGACGACGACGCGACGCCTTCACCGTAGATAGCGCGCGGCCTGCAGCTCGCGTCGCACAGCGACGCGGCTACAGCATTTTCCGAAGCTCGGCTTCGTCGATGATTTTTACGCCGAGCTCTTTTGCTTTGTCGAATTTGCTGCCGGGTTCGGCGCCGGCGAGGAGGTAATCGGTTTTTTTGCTTACACTGCCGGTGACGTGACCGCCGAGCGCTTCGATTTTTTCCGTGGCTTCTTCACGCGTCATTGAGGGCAGCGTGCCGGTCAGGACAAAGGTTTTTCCCGCCAGCGGCAGTTCGGCTGCTTTTTTCGCCGAGACTTTTTCGCTCTTCGGCTCAATGCCGAGTTCTTTTAATCGCCGTAGAATTTTTTTGCCAGTCGGCGACGCGAAGAAATTGAGGACACTCTGCGCAACGACGGTACCGACTTCGGTTACGATACCATCCTTGGCTGCCTTGCTCTTCGATGGTTTCGCAAATCCCGATTTGATTAATCGTTCGGCAATTTCTTTGGCCGATTTCTTGTCGCCGCGTTTTTCGTGATAGTCCACGACGTCGCGGAGCAATTGCGAATTAGAAACGTCCTGGATCGTGTCATGGAAGCGGGCGAGTTGGGTTGCTGTGGTCTTGCCGACTTCCGGAATCGCCAGGGCGAAAAGCCAGCGCGATAGCGGCAACGTTCGTGCGCGCTCGATCGTGTTGATCGCCTTGGTCGCGTTTTTCTCACCGAAAACGCGCGGGGATTCCTCTGTGCCGAGATTCAGTTTCGCGAGTTGCTCGACCTTTAAGTCGAAAAGATCCAGCGGTTCGCGCACAAGGCCGCGCTCAACAAGTTTGTCCGCGACAATTCCGCCGATGCTTTCGATATCGAGCGCGCCGCGCGCGGCGAAGAATTCCACGCGCCGCGTAGTCTGCGCCGGGCAATAGAGATTTTCGCAGCGCCACGCGACAAATTCAGGGTCGCGCCGGATGGGACAGCCGCATACAGGACATTTTCCGTGAATGTGTTTTGCGAAATCGAACGGCTTCGTGTCTCGTGGCCGCTTCGATTTCACAACTTCGACGACGGCGGGAATGACTTCGCCCGCCTTTTCGATCACGACGAAGTCGCCGATGCGAATGTCTTTGCGTTTAATTTCGTCTTCGTTGTGCAAGGTGGCGCGAGCGACGGTGCTCCCGCTCACCAGCACAGGCTCCAGCACCGCTACAGGCGTGAGGATTCCGGTGCGTCCCGACCTGAATGATGATGTCTTGCAAGCGGGTCTCGACACGTTCGGCCGCATATTTGTAAGCGATCGCCCACCGCGGCGATTTCGCGGTGAACCCGAGCTGCTCCCGCTGCGCGAGCGCGTCCACTTTGATTACTGCGCCGTCGGTTTGATAGGGAAAATTGCGTCGGATGTCATCGAGATTGCGGATTGCTTTTAGAATCTCGTCAATCGAATCAGCGAGCCACCATTTCTCGTGGGTTGGCAGACCGAGTTTCTTGAACAGTCGAAAAATCTTCGAGTGAAGATCGATGTCCGTGCCTTCAACTGCGCCGGTTCCGTAAAAAACGATTCCGAGCGGACGTAGCGCGACCGCTTTCGGATCAAGATGCTTTAGAGAACCGGCAGCAGCATTGCGTGGATTCGCAAAGAGCGGAAGACCCGCGGCTTTGCGTTCCCGGTTCAATTTCTCGAAGCCGGCCTTGTCGAGATAAGCTTCGCCGCGAACTTCGAAAATGTCCGGTGCATCGCCACGCAGTTGATGCGGCACTGAACGAATCGTTTTGACGTTTTGAGTGATGTCATCGCCGACAAGACCGTCGCCGCGCGTCGCGGCATACTTCAGCCGGCCTTTTTCGTACATCACCGAAACCGCAACGCCATCCACTTTGGGCTCAATGACGACTGGGATTTTTTCGTCCGGCAAAAGGCGCGTGATTCGTTTGTAAAAATTCACCACCTCTTCTTCGGAATAGGTGTTGTCGAGGCTAAGCATCGGCGCGCGGTGCTGGATTTGCGCAAACGCCTGGAGCGGTTTTCCGCCGACGCGTTGAGTTGGCGAATCGGGCGTGAGGAGATCAGGAAACTGCGTTTCGAGATCAACAAGCTGTTTGTACAGCCGGTCGTACTCGCGATCGCTGATGATCAGGCGCGGCGTCCTGGTAATACAGCCGGTCGTGCTTGCGGATTTCCTCTCGCAATTGCGCGATGTTTTTCTCGGCTTCGGTTCGGTCCATCGATGTGGAGCATGATACGAGCGTGCGAAAGCTCGGCAAAGGTGGAACGCGTTGTCCGATGCCACGGGCCTGACATTTGCGCCTTCGGCGAATTTTTTCGCATCGTCTTGAGGACAAGCCGATCCACCTTTCGCTTTTGTCAAAGAACAGTTATGCATAACCAATCGTGAAACCCGGTGAGCGCATCCTCGGAGTGGAAGGCGGCGGTACGAAAACCGCCTGGGCGTTGGTCGAAACCGTAGTCCCTACAGGTCGGGATGATCCCGGCTGGGAATTTCGCATTCTGGAGCAAGGAAAACTGCAGGCTTCGAATTTTCGTCTCACCGCACCCGAGCGTTTGCGCGCGATTCTTGCCGAACTGCCGAAGCAAATCGATTGCGCTGGAGTTTTCCTTGCCGGTTGCGCAACAGCCGAAGATCGTGAGGCCCTGAGGCAAATCTGCCTCGAGATCTGGCCGAAAGCGAAAATCGTGACCGGCAGCGACCGCGATTCCGGCCTCGCGGCGGCGCTCGATCATTGTGATGGCATCGTCGTCAACGCCGGAAGCGGATCATCAGTAACCGGCCGCCGCGGCGACAGGATCGAGCGAGCCGGCGGATGGGGCCACATTTTGGGCGACGCCGGCGGCGGTTATTCCATTTCCATGCAGGCGCTCCGCCTGATTTTGCGCGAACACGATTTGCGGCACGCCGAAATGGATTTCACCGCGAAGATCCTTCATGCGCTTTCGTTGAACAACTTCGATGAACTAGTTCGCTGGGTTCAAGCGGCAGACAAAATGGAGATCGCCACGCTCGCTCCAGTCGTATTTGAGGCTGCCGGCGCCGGCGATGGGCGAATGATGGAGATCATCGAAGAAGGCGCGCGGGTGCTATGTGAATACACCGAGGCAGTCGCTGACCGCCTGCACGTGCTCGCGCCAAAGGTCGTTCTGATAGGTGGCCTTTTTTACCGTGATTCAATTTACACGCACGCGTTTCGCCGGCGGCTGAAGAAAAATCTTCCCGATGCTCGCGTAACAACTGCCGAACGCGCGCCTGAGCTTGGTGCTGTGTGGCTTGCAACAGAAGCTCACGATCATGCAACCTTTCAGCCGCAGCCGTCGCAACGCGAGATTGATGGTTTGGCTGCCGCGCTAACTGAGCAGCGCAATCCACGGTCCCAAAATCTGGAAAAAATGACCGCTCACGAGCTGGTTCAATTGTTTGTGGAGGAAGAGAAGTTTGTTCAGGAAGCTTTGCGGAGTGCCTCGGCGGATCTTGTCCGCGCAATTAAAATAGTGACGGAATCACTGCGAAACGGTGGTCGGCTATTTTACGTCGGCGCGGGGAGCAGCGGGCGCATCGGCGTTCTGGACGCCAGCGAAATCCCGCCAACTTTCGGCGCGCCGACGCATCTGGTGCAGGGAGTAATCGCGGGCGGAGTCACGGCGTTGCATCGGAGCGTGGAAGGCGCAGAAGATGAAGAGAGCGCCGGCGCGTGCGCTTTGGATGAGCGGGGCGTGAAGCCCGGTGATGTGGTGCTTGGAATCACGGCCAGTGGCCGGACACCTTTTGTGCGCGGCGCACTCGTCCGAGCCAAGTCGTTAGGCGCAGAAACAATTCTGCTTACCTGCAATCCGCATTGTAGCCACCGGCCTGTGGCCGGTCCCGGCGACGGCCCACAGGGCCGTGGCTTTAGCGATGTCGATCTGCTGATCCCGCTTCCTGTCGGACCGGAAATTCTGGCGGGATCCACGAGATTGAAAGCCGGGACCGCCACAAAGGTCGCGCTCAACATTATCAGCACGGGCGCGATGATCGGACTTGGGAAAGTGCGCGGTAATCTCATGATCGATCTGCGCACCACGAGCACGAAGTTGCGCGACCGCGCCGTGCGGATCGTGGCCGAAGTGACCCAACGCGATTACGAATCTGCCCTTGGCTTGCTCGAGACGAACGAATGGAACTTGCGCGCAGCGCTGGAGAAACCTTAAAAATTTCTGTTTAGGATAAGCGCAGCGGAAGTCGCTCGTGCGAAGATAGGTATGTTTAACCGAAAGGAACAAATCCTATGCTTTGGACAATATTCGTTATTCTGCTGGTGCTATGGCTGCTTGGATTAGTCAGCTCGTACACGCTGGGTGGGTTCATTCACATCCTGCTCGTGATCGCGATTGTGGTGCTGATTATCCAACTGCTGTCAGGGCGCCGGGCGTTATAGCGTCGAGATAACGTCGAAGCGATGAAGCCGGCCGGATTTATCGGCATCGTTCTTATCGTGATCGGCATCATCGCTCTGGCGTATGGCGGAATCACGTACACCAAGCGCGAAAAGGTGTTGGATCTCGGACCACTTCAGGCGACGGCTGAAAGGCAAAAGACCATTCCGTTTCCCCCAGTATTGGGCGGGATTTGTTTGGTCGGCGGCATCGTCCTGGTGATCGTCGGCAGCCGGAAAACGTAGAGCGAAGTCGGCAGCGCTATAGCCGCCTCGCTATGTCGAGGCGCCGATAATCTTTCCTATTACACGGCGACACAGCGCCGTGGCTACAATCTCTAACCGCCGGCTTTCAACACCGCGAAAGTTTTGCTGCCCTTTGCGGTCAAGATAAAAAAGCACGCCGCGCTTCGGATCCGCCTTGTTCAGCGCATCGCGGAATGATTGCACGTTCGTCACGGGCTTGCCGTCCACCTCGGTAATCACATCTTCGCGTTCAATGCCCTGAGCACCGGCGATGCTGTTTTCTTCCACGTCGGTGACGATTACCCCCTGTTGCGATGACAAATGGAGACGCTCCGCGACATCTTTCGTCAGTTCTTGCACCTGCAACCCAAATTTGCCGAGGTCCTGCGGTTTGGGTTCGCTCGGTTGGGCCGGTTGATTCGACGCGCGGGTGATGTCGTCTGGCAATTCGCCAGTCTTCACCGACACCTTCATCGCCTGCCCTTTGCGCCAAACCGTCAGCTCGACATTCTCCCCGACTTTCTTTTTCAGAATTTCATGCTGCAACTGTGAATCGGACGTGATCGCACTCCCATCGACATGCGTGATCACGTCGAATGGACGCAGGTTGCTCTTCGAGGCCGGAGCGTCCGCTTCGATGGTGCGAACCACCACACCTTTGTCCGCGCCTTTAAACAAATCGCGAATCGACGGATCATCGCCCAGCGTTTCGATCCGAATGCCCAGCCATGGTCGTACGATTTTGTGGCCGGCGATGAGTTCGCCGCCAATGTCCTTGGCCATGTTGATGGGAATCGCAAAGCCCAGCCCGCGGTTCATTCCATTGATCAGCGTGTTCATGCCGATCACTTTTCCGTCGATATCGCACAGCGGTCCGCCGCTATTTCCGGGATTAATCGACGCGTCGGTCTGCAAATAATCTGCGATGGAGTAGCCGCCCGACTGCAGCAATTTGCTCCGGCCTTTGCCGCTGATTACGCCATAAGTAAACGTGTAATCGAGCTTGAACGGCGCGCCGATCGCGAACGCGAATTGTCCGACGCGCACTGAATCGCTGTCACCGAGCTGGACGACAGGCAAATCTTTTCCCTCGATTTTGACGACCGCAATGTCCGTCCTTTCGTCGGCGCCGACCACTCGGCCCGGAAATTCGCGGCCGTCTTGTAATTTCACGTCGATTTTGTCCGCGTCTTCGATGACGTGAACATTCGTGAGGATGTAGCCATCGGGCCGCACAATGAAGCCGGAGCCTTCACTTTGAACCGCTCGCGGCGTCCCGGGATTTCGGCGTGACCGGTTTTCGTCCGGCGGCCCTTGAAAAAACAGATCGTCGAGTGGCGAAGTCTCGCTGACTTCACTTTTCTTGGACGTCTCAATGATGACAACACCCGGTGCGACGGTTTCGAACACTTTCGCAAAAGCATTGTTTAATTGATGAACGACGTCCTTGCCTGCTTCAGCCGCGGCTGGATTGAGTGGACCGGCATCATTCGACACGACCTCCGGTTGAGCCGCAAACGAAGTACTGAACGCGAGACAAAGTGCGAAAATGGACAAACGCATAAGTTGGAATTTTGACAGTAGCCAACATGCAACGTTCAACCCGCTGCGTCCAATTGCGGTTCGCCCCGGCAAAACGGTCGGCTGGCCGCCTGATTCAAAGCCGGATTCGCAGTTCCGCGGTACCCGTGCCAGATTCCTTGACGAGAACCGTATGATTGGCGGCCCAGCCATCAATATGCGCACCTTTCACCGGCGATTTATCTTACGAGCGGGCGTTGCAGCCCTGATCTTGATTGGTTTGTGGGTAATCGCCATCGGGCCCGAACCTCCTTCGCGCATTACCATTTCCCCGGACGAACTGGTGCGAGCCGTCACGATTCAGCGCGAACCCCTCATCGATTTGGCTCTGATGGAACACGTCGATCCAAACGGGCGCGACGCGCAAGGTCGCACGCCGTTGTTGATCGCGACGTCGCAGCAGGACTGGAAAACGGCGCGACGGCTCCTCGATGCCGGAGCCGTTGTTGATCTCGCCGACAAGAATGGATTTACGCCACTCAAGGCGGCAGCGATGCACGGAGATTTCGACATGTTCGGCTTACTCCTGGCGCGCTCAACCAATCTTCAGCCGGAAAAACCGCGTGCAGACGGACAAGACCTTCTGAGCGTTGCGCTCGATGGCGGGCACCCGGAGATCATTAAAACCGTGGAGCAGCGTTTGCCGACGGTGCATGAATGGACGACCAGCACGCGGCGCGCTTTGTCCAGAGCGCTGCAAGCGGGCAAGAATGATGAAATCCGGTTGCTGCTGAGCAAACAATCGGCGCCACCGACGCCCGAAGGCAAGAATGTGCCATTTCTTGCATATGCGATCGCGAGCAACAACGGGTCTTTGTTCAGCACACTGTTGAATTGCGGAGCAGATCCCAACACGGTGCTGCCCTCCCGTTCCGATAAAGATTTTTTGGCGTTGCTCCCAAAAGGATTGCGCAGCTACGTCGAAGATGATCACAACGTCACGGTGCTGATGCTCGCCTCGGGTCTGGGCCAGGTCGATTATTCGCAGGCTTTGATCGACGGCGGAGCAAACCGGACGCGCCTGACGACCCGGAACAAAATGTCGGCATTGGATATTGCCGCGGAAACCGGCCACTGGCGTTCCGCGCAAATTCTTCTCGGCGGCGGCCCCGCGCCGGAAAAGTTGCGGGTCGAGATTTCTCTGGGGATGCAAAGCGTTGCTCTCTTCAGGGACGGCAAACCGATATATCACTCGCGATGCTCCACCGGTCGTTCGGGCTATTCCACCAAACGGGGCGAGTTCGTGATAACCAACAAGGAACGCAGCCATCGTTCCACCATTTACCACGTCGAGATGCCATATTTCATGCGGCTGAGCTGTCTCGATTTTGGAATGCATGCTGGTTATGTGCCGAACTATCCGGCGTCGCACGGCTGCATTCGTTTGCCCGGAAGATACCGCGCGCAAATTCTTCTCCGAAATTCCAGTCGGC